>NZ_MTAV01000027.1 GCF_002154695.1 Nostoc sp. T09
GGAAGAAGGAATAAAACTGTACTGAGTTTTTTTCAAAAATCAAATATGAGTCCTATATATTGCCTCATCTTGAATTTCAGCATTTTACAAGTTAATGCTGTGATTATTAAAACCAAAAAAATGTCTTCTAAAAAAATGAATTTGAATGTTAAATTTCCAAAAAATATTGTGTATTCTTATAATGGTTGTTTGAATCGTTACTCAGCTTGAAATTTAGTTATTTCATTCTGACCCATTTTCTAAAAATAGTAGTTATTTTTACTACATCTTTACGGAAAATTAAAACTTTAGAGCCAATTTGCAATGTGAATATTAAGTAATTAGCGAAAACCTAATTGATATAGACGTAGGGAACACATAGACATAGAGATTGATGTGTTAAAAAATTTTATATTAGTATAATTTTTTACCTATGACATAGAACATTGGTCAATACGGTTGGCAGAAGCCCACAACCTCAAGCCTAGATGGCATTTTAAGTTGGAGAACTTTAAGAACGCACTGCCTCGGCTCTATTATCAGTAATTGTATTCAATAAGTCTTGGGCAATGGAAAAGGGCGATCGCGTTTTGATTATTTGTCTGTAATCTGCCATTCATCAATGTTCCAGAAGACAGAACTTAAGCCAGAGTACTTGATATTTACGACGCGATCGCGTATTGCTTGCAAAGATATAGGATTTACTAAGAAAAATACGGGTAACTGTTCCGCAACTATTTGCTGAAATCGTCCATAAATCGCCTGACGCTTTTTCTCATCGAGTTCTTGGACACCTGCGTTGAACAGACTGTCAATCGCTTTCTCCCAATCAGAAACCACCCATCCCTGAATTGGCGGCGCACCTGGTTGCGGCCCTTGGTTGAATTGATGAAATGAGCCTCGACTAGACCAAAACAGTTTGAGAAGGTGAGGTTCCACGTCTGCGCCAGTAGCACCAAATGCACCAACGTAACAATCCCAATCGCGACGAGACAATAACCTTCGCAGCACAACATTAAAGCTAACTACCTGCAAATTCGCTTTGATTCCAATCTGGCTTAGGTCTTGTTGGATTTGGATAGCTGCATCTATTCTTGACTGATCCTCAGATTTTACCAGCATTTCAAATTCAACTCGCTTGCCATTGCGATCTAGTAGTTCTTTTTGGGAATTATACTGAAAACCTGCCGATAACAGCATTTCCCTAGCTTTATTGGGATTATAGTTGTAAACTTTTAACCCTGCTTGCGGAGATAAATAATAAGGACTTTGAACAGCAATTGGTGAATGTTGTACTTCACCCAATCCTCGATAGATGTTAGTTTTAATTCTGTTACGGTCAATGGCATAGGCGACTGCTTGTCTAAAAGCCAAGTTATTAAACCACTGAGATTTGATTGGGTCTACAAAAGGTTTTCCTTGGGCATTACGAGCTTGATTAAGATTAAAACCAATAAACGAAAATCCACTACTAGTCCCGCCGTTATAGATACTATATTTTCCGCGCTTTTCTTCTCGCTTCAACAGCCCAAAATTTGATGGTGTCACATTCAAGCTATCTAATTCCCCAGAACGAAATCTCAGTAATTGGTTATCCGTAGAGGAAATAATTTGCCAGATAATGCGTTCAATGTAAGGCTGAGAATTACCCTGAGCATCTTTGCGCCAATAGTAAGGGTTGCGTCGGAATGTAACTCGTTGTGCAGGAGTGTAGCTTTCAATCGTGTAAGAACCATTACAGATAATTTTTTGCGGATCTGTATTAGTTCCCCACATAGACAGAAATTGGGGATTGCCATTAGCGTCGTTGGAGAACACAGCAGAACGCAAAGCATGGGCTGGCAGAATTGCTAATCTTTCTGTATATCTCAAAAAAGGGGCAAAGGGTGCTGGTAAAGTGAACTCAACTCTTTGTTCATCGAGTTTTCGCACTGATGGGAAAGTACCCGTATCACCAATACGCAATAAATCTCTATATGTAGTGGGAATTTTTTTGTTGAGGTAAATATCCCGATAGCTAAAGATGACATCATCTGCTGTCAGCGGTTCGCCATCTGACCATTTTAGCCCTTTTCTCAGGGTAAAGATAATGCGCTTTTTATCTGGGAAAATAGACCAAGATTCTGCTAGTCCTGGCTTTAATTTACTAGTGATGCCATCTTCATCAAGTAATCCCTTGTAGATGAAGGGGAATACACTATAAGGCGAGTCATTAATAGCATAGTTAAAAGTAGCTGGTTCACTGAGAGATACTAAAACTAATTGAGATACTTCTTGAGCCGCTCTAGTTTGAAACTTCGTAGGTTGACAACCTACGATAATAAGAAAACAAGCCAGTACTAAAGTAAGTAACCGCTTCGGATGTCGAAGAATAGCAAATATCATCTCTGGGCAGATTGCATAATTTAACTCAGTAACAGGATGATTGGAAATTCCCTTAGGATATTTGTTATCGTCCTGAAACTAAGCTTAGTTTACATATATGTGGTATATCGAAAAAAGTTCATAATTTATCTGTTTTTGTCATATTTAATCAGAATAAAAGAATTCTGTAACCACAGATACACACGGATTAACATAGATGAATATCGGTATTTATTGGTGTTTACAGCCTTTCTCTAAAGAAATGTAAAGAGAGCGAAGTCGGATAATCGCTACAAATGAAAATTGATTGTGAAACAATAGACTAGTGATTTCAACAATGAAACGCGAAGCATATCGCAGTGTCTAATTTGCCAACAGCATTTGTTGATGTAATGGATAGGGGATTTGCTGGTTTAAAACTTATTCGATAATTATTGCAAAAAAAAATAAAGATTTTATTTTGCGATTTAGTTTGCACCCTTTTCAATGGTATTGTGTTCACTGTAACCAGATAAAATCCTTCTTAACTATTTCTTAATTTATGCAAAGATTCATTCGCCATAGTGATAAGTTTAGCGATCGCAATCTCATGCAAAGAGCTCGTCAATTACTGCTCACTCCCTTAGCTATTACCTTAGGCAGCTTCGCTATTCAATCTGCTCCAGTCCAAGCAAGTACGCTTACTTTTGAACCAACGACTTATAATCTATATAATCTATTGGATAGTTCGTTGGATTATGGTCAGTTCTACCCAGGAGTAATTACCACCTATCCGAATAATGGTCCTCAAGAATATCTAAAAATTCTGATTAATCCCCTAATCGATCAAGGTACTCCTAGCCGAACTTTAGATGCACCTTATGGGCTAACAGACTTCTTTGGTTCGGTTTACTTGTACGATGTTTTTGTTCCCGATCCTAATAATCCTGGTAAGTATATTTACGAGTCTTCAACAGGTAATACAGATCCCCAAGCTTTTCCTTACCTCAAGGAAAACTATCCAGAACTACCACCTGGATATTTAACTCTAAAAGGAAGTAATGGTAATAAATTGTTTGGTAGCGAAGTAGCTAATATTACACAGAGGACGGAGAATGGTGTAATATACATAACAAATAAAGGAACTATTAATATTACTGGAGGGGAAGGACTATTTGCAGGGGCGACTGGTACGCTTAGTTATTTGGAAAATGGTATCAGTGGTCTTCCTTATTTAGGTAATATCACAATACAAGGAACTATTAATACCCGTGATGTACCTGAACCTAGTACTATAGCTGGTGTACTTCTGAGCGGAGTTGGTTTGGTTAGTTTTAAAATAAGTAGAAGAAAGAAGGGACTGACGAAAAAAAATAACGGGCTTCCTGCAAGCAGCTAAGCTGTAGAACAAGCTTACTGAGAGCGAGTTTCCAGCCGTGGAAGAGAAATACAAATTGACGGAACGCGGAATTTGCCCTTAGTCACAGCCTCGCTAGTTCTACGCCTTCAAGTCGGTAGAGCCGACGACACTTGCTTCAACGCGACGGCACTTCCTACCATTCTTCTGCAAAGACGCTACGCGTAGCTTGCTTAACCGTAGGCGAACCAGTCGGCAAAGCCGCCCAACGGAGTGCCTTGGGAACCAGCGCAACGCAGTGTCTCCCCAACGAACAGGCTCCCTTTTTTCTGCTGTCTTCACCGATCAACTATCGATGATGGCAGCAGTTGGGTTTTCTGCTTTATTAACTTGTTCACGAACCTGATGTCGCAGTTGCGTATAGATTATTTACCACACTCCCAAACGCTGCCAGTGCCGAAAATAGTTGTAAACTGTTTGCCACGGTGGTAAGTCATGGGGTAGCCCACGCCAAGTACATCCCTGTCGTAATACATTGAGATAAGATGCACAACTTTTACATCGCGCATCTCATCTCAATGTTGTCATAATTGGTTTGATGTTAAAGCTTCTCGCAGAACCTCAGAAGCTGGCTTCATAATCGTTTACAAATAGCTTTTTACCTGTGGTTATTTTTGATGAGGATTTACGCAGTCTCAAACCAAAGTTGCGAGGAGTTCTAGTACAACACCATTAGTCCAGCCGAAGCCGATTTCGTTGGAACTGTATCCAAAGCAGATTTCGTCAGAAACGTTGGCAGAACAGCGTTCTACATCGTATTTTTCGACCAAGATGCCGCGACGCTCAAATTCCTTAATTACCATAGCTAGGAAGTTGCGAGCAATGCGATCGCCTTCTTGATGATAGCCATAACGGTGAAGTCCTTGAACTGCAATCAAGGTTAGCGGTGCCCAACCAAAGGGAGCATCCCACTGGTTACCTGTAACGCGGGTACTGGTAAATATTCCGCCTGGTGCTTCAAACAAAGAGAGATTTTCGGCAACGCTTTTGGCTTGTGCTTCGGAGGCGATTCCCATCCACAAGGGATAGAAGGTGGTAGCAAATTCGTAATAGCGACGTTTTCCAGTTTGGAAATGATAGTCAAGATATAACCCTTGCTTCTCATCCCAGAGATACTGATCGATGCGATCGCGGCGACTATCTGCGCGATCGCGCCATTGCTGCGCTAGTTGTTCGTTTCCTAAAATATCGTTAATCTGCGCCAAATCTTGTTCCATTTGATAAAGCAAACTGTTGAGGCACACAGGCGCATAGTGGATAATATCGATACTAAAAGGGCCAAACCGATTGCTGATATCAAAGCCAGACTCGCGCATCGTGCGATCGCCTTTGTAAAAGAGATTGCTTAGTTCATCATTTTCCCTGTCGTAGTAAAGACTGACATCATAGTCCTCAATCTCAAACCTTTGATAGTATTCCTTGACCCGTTCATAGTGGTTTTTCCCCTCCTCATCTCGTTCGGAGAACAAGACTTCTGGCGCAGGGCCTTCACCCAAGGCATAATAGCGCGATAAACCAGTTGCAGGATTGAGATGGGGCGGTACTACCCAGTAATAGTAAAATTGCTCTAAAAGCGGTACAGATGACCTCAGCCACTCTTCATCCTGGGTATGCTGGAACATTGCCAAAACCATTAGGCTAAGAACTGGCGGTTGCGATCGCGACAGCATATAAGTACGGTTGGAATTGAGGATAGTACCGTAATGCTGCACTTGGTAAAGTAGCTGATCGACTTGACTTAGGGCTAAATCCCATTCCCCATCCCGTAACAAACCTAGCAAAATAAAGTAGCTATCCCAGCCATACATTTCGTTGAAGCGTCCACCAGGAACAACGTAAGACCCTGGTAGGTAGAGCAATCCATGCTCTGTTATTGCTTCGACTTCGGGGGGTAGAGTGCGAATTTCGATTTGTCGCATATCTTCTTTAGACAGCGATCGCTCTAACACAGACTGAATGTTAGGATTATCTTCTCTGGGCGAAATGTAAATAATCCAGGGAGTACCTGGTTTGTGCTCCAACTTGGTATCTTTGATAGATTGCAATAAATGTGCGTGCGATCGCGTTAATGTTTTCCAGGTTTTTTTGATGTAGGTTCGCACGGCGTCAATTTGCGTGCTAGTGAAGAGAGATTGAGTGGAAGATTGAGTAGTCATAACATCTTTTCAAAATTCAAAATTAATTGAAACCACAGATGAACACCGATGCACACAGATAATTCATCGGTGTTTATCTGTGTTTATCTGTGATTTAATTTTTCTAAAATCAACTTTCGCAACAGGTTTAATGGCTAATCACTCACCAACAAAGCAACTGGAAAGTGGGCTAGGGCTGCGCCAATCGATAATGTTCCTGTAGCTTCTAAAGTTTGCTGAGTTAGAAGGTTTTTCCAGGTGGAGGAAGTTCCTTTGGGTAATTGTAGGCGGGTATCTTGCCACACCGATTCACCTAGAGGATATTCTCCAGGTTGGATTAGGCGAGTGAGAAAGCGAGGGGCGATCGCGATCGCTGTTTGATTTTCCTGCTGTCTGGCAAAGGCGATGATGCGATCGGCGTGGGTTCCGTGAATTTCTAATGGCAGATATTCACCGTCTTGGAATAATTCGAGATAGTCTATTCTGGCTTTGAGGGCTTGTACTGTTAAAAATAGTTTGATTCTGCCATCGGTTTTGTGGGTGAGTAATTCTTGAATTAAGCCGAGAATGTCGGTCTTAATCTGCTCTTTTATTGCACTAAAATAAGTGCGTCGCTGCTCAAAATCTACAGGGCGGCGGTTATCTGGATCGACTAAGCTGAGTTCCCAAAGTTCGGTTCCTTGGTAAAAGTCGGGTACGCCAGGGGCGGCAATTTTTAATAGAGTTTGAGAAAGGGAGTTGAAAATTCCATAATCTGCAATTCGCTGTTGAAAAACGCGAAAATCTGCAAGAAATTCCTTTGAAATGGAAGGGTCTAGCACTTTCTCCACAAAAGAAGTACAAGCCTCTTCATACTCGCTATCAGGACGTAACCATGCTGTATGCACTTTCGCTTCCCGAATGGATTTAATGATGTATTCCTTCACCCGTTCCACAAAAGATGATTGTTCGTGTTCCGCGAAAGGAAAAGCCCCAACTAGGGTTTGATAAAGAAAATATTCATCGTTGCGATCGGGCATTGCCGAACCATTGCGATCGCTTTTATGCCCTTGATTCATGCTACTCCAGGTATTAACCTGTTGCTCCCACTCATCTGGAATTTCTGACAACACATTCAACCTGGCGCGTACATCTTCACCGCGCTTGGTGTCGTGGGTGGCTGTGGTGTTCATTGTATGAGGCCAGTTGACTTGGTGCTTTTGGTTAAAGGTATGGAAGTCGGTTAGGGAGATACCAAAGTGGCTAGGATTTCCGCCGACTTCATTCAGCGACAGAAAACGGTTGTAAGCATATAACGTGGTATCTTCTACGCCTTTCGCCATCAAGGGGCCTGTATATTGCTGCATCCGCAGAACAAAATATAGCCATTGTTCGCGTTCTGTTTGCGTGAGGGAATCATCAAACTCTAGCAGCATCAGCTTTTCAATAAAGTCCATCTCGTGCTGCAATAGTGGTGCTTGTTCCTTGGCTTGGCGGATTACTTCCTCAATGTAGACGCGATCGCTATCATGGATGCCATCAGGTGTAATGTAGGTGCGGTAAATAGGGAATAGGGTAAGAACTTCCGCGATCGCTCGTTTTAATCCATTAACTGTAAAGTCATTACCATAGCGATATTTGCTGGAAATATTCTTCAAAAGAGTAGCTAGATTATCAACATCACCTGCCAAATTCTTTTCGAGAATAAGGTGCTTATTAGCCTTGACTAGAGATGCATAATCTACTTTTGAACTAATAAAGCTATGGTAAATTTTATCGAAATACCATTCATTTTCTGCTTGACAGAATATACCATTTATATAATTTAAAAAGTCATATCCAGATGTACCTTCAATTCTCCAATTTTCTGGTAAATCTTCTGTAGTCTCCAAGATTTTTTCCACTGTGATGTAAACATCACCCATCTTTTCTTGGAGTCGTTCTAAATATTGCGTGGGGTTATAAAGTCCATCAATATGGTCAATTCGTAAGCCAGTAAATTTGCCTTCTTCTACTAGCTTTTGAATTAAGCTATGAGTGTTATTAAAAACTCTTAGTTCTTCAACTTTCACTGAAATCAGTTCGTTGACAGTAAAAAAGCGGCGGTAGTTCATTTCCTCCGCCCCGACTTTCCAAAAAGCAAGACGATAAAATTGGTCTTTGAGTATATCATCTAGTAGGTTAAAGCTATCTGAATTACCTACTTCTCCATTAAAAGTTTTGAGGTTTTCATCAATGAACTCGCGGATATCATCGTTGCTGGTGTAAAGTTCCCAAACCAGACCTTTGATAAAAGCTATTTGGTCTTGTCGCTGTTTACCAGCCACTTCTGAAGGCACATTTTTGAGGATGTAGAGAATCCCCAAGAGTTTGATGAAATCGGGATGGTTGCGTCCTAATGTGCGGGTGAGTTTGCCCAAATTATAGGTGAGGAATTTGGTGTAGGACTCTAACCGCAAAGGCAATTTTAGGCTGTAATAATTGACAGTTAAACCGTTTTGCTCATATTGCAGTTGGATATCTCCTTTTTCTAGAGAAACACCATAAAAGTCTCCTAGTAGGGGAGCGAGAATTCGCTGTTCGCGATCGCCAAAGGGAGCATTCCAACACAAATCGAAGTAGTCTGTATAGCTAGAATCTGGACCGTGTTCTAATACGTCCATTAAGTAGGCGTTTTCGCTACTATAAGCCATGTGATTGGGCACGATGTCTTGCAACCAGCCCATACCAAGGGATTGAAGTTCGCTAACTAAAGCTTCAAAGGACTCAGTGCTACCCAATTCAGGATTTAATTGGGTAGCATCTACGACATCGTAGCCATGTGTACTTCCGGATCTTGCCTTGAAGATGGGGGAGGCGTATAAATCAGAAATGCCTAAATCTGCTAGATAAGATGCGATCGCTTTTGCGTTTTCAAAGCCAAATTGAGATGTAAATTGAATTCGATAAGTAGCCTTGGGAATTCGCATAGGATTGTTGTTTTGACTGGGAAATGAAGGGAATTTTTTTACGAACCGCAGAGACGCAGAGGACGCAGAGAAGAGTGTATTACATATTACAGCCTTCTTCCTTCTGCCTCCTACCTTCTGCCTTAAGGCTCTAATTCATACAGCACGAGACTTGTAGGTTGCAGTTGCAATTCTTGTCCTACAGACATCTCTTCTGGTGCTTGTGAACCAGGCCCAGCCCAAGAAGTATCGGCGGAGTCTAATCGTTTGTACGCATGACGCTGAATTGGCAGAGTCACTGTAACTGGAGATTGATTGAAATTCAACGCAAATATCACTTCACTCGATTCATTCCAACGACGCACTATGACTAATTGTTTATCTTCGTCGCTAGTTGCTTGAATGCAGTTGCGGTCTTGCTTCAATAGTGCGGGATGTGCTTTGCGCCAATCAATTAACTGGCGATACCAATCTAGTAATACTTTGTGCTGGCCTTGGTTGCGTAATTGCCAGTTGAGTTTACAACGCAAAAAGGTTTCTGCTGATTCTGGATCTGGTGGATCTTCGTCATAGTGAAAGGCTTCAAATTCTTGTCGGCGTCCGGCTCGTACTGCTTGAATTAAATCAGGGTCGGAGTGACTGACAAAGTACATGAAGGGCGCGGTTTCACCGTATTCTTCACCCATGAACAACAAAGGTAAGTTCGGTGACAATAAGACAGCGCCAGCAGCTAACTTCAATCCTTCAAAGGAGATCCGCTGCCAAAGGCGTTCGCCTTTCATTTGGTTGCCGATTTGGTCGTGATTTTGGATGCAGACGGAAAATTGTGATGGCGGGCGATCGCGGCAAGATATACCATGAAATCGTTTGCGATGAGGCGCGTATTTCCAATCGTAGACAAAGGTATCTTCATAAGCTTTGGCTAGTTGGGCGCATTGTCCGTAGTCTTGATAATATCCTTGGCGATCGCCTGTTAACAATGCGTGCAGTGCATGGTGAAAGTCATCACTCCATTGAGCATCAAGTCCGTAGCCACCCAGTTCCGGCGGACGAACGATTTGGGGATTATTTAGGTCACTTTCGGCAATTAAGTAGCGTTTGCGTCCCCCATCTTGAGAAAAGCTATGCACTGCTTCTGCTAATTCCCATAAAAAATGTTTGGCACCTAAATCGTAGATTGCCTGAATCGCATCCAGCCGCAATGCATCAATATGGAAATCTCCCAACCAATACAGCGCATTCTGAATGAAATAGTGACGCACACCCTGAGTATGGGCATCGTCAAAATTCATTGCATTGCCCCAAGGCGTCTTATAGGTTTTAGTAAAGTAAGGTGCAAACTGACCCATGTAGTTACCTTCTGGGCCAAAGTGGTTATAGACCACATCTAGCACTACAGCAATACCGTGCTGGTGGCAAGCATTCACTAACTGCTTCAAATCGGCTGGTGTGCCATAGGAATTTTGCACAGCAAACGGGTAAACGCCATCATAACCCCAGTTGCGGTATGCCAGAGAAGGTTCAATATGGGTGTCGCCGGGGAACTGGGCGATGGGCATAATTTCAATAGCATTAATCCCCAGTTCTTTTAAATCTGCTAGGCGGGGAATTATAGCGGTGAAGGTGCCTTCGGGTGTAAATGTGCCAACGTGAAGTTCATAGAAAATCATCGATTCCAAAGGAACGCCAGTCCACTCGTCATCTGTCCACTCAAACTGATGATCGATAACTTGCGACGGCCCGTGAACTCCTTCAGGTTGATACTGCGATACTGGATCGGCAAAGGCGTTTTCTCCATCCAGGACATAGCGATAAAGTGTGCCTGGATAGACATCATTTACTTTCGTCTGCCAATAACCCTCTGCCTGGGGTTTTAGCGGAATCACTTGCTGTTGTGGCGTCAAAATTTGCACCGCGACACTATTTAGTGTTGGCGACCAGACTGTAAATTCACACTCTCCGTTACCCAAGTAATGAGCACCCGTTCTCACGCAGTATCCTCCCGTTAGATAATGTGTGCCGAATTGTGGCATGATCATCAACGCGAACCCGAAGGGGGTAGCCGCACGACATCGCGCCAGATAGCATCATGTAGGGTTTAGCAAACAATTTTCTAGTATCGGCAGGCGGATTTTTTTAACAGTAAACGTCTGTCTATTAACCCAAGGGAAGATTAGGTGAAAAAACTCTGTCAATTTTGTTAGTATCCTCTTTATTTTGGCGAAGGTATTGTTGATTGTGAAAAAATTTATTTTCCAAATAGCAGCGTGCAATTTGTTACTAAGTTTGTTGATGGTGCAGCACAGCAGTGGAAATACCTTCAGTAGCATACAAGCTGTTATGGAAACTAACGCCAAAGTAGAAAAGTTGGCTGGTGGTTTAAAATTTACAGAAGGGCCAGTTTGGCATCCCAGAGGCTTTTTACTCTTCAGTGATATCCCCGCTGATACTATCTATAAGTTGACAACTGACGGTAAAGTTTCCGTATTTCGTCGTCCTGCTGGCAATCCCAACGGTAATACTTTTGATACACAAGGGCGGTTAATTACCGCTGAACATAACCGCCGTCTTGTACGCACAGAAAAAAATGGTCAAATAAAAGTTTTGGCGGAACGCTATCAGGGCAAACTTCTCAACAGCCCGAACGATGTTGTAGTTAAGTCAGATGGGAGCATTTATTTTACTGACCCACCCTACGGCATCAGCAAGGAAAAGGAAGAACTTGGCTTTTATGGCATCTATCGCTGGCAACCGAATGGAACTCTGAGTTTGCTCAATAAACAAATGCTACGTCCCAATGGAATCGCATTTTCAACTGATGAGAAAAAACTCTATGTTAGTGACTCTGAACAAGGATATATCCGCATTTTCGACGTTAAATCAGATGGCACTTTAACTAACAGCAGGGTTTTTGCGGAGTTGAAAGAACCCAAGGACAAAGGCGTACCCGATGGCTTGAAGATAGATATTAAAGGCAATATCTACTGTAGCGGGCCCGAAGGAGTCTGGATTTTTTCTCCAACAGGTCAACTACTAGGCAAAATTTTTATGCCAGAGGTCGTCACAAATTTGGCTTGGGGCAATAAAGACTACAAAACTCTTTACATAACCGCAGGTCAGGGTGTTTATCGCATCCACTTAAAAGTTGCGGGGAAGCAACCAGGAAGGATATAAGCGGTTCGATCAATTAAGCTTTGTGGCAATTTTTGCGTAAGTCCTGAGGAAAAAGGATGATCTAGTAGTATGTGAGAACAGCATCAACCTCAAGGCGATCGCACGACTCCTTACTTCCGACTTTCTATCCCTTGGCAAATCTGGCGATCGCGTTCACTAAGGTCAGTATTATACTGCAAATAGTTGTGTAACCACTGACAACCGCGTGTCAACAGTTGATCTAAATCTGCATTCTCAAAGGGCATGAATTTGATAATGCCACCTTCACCTGCGATCGCAATTTGATGACCGTTAGGATTAAAAGCTACATTCCAAACTTCACCTTGATAATCTCTAATTTTAGCGATTTGCTGCCCGGAGATAGTCCACAAGCGGACAGTACCATCCTCTCCCGCAGTCGCAATTTGTTGACCATCAAGGCTGAACCGAGCATCAAAAACTTGCCCCTCGTGCCCTCTCAGCAAAGCTAGCTGTTGTCCTGCAAGATTCCATACCCGGGCAGTACCATCTTTCCCAGCGGTAACAATGAACTGACCGTCTGGGCTAAAGGTCGCTTTAAAGACAATATCCTGATGCCCTTTGAATTCTGCAAGTTGCTTTCCAGAGAGATTCCAAAGATGAAATGTACCGCGATCGCCAGTGGTAACGATTGTTTTACCATCAGGACTGAACTTGACACTCCAAATTTGACCGTCATTCGTCTTAAAACTCCCAGTTTGTTGCCCTGAAGTCCACAAACGAATCATGCCATTTTCTCCAGATGTGACAATGCTTCTACCATTCGGGCTAAAGCTGGCGCGATAAATTCCTTGCCCATGACCTCCAAATTCAGCAATCTGCTGTCCCTTCAGGTTCCACAACCGGGCAGGTTCATCTCCGGCAGTGAGAATTTTTGTCCCATCTGGGCTGAAGCTCAAACTCCAAACCGATTTTTGATGTCCCTTAAACTCGGCTATTTGTTGCCCTGTCAGATTCCACAGGCGAACCACTCCATCAACTCCAGCCGCAGCGATCTTGGTTCCATCTGGGCTAAAATTCAAGCTCCAAATCCACCCTTGGCTGGCTTTAAATTCAGTAATCTGGCGCTTTGAAATGTTCCATAATCGAGCAGTACCATCGCCGCCAGCGGTAATCAGTTGTTGAGCATCTGGGCTAAAACTGACGCTGTTAATCCAGAGTGTCGCTTTAAACTGAGCCAACTGATGCCCTGCGAGATCCCACACACGGATGGTGCTATCTCTTCCAGACGTAGCAATCCGCGTTCCATCAGGACTAAAACTCACCCCTAAGACTGCGCCTAAATGCCCTTTGAATTCAGCAAGGGTTTTACCCGCCAAATTCCACAACCTTGCTGTGCCATCATCGGCAGCCGTAACAATGGTTTTGCCATCAGGGCTAAAACTGACTTCACTGACGCTACTTTGATGTCCTTTAAATTCGGCGATTTGCTGTCCTGTCAGGCTCCATAGTCGCGCCGTGCGATCGCCTCCAACTGTCACTAGTTGCCGCCCATTTGGGCTAAACCGGACATAGGCAACCTGTCCCTGATGAGCTTTAAATTCAACGAGTTGTTGTCCTGTCAAGCTCCACAACCGAGCGGTGCCATCAACGCTGGCTGTAGCAAGTCGTTGACCATCAGGGCTAAAACTCACACTCCAGATTAATCCCTGGTGTCCTTTGAATTCAGCCAATTGTTGTCCTGAAAGATTCCATAATCGAGCAGTGCGATCGCTACCAGCAGTCGCAATTGTTTTACCATCTGGGCTAAAGGTGGCATCCAAGACTTGTCCCCAATGCCCTTTAAACTCAGCCAATTGTTGTCCTGTGGCAGTCCATAGCTTTACAGTCCCGCGATCGTCAACCGTGACAATTTTGCTACCATCGGGGTTAAACCGGGCGCTGGAAACGTTGCTCTGATCTGCTCGAATGCGATTCTGTTCTTGGATGTTTTCCAGCAGCGTTCTCAGGGCAAACAGCGGGCTGGTGGTGGGATATTGGGCGATGGGACGGCCATCTCTTACCAATGTTTGCAACGCTTTACCACTCTGTACTGCTGCCAAGAGCGCACCTAACTGATCTGAGTTAAATTGCTGCAAGGCAGTTGCTCCTTCCCGTTCTAGCTGCGTTGCAGTTTTCGCTTCTTGCAGTTCTTGCAGCGCCCGAATGGTCATTGCACTGACGATAGCCGCCGCACATATTGCCACACCCAGCACTGCTGACCCAACCTGCACCATCCGCTTTGACTTTTGTCCTGCCTGAATCAACCTTTGGTAAGCATCTTCAGCTTCGCGGCTTTTACTGATGTAGTTGACTTGCTGTTCGGTGGGTTTTGGTTCTTTGCTAGCTCCCCGCTGTAACCATTGTTCTGCTTCTTGCAAATCGCTACCGCGCAACAAAAAGCTATCGTTGCGTGCTTTTTCTTCCCACTCTCGAGCATGTACAAGCAGGCGCGTGTGAGCATATACATAGTCCAAATCAGTGTTAATCGCCTTCAGCAAAGACTGAAAGGCATGATCAAAATTATCTTGCTCTCGAAAAAAAACCCAGTTGTGCCTTGCCACCGCTTCATGCAGCTGCTCGATCTCAAAACCTTCTCGCCACAAAATGGGTATTAAACGCTTGCTAGTTTTAACGCTATGCTCAACCTCTTGGCGGCACACCTTAGAGGCAACTGAGTCCGGGCTGATAATAAAAATAAAAGTATGTGCCCCTGCGATGCCGCGCTGGATCTCATGCCACCAGTCTGCGGTGAGGGGAATATCCTGCCAGTCAACCCATGCATCACAATTCGCTCCTTCCAATGCAGCATGGAGTTTCTCCACAAATACCCTATCTTTACGTGAGTAGGAGATAAAAATATCAGCCATGATGCGCTTTTTGGTATGACTTCAATTACAAGGTGCGATCGCAGTTGTATCATGACATCACTAGGAAGCTTTGTCCCCATTCTCAATCGATGATTTGACGGCGTAAATGATAAGTGGGAAATGTGCCATATCCTTTAGCAAAAGGGATCTGTCCTACATAATCGCAAGTAAAATCTTCAACCCCCAAGGTGCAAGCTAGGGCAGCAAAAGCTTGGCTTGTATAAACTTTACCTGGTGGGGTTATCGGTTCAATTCTGGCAGCATAGTTAACATGAGTACCGATGTAGCTTGTATCTTTAGTCACGGGGTTAACATATTGGTAAACTGGCCCTGCATGTAAGGAAATCCGCAAATTGAGATTCTCTGGCAGACCCTTTTCTAACCAATTAATCTGTTGAATGAGATCGCATAAATCAAGGGCAAAGTTACCAGCATCGCTGATACTGGGAAAGACATAATATAAAGCATCTCCCCAAGTATTTTTCACTAATGGCTTATAACTTGATTTAGCTTCTAGTTCAGCAACAGAACCGAGAAAATATTCGACATATTGAGGAATTTGTTCTTCAGTTAAGTTTGAGTACTTAACAACATCAGCAAACAAAAGCGCCATAACTTCTCTAGATTCGCCATTATTGCTTGCTTCTTGAATAATATTTATTTCTGGTTGCCAATCTTGAGATGAATGGTTATTTGTCAGTGACGCTTTTCTCATCGATTCCAAGTCGATGATTTCTACTTCATAGCCCCATGCTTGCCAAGTCTTAATCGCCCAAGCCGTACCACCAGTTCCATCACCAGCTTTGCCATCCCAAACCGCAAGGTGAATCAGTTCTGTATCGAGTAATTCGGCTCGCATTTTACCTAAACCGTGGACAACACAATTGGCATATTCATATAAAACTTGGCTATTTTCTAATTTGCGATTAGAGCAGGTAATGACTTCATTAGCTTTATCCAATAATTTTTCGCATCTTTGCTTCCAGTTACTATGAGGAATTATATCGACTGAATACTTAATAAATTCTTCTCGATCGTAAGGCAGTACTATATGAATATCTCCATTGAGTTCCAGAATTGCTTCTAAAAACAAAATATCGGCACCACAAGCAGCGGAAGCATATCCTATTTTGGCATCGAGAGCCGAGAGGCGATCGCGAATAGCTCGATAAACTTGTTCTTCTAATTCCGGGGGAAACCTAGGGATATTTCTCCCTGGCCGATCAATCATGTGTCCGCTAAAGACTACCGCGCGCGGTAGTTTAAACCATTCCTGAAAGCGCTGGGTATCTCCTTCTAAATATTCCAGCAGGAGTTTTGCATTGCGGCGGGTAGAACTGATATCCCCAAGCCGTCCTTTTCCAACTTCTATTGCTCGTTTATACCATTTTTCGGCTTCTGGCCAATCTCGCAAAATTAGGGCAGCTTCACCCAGAGTTGCTAATTGCCAATAATCTTTTTCTGGTTGTTGCAAACATTGCTCTCGTACTTGAGCCGCAATTTCTCTTGCTGTTACTTCGTCTCCCCTTAACAAATTCATGGTAGCAGCATTAATTCCTGGATAGTAATTGCCACTTAATTGATAGGCTTGTTGATATCTTTGGGCTGCTAATTCTAGATGGCGTTGTTTTTCTTGAGGGGTAGTTGCTCGCAGGTAAAGGTCTTTATGAGTTCTAGCAAGAATAGAGATAGTTTCTCGATCTGATTCTCCTGCTGACACCAATTCTAATAGAAGCGAATTAGCTCGTAATATTGCACCACTGCGCGCCAATGCCAAAGCTAAAAGTTGCTTTAATCTAATATTGTTTTCCCAGTGTTTTAGTCCTTCAGTGATGACATCATAAGCCATTAAAGGTTCGCCTATTTGCAGAATTGTTTCTCCCAGGACAATATAAATATCCGGTGAATGAGGTCTAATCTTAATGGTTTCTCTTTGAATCGCCAATAAAGAACTTAAATTTAATTCTGACGATTCTTGGAGATTTTTTAGCATTCCAGCCAATTGTTGCTCTTGTTGCTCATCTGCTAAGGACGTTGCTTGTCCTTCAATGCGGTAGCCTAATGCTAAGAGCATCTTGATAACTCCTAGGGCTGTATTGCGATCGTACTGTTTCTCTGATTCTGATAATTCTTCATAGGAAACTAGCCCTGGATGTTCTTTGCGAATATCGTCTCTTTGGTGGCCATATTTCCATCCTTCTGCTATACGCTGCTGTGCCCAGATTTCATGTGTATTTTTAGCTAGTAATTCAGTCAATTTGAGGTGTTCGGTATTGATGATTACTTTTGCAGTATCTATTGGCTCTGGTTTATAGTTCATTTTGACTGATTAGATTTATTAGTGACAAAATGCTAAATTCTCATTCAATAATTCGCTGAATTTTTACTGATGTGTTCTGATAAAGACCATGAGTTTAATGGCGTAACGTAATAAGTACAAAATCAAATACGTTATGCTAATTACTTGAAAACTCAAAAAGCTCAGCTTGTTGAGTTTTGAATTCTAAGGCGCGTTGCTAGCTATCTACTTTGCAACTACCATCGACACAGAATGAGGATTGATAGGTACTGGAACGCTTGCCAAAGATGGTATAGCGATTATCGCGGATTTGTTCGTAAAAGCGATCGCCTACCCACTTCACTCCAGGTAATGCTCGGTAAGCATCGACAAATATGCTTCCTAAGGGCATTAACCGCCCAATTTCTTCAGCTGCATCACTACCTTGCCAGCGTCTTTGGGGCGTATTCGCATCAATTAAAATCATTCCTTGTTCACAATTTTGGGGAGTAATCCCAAATTGAGCGATTGTTTGTTCATCTTGCATCGGGCTGTAGCGAAACAGCTTTCCTTGGTCTAAGCTCTCTAATAATTGCACCAAAGTAACGCAGAGATTGCATTTCCCGTCGTAAATCACGTAGTAATTCATCAGCTTTGCTTATGCCCCCAGGCAGAAATATAGTTTCTATGAGATTATAGATTTCTGTATGTAAACTTAACTTACCTATACTCCAAAAAAGTAGCTAGGGTAGTTAAGAAGGTAAGTATAGCGTTACACCTAAATCCGAATGCTTGCTGGGGTGCGAACAATGCCAGAAGAGAAAATCTTAACTGTTGATTTTGCTCAACGAGATGCTTGTTCAGAAATTCTACCGCGATCGCCCCTGCTATCGAGTTACGATGCCAACTGGGATGGTGTTCGCCTAGATCATCATCGACAGCCTGGCTATGAAACCCCCGAACACTACTGCCAACAGCATATTATTACTATTAGCCTAGACCAAAGTGTCCACAAGACTGAGCGGGTTTTTAACGGCAGGCTTCAGAGTGAGCGCATCGGCTATGGAGATGTGGTCATACTTCCAGTAAATACCAATCACTTATCACGTTGGGAATTAGAAGCAGAATTTTTAGTCATTAGCCTGGAACCCGCTTTGTTTACTCGTGCTGCTTTTGAGGCAGGAGATCTACAAAGTTTCGAGATTGTACCACGCTATGCGGCACCAGATCCCTTAATTCAACAGATTGGGCTGGCACTTCAGTCAGAGCTTAAATCAGATGGCATGGGTAGTCGTATTTACATAGAATCTCTCACAACTACACTCTGCATTCACTTGCTCAAACATTACTCTGTATCCAATGAGACAATTACGACCTACTCTCAAGCGCAAGGTCTTTCACAACTGAAATTGCGCAAAGCCATCTCATATATTCAAGAAAATCTAGAGCAAGATTTAACCTTAGCTGAGATTTCAGCAGTGGTGGGAATGAGTATGTATCATTTTTCCCGGTTATTTAAACAGTCAACGGGTTTTGCTCCTCATCAGTATGTGATGAATTGCAGAATTGAAAAAGCAAAAAAGCTCTTAACTCGCACTGAACAAACTATAGATCAAATCTGCCAGCAAGTAGGTTTCCAGAATCAAAGCCACTTCACAAATGTTTTCCGCAAATTGATGGGTACAACGCCTAGAGTCTATAGAGAAAAAGTAAAAATTTAATGGGGAAATTTACCAAAAATAAGCGTTAGCTGCCGGATTTCAAATACACTTAGTTAAGCCTATAAAAACAGAGGCATTATTAATGCAATATCAGAAGTTTTAGCTACAGCAGCCTTAGAATATAGTTATATTTCTATACAAAATTAAATTTATTTATGCAAATAAATCAAGTAAGAAAAGCGGTAATTCCGGCTGCTGGCTTTGGTACTAGATTATTTCCTGCTACTAAAGTTGTCAAAAAAGAACTTTTCCCAATTATTGACCGAGATGGGAGAGCTAAACCCGTAATCTTAGCAATTGTAGAAGAAGCAATTAGCGCGGGTATTACAGAAGTAGGCATTGTTGTACAACCTGATGATCTAGGAGTTTTTGCAGATTTATTTAAAAATCCACCCACACCAGAACTTTGGCAAAAGCTTTCGTCGTCCAATCAAGAATATAGTGAATATCTGCAAGAATTGGGTAAGAAAGTTGTGCTATTAACCCAACAACAACAAGAAGGATATGGTCATGCAGTATTTTGTGCTAAAGAATGGGTACAAAACGAGCCATTTCTGTTAATGTTGGGCGATCATGTTTATAAATCTGATATTAATAAATCTTGTGCGCAACAAATTGTTGAACTTTATGCACAAGTTAATCAAAGTGTAATCAGTTTAACTACAATGCCAGCTGCAATCATCGACAAAGCGGGATGTGTAACAGGACTGTGGCAAGAGTTCAATTCGCTGTTGACAATAACACAACTGGCAGAAAAACCCAGTATTGATTATGCACGCCAGCATCTACAAGTAGAAGGCATGGCAGAAGATGAATTCTTATGTGTATTTGGTTTATATGTATTGACACCAAAAATTTTTGATTATTTGGCAGACAGCATTCAGAAAAATTTCCGCTATCGTGGTGAATTTCAATTAACAACTTGTTTGGATCAATTATGTCAGGCAGAAGGAATGACAGGTTATGTAATGAAAGGTAAATGTTTTGATACAGGTTTACCAGATACCTATCGTCAGACATTAATTGATTTTAAGTGAGATTCAGATTGTATAGCTCTCCTCTTCCAAAGTGAAAGCTTGTGGATATGGCAGCAATATTTTGATATTGTTAGCAAAAACTGACTACATCGATTTATTTTGGTTGCACGCTTGGGATTTTACTACACCTGTAGAGGAAGTTATGCGATCGCTTGATGATATGGTTCGTCAAGGTAAGCTCGTAAGCTCAGTCAGTTTCAAGATAACTTAGCGGCTTTGGATGTCACTTTATCACCAGAACATCTGCATCGCCTGAATGAAGTTAGTCAATTGAGCTTGGTTTCCCCCATGATTTCTTGCAGAATGATATAATCCGCGATCGCCTTTTTGGTGGCACATTTAGTGCTCTAGATAACTATAGAGCCTGAGTGAGCTATTTTGCTTATGAAGAAGATAATAACTGATGGATGCCGAAATTCCCTCTATCTCTAGGAAGTTCCAAAGACTAAGGCAATATTTGTAGACTTATTGTGATGATCCAAGCAGATACAACATCATGAGCGACAATAAACTTGCATCTCGTCTTTTTCCCACCCGCATTGATATTCCTGCCGAAGCGCGATCGCAAATCGTGGTACTTCTCAATCAAACACTAGCAGCCACTTTAGACTTGAAAACCCAAGTAAAACAGGCCCATTGGAACGTTAAAGGCACTGATTTCTACCAGCTGCATGAATTGTTTGATGAAATTGCTACTGAACTTGAAGAATACGTCGATATGGTTGCTGAACGCGTTACCGCTTTAGGTGGCTACGCTGTAGGAACAGCCCGCGCCGCAGCTAGCAATTCAATTTTGCCAGAATATCCTTTTGAGATTTTAGATGGTAAAGACCATGTGACCGCTTTGGCAGATCGCTTTGCACCTTATGCTAAACATCTCCGGGAAGCGATCGCCAAAACCGATGACTTGGGCGATCTTGACACTGCTGACCTTTATACTGAAGTTTCTCGCACCATTGATAAACGTCTGTGGTTCTTAGAGGCGCATCTCCAAGTAGCAGAAATCAAAGGCGAGAATGGCGCATCTACTGTGAAAGCAACTAAACAGCCGGTTGGTGTGAAGTAAGAACTTTTGAGATTTTCACTTCTAGCAGTCCTATCTGATTTGTCAAATCTTCGTAGGTAGGGCATTGCCCAGGGTATGATTAATTATTCACAAATGATCTAGGATTGCTATAACAGTAACCTTTTGGTAAGTACGTCACTTTTAAGTGCGTACTTTTCATTTTGTATTTAAATACATTACTATTTAAATAGTTCAAAAATAAATTTAATACTAAGTTGCGTTCAATGAGCACAATCAAAATGCAAAAGAGCACAGAGCAAGTAATCAACACAGAAAATTAGCTGTTTAAATGCAACTTAATTAGTAATTCACTGAAACTTAATATTTAAGTTCACCTGTTAGGCAATAAAAGCTGGAAATAATGATTGCTTAACTTACAGTACTCAATTTGTGAATCAAAAAAATCAACTAAAAACGAGGTAGATTCATGTCTCAAAATACCAAAACTCTCCTAATTCATGACAGCAACTCACGCGGTCATACTAAAATTAGTTGGCTCAACAGTTACCACACGTTTTCCTTTGGTAATTTTTACGATCCCAACTACATGGGATTTCGCTCTTTACGAGTGATCAACGATGATACAGTTGTTCCTGGTGCTGGCTTTGGAACCCACGGTCATCGAGATATGGAAATCCTTACTTATGTGTTATCAGGCGCTTTAGAGCATAAAGATAGCCTAGGCACAGGTTCGGTGATTCGTCCCGGTGACGCACAGATTATGAGTGCTGGTACTGGTATTACCCACAGTGAATATAATCATTCGCAAACTGAGCCAGTTCACTTTCTGCAAATCTGGATGATACCTAACAAGCTAGGATTAGCGCCAAGGTACGACCAAAAAACCTTTCCGCCAGAAGAGAAGCTTGGCAAACTACGTTTAATTGCTGCTAAAGATGGGCGTGATGGCGCTGTGACAGTTCATCAAGATCTCGATCTGTACGCATCTATTCTGGAAAAGGGTGATGTTGTTAATTATGAGGTCAAGAGCGATCGCTATGCCTGGTTACACGTAGCTCAAGGTGTCGCAACTCTCAATGGCGCGGAACTCAAAGCAGGCGATGGCGTACAAATCAGCGGCGAAGAAAAACTTGAAATCAGCACAAACGCCAGTGCAGAAATCTTGTTGTTTGATTTAGCTTAATCGCTAGTTGGGACGCTACAAGGCAGTAGATTTTAGGTTGACTGCGTTCTAGAAGACAATACGCTCGCTTAATTGGCTCTGTGAATTATTCACAGAGCTATTTTTTTGAAAGATTAAGTTGCTTTAAGATATAAGGAGTTTTATTAAAGAATTTAAAAGAAACCTTAAGTTAATTCCTTTATCTATCTAGGGTAAGAAGTAATTAGTTCACAAATTTTAGAAATTAGAGTAAAGAGGAGCAGTTTATATATCATACTATAATGACTTATTTTAAAGATAGATACAAATCGTTACCGAAAGAACAGCAATTTTGGCACACAGAATTAGTTAGATATGGCGTAGACTACCATCAAGCTGCTAAAGTCGCTAAGATTTTAGCCGATAAAAAGCCAGATGAGCTTTTGAGCGAGGAAGAGATCAGGCTGACTAAAGAAGTTTGTGAAGTTTGGTTAAGACAACGCAACCGTTTGGCCTCCATTTCCAGGGCACTTGAGTAAGATTCTCTTTTGAGAAAGACTTATAGGTGAGGCGGACGCGGGGACGCAAAGAGATTCTAATAATAGATGTGAGTCTGGGAAAAATCAGGGTAATTTACAGTTTAAATGGCAAAATTTGGAGATTTAATCAGGGTGATATATCGCTAGCACTTTATAGCTGACTACTACTCAGGTATGATTGGACTCATTGGGTTTAAAGGGGCGGTAAAGACATAATATATGACACCTGAACCCAAAATCATAATAGCAAGGCTGAAAAGGAGTACCCAGCGGTCTGTCGGTTCGTAAGTATCTTCTTCAATATCACGACGAACGGCGAAATAGTGGCCAGTGGAAAGCCACACCGTGATTAAACCGACTAGGGAGAACACCAAGCCTAACTTCCAACCATTACCAGGATGAGGTAACAAAGGTACTTGAAAGGCGCGCAGACGGACGATAACAACACCAAAACCTAAAAGAGCGATCGCGGTTCGCATCCAAGCAAGGTAAGTGCGCTCGTTAGCTAGGTGATCCCGGATGCGTGACGGATTTAGTCTACCCGGCTTTTTTTTCTCTTCAACTTCTTCACTACTTTTTGACTTTAACTGCATCAATAACGCCCTCATCCCCAAAAAGAATCTTCTCCAAAAAATGCCAAAATAATAGCAAATCTCCTTGTAGGTAATTTGCATTTTGTGCGATAGTCGCACCGCCAAAATATTCTTGATTTGCTTGGGCATTTCTTTTAACCTTATTTTAATGCAGATATATAGATAAAATCAAGCCTAAACATTGTTTCATCCCTGGAAAAATTCAAAGTTTAAAAAATCAATTTTGAATTATCCCCAAGGAGGTTGACATGATTACATACCCAAATAAAACAGCCAAAGGTAGAGAGCGTTTCACCTGTGCTTTCTCTACTTTTGGCTGCAACTCTATTTAAATTGAGAAAGTTTATGCAAACCGCGATCGCTCGCTATACCTCAAGAGTTTTCGCTAGTAGGCACATTAGGAACGCGTGTATCTATAAACGCCTGAGATACGTTAGGGATAAACCACTTCACTTCCTTAGCTTTGACTACTTTAGCGTTAGGAACATTCAATTCAATTGCGGCAGTATCGGGATTAGTTTTAATCACTAAGTGGCTACCATCAGCTATCTTGACAGCAACTGGTCCTGGGGATTCTTTAGCTTGTCCATCACTACTCGAACTGGCAATTGTGGCATCGTTCGGAAGATAGAAGCCATCACAATCCCATTCATTTCTAGTAGACTGACCATCTGCTAAAAAATACAAGCCATTGTCGTATAAAGCATCATCATCCTGTTCTTGACTTGGGTCTTTACCGTAGACAGCTATGGTTTTACCTGTTTGATTAGTGCATTGACCCCAGTTAATACCTGTTTCTAAAGCATATTTTTGAAAGGTTAATTCATCAATTTTTTGCTGAATTTCTTCTGGAGTGACAGTCTCGTTGAGGGTTTTTGCTTCTTTTGCTTTAGAAAGTGCTTTAATCGCTTTTGTAACTTCTACATAGTCAGGGTTCTTGCTGACTTTTGGTTTATCAGCAAAGGAAGGTTGAGCAAAAGCGAAATTTAGCAAAATCATCAAGACAACTAACAGAGATTTGAAAAGATTCATAAGTTCTATCCTTTGGGAAGTACTAGCTTTTTTGAGAAAATCTTAATGTACAGTCTGTTAACTAATTAAACTTTTATCCTCTTTAGTTAATGGCTGATTATGCATAACTAAAATCATCGATAAAAAATAGCATAGCAATTACAGAAATCAGAATAAAAGTAACATTTTCATTGATACAAGACACGAGGCACAAAATTATTGCCGTGTTCAGTCAAAAAATGGGCGATCGCTGTCGCTATAGCTGACGTGAATAGCTTCAATGGCTCACTTGCCGTATATTTTGGGATAACGTCGTTTTTGACATACACAATCTCCTATAACTGCTGAGCGATCGCGTCATATCGCGATCAACGTATCGCTACTTCGCTCGATGGGAATTTGCAAACTTTGCCTCAGTTGCTTGGGCCCGGCGTCCAAGGCTTTGATTTATACTTTAGGCAAACTAAACGATAGGGTCAAATGCTTTTTTTTGTCAAAATGATAAATACAAGTGATTAAAAATTTGACATTACATTTTAGGGATAGTTGACATGGCAGGCATGACGCTCGATCAGCTACGCATCTTTCTGGCTGTGGCGGAGAATCTACACTTTACTCGTGCAGCAGAAGAGCTTTATATTACTCAGCCTGCTGTCAGTGCTGCGATCCAAAGCTTAGAGCAGGAATACCGAGTCAAGCTGTTTCATCGGATTGGTCGCCATATCGAGATTGCGGAGGCTGGAAAGTTACTAAAAGTGGAGGCGCAAAAAATTCTTGACCAAGTTAGCTTGACGGAACGAGGGTTACGGGAACTGAACAATCTCCAACGTGGGGAATTAAAACTAGGAGCGAGTTTAACAATCGGTAACTATTGGCTTCCGAGTAAGATTAGCGAGTTTAAAAGCCAATATCCTGGCATCTCTGTTAATTGTACACTCGCCAATGCAGAAACAATTGGTGTCGGGACAGCAATGGGACAATTTGATTTGGGTTTGGTGGAAGGAGATGTCAAGCCAGAACTGCAAAATACGATGGAGTATGAAATCGTAGGAAGCGATCGCTTACAAATTGTTGTGGGCAAAACACACCCTTGGTTTGAGCGTGGCGAAATTTATCTAACAGAACTGACTCAAACTCCTTGGGTGATGCGAGAACCGGGTTCTGGAACACAACAAAGATTTGAGGAAGCCTTGCAAAACTGGGGAATCAATCTTAGCGAATTGGATGTCATGTTAGTGTTCACCAGTGGTGAGATGGCAAAAGCCGCAGTGGAAAGCGGTGTAGGAGCCACAGGAATTTCCGAGTTAATGGTAAAAAAAGAAATCTTGCTTGGGACTTTACGTGCAATGCGAGTTATTGATAACAGAGATGGATCTAGTGTAAGTGTAGAAATAGTACGACCCTTTTTCAAACTCAAACATCGCCAGCGTTTCCAAACAGCACTCTCAAAAGCTTTTGAACAGATGTTGATTTCATCTCTGGTAGATAATTCATCTCAAAATTCATCAACATTTGTCATCAAATAACAACTGTCTTAGCGAGATTGTATATCTTTGAGAATGTTATTGGATATACATTATCAGCAAATAGCTTTCTCAATCAATACCCCTCCAAATGCTTATTGTTGGAGGGTTTTATATTTTATTTACTAAAGTAATTTAAGTGTAAAAAATAAAATTTTAACAGTATATAAACACAATAATAAACTACATTTGTTACCACCTATATCTAGGAAGCGATCGCCTGTTAGCAAAAACAGAACATTTTTCGCAAGAATTTAAAAGACAGCCGCATCACCATATTTGTAAACTGGATTTTAGCACTCACCTTTCGGTAGATTAGCGCAAGTTATAAAGGGAGTATATTTAAGTTGGGATATCACATAATTTTTCATCAAGCCTCATGCTAAATCAGTAAATTAAATTTCAATCAACTGTATTTCTTCTAACTCATTAGTAGTTAATTTTTTTTTTAGGTTCTCTGCATACCATGACATCCCCTGAACATCAAACTGATTTTGAAGAACGCCTTCCAGAGTCATCATTTGAGCCACCTCCAAAACAACGGCGGTGGCTTCGGTTATTGTTAGCTGCACTATTATTGCTTGGCGGTGCAGCTATAGTTTGGCGTTTGGTAACTCCTCAACATCAAGCAGCTGCACCAACTAATGCTCCTCCGGGAGTAAGAGTTAAGTTAGCGCCAGTACAAGCAGGCACAATTGAGGAGAGTTCCGATTTTATTGCTAACCTAGAATCCCGGCGCTCAGTTAAGTTACAACCGAGAATTCAAGGACAAGTAACGCAAATATTTGTGCGATCGGGAGATACCGTTGCTCAAGGAACGCCAATTGTTCAAGTAGACCCAAGACAGCAACAAGCAGCAGTTAGTGGATTAAATGCTGGGTCCCAAGCGGCCAGAGCACAACTACAAAATGCCATAGCTACCCTTAAATCTCTACAAGCCGATCGCTTATCTAATGTTGCTGATGTGCGATTGAACCAGCAAGATTATGACAGGTATACTAGCCTCGCCGACCAAGGAGCAGTATCCCGACAGACTAGAGATCAATATGCCAATCGGCTAGCTACAGCCAAAGCTCAACTCAACGCCATAGATTCCAAGATTCAAGCACAGCAAGCGAGCGTATCCCAAGCAGAAAAAGCTTTGCAGCAAGCTGAGGCAAATACTAAGCAACAAGTAGTCGAACTTCAGTACTACAAAATTGCTGCTCCTTTTCCGGGGACAGTTGGTGATATTCCCGTAAAAGTCGGTGATTTTGTGAATACTTCCACACAATTAGCTACCATCACTCAAAACCAACCTTTAGAAGTCAACATCTCTGTACCCCTTGAGCGGGGACCGCAATTGCGTAAAGGATTACCAATCGAAGTAATGGACGCCCAAGGACAACCTTTGGGTAGAAGTCAAGTATTTTTCATTTCTCCAACCATCGGTAATGGTACTCAATCAATCCAAGTCAAGGCACTCTTGAATAACTCGCAACGTAAGTTGCGGGCAGATCAATTAGTGCGGGCTAGAGTGATTTGGAATCGGAAATCTGGAGTTTTAATTCCGACAACAGCAGTGTCTCGTGTAGCAGGGGAAACTTTTGTTTATGTAGCGCAAACAGAAAATAACCCACAAGGTAATTCCCAATTAGTAGCTCGGCAAAAGCGGGTGAAGTTAGGCAATATTCAAGGCAATAATTACCAGGTTATTGAAGGATTACAGCCAGAAGAAAAAATTATCGTCTCCGGGTTGCTGAATCTCAGAGACGGTGTTCCTGTCATTCCAGAGTAGGAACTAGGGGCTAGAAGCAGGACAAGTCAGACAGGGGGAAATAACCAATGCTCCATGCCCCATTTCCAATACCCCATTTCCAATACTTGAGCAACGATTCCCAT
The DNA here is from genome assembly GCF_002154695.1 of Nostoc sp. T09. Taxonomy (GTDB): domain Bacteria; phylum Cyanobacteriota; class Cyanobacteriia; order Cyanobacteriales; family Nostocaceae; genus Aulosira. Next base: position 27,594 of record NZ_MTAV01000027.1, read on the forward strand.
GTTTGTTGACTTCTTTATCAGGCGACCTGTATTTACAAGTGTCTGCTCCATCATCATCCTTTTGGTAGGAGCAATTAGCATCCCAACACTGCCCACAGACCGCTATCCCGAAATCAGCCCGACGCAAATTAACGTTACTGCTAATTATGTGGGGGCGAGTGCTGAAGTTGTCGAAAACACCGTTACAACTGTTTTAGAGCGCCAAATTAACGGGGTTGAGGGCATTAAATACATGACCTCAAACAGTAGTAACAACGGTACTAGTACGATTACAGTCACATTTGATGCAGCGCGCAACAAAGATATTGCGGCGGTAGATGTGCAAAATCGGGTTTCTGTTGCTCAACCGTTGTTACCAGACGCCGTGCAGCGAACTGGAGTCACTGTTAGCAAACAATCCAACAACATCCTCTTAGCGATGGGGTTGTATGCCGAAAAACAGGCTTTTGACAACGTCTTTTTAAGCAACTACGCCGACCTATATCTAGTAGATGCCCTCAAAAGAATTAAAGGTGTGAGTGAGGCGCGAATTTTTGGTGAACGCCGCTACGCTATGCGTTTGTGGCTCGATCCCAACCGTCTTGCTAGTCGTAACCTTACCGCCCAAGATGTAATTGATGCACTTAACGAACAAAACTTACAGGTGGGTGCTGGGCAAATTGGACAGCAGCCAACAGCTAAGGATCAAAATTACCAAATAGACTTGACAGCAGTTAGTAGGCTGACAGATGTCTCAGAATTTGACAATGTAGTTCTCAAAACCGCTGCTGATGGCTCGCTGATCACACTCAAGGATGTGGGTCGGGCGGAACTAGGAGCAGAAAACTATAACTCGTTTCTGCGATTTAGAGGTAACGAAGGTGTCGGTATAGGGATATTTCCGACCCCCGGGAGTAACGCCTTGGATGTTGCTAAGGCGGTGAAAGTAGAAATGGTGAAACTTGCACAAAGCTTTCCGCCAGGGATGAAATATCAAGTGGCTTTTGATACCACATCATTCGTGGAAGCTTCACTAGCAGAAGTTTTGAAGACGTTGGTGGAAGCGATCGCTCTTGTCGTCCTGGTAATTTTTATCTTCTTACAGGACTGGCGCACGACGTTGATTCCGGTGATTGTGATTCCCCTGGCGTTGGTCGGTACATTCGCCTTTATCAAGGCATTTGGGTTTTCGATCAACACCTTGACGATGTTTGGCATCACCTTAGCAACAGGGTTAGTGGTTGATGACGCAATCATCGTCGTGGAGAATATCTCCCGCTTGATTGAAGAAGAGGGAATGTCACCGCGCCAAGCGGCTTCTGAATCAATGCGCGAGTTGTTTGGGGCGGTACTGGCAACTTCTTTGGTATTGATGGCTGTATTTGTTCCCGTGGCATTCTTTCCTGGTTCCACAGGGCAGATTTATAAACAGTTTGCGCTGACGATCGCCTTTTCGATTGCCATTTCTACCTTTTTGGCTCTGACCCTGACGCCTTCGCTCTCCGCCTTATTACTGCGTCCCGGACAAAAACCTCGTGGTTGGTTAGGCAAGATTTTCAATCAAGTAAATAGATTTATTGATTGGATGCGTAGAGGGTACGAGCGATCGCTTTTTCGTCTCAACCGCGTCGCTGCGATCGTTGTCTTATTATTTGTCCTGTCCTTGGGTTTGACAGCCTGGGTTTACACCCGCGTACCCACAGCATTTATTCCTGAAGAAGACCAAGGCTATTTCATCACCATTATCCAAGGGCCAGAAGGAGTTTCGCTCAACTACACCAGCAACGTTATGGCGAAGGTAGAAAAAGAAATCCTGAAATTGCCAGAGGTAGTTGGTACTTTCGCCATTGGTGGCTTTGGTTTTAGTGGTAACACTGCTAACAGTGGTGCAATTTTTACCACCCTCAAACCTTGGAATGAGCGCACTGGTGAGGAGCAATCCGCACAAGGCATTATGAATAAACTGCGGGGAGTGCTATCGGCAATCCCAGAAGCGAGAATTTTACCAGTTAACCCACCAGCGATTCAGGGTTTAGGTAGTTTTGGCGGTTTCCAATTTGAGCTACAAGACAGAGCTGGTAATAATGGCTTGGGTACAATGACGCAAGTTATGGGTCAGTTACTCCAACGCGGTAATCAAACACCAGGATTGCAAGCTGTGTTTAGCACATTTAGTGCCAATACACCGCAGATGGTAATTGAAGTAGACCGCAGCAAAGCCAAAGCCCTGCAAGTTAAAGTCAACGATATCTTTAACACCTTACAGAGTTATTTGGGTTCACGGTATGTCAACGACTTTAATTTGTTACAGCGGACTTACCGAGTCTATGTGCAAGCAGACGCACAGTTTCGTTCTAACCCTGAAGATATTGGTAAGTTGTACGTGCGCTCTGCCAATAATCAGATGATACCTCTGAGTAATTTGGTAAAAGTTACTCCCACGACTGGGGCGCAAACCATTACTCACTACAACTTGTTCCGCTCAATTGAAATCAACGGTGGTGCTGCTCCCGGGTTTAGTTCCGGACAAGCAACCAAAGCAATGGAGCAATTGGCTAAAGAGGTTTTACCAGCCAGCATGGGTTACGAATGGTCGGGGATTACCGCCGAAGAACAACAATCTGGGGGTTTAGCACCTTTAATTTTTGGATTGGGACTTGTCTTCGTATTTTTGGTACTGGCTGCTCAATACGAGAACTATGTTGATCCACTGATTATTATGTTTGCCGTTCCCCTAGCTATCTTAGGGGCATTATCGGCTCAGTCACTACGGGGTCTAGCCAACGATGTATTTTGTCAAGTTGGTTTGGTAATGTTGATTGGTCTGGCTAGTAAAAACGCCATTTTGATTGTGGAATTTGCTAACCAACTCCGAGAACGCGGTGTTCCTCTGGTCAAAGCAGCAATCCAAGCATCTGAGGAGCGCTTGCGACCGATTCTGATGACATCCTTCGCTTTCATCCTCGGTCTTTTGCCCTTGGTAGAAGCCGAAGGTGCAGGTGCAGCCAGCAGACAATCTCTTGGTACAGCTGTTGCTGGTGGGATGATTGTTTCTACTTTATTGAGTCTGTTTGTCGTACCGATTTTGTATATCGTAGTCAGCAGAATCCGCGATCGCTTTCGCCCCCACAAGCAGCAGCCGCTACTCCCAGAACCCAGCCAGGATGGCAAAGTTCCGCATTCAACCCATTTTTAAGCTTGGTAAAAAGGCAGAGGGTAGAAGGGAAGATAAAAGTTTTTTGGTTCTCTTTCTGCTTTGCCCAAAATAGATTCAAGCCCGCCTGTTTTGGGCAGAATCTTTTTATTTTGGCAAGGGTGAAACTGAGTGAAATTGCAGTCTACCCTTCTATTGCTTCTGCCCTCTGCCTTTGTTTGTAAGATCAGCACTAATAAATTAAAACTAGAATTTGCCGACTGCAAAACTTTTCAGTTTTATAATTGTCCTGGTGCAGCTAACAAAACGGGTAAATTACTGTAGCATAAAAAACGTTGTATAAAACGTTTCTGAATCATTAGAGTATCTTCTCATTTACCCGGTTTTAAAGTCTGTATTTTCCAAGCAAAATATCACGTTACAAGTATCCAATAATTATGGATTTGTCTAACTTTACTACACTCCAAAACTTAGAAGCTGCCTTCGGTGGTGAATCGATGGCGAATCGGAAGTATCTTTTCTTTGCTGAAGTGGCGCGTAAACTTGGGTTTACAGATTTGGCGAAACTTTTTAAAGAAACAGCAGAACAAGAAACAGAACATGCTTTTGCACATTTTGTTTTGCTACACCCAGAATTAGCTATCAATGATCCATCAGCTTTAACTGATGAACAAAAGCGGGAAATTGTATCTCGTTGTTTATCATTGGCCATTGAAGGCGAAACTTATGAATACACTACAATGTATCCAGAATTTGCCTCTGCTGCCCAACGCGATCGCGATAATTCTGCTGCGGAAGAATTCCTTAAGCAAGCTAAAGAATCTACCGATCATGCCAATACATTTCGAGAAGCAGCACATCGTTTTGGCTTGCTAAAATTTATCGAAAATTACCACGCCGATCGCTACGCTGAAGCTTTAGAAGTCCTGAACGGTGGACAAGCAGCAACTAGAGTTGCAGGTGATGATCCTAAAACTCGTAAATGGATTTGCAGACAATGCAGTATGATTTACGATCCCGTTGCTGGCGATCCTGATTCTGGTATTGCACCTGGAACACCATTTGAAGAAATTCCTGATGACTGGAAGTGTCCAATCTGCGGTGCTAGCAAAAAGACTTTTAAACCACTTGAGGAAAAAGTCGCTGCCTAAGATTGTAATGTGGCGGTTCTCGTGAGGATGAATGGTGTCTAATTAAGCTCAAACTCATAGCGCAGAAACTTTTTACTCAACACGTCATTTGCTACCCTGGGAGAAGTTTTCTTCTCACAGGTGTAGGTTTTTATTTATTAGCATTTCATTAGTAAAAAATAAACCTATATATATTGGCTAGTAAATCCAAGAGCTGTTTGCCCGATCAAGTAAACAGCTTAATATCAAGCTGGTTATGATTCACATCCAAGAAGTAGACACAAAAAAAGTTCTAATAAATCTCAGTTTTTATACGGATGAGCAATGTTTTTGTAAGTATATCTGGGATGAAGCGACATGAAATACTAATCTACGAGGTGGCGTCATGAAATTTGTTTCTTGGAATACTCTTGCCAGAACTGCTTTAAATGGTTTTTATGCACATGGAAGAGGTGCTGTGTACTTCTCTAAAGATGGCAATGTACATTATTGCTGGGAAGGTCAGATATCTTTAGCTGTTTTGTTTTATGATCCAGAAACTGAGTTTGTACTGGTAAAAGAGTGGGTTAACCCTGACACTCAAACCACTCATTTTGCTACTGCCATTATGCCTTTAGGGTCAAATGTTGTTTTACAGTTTTAACATAAATAGAGCTTACTCTTTCTGGGTGTGACATCAAGCAAAGCCACCAGGAGAAGTTTTAGAAATTGATGTGGGACTAAAAAGTGTCGTTGCTACCTTCAATAGTCTTTGTGTAAAGCGTTCAAGGTTTTGTAGATACTGAACCTCAGCTTAAATGATCGCAACAGTGTGTTTCCCTAAAACAAAAAGGCTCGAATAATTATCACAAAGTACAACGACAACCCTTGTAAAGTAAAAATCCCACGCCTATAAGTAAAGGTGTGGGAAAGTCAAAGTAATTTGTAATTGATAGTTCATATCATGTCCGGTTGAACAGTTGTCATTGCGACCGGAGGGAAGCAATCGCAAAGGTGTTGGGATTGCTTCGTTGCACTCGTGGCGGACATATCGCAACTAATTTAGCGGATATGATATCATCATTCGTAATTACAATTAATGCTTGCTCTGAACCTGCCGCTAATTGACGACCACTAAATTTTAAATTTAGCGATTGCTTTGTCTCTCTTAATTACGAATTACGAATTAGTAATTATCTTCTCATTCCTTATATTTTCATGCTCGGCACATCCTGATCGTCACCTTGATATTCCGGAAGATCGTTGGGTGCGCCGCAAGCGGAAATATTGCCAGTAAAATTCACATCTGCTGTCAATTCTGGATGCTGTTCTTTACGTTGGGCGATTTGTTCGGGAGTGAGAATTTTGGACTCGTCAAAACCTAACTCAATTTCTGTATGCAGTCCTTTGTATTTCACCCGTTTGAGATTATAAAAGCGTTTATTGAGGGTAGTTTGGGCAAAAGCCTTCAAGCAACCTAAAAGATATTTCCGCTTAAAGGGATCTTTGACAAACCAATACTCAATCGTTTTGCGTAGATAAAAACGGGCGTAGTTCCGCAGCACTCCTTTAAGAACATCCTCCCGTTCCATTGCGTTCGGCTTCATGATCGGGGTGACAAAGTTATATTGCGAATAATCCCGCACCTCGACGCGATCGCCTAATTCTTGAAATAATTCCGAAAATGGCCAAGGGGTAAACATATTCCAGTTCACCATGTCTGCTTTCCAGTCCAGTGCCATTTTATAGGTTTGTTCAATTGTTTCTGGGGTTTCGTTCTCTAAACCCATGATGAATTGAGCTTCGGCAACGATACCATTTTGCTTTAACAGTTGGATCGCCCGCTTATTTTGTTCAATTGTCGTTTCTTTGCGGAACAAATTTAACTTTAACTGGGCGGCGGCTTCTGTACCTAAAGAAACATGAACTAGTCCGGCTTTGCGGTAAAGGGGTAATTCTTGCTCATCTCGCAAAATATCTGTGACGCGTGTATTAATTCCCCAATGTACGCCCAAATTACGTTCGATTAATTCGTTACACAACGCAATAAATTTGGGCTTGTTGATTGTCGGTTCTTCGTCAGCAAGAATGAAAAAGCCAACTTTATGTTTTTTCACCAAAATTTCAATCTCATCGACAAAGCGCTTGGGAGAACCGGAACGGTATTTACGCCAGAACTTCCACTGGGAGCAAAAACGACAGGTAAATGGACATCCTCTAGCATAGTTGGGGACAGCTACCCGCACGTTGAGAGGGGTGTAGATATATTTGCTCCAGTCTAAGAGATCCCAATCTGGGGTGAGGGTATCCAGATCAGCAATTGGGGGATGGGCTGGTGTAGCAAGCACTTGACCATCTTCGAGAAAGGCGATACCTAAAATATTACGGCGATCGCTTCCATCTGTACCATTGGCGATCGCGTTTAGTAAATTAACTGTAATCTCTTCTCCTTCGCCGCGGATAATGTAATCTACCCAAGGTGCTTCATTCAGCACTTCATTGTACATATAGGTAGGATGAACCCCGCCCATAATTGTCTTTGCTTGCGGGCAAACTTCTTTAACAATTTTCAGAGTTATCTGCGATTGGTAAATCATCGGCGTAATCGCCGTTGCTAATACAACATCCGGCTGATACTTAGCGATCATCTCCGCTAAAACATCATTAGGAATATAGTCTGTCATCGCATCAACAAAGCGGATATTGGTAAAACCAGCCTGCTTTAAAGCTCCACCAACATAAGGAACCCAACTTGGTGGCCAATTCCCAGCAATTTCCGCACCCCCAGAATGATAGTTGGGTTGAATCATCATGATACGCATAATTTTCTTCCTGCTGCTTGAAAGATGATTAGCAATTAAATTGCTTTAGAAAAAGCTGCATTTTTTCGCTTTCTAGTATGAGCATCGAAGATGGATGCAATATTACGGATGAGTAATCTGCCACTCGGTGTTACCTCAATACCATTGGGTATTATCCGAATTAGTCCATCAGCTTCTAGCAATTTCAACTCAGATAATTCTCTGGCAAAATATTCATTAAAATCCGTATCAAAAGCTATATGATATTTTTCTTCTATATCATTAATTGAAAGTTTGAACTGACACATCAATTCCATAATCACAGCGCGGCGGAGAATATCATCTCGATTCAGACTTACTCCTTTTTCAATCGGCATGATGCCTGTATCAATTGCTTGGTAGTAACTTTTGAGATGCTTAATATTTTGAACGTAAACGTCATGCAGCATACTAATGGAAGTAATCCCAAAGCCAATAAAAATTACGCCTGCTGAGTACACATCGTAGGCATCGCCCATCAAAGTCTCAGATGATGGACATTTGAAGTACTGAGTGACTTACTCTTTCATCAGTGCAGGTATCCAATTTGTAGAGAGAAGATACCTACACTCAAAAAAAACGCCAAAATCAAGAGTTTCCCTAAATTTTACTTTTGAAGTTTGATGCTTATTCAGCTGCAACTAATTCTGTGCTGCCAGGTTGATCTTGGCGGGTAATCAAATCAAAAACGCGATCGCCAATTGCAGCTTTCACATCAGGTTCTAACTCCTGGACAACATTGCGATTGAGTTCAAAAGCATAATTTGCCTCTGCAATAATTTTTTCAGCTAAAGCATCATCTACTGGTAATGAATTCAAAGCATCACGATATTGAGCTTTAAATGCTCTGATGGCTTCAACAGTAGGTAGAGCCTCAAATTCATGCAGTCCAGTTCCTTGATTCGGTGGTAAGTCCATCGCTGAACGCACAATTTTTTTCAAACTCTGACCCCCAGACAAATCCCCCATATAGCGAACATAAGCATGAGCAACTAGTAATGCAGGTTCTGTGTTTGCTACTTTTTGAATTCGAGCAACATAAGCTTTACCTGCTTCTAGCGCCAATATTTGCTCGCACCAGTCCTCACCGTAGTAAAAAGCGAGGTCTTTCTCTAAATTTGCCTTACGGTTTAACAGCCCAAAATAAATCAGACTGATTACAGGATGAGTGCTATGACGCTGAAGTTCTGCTTCTAACGCACTATAGACCAAATACAAATTCGCTGTCAGTTTACGGAACGGCTCTTTTTCCACAATTCCTTTCAGGAAACACTTCATAAACGCCGTATTTTCCGCCATTGTATGGGAGTGTTTCGTTCCTTCCCTTAACTTGGTTGCTAGATCGCTACTCATACCCGATTCCTAATATTTTAATGCCTATATAACTTTATGGCTATATAAATACTAAACAAACTAAACTTTTCAAAAATTAACCTGAGGTAGGCACAGTACTCTATTTATGTCTGTGACATCAAAGATAGTTGCGCCTCTTAAGCCAGCATCGGCAATTTATCGTTGAAATCAGCCCCACTTAAGTCAGTCTTGAGGAGAACTACACCGCCGAAGTCGGCATAACTGAGGCCCGATCCACATAAACCAGTTTCTTTGAGAGCGGTAAAAAAATTATCCTGCTAGATTCCCGAACTCGAATTTGCTCTACAGAGATTGCCTTGATCTAGGTCTGGTTGACAGAGAAAAGCTAGACTGAGTTTAGCATAGCTTAAATCTGCACCCTTTCAACCAGTTTTTATTAGATCTGTTTAATCTATCTTATGTGCGATCGCCCGCCCATTGAACAGCAAATTACCTTTTTGTATACCCAGGATCTTGAAACTTCAACACAGTTTTATGAAGACAAGCTTGGTTTTCAGTTGTGGCTGGATCAAGGAAAATGCCGGATTTATCATGTTACTGGTTCTGGGTACTTAGGGTTATGCCAAGACAGCGAAGCGTTCATCCCAAAAACCAACAACAAACAATCAAGTATCATTTTTACCTTGGTAACTCAGCAGGTAGACGAATGGTTTGAGTACCTCCAAAAGCGCGGTGTTGAATTTGAAAAGCCACCGACACTCAATGAAAAGTACAGGATTTACCATTGTTTTTTACGCGATCCTAATGGGTATTTGATTGAGATCCAACGATTTGAATCTCCTCCACTTCCTTAATGAATCAAGCATCAAAAGTCAATAGATCAAAATCTCTAAATGGAGACTCTATTAGCAAGTGCATCTAAAATCTTAGGCAAACAAAATCTCGTAGTGTGGGCAATGCCCACCTACAATTACCAAAAATTGCGATGAATATTTTTAAATTAATTTATTCTTGTAAGCTTCCTTCCAGCTTGTTATTGAACTAATGGATAGATCTAAAATTGTCTGGATTTCCTCATACTTGTAGCCTTGATAAACCAGTTTCACCGCCAAAGCTTTTCTTACCTCACGGGCATCTAGGCGACTATCTATAAATTCTTGTACTTCTGCGTTAGCGTTCGCGCAGCGTCTCGAAGAGAAGCTTACCGAAGGTATCGCCATTTCTAGATGCTAGTTTTTCATGGTTCGTTATTAGACAGATATCTCTATCCGTATTAGCTCGCGGCCTTTTTCAGAAATCAAATATGATACCCATAGCTAAGTAATTTTCGCTCTTAGATCTATTTTTGGTGAAGATAGAACTCAAGAGGGTTTTTTGTCTTTGGCTGCGATCGCTCCCTCCAGATACATTACCTACTTGTACAATTGAGTATGAAACATCAAAGCTTTTAGGCGCAAAGCTTGTGAACTTTTTTATTGGATGTGCAGTTTGGGCATTTAAAGGATGGGTGGGCGAACTCTATCCCCAAGGTACTCGCACAACTGAGTTTCTTTCCCTTTACAGTCGGCGCTTTACGACTGTTGAGGGTAATACCACTTTCTACGCCATCCCTAATCAAGAAACTGTGACTCGTTGGGCAACAGAAACGCCTCCAGGATTTGAATTTTGCTTGAAATTGCCGCGAGATATCACCCATCAAGGTTTGCTGCAACCGTATATTCCGGCTGCTTTAAAATTTCTTGAGGGGATGCGTCCTTTAGGTAGGCATCTAGGCCCCATATTTGCCCAATTACCACCAAGTTACGCACCTATATTAATAGAAGATTTGGCGAGCTTTTTAGAAGCTTGGCCGCGTACTGTAGCGCCCCTAGCTCTAGAAGTTCGCCATCAGGATTGGTTTAAAGAACCCCATGCTAGTAATTTGACAGCGCTGTTAGAGAGGCTAAATGTAGGCAGAGTACTGTTAGATTCACGCCCTATCTATACAGGAGATGATGATCCCCAACTACACTCGGAACGACGCAAACCCAAATTACCAGTGCAATTTAGTGTCACAGCGCCTTTTAGCCTGATTAGATTCATCTCTCACCCCAATTTAGCTGTGAATCAACCTTTTATGGAAGAGTGGGTGACGCAGATTCAACAGTGGTTACAGGCGGGAGTGCGGATTTATTTCTTTGTTCATTGTCCGATGGAAGAGCGATCGCCCAGTACAGCACGTCACTTCCAAAAGTTACTAGAACAGCATGGTGTCGCAGTTCCGCCTCTACCTTGGAATAACCTCGATCATCCGCCCAACCAGCTCAGCTTATGGTGAGCATCCTCATTTGTTAGCCATTTCAACTGATTGATATTTTTCTCAAAAGCCAAAAATCAGCTTATTAAAGATGTATCTGCTTACATTCTGCTGATTACTCTTGTTTATGCATTATATAGATATTTCACTATCAAACTTTCCCGTCTCTGTCTCTGATGGAGAAACTATAAGGAGATTTCACTCAATCCAATTCAGGATTTTTGACTTTTGCAATATATCTAATACCTAATAATTTCAAAAAGAGTGATAATTGTAATTGCATACTTTTCTGGTATGCCTCTTTTATTTATATTCTCCTAAAAAAAGGGGGGATAGCCCTCTTTGCAAAAAGATAAAGTGGATATATAGCTTCCACTAATAACTAACAGTAATATGTCACCTGTTAGTATGGAGAAAATTGAGGCATATCTCAGGCAGCACTTACACCAAAGGAGGTTGAGATGAGTCGTCTTCTTTATGAAAGCTCATTGTCATATAAAGGATATCTCATCATTCCATTTGTTTTTGGCAAAGCCGATAATTACGAAATTTATTCATATAAATTATTGGCAGAAGTTGGACATAAAAGCCAATTTCATAAAACAGAGAATCCAGCGGGAATCTATGGCAGTAGTATCAGTAATATCATTGATATTGCCAAAGAACATATTGATCAACAGTCCGACTTTGTGAGCTACGGCGATAGTTTTAAATCTCGCTATATTTACCGCCACAACTTAATTATTGTCTGCCAACAGGAGGGTAAATATTTTTACGACCATTACCCACCAGACTTATTGAATAATATTGCAGCGCCAAAATTATTCAAATCAGAATATGACTGTTTAAGTTGGATTAAGCAAGGTCTGGATGGGCGCTATACGCGGCAAAGAGCAAGATAAAGTTGAGGAGACGCCCAGACAAAGCAACGCAAAGATGCAGGTAAACCCATAAATAAATTCAGGGGATTTTAACAAGGAATTGTTTTTTGTCTCCATGAATAAATTTTGGAGCTTTCAACCATTTGCTCCTTTGCGGTGTCGTCTTTACGGGTGAATCCTACGGATACGCTATGCGAGCGCCAGTTGCCGAATGAGAAACACTCCTTCGGCACTGTACTCTTTGCCTGTTCTTCGGTAATGATTGTTGATTGTGTCTGCTAGCGCTGTTTATTCAGAGTGCAACAGTGCAAGCCCTGCGACAGGGAGTTGATGATCGCTACCCCAGGAATACAGAAATCTATATTTAAGTAAATAGCGAAGGCAATATACCAAACTTAGTAGCAATTGCTACTTTTTTCCTAAAAAACTGTTTAGCTAAATTATAAGCAGGAAAAAACTTGTTTTATTACTATAGCAAGCATTGCAGGCGATTTTTTCGAGCTAATTAATAATTAAGCATTGTAAAGTTATATTTCCGTTTTTCTTCGGATCTCGGCTTTACAACTATTGGATTCAATAGAGATAGAGGAGTCAGAAATAGATTTACCTCGCTCGTGTCTCCAATTTAACAATCTACTTTTATAAACATCTATATATAACTATATGAGTAATTCTCAATTAAAAAGCTCAGATGTGGAGCTAATCCGACCCGCGATCGCATAAAAGCCCGATAATCCCCCCTGGAATTTAGGACTGACCATGAGCCAACGATTCCCATCTGAAAACCCCCAGACAAATGTTGGAGCGAAAACTGGTGTGATTGGAAATAACCAGGCAGAAATCGCTCTATGTGAGAGCGCAGCATATTTGCAGCAAGCAATTGACTATGCTTCTGTGGCAATCGCCATATTGGATCGAGAAATGCGCTATCTAAGTGTGAGTCGCAAATGGTTAGAGGAACATAAGGTAACTGATAACATTATCGGACGCTCTCACTACGACATATTTCCTGACATTCCACCGGAGTGGAGGCAGATTCACCAACAGTGTTTAGTAGGAGCGATCGCACAACGCGATGAAGAGCCCTATCCACGAGCCGATGGATCTATGGAGTGGGTAAGCTGGTCTATACGTCCTTGGCATACCGCTAGCGGTGAAATTGGCGGCATTACATTGTTTAGCGAAAACATTACTCAGCGCAAGCAAACAGAGTTAGAGCTACAAGAACGTGAAGAACAATTCCGCTTAACTTTTGAACAAGCGGCCATAGGCATTTGTCATTTAAGTTTGGCTGGACGTTGGCTGCTAGTAAATCAATGCTTCTGTGACATTGTAGGGTATGAGCGTGAGGAACTATTAGCACTAACGTTTCAAGATATTACTCATCCCGACGACTTGGAAGCGGATTTAGATTTTGTCCAAAAGTTGCTTAGAGGTATAATTCCTCGCTACTCAATGGAGAAGCGATACATCCATAAGAACGGTTCTATCATCTGGATTAACCTTGATGTTTCGTTGCTACGTCAAGCCTCTGGGGAACCTGTCTACTTTATTTCCACAATTCAGGATATTGGCGATCGCAAACAAGCTCAAATAGCACTTCAGCAAAGCGAAGAACGTTACCGTTCGTTGATTGCTGCAACTTCTCAAATAGTCTGGACAGCGGATACTGAAGGGCGATCGCCAGATATGCCGAGTATGAGAGCTTACACAGGACTAACCGAATCAGAGATAATTAATTTGGGTTGGTTGAATGCAATTCATCCAGAAGATCGCGAAAAAACGACTCAGGCATGGATGCAGGCAGTACAGACTACTAGCTTGTATGAAGTAGAATATCGCATTCGAGGCGTGGATGGTAACTACCGCTATTTTCAAGGTCGAGGTGTTCCCATCCTCAATGAGAATGGCACTATCCGGGAGTGGGTAGGCACTTGCACTGACATCCACGATCGCAAACAAGCTGAAGAAGCCTTAAAAGAAAGTAACATTCTCTTACGTTCTATTTTGGAAAGTACACCAGACATCATTGTCGTCAAAGATCGTGTAGGGCGTTATGTTGCTCTCAACTCTAATACGGCAAACTTTCTTGGAAAAACAATTGAGGACATTCTCGGCAAAGACGATTCTGAAGTATTTCCGCCTGAAATTGCGCGTGAAATGATGGCAAAAGACCGCCAGATTATCAGCACAGGTATTACTGAGGCTTATGAAGAATATCTCTCCAATGGTGTCACCAACTGCACCTTTATAACGACAAAGGCTCCTTGGCGTGATGCTGCTGGCAACATTCTTGGCATCGTTGCCACAACAAGAGATATTAGCGATCGCAAACAAGCAGAACTAGCGCTGCAAAAGAGTGAAGAACGATTCCGTTCGCTAATTGAAGCGACATCTCAAATTGTTTGGAGTACTGATCCTGAAGGTGCATTTATCACCGACCAACCACAATGGCGAGCTTTCACAGGACAAACAGTTGAAGAACTCTGGGGTTGGGGATGGCTAAATACAGTACATCCTGAAGATAAAGCTGACACTACCGAGGTCTGGTTAGCAGCACTTGCTAACCGCACTGTTTATGAAGCCGATCTACGGATTCAGCGTGATGACGGTGAGTATCGCTACTTCAGTGCGCGTGGTGTACCAATTTTGAATGCAGATAGTACTATTCGAGAGTGGGTAGGTGCTAACACTGATATTACTGAACGCAAACAAGCAGAAATCGCCCTTGCTAAAGCCAAAGAAGCAGCAGAAGCAGCGAGTTACGCCAAAAGCGAATTTCTGGCCAACATGAGCCACGAGTTGCGGACACCCCTCAACGGTATCTTGGGATATGCCCAAATTCTTCAGCGTTCCAAACATTTACATGAAGAAGAGCGATCGCGTATAGATGTGATTTACCAATGCGGTTCTCATTTGCTGACCTTAATTAATGACATCTTAGATTTGTCAAAAATAGAGGCGCAGAAAGTAGAACTCATGCCTAGTGATTTTCACCTCCCAGCATTCTTGCAAGGCGTAGCCGAGATGTGCCGCATCCGCGCTGAACTGAAAAATATTAGCTTCCAATATCAATTAGCCTCAGAATTACCTATTGGCATTCGTGCTGATGAAAAACGCTTGCGGCAAGTGTTAATCAACCTTCTAAGCAACGCCATCAAGTTTACCGATGCAGGCAGTGTCACCTTTACAATCAGCTATGGCAGTGAAGGAAAAATTCGCTTTGAAATCCGCGATACAGGTATTGGTGTCCCCCAAGATAAACTCCAAGCAATTTTTCAACCCTTTGAGCAAGCGGGAGATGGCCGCCGCCAAACTGAGGGTACTGGGTTGGGATTGGCAATCAGCCAAAGAATTGTGGAATTGATGAACAGCACCATTCACGTTCAAAGCGAGATGGGGGTTGGTAGTATTTTCTGGTTTGATGTCAACCTGCCCGAAGCTGATGAATGGGTGAAAACATCTCAAGCTGACGAGAAAGGACAAATTATTGGGATCAAAGACTGGCATCCCAAGGTTCTAGTTGTTGATGACAAATGGGCAAATCGCTCAGTCATTGCTAACTTGCTCAGTCCCATCGGCTTTGAGATCGCGGAAGCGATCAATGGGCAAGAGGGTTGGGAGAAAGTTTGGGAATTTCAACCAGATCTCGTTCTCACAGACTTGTTAATGCCAGAACTCGATGGATTTGGCCTGATCAAGCGCATTCGCGAATCAGATCAATTCAAAGACATTGCGATCATTGTTTCCTCAGCCAGTGTGTTTGAAACCGATCAACATCGCAGCTTAGAAGTCGGTGGGAATGATTTTCTTCCCAAACCGATACAGGCAATAGATTTATTCCAGAAATTGCGAAAATATCTTCATCTGGAATGGGTTTATGAAGAAGAGAAGACCGTAACTCAGCCAGCGCGAGACAATACTAAGCTAGTCGCGCCACCTCAAGCAGAAATAAAAACTCTGTATGAGTTAGCTATGAAAGGTAACTTTAAAGGAATTATTAAACAAGCTGCATTAATAGCAGAAATGGATGAAAAATACATCCCGGTTGCACAAAAGCTGCACCAACTGGCAAAGAATTTCCAAGACCAAGACATTCTCGCACTGATTAAATCTTACAAATAAAAACTATGAATCTTGTAACTGAACAATCTGCAACAGTTCTGATTGTTGATGATAATCCTGCCAATTTAGGTGTCTTGTCTGATGCCCTCGATCAGGCTGGCTTAGAAGTTTGGGTAGCGAAATCTGGGAAGGTAGCTCTAGAAAGAGTTACATATGCTCTACCCGAGTTAATTTTGTTGGATGTGATGATGCCAGAGATGGACGGTTTTGAAACTTGTCGTCAATTGAAGGCAAATCCGGCAACTAAAGATATTCCGGTCATCTTTATGACTGCGCTCTCTGATACTGCCAACAAAGTTGAAGGTTTTGAAGTTGGCGCTGTGGATTACATCACCAAACCTTTCCAGCAAGAAGAAGTTTTATCACGGGTTAAATTGCACTTAAAAATCTATGATTTAGCACAGAAATTGGAGCAAAAAAATACTTTACTAGAGCATAAAGTTGCAGAAGTCAGCCTTGCCTATGACGACCTACAACAAATGCAAATCAAGTTAATTCAAAGCGAGAAGCTATCTAGCTTAGGACAGATGGTAGCTGGAATTGCTCATGAAATTAACAACCCCGTGAATTTCATTTATGGCAATCTTAGTCATGCCAATGAATATACCCAAGAAGTCCTGAATCTCCTGCATCTTTATCAAGAAGAATATCCCAATCCCACCCCTCGCATTCAAAAAGAACTGGAAGCGACTGATTTAGATTTTATCGAGGATGATTTGTTAAAGCTGCTCAACTCAATGAATATCGGTGCAAAACGTATTCGTGAAATTGTACAGTCTATGCGGATTTTCTCTCGCTTAGATGAAGTCAACATGAAACCAATGAATATCCATGAGGGTATTGATAGTACACTTACGATTTTGAATTATCGCTTAAAAGCAAGACCAGAACATCCTGGTATTGAAATAGTTAAAGAGTATGGTCAGTTACCGTTAGTTGAGTGCTGCGCTGGACAAATCAATCAAGTATTTATGAATGTGCTCGCCAATGCCATTGATGCCTTAGATGAATACAATCAACAGCGTTCATTTGAGGAGATTCAAAAGCAACCAAGCCGCATTAAGATTCGCACCACCATGATGGGGGATGATTGGATCGGCATTTACATTACTGATAATGGTCCAGGAATTTGCGAACATGTCAAAGCCAAGTTGTTTGATCCCTTCTTTACAACCAAACCTTCTGGAAAAGGCACCGGATTAGGGTTATCAATCAGCCACCAGATTGTTACAGAAAAGCATGGCGGTAGGCTCTCCTGTCAATGCATACCTGGAAAAGAAACGGAATTTGTCATTCAAATTCCAATTCAACAGCGAGTTGCCCAAGTTGCTTAAACAGTCAGTTGTTATTTAATGATGTCCGACAAATCAGCCTGATTATGTCATTGCGAGTGGAACGAAGTGAAACGACGCAATCGCTAGGTTATTGGGATTGCTTCCCTATGGTCGCAATGACGGTTATCTAAATAGAATTCAGGAGTCAGGAGTCAGAATGAGCGTATGAATTCTGTACGAGTAGCGGATGAATAAGTGGGTTTAAGACCCCCGCTAAATTAAAAATTTAGCGGTCTACAATTAGCGAAAAGTTCTGCGGGAGGGTTTCCCTCCGCAGGAAACTTTTCAAGACAGTGGCGGATCTGAATCCCCCACTAATTGATTCTGATTCCTGAATTCTGGCTTCTGGATTCTTCTTCAATTGAACGGACATGATATCATTGGTTACCGCAGACAACCTTGCTTGCATCGATTCGGTGCAACCTGGTTGTTATCCTGCGGCGATCGCTTATTAATTCTAAGCTTGAGATTTTCTTAGTTGTAATTGGCATGAAATTGTTGCGATTAACATCAGCATGGCACCGATGATTTGCATGATTACGCCCGCACTAAAACCATGCCAATACTACCGCGAGCGCTAAATAATACCAATTTAAAAAATCGTTTCTTTTCAATGTCTCGATAGCTAAAAGAAAAAGGCTAGAGAGATGAGAAGCTAAAGTTACCAAGCTCTACCGAGCTATATAGCAAATTGCAGATTTTTTTTTACAAACAGCTTGACAAAATCCCTACATACATATATATGAGATAAACTAAGTAAGTAGGTGGCAAAAAAACAAACTCATAAATAAATATCTAAAATTTGTTTTTCGCCTATATTGAATACCCTATAGCCTAGAGCTGAACGAGTCAAAGTTGATGCTCACGCAGCGACTGAGCAGAGATTTTTCGTAACTGTTCAGGGGTAATAGCTATGGGAATGAAATGGTGTTTGTGATTACCCACATAAAATATGTGAGGTTGGTGATGAGCGAACAATTGCATATTAACAAAAAAGCTGCTGCGTTCACTTCTGCGTCAGGAGAAAATGCTTTCCCTTCTCCTGAAAAAAGTAACAAAATCAGACTGATTCGTGATTTTGCTCAACTTTTTCGACTACCAGTTGCTATTGTTGCAGCTTTAGCAGGCTGTGCCACAATCTATGCGCTGAATTCAGCAGCTACATTACAGCAATATCTATTAACGGCAACTATTTTAGTTTGTACACACTCTGCGGCTTGTGCGATCAATGACTATTGGGATGTGGATAAAGATTGCATAGATCATCCCGAAAGACCACTCCCATCTGGCCGCCTTTCACCCGCTCAAGTTTGGTGGACGGCTTTGATTTTGTTTATCGGTGCGGCGATCGCGGCCATTCCTTTAGGAATCTCTTGCTTGCTTTTGGTAATTGTGAGTTCCATCTTGCTCTGGAATTACTCCCATATACTACTCCAAAGCGGTATTTTCGCGAATTTCATTGTGGCAACGATCACTGCGGCGATAATTTTTCTGGGTAGTTTGGTTGGAGATCGACCTTTAGCAATGCTTTACCCAATCTGGTTCCTATTCTTCTATATATTAGCTAAGGAAATTATCTGGGATTTACACGATACACCAGGCGATCGCAGTCAGGGAATTGTCACAATTGCCAATAGCTGGGGAAAGGAAACAGCTTTTTGGATTGCTTGGGGATTAATTACCACGTTGATTGTGTCCATTCCAATAGCACTGCTACTATTGCCGATGGCACATCCCCTCTTATTTTTAGCCTTCTCCACAGTGATGATGCTGATTGTAACCATCGCACTGTCACGCTATCAACAGCAAGATAGCGTGAGTGCTTACGAAGGATTTGTCTTTTGGGATCGTATTGGAATGCTCTTGGGAATATTAGGGCTGTTAGGGACGGCTCCAGCATTGTAACTTGAGGGGTATTGGGGTTACATGGGTTTGCCCTAACAGTCTCAAAAACCCAACTTTCTTAAGATGTCAGAGTAAACCAGGTCACAATTTTTATTCTAGGACTTACGCAAAAAACCTCTCAAACTCTTATTTGTCTGTGTCCTCTGTGGTACCCTACTCTTCGAGAACGGCTTCGCCGAACGGGAAGCCACTTCGTGTCTACGTTTTTCTGTTACCCAAGCGTAAGTCCTGTCTTCCTTTTTTGCTACAGCTTCTTACTTACGGGCTTTTTCTGCCGAAAACTAGATATTTTTTAAAAGACTGAGATTTTAGCTAGATTTTTGAGCATCCCTAACTAATTTATCTAACTCCTGTTGCATTTGGATATGAACTAATTCATAACAAGCATTCACATAGTCGCGATCTCTAGCTGCATCTTTGCCATATCGTTCAAAAATAATTGGTTGGCAGACACGAGTATGAATTTGCACAGGCAGAGGAATATTAGGTAGTGGACCAATAGACAAGCCCCAAGGTAAACCTAAGTATATTGGAAAGACTCCTGGGTCTATTTGATATAACCACGGCAATCCCCAATTATGCAATTGTTTTACTAAATCATAACAGTCAAATAAAACTATCAAGGTATCATGAGCGCCTACTGATATCAAAGGAATAATAGGAACTTCTTGTTTTAAAGCTAGCTTGATAAAGCCCTTATGACCTGCAAAATTAATTTTATAGCGTTGGCTGTGAGGGCGAAACATATCATATTGTCCGCCTGGATATACGAGAACGCTAGCACCTAGATCAAAAGCAGCACTAGCCATTTTTGGATGTGCGACAATGGCTCCTAGTTTCTGAGCTAGTTCGGCTATTTTGGGACTTACCTTCCAAGCGGAAGGATGCATTAAACCATAAACCAAACGCTTAGTTCCAAATCTAGAAAACCAATCGTACATCATCATTATCAGGTCGGGAGAAGCCATTCCCCCATTATGAGAGCCAACTAGTAGTACCTTTCCTTCTGTTGGTATATGATGCCATCCATCAGTTTTTACTTGAAAGTAGTAACGGTAAAACCATTCCCATACAGGCATTAACATCTCAATAAACTGAGCATCTCGCTGTGTTAATGACCAACCTGGTATACAGGCAGATACATTCTTCGACTTTCCAAACAAATCATTGGTCATATAGCCGTCCTTAAAAATTTAATTTACTCACAGACAATCCTAATTTTATTTGCATATTTATTTTATTAATGTAAAAGCTGAGATTTGGATTTTAGATAATATTTTAACTGGGATAAGTTGAAAGCGTTATTTTATAACTCCTGAGATAGATAAATATTATCCCAAGCGGTCGAGGAAAATTAGCTTCTAAGATGTAGTAATAGTTTTTGCTACTTTATTAAATCTGATACTAAGTACTTAGAGAAATTAAATCGCTTAAAAAGCAAATTACGGACGAAAAAGCCTGAAAGGCTTATCTGTTGATGTTGGTGCAGCAATCGCAATACTTTGGAATTGGTGAGATTGGACGTCGTAGCAAAGTAGATACAAAGCACTTTATTCAAAGCAGAATAAGTACCCTGTGGTTCAGCTATGAATGATGAAATCGTCTATAAGGATGAGGCTTTTACTTCAATGCTCCGCTTAAATGTAACTGCATTAACGTAAGAGTTGCAGCTATGACATCAAAACTATGAAAACTGAACCAAGTATCACTAAAGATTCCAATACGCCTAAAATGGAGTCTCAAAAAAATAGATGGCGGACTATTGGCATACTGTTATTTTTAGTTATTTTTGTTAGCTTCTTCGGCTACAGACTAGAATTTGTTTTAGGTAAAACTCCCAGTATAGATAAGACTTTTACACCTGTGACACAGGCTGCACCTCAAGAAGTTGGTTCTTATGATGTTTTGGGATATGCGATTAATAAGGAAGAGGCAACACGTTTACTAGAGACAGAAGATGGACGCAAACAACTATCTCCTGAAAATGGGGCGTTTGCTGTCACAGAAGAAACTTTAAAGCTGGGGCGGGATGCTTTTTACTCGGAAACTTTTGGTAATGAAATTTTCCAAACTGATGTAGTTGGAGCACTGAACGGCCCGATTAATCTGATCACCGTGGGTCAGGCGATCGCAAAACTTGGCGGTAAGCATACAACCAATCTCCAAATCCCCATCAATGAAGATGTGACAATTGGTGGACGCAATTTTAAAGCAGGCACATTGTTGAATACAGGATTAGACGTACCTGCAAATTCCCTTGTACCACTAGGTATGCGTGCCAGCCTGACTAAAGGTAAGTTGAGATTTGGTATTACCTGTGCTTTATGTCACGCCACAGTTGACAGGGAAAGTGGACGCATCTTAGAAGGCGCACCAAACAATGACGTGAATACAGGTTTGGTTCTGGCATTTGCCACTAATTCCGCAGCTATGTTTCGTCAAACAGATGTCAATCCTACTCAAATTCCGGTGGGAGAACATACTTACATCAACGCTGATGGTGAAGAATCCCGCTTACCAGATGCTAAAGCTGTAGAGGATGCAGTTGATGCCAAACTACTAACTTGGCCACCGGGAAACTTTGATTCTACTGGCACTTTAGTAAACAATCCCTCACAAAATCCCTCATCTTATACTTTTGATGCCTGGCCTTACGGTTGGAGTGGTCATTCGGCAATTGTTTGGTTTCATGGTTTGACTACCTTAAATAGCAACGTCCACGCCACTAATTCAGACGCGACAAATGGCGCTGATGGAAGTCAATCTTTATTAGGAATTGATAAAGAAACCTATTTAGGCATAATTCTGCAAAACGCAGCAAATCCAGGTTTTAGATTACCTGAAGGTGCAAAACCATCAGAATTTTTTGACAAAATCGATCCCACACCCGGAGAACCTGCAATTAATGAAGTGATTCGGATGCCTGGATATCCCAAAGGTTCGCCGTTCATGTTGGATGGATTAATGGCATCTTCCCCCGACTTCCCCGTTGGCGAACAGCTTAATGCGATGTCTGCTTGGCAGAATACTCTAGCTCCACCACCCATTCAAGTAAGTGATGTTGCTACTCTACAAAAAGGCGCTGCTGTATTTACTCGTGCTGGCTGCATTGAGTGTCATAGTGGACGCTACTTTACTAATCATGATGTGATTGCCCAAAACGAGATTGGGACTCAACCATCACGGGCCCCTACATTAGCACCATTCGCTAAGAACTTCATTACACCCGAAACTTATCCCAACAGTATCTCTGTGCCCTTACCGTCTAATCCTCCGGTGTTAGAAGTTTCTACAGATATTACGCCACAAAAAGCACAACAGTTAGCTTTTGGCATGAATAATCCCGCCGGCGGTTATAAAGTACCAAGCTTGATTGGGCTTTATTTAACTGCGCCTTATTTACATGATGGTGGGGTGGCTGCTAGTGCCGCAGCACTCAAGCAAGATGAGCAGGACGGACATTTTGTAGTCGCAAATCCTGAGCAACTTGGTATGGTTGGCACATTAATGCAAAATATTTTACCCGACCCAGAGGCAAGTTTACGCGTGTTGGTTGACCGCAATCTTCGTGAAGCGACAGTTGCAGCTAACCAAGCTAATTCAGATTTGCAAAAGTCAAATGTAGACGGTCGTGGACACGCTTATTGGGTAGATAAAGAAGCTGGCTTTACCACTCAAGAACAAACAGATTTAATACAATTCCTCCTCAGTTTGGACGATCAGCCAGAAGTTTTACCCAATTCACGTTAACTAACAATAGACATGGAAAGAGAAATTAGAGATTCAGATGGAATTACATGGACTTGTATTCAAGCATTTTCAGGCCTTTCTGATAACTCGGAAGCTCAAGATGCAGCTCAAGTTAAAGGAGAACCAGATACTTACTGGGTTGTCTGCACTCCCAGTGGCGGCGCACAGTCTGTTCGGCTGAAGTTAAAGGGTGACTGGGAAGAAGAATACTCTGATGAGGCGTTACTCAAGGAAATTAAAACCCACCAATAATTAACGTTGGGCATCTTGCCTCTCCGAAAAATTACGGTCAGATATGATGCTCATCTCGTATTTAAGCAACAGAGAACTAACACTGACATATGACTAACACAGTAATTATCACAGGCGCATCGCAAGGAATTGGCAAAGCTACAGCATTATTATTTGCCCGTCATAACTATGATGTTGTGCTGGCAGCTCGTCAACTTGACCGTTTAGAAGCTACCGCCGCAGAGATACGGGAACTTGGCCGAGAAGCGATCGCAATTTCTACAGATGTGAAAGATCCTTTACAAGTGAACAACCTGATCCAGAAGGCGATCGCTCATTTTGGTCACATAGATGTATTAATTAATAATGCAGGTATCTTTGGCTTGGGGCCTGTCGAGGATTTTAGTTTAGATGATTGGCATCAGATAATTGATACTAATTTGTGGGGTTACGTCCATACTATTAATGCCATCCTGCCCCATTTTTTAGAACGTCGCCAAGGAACCATTGTTAATGTCAGTTCTATTGGTGGTATAGAACCGATTCCTTACCAAATTCCTTATACAACCAGTAAATACGCCATAACTGGGTTGACAAAATCGCTACACGCAGAGTTATCACCTAAAGGCATTCACGTTAGCGGAATTTATCCCAGTTTTATTAGTACCCAACTGATGGAACGGGCAATCTTTCGCGGTCAGAACGAAGAAACAGCTCAGGCGCGTTCTGAATTGGTAGATAAAGCAGTTCAAACTCCTGTGCTAGAAAAGCCTGAAGATGTAGCAAAATCAATTTGGGATGCAGTCAAGAATCAGCATTCTGATGTCATGGTAGGCACAACAAACCTTTGGCAAGCAGTTTATCACTTGTCTCCTGGCTTGATGCAGTCACTTTTCCGGCGCGTCTTTGGTATGGAAGAACGAAGTTAAACCACGTCTACTTTGAAAACTATAGTTTTTTCTTGATCGGGCTTTGCGCCCAAATCTTATACTCTTCCCAGTTCCCCATGCTGCAAAAGACCGGAATACAATTCTTTTGACTTTTGACTTACTCGGCAGCAGTACTAGTCCTCAGATGAAACGTTCGCTTTAATTAAACGGTGAAACAGACGGCACGGCCAAATGCAGGCTCCACAAACAGTTACGGAGGCAATGGCAACAAAAACACGCCATTTCTCCTGAAGTCGATTAGCAGACTCTGAAGGTTGCTCTTGCTGATCTTTGGTTAATTCCGGCAATGAATGAGATAGCTGGCTCGCTGTACTTACCCCTTCAATCGCTGCTCCAATTAGATAAGCTACAAGGGCAATACCTAGCCAGTGATTCATCATATTGTATTGGTGAACTTTTGTATTAATGATTCTCTTGCCCTAAAGATAATCGCCCTTCAGCGGTATCTCGAATTAGAGGCAATTTAGATTTTATGTAAGTATTGAGGCTACTATCTGCCTGTGCGTCGAGTCCTTGCTTAGCTTTTAATTGCTGGAGGAGCAATTGTACTAAAGCTACGTCATCAAACTGGAGTAAGGTACTGACATGAGTAGACTCGATTACAGCCCAAAGCTGTTGCATCATTTTGGCAGTGATCATGAGCCTCTAACCTCTTAAGCTTTTCTTTATATTTGCACAATTTTCTTGTATCTGCCTAATTCTTGTTGAAGAATTGATCAATCAACACAATTACTCCAGAATAAATACTTGAATCGCTAGAAGATCTAACCAAAGCGGCTCGATCAAGAACTGTAACTCGATTAACGATGCGCTCGTTATTTCTGGGAATGTCGATAGTTTGGGCGATCGCAACTTCTTTGGACACCAGGCTTGTAAATCAGAACCACATCACCTCAACTATATATCTGTCTGCCGTGAGCGATCGCCGTTCTCTGCTTCTTTGGACTTCCCAAAAAAAGTTTTTTCCAACTGCGGGTGTGACATTCAGCTGTAGCTTGTGTGAAACAGTGCCACTTGAACTGTTGAGTGTGCTTTTTCTGGAGTTTCAAAAATTGTCGGCACTAGAATCGAACTCACAAAAACCAGTTACAATGAAAATTCTGCAAAATTTCCAGACATGAGTTTTTCAAACATTCTGGGAAATTATTTTAGGATGCTTAGGGGACTGAAACTATGATTAAGCTTGGCTCACTAGTAAAGTCCTCAAATAATGCTTTGGGGATTGGAAAGGTTGTTGACATGACTCATGGCGATATCCTTGTTGAGTATTTCTGCTCACCAGGGCAACGCCTACAAAAATCTTTACCTTTAAATTCACTGTCTCAAGTTAAACTACAGCACCAAACTCGATGCTATATCAAGCTAAAAAACCAGGATAAATGGATAATTGGCAGAATTTTTGCCTGGGACGAAGACATTGAAAAGTATCAGATCGATTTACCAGATAAAAAAACTGTAATTATTACAGAACAAGAAATTTACGTCCGTTGCAATCTAGCGATCAAAGATCCTATTGAAACTTTAGCGATCAAAGGTCACGAAACGCCTTACTTGCACGACAGAAGATTGGCTTTGCGTAAATGCTTAGTTAAGCAGCGCGCTGTTAGTCGTGGAATGACCGGATTGATTTCCGCAAATATTAATCTTTATCCGCATCAAGTTGAAGTTGTCCGACGTGTACTGGAAGATGTAACTCAACGCTACTTATTAGCAGATGAGGGAGGACTAGGAAAAACTATTGAAGCAGGTGTAATTCTACGTCAATATCTGCTTGATGAACCAAAAAAAGGTGCAGTGGTACTTGTTCCAGGAAATCTACTTCCACAATGGCGCAATGAATTAGAAAAGAAATTTTATATCTCTAATTTTCCCAAACGAGTAGTAGTGCTGGCGTTTGATGATGTACATAAAATCAACCCAAAAGCGAATATTGGCTTGCTGATTATAGATGAAGCTCGCCAAATTGCAGCAATGGCTAATTCTCAGGAAACAGCAGTACGCCAGCGTTTTGAGACTTACAAACATCTGGCCCATAGAAGCGAACGTTTACTTTTATTATCTGGCAGTCCTGTTCTCAGCCATGAACAAGATTTTCTTGTGATGCTGCACTTACTTGAACCAAAAACTTATAAACTTGATAATTTAGCGGATTTTCACGCTCAAACCCAAAGTCTCCAACTCCTTGGTCGAGTTATCCTCTCATTAAGAAAAGATACAAATCCTTCAAATATTAAAAGCAACTTAGAACAACTGCAAAATTTATTACCTGAAGATAAGTATTTACTAAATCTAATAGAGGCTTGTCAAAATTGTTTACAAACAAACTCTAGTGAACAAGATACAATTATTCAGGCAATTTGTACGCACATCAGTGATACTTATCGACTACACCGCCGAGTACTTTGTAACCGTCGTACTGGCGTAAAAGATGTCATATTTAATCGCCAGATTATACCTAAAGAAGAATACGATTTAGATGAGCGCTCTTTTGACATCCATGAACTGATTGAGAAATGGCGTACTGTCGCTCCTAAACAAGAGGATTATAGACGTATTTTTCTACTGTTATTCTTAGCTGCTGGTACCTGGTTAGGCATTTTAGAACAAGTAATTGCAGCACGTTTAAGTGGAATTCGTCATCCTGAACTTATCAAAGAGTTTGGCAATGATGATGTCAATATTTTGGCTCAAACTCCAAAGTTTACTGGAGAAGAAGAGATTTTGGCATCCTTGCGACAAATTATTGCCCAACCATCAGAAGATGGAGATCGCATTGAATTACTAAAAATTATCCTCCTATATCGTTTATCAGAAATTCTGGGACTGCAATCATTTCGTAGTAATATTAACCAACTAAGCGAGAGAATAAAACAGAGGATTCAAAGACCTATTCCAGGTGATTCTTGGCCAAAAATTGTGATATTCACTGGTTTTAAACAAAGTTGCCTAGAAATCGCTCGTTGCTTATCTATGACTTTTGGTGCAGCAAGTGTTGCTACTCATCAATCAGAACAAAGCCTTGCACAAGTTGAGAAAAATTTAAACCAGTTTCAAAGCAACCCTAATTGTTTTATATTAGTTTGCGACTCTTCAGGCGAGCAAGGTCATAACTTTCAATTTATTGATTGGATGATTAATTTTGACATCCCTTGGGCACCCAATCAGCTAGAACAAAGAATCGGCAGAATTGACCGGATTGGTCGTTCTACAGATGTTAATTTTACTGTCTTAGTTGGCGCTGATCTAGAAGACAGTCTTCATAGTGCTTGGTATCATCTCCTTAAAGACGGACTTATTATCTTCAATCAATCAATTGCCAGTTTCCAGTTTTATATTAGTAGGAAGTTACCAGAATTAGAAACTACTCTATTTCAATCAGGTGCCAGTGGGTTATTACAAGCTACAGCAACAATTCAACAAGAAATTTCTCAGGAGGAGATAAAACTAAGTGAAGAAAATGCTTTAGATGAGATTAATCCTCAGGAACATGGTAGTACCTATTTTCAAGAATTAGATGATTATGATAGTCAACATCTTGAAATCAAACGAGCTATGGAAGGTTGGATTACGCAGGCATTACACTTCAAATCAGTTTATAGTCCAGAATTGCAAGATGTAAATTCTTATCAAGCAACAAAGCAAACATTAATTAGTGTAGACGAATTTAAAACTCACTTTGCTAACAGTAATATAGACCAGTTTGGTACTTATAACCGCAGAGTAGCTAACCAGAATTCTGGCGTTAAGCTTTTAAGAATTGGCGAAGCATTGGTAGATTCACTCTTGAAGTATGTGGAATGGGATGACCGAGGTCAAGCTTTTGCTATTTGGCGTCAAGATGCATCTTGGGATACTCCTAAAGGAAAGGAGTGGTTTGGTTTTCAATGTAACTATTTAGTTCAAGGCAATCTCAAAGGCGCTGAAAAAATTTTAGCAGATTCTCAACTAGATAGTTTTCAATACAATATCTGGAAAAGGCGTGTCGATGCTTTATTTCCTCCTGTGATTAAAACTATCTTTATTGATGCTCGTTCTGAAGTTTTATGTGATGTTCAAGATGAATTACTCTTAAACATTCTACAACGTCCATATAGTAAAGATAAAAATAGCAAGGGAGCACAAGATTATAATCTGGCAAAGGAGCGTCTAGAGATTATTGACAATTTTGTTGCCGCTAATAATTGGCAAAACATTTGCTATCAAGTGCGTGATACGTCTAAGCAATTACTTACCGAACGTCTTGATTTTATTGAATTATGCGGACATTATGCTCAAGTTGCCGAGCAAAAATTAGCGCAGAGAGTAGAACAATTACGTTTACGCTTGAAGCGAGAAACTGGGAATAATACTCTAGCTGAAGAACTGAAAATAGAAACTGCTTTAAGTGCAGCCATTCTCAACGGAATTCGTCAACCGGAGATTCAACTTGATTCTGTTGGTTTCATTGTTGTATCTGGGCACCCTTTGTCTGGGAATTTCTCCAGTAGTTTTTAATGTTCTTTCATCAGCCTTGGAAAGCGAATTTTGCTTCAAGGTAAGCACACCAATCAAACTGTAGCTCTAGTAGCCCAAATCAGCCATACTCTCGATATTCTTGAGAGTGTCGCTGGTTTGGGTAAGCACAGTTTTTTTGAGAGCTTCAGCTGAAAGTCGGCTCAAATGCAGGAGAGAGTCTAGTCAGATGTTAATTTACATTAATTAAAAACATATCAACACCTAGAAAAATTCCGCCAATATTTTTGCTTTCACGAACTTAGCTTATTTACCTGGGATCAATCATTCAATTAGCTCATTATTCAGCATTTTTCTTTATATTTCTTTACAAAAAGTATTTTTACTTATATCTTCATCTGGTATAGTTCTATTCCTTTGGTAGAAGCCAAGCTAATCAAAATATTTTTATACTACTAACCAAGCAAACTTTTTGGGAACACACAAAGCGAAAGTTTGCCTGTGGTAATCAATTATGCAATTTCAAATTGAATGTAATAGCTTGGATCTTAACCAAATCTGCCTAATATGTAAGCAGCAGTTAAGGATGAGAGACGCAAGATTAATTATATCGAGCGATCGCGGTGATAGCTATGGAGATGTTTGTTATAACTGTATAGTTAGAGGTTCTACCTGGCTGAATAGCCAACTTCAAAAACTAGATAACAGAAGCAGCGTTTTAACATAGGAAAAGTAAGATTTAAGGTAATAATATTTCTCAAAATACATATTCGTATTTGATTAGAATCAATTTTGATTGTTTAATTGAAAAAAAATAAATAATGTCTTTCAAGAAATCTTGATTTTATTAATGTATAACATTTTAAATTTAATGTAATGCCAATAAAAAAGAGGGTTTAATGAAGTTATTAGATATTAATAATAGTGGAGTTGCGTTATCAGTTAAGAACAATGGCGAGAATGCTTTTGACTGGGAAGAAATAACACATCCACGTCCACAGTTACAGCGATCGCCTTGGCAAAGCCTAAATGGTTTGTGGAAGTTTGCATTTGATGACGAAGGAAAATGCGTTCAACCCAGCGATCTCAAGCAATGGACTCATCAGATAGAAGTTCCGTTTGCTCCTGAATCAAATAAAAGTGGGATAGGTGACACAAATTTTCACCCGAACTGTTGGTACGAGCGGGAATTTGCCACACCAGAAGGAGATGGTAGATTGCTGTTACACTTCGGTGCGGTGGACTACCGCGCTCGTGTTTGGGTTAACGATCAATATATAGCTGAACATGAAGGCGGACACACCAATTTCTCGCTCGATATTACCCACGTCTTGAATGACAGTGGCACCACAAAAGTAACAGTGTGGGCGCAAGATGATCCACAAGACCTCGCCAAACCTCGCGGTAAGCAAGATTGGCAATTGAAACCGCACAGTATTTGGTATCCTCGCACTAGCGGCATTTGGCAAACAGTCTGGGTTGAGTGGGTGGGTAAGACTTATCTAGGCCATCTGTGCTGGAATTCCGACTTTGAGCGATGGGAAGTTGGTTTTGAAGCGGCGCTGGCGGGTGAAGTACCTGCTTCTGGCGTACAAATCAAGATGAAATTGAGCATTGGCAATAAAGTGTTGGCAAATGATACCTTCGAATTATTGAACGGGGAAATTAACCGCCGTATAGCCCTTGCAGATCCTGGGATTGACGACTTCCGTAATGAATTATTGTGGAGTCCAGAAAAGCCAACGTTAATTGATGCGGAAATTCAATTGTGGAGCAACGATCGCCTACTGGATGAAGTAAAATCTTACACCGCAATGCGAACTGTGAGCGTACAGCGCGATCGCTTTATGCTCAATGGTCGCCCTTACTATTTACGCCTCGTTCTCGATCAAGGCTACTGGCCAGATACGCTAATGACTCCACCCAGCGATCGGGCGTTGCGACGTGATGTAGAACTCATTAAAGCAATGGGTTTCAACGGAGTACGCAAACACCAAAAAATTGAAGACCCCCGCTTTTTATATTGGGCAGATGTTTTAGGGTTATTGGTATGGGAGGAAATGCCCAGCGCTTATCGTTTTACCCGCAAAGCAGTAGACCGCATGACGCGGGAGTGGAATGAAGTCATCAAGCGAGATTCCAGCCATCCATGTATTGTTGCTTGGGTGCCTTTTAATGAATCTTGGGGAGTGCCGAATTTAGTCGAGACAGCAGCTCACCGCAACTATGTTTTAGCAATGTATCACTTAACGAAAACCCTCGACCCAACTCGTCCAGTGATTGGTAACGATGGCTGGGAAAGTACGGATACAGACATTCTGGCAATTCATGACTATGACACCAAGCCGCAGCAATTAGTTCGTCGTTATGGGCCAGAGATGAAGGTATCGGATATGCTCAATCATAAGCGCCCCGGAGGACGTATCCTTACACTCGACAACTATCCACATCAAGGGCAACCAGTTATGCTATCAGAGTTTGGTGGTATTGCTTATGCCCCTGATGACGAGCCAGATGCAGCTCAAGTTTGGGGATATGAACGCTGCTGGAGTGTGTCCGAGTTAGAAATGAAATACACTGCCCTACTCGAAACCGTTAATAGTATTGAACTGTTCAGTGGATTCTGTTACACACAATTTACTGATACTTTCCAAGAAGCTAACGGTTTGTTGTACAGCGATCGCACGCCAAAATTCCCCCTTGAGGCAATCCGGGCTGCAACTCTTTCAGGTGAGGGATTCTGCACTCCCAGTAGGTGTTAAAGTTGCGAACTCGCAGTTCCCTCTGGCTATTTGCAAGCGGTGCCGGAGGAGACAAATACTAAATGTATTCACTGTGTCACAATGGCTAGTGGTTCATCGCATTAATTTTGCTGGGTTACAAGATCCCCGACTTCTTCAAGAAGTCGGGGATCTGACCTCTCGCAACTCGTCATAACTTTTGCGATCAACCACTAGAGTGAATCCCCAGCTTAATCACACACATAATGACATGATGTTAACTGATGATATTTTCTGGCTTTGTATAAACCTGATAATTATCGGGATTTGCATAGTGACAATCTCCCTAAGATAAATTCTTACAAGGATAGTGAATCCCCACATTTAAATAACTCGGTTTGTGTTCTCGTCTAGATGTTTCTCAATGCGAGTCACTCGATAAACAATAATCTCTAGCTGTCCAGACATCCTCTCACGGTGCATAGCAGCCTCAGCCGCGTCTCGTTTCATGTCACCTGTGGCTTTTAATAAAAAAGTTAGGGCAGCTAGTACTAAGCCACCTGCTGCAATATCAACACCAATCATTCTCCCCTCACAATCATTTTGAAGTCATCGCCAAAGTAAAAAGGCATATTGTTCGATGTGGAAATTTGATTCCATTCCTCACCGTCAACAGAAGTTAAAATTCCAGATGGAACAGCATCAACGACGTTATCCCAAATAAATTTAAATGTTTCTAGGTCTGCTTGAGTAATTTCGGGTTTTAATTCCAACCTGACAGCCGCAATTTCTAACCTAGTTTTCCATTGTTGATTGACAGTATTTGCGATGAGTCGACTATAGCTATCAGCCAACATCATCTGAGTATTAAATTGTGAAATATTAGGAAGTGGGATTGATTCAACTTCTGTAACTTCTACTAATTGCCCATTGTGATAAGTTTCTAGGATTTCCATTTAAGCAACTCTAAATTTAAAAAATGGCGCAGTTGACCTAGCAGCTAGGTTGCTTACTGGCGCTGTGGTTGGTAATGGTCCATACGTCACACTAGATTGCATATAGCAGTATGCAGCAGGGCTTAAATAAGTCGATGGAAATCCTAAAAAATGTTCCATTCCCATCATCGTCGCAGCCGCTAAAATGTTCGGAGAAACACTGCAATTACTAGCAATCCAATACCAACCGATACCCAAAAAAGTGCTAATTATGGCTTCTTTTGTTGCTGGTGAACTTGTGTCTATTTCGCCAGCATCTACCAATAAGCTACTAGGTAATCCATTGAGATTATTGTATATACCCAATCTAGTTAAACTACTAGTTACAGCACTTTGAACTCTTAACCAAAGTCTGTCTATAGTAATATTCTTAGGAATAAACATTGGTACATAAATCAATGAATTAGCAGCCAACCCACTAGTACCGCCAGAGTTAACACTAGAACTCACAAAAGGACTGTAAGCGTAGTACTTACCTGAGATAAACCCTGGATGTTGATCAACGTTGACCAAAATATCACTATTGAATAGTGGCATCAGGTTAGCTCTCTAACTAAAGCATTACCATTAGCAGCCGACCAAATCCCAGAAATTACCCCAGTGTAGTGAAATGGCACTTCATAATAACCACCCGCTGACAATTTGGCAGTAAATGCCGCAGTTGTTGCAGTTGCACCAAATTCAAGATAGAGAGTAGCAGTGCTATCATTCCAAATCGTTGCACCTTTGCGGCTGGAGTTGGCTGCTAAGATTGTTCCAGTAGTAGCACTAGAGGCAACTGTAGTAGGTGTTGAAGTGCTACTAGTGGATTCAACAACCGTCACCGATGCTGGATTATAAAGACCCATTAAATACACTCCACAAAAGTTAATTTACAGGGAAAAGCAGACACAGCGCTAACTTTTCCAAGATATAAATTATTAGCGTTGATTTCATAGCTACCGCGAGGTTTTAAAACAATTCCTTTGTTAATAGCACCTTTCTCGGTGCTGCCAAGAATTAAAGTAATGTCAACTACGGAATTATTAATAAATGCTGCGTATCTTCTATCAGTATTTTGGTCTAGAACCTCAGCCTTAGCATTAGCTACTAAGGTTTTTTCATCATTGCTACAGTTATTAAATCTATTGTTAGATTCTGCAACTGAAATATTATTAATCATTGTTTGAAGTGAATACTTACAATAAAGCTTCTAACTTAAAAGACCAGTCAGCAAAATTTCCTTCAGGCGTGATAGGAAGATAGCGCGAAGCTCTGATAATTGATGGAGTTCTAATAATTATCCCTTGCGTTCTCAATTCTTCGGGAACAGCAAACACATAAATAGTAGGTTCATCAAGAACGCGAACGTAATATTTAATCGAAGCGCTATCATCAGCATATTGAAAACGCAAATAAGCAGCACTTTTAAACTTCCATTTATTCCAATCATCAAGATTGGAAATTGTCGTAGTAATTCTAAAAGTGTCTACTGTTACGGTATCAGTGAATAACTGCCAGCTATTGCTAACAGTTAATTCTCCAATCAAATCCCAATTAGCCACGACTTACGACACGAAGCGCAAAGCCAACACTAGTAATAGTTCCATTACCACCACCAGTAATGGTGTAAGTGTCGCCTTGCAATGCATCAAGAATTGTCGCTAATTTAGCCTGAGTACAAAGCAGTTTTAAGCTACTAGGTCTACCTGCTGAGGTTTTTGTAATAGCTCGGACCCTACGAAGAATGCCTTTACGTAATAGGTTCTTTACTGCAAATTCTGGTAAATCTTGTTCAGCATCGGAAGCTACCGCGATTCCTGTTTCTGTGGCGATAGCACCCGCATACAGACCAGCAGGAGCACGAAAAGCATATTTATTTGTGCCAACAGTGGCGATATATTTGTCTAACTTTGACATTTCATCCTCTAGAAACTTGTTTGAGTTGCTGATTTAAAGACTTGATTTGACCAGAAGCACCACCAGTAATAGAAAAGCTTTTACCCAATGCAGTATCTAAAATTGTTGGAAAAACTAATCTATTGCAAAGTAGATCGATTGAGCGTTTTTTGGTATTTACTACAACAATTGCAGACAGCTTAATTAATAAGCCTTTATGCAACAGGTTTTTGACTGTGTACTCTGGTAAATCTTTTTCGTTATCTGGTGCGGGGTAAATTCCCGTCACTGCACTACCGATGCTGTTATAAAGTCCTGCTGTTGAGCGAAAGTAGAATTTATCAAAAGCAGCATCGGAGATAAAATACTTCTGAAGTTTGGGCATAAATTACCCAAGTTGAATAGAAGTCGGGTAGTAAGCTGTTTTGATTTTGTAGTTGTTGTAAGTACCACCGATTAAAGTTGCTCTGGCTTGTGCTGCCTTGTCACCAGCTACAACCAAAGTTGCTACTTTACGCTTAGAGTTAGCACCAATGTAAGAGACTTTAATTTTGCGGATTAAACCTTCTGCAATTGCTCTACCAACCGTTGTGCTAGGTACTCCTGCTGGAGGATCGCCCACTAGCTTTACTACTCCAATAGCAGCGCCAAACGAGGAATAAATATCAGGCAGAACTAACAAAACTCGGTTATCTCCTGAGCCAACCACGTGAGGGACATTCTCAACTCCCGATACTCTTGTGGCCATAAGTGATTCTTGGTTATTCGGATAAATGTGATTTATCCAGGGATAACACGGCTTCAAAGGCATTACTGCACTTGGAAATGTTATACATTTCTCTGTGTTCTGGAATGATTTTCATGTTTGATGCAGTTTACGCAAGTAATGCAGTATTTCTGTAAGTGGTATCTATCAGAAAAATTGGTGAGATGTTGCTACCGAAGGATACATAAGCATACCTAAACCGTAGGTTAGCCACTGGTCTATATGCAGACTCCTTGTACTGTTTACCTAAGACGGTATCCGTTGCAGTGATCACTTGAGTTGTGCTGTCTTTTTCTGGGGTGTTGACGTTGATTTTATTAATGTCAAACGGTCGATCAACCACGTTACATAATTTTGTATAAAGCGTAATCGCCTCAGACTTTGAATTTACTAACCACCGTCCACCGCGAGGAAAACCATTAGCTGGGTCTGTATAGCTTACCGATACCTTTCCAGCAGTGTATACAATTCCCTTGCCACCAGAAACAAACTGCTGTTTTATCTCTGTGGCAATTTCTAATAAATTGGCTTTGGTAATAGCTGGCAATGATTGACCAGACTTAGAAGCATACCTAGTTAATCTGCATGATTTCTCATGATCCAATCGCTTACCATTAACTGGCACTGCTTGAGAATCTTGTGAAAAATATAAAAATAATTGTGGATGACCTGCAACAGGTAAATTAGTGTCAATGCTACTACCGTAAAAAATAGATAAATTTTTACGACTATAGCCAATAACATCAAAAAACAACGAAGTACGTAAATTCCAAGTCGCTTGATTATCTCCATCAACTAATCGACAAGCTAACTTTAAACTTGAGCGAACGTTAGACAAATCACCATTTCCAGCAACATCACTAAAAAACTTATCAACTCGCTTGTTATATTCGAGCATATAAGTATTCTGTAAATGTTCCCAACTATCAAAGTTACTTGGTAAGTCTGCCATTGTTAATCATCCGCATCGAACAAGTCTGAAATATCAAAATTAGGCACAAAACTAACTGATTTAGCCTCTTCTCTTTCCTGTTTAACCTTGGCTGCTTCACCTACATCAACACCATTTTTAGTGTCTGGGTCCTGCTTAATTGCACTAATTAAGCCAGTTGTGGAGTTATTCAACTCTGTAACTGCATTGACAGCATCAACTGGGATTTGTGCAACCATCGCTACAGTGTTTGCACCTTCTTGTAATTGCTGAAGTTTGCCAATCCATTTGTTATCGAAGCTTGGTTGTGGATTCATCCAAGAGTAAGCTTTCTCGCCTACAACACCCCAAATCCTCAGAGCATTACCTATCTTTCCGGTGTAACTGCCAATTACTTCTAGTGCATTGGTGATGATGCTATTAACATTCATCAACTGATTGAGAACATTAGTTGTAGCTTGATAGATGCGGTTAGCTTTTTGATATGCGGCATTTAGAACCGTATAATTTTCTTCACCAACAATAGATTTAATTAAATTTTCAATTCCACCGCTAACGACTGAGCCAAGATTAAAAGCCTGTCCATCATCACCTTTTAACCCAATTACCTGAAGAATATTATTAATTGCACCAAGTAGGGTTTGTCCGATGTCATTACTGAGCATTAATCCATTATGAATTGTTGTAGCAAGAATCATTAGATTTAATGCTCTGTCAAGCTGCAACCACTGGCTAAAACGTGTGAGTTTCCCTGCTAATCCACCGGGTAACTGTTCGCCTATTTTGGCGTTAATCGTGTTGAGAAGTCCTATTTGTACAGCGTTCCCTGCTGTGTTTAAACCTGCTAATTGTGTTGCTAAATCATCAAGTTTATCACCGTTACTCTTAGCTGCATCCTCAGCATTTTTAATCGGTGCGCCTAAGCATTTATCAGGTTGTGCAATCTCACAAACTGCCTCTTGTACAGCGCTCTTTGTTGCATCTCTGCTGAGTGGATTGCTTGCTGGCTTATTGTTTAGTTGCTGGAGCAGTCCTGTGATGATCGCAAGCGCTGAACCTTGCCTGATAATTTCTTTTTCTAAGTCTTCAATCCGTTTATCGGTTTTTGTTGGATTGGGGTTTTCTGCTCCCGGTGGCTTGGTAACACTGTTTTCAGTGGGATAGGGTTTAAAACCTGATTTAGTGCTACCGAGTGGAACAGGCTGCGCGGGTCCTGACGGTCCAAGACTTACACCTCCAACTGGGGAGGTAAGAGTAACTGTATCAACACCTGGACCGGGATTAGCTGAGGGGATGCCTTGACTGCTTCCCGTTCCTGTACTACTACCACCAATTGCTGAGGGGTTGCCTTGTGGGTTTGGGGTTGGGGCTGGTGCTGTACCTGGGAGATTTCCGCCTAATCCGCCAGGTGAATAATCAGGATGTGGGTTTTTTCTGGGGGCTGGGGAACCTGTGCCAGTTGCACTGTCTGAAGGTGGGCGATTATTCCCGGTTGCTGGTCCACCCGAAGACACTCCCGCCGGAGGCTTACTACCTGGTGAATTACTATTTGGATTTCCACCCGGTGGATAACTTTCACTGTTGCCAGGATGACCAACACTGCCAGGTAATCTGTAATCACCCGGTATAGGGTAGGGTGCAGGATTACCACCGTCATCAGGCAATCCATCCTGGCGAGTTATTGAGATATTACGAACGTTTTTACACTCGCATCCTGGGTAAAAACCTAATCCAGCGTCAGATTGGTCAATATCTCCATTAGGTCTGCGGAATAGCACATAAGCACCAACTGAAGACCTACCAGGTATAGGATTACCTGCACCAACAGTAACAACAACACCATTTACAAAACTTGTTTCAAAGTGTTGAGTGCTCTGAAAATTGCCATTGAAGTAAAAATCCCAATCACAAGATACTTTGTAGGATACGTTAGGGCTTTGACCACCAAAAAATGGGTAAGGTCCTGTAGGTGCATCAACTGGAGGAGTCCCGGTATGCGGTCCGACTTGCTTCCAGATGTAGTCAGCAATATTTCCACCAATTGCCCCGCCAATAAGTCCACCAACGACTGAGCCGACCGGACCACCTAACGCGCCACCGATAGCAGCGCCAGCAATCCCACCAATTACACCCCCGGCCGTACCAAAAGCAGCTTGATTGACTGATTGACCATTGACAACTCTTACACCGAAATCAACAGCTGCAAAGGCGGCTGGTATGGCGGCTCGACCGATAGCAGTGGGAACAGAGCGAGGCAATACACCCGGTAAATCAACACTTGCCGAGACTGGCTTTGTAGGCGATCCAGTTTTGGGAAGTACACCCGGCGCAGTTTCCGGAGTTGGTCTTGCCCCAGATGTTTGGGGTGTGGTTGGTGGCTCGGCTGTTGAGGGTTTGGGGTGAAATTCTTCTATAGGTACAGGTTTTTCATACTGTGCCTCATAGTCCCTAGATTGAACTGGACCCGGTTCATCAATTGGCGATCGCTTATTCAGTAATTGCTGATTGCGGGCAATTTCTCTTTCTCTTAGAGCTTGTTCTCTAAGTTGTTGGGCTTCGCGTTGCTGCTGAAAAAGTGATTGCTGCCTTTGTTGGTCTTGTATTCTAAAGGCTTCATTTAATGGATCTAAGTTTGTAGAAGGTGGTTTTTTACTAAAATCTTCAAGCGGTAAATTTAGCGGAGTGGCTGTACTGGGTTGTTGTGTGAGCGAAGTGTACAGTTCAGCGCTGGCATAATCTAAGGTCGCAAATTGTAAATCACTCACAACAAGCTACCTTAGTTACTCTTGAAGTTGGCAGGAATAGCAGTGCTACTAATTGGCTGCACAAAGGTCCAGGGTTTACCGTCGGCGTTGATATATGAAGATGAAACCTCAAGCGATAAGCGGATAATTTCACGGGTTTTTGAATCAGCCGGAACCCAGAAACGTCCCCACTGAGAAACTCGCTCTGAGTAGCCAGTTCCCTCAATAGCTGTAACCGAGGGATTAACGTTAAAAAGAATTGCTCCGCACCATGAAGCGAGTTTTTCTACTGTATCAATTTGACTAGGAATATCAGCAGTAGTGAAAGCGGTCATAAATTTTTTGTGAGCCGGATTTATAAATGTGAATAAATCCGTTTTATGCCGCATTCAAAATTAAGTAAATATTCCACTTTTATGTAGAAGTGGCATATTCACCGATGGCGTGCAACCACTACTGCAACTAGGATTGAGCAAATATTTACTAATAGTGAATATCAACAAAATTCCGCTTTCACCTCACTTTTTGGTAAAAGCGGAACAAGCAAATTCAATTTCTTCTATGCCTAAAATTAACAGACGTGGTAAAGCTGCCGTTATTAATGACAGTGAATATTTAAGAATTCGTCGCCAAATTAAGACAGATAAGTATAAATTACTATGGGACTTAGCATGGTACACGGGTGAGCGATGGGGGGCATTAATTCAGCTGAAGGTCAGCGATGTATACGAAAAAGACGGCCGACCAAAAAAAACACTGATTTTTCCGGGAATTATCAGAAAGCACAGGCCTGACGGTACAGCAGACAATGTAGAAATTCCAGTTCATGATGTCTTGCGCGAATCGCTATCTAAATTTGAGTCTGCTCAGCCTGAATGGCTTTTCCCCTCACGTTGCGGAACTAAACCAATTACCTGGAGAAATGCTTATGACATACTCAAACGTGCAGTAGAAGCCGCTGGACTGGGATCTAAAGGAATATCTACTCATACTGCTCGGCGTAGCATCGTTAATAGGCTACGAAAAAACGGAACCGCAAAGTCTGTGATTCGCAGGATTACCGGACACAGGGAAGACAAAGGTCTTGACCCTTATATAGATGTTGACATTGATGAGATAGCTGGAGCGATCGCAACTCTTTAAATAAACTTCATCTAAACTGTACTGATTTATACACGAATATTTGTTATTTAAACAGGATAACTAAGTAAGCAATTTATGAACCAGACACTTGCAACTGAAGTGATTACCTTTGTCCCGAATGTTCTTAACGGGCGAATTCAGGACATAGCAGTTATCAAAGCTCAACTACAACGGATTTTAGAGCTTGCCTATGATGTGGCGGCGGAGAGTGTAGCGCCAAGTATAAGGATTGACCCTTAAAAATGTTGACGTTATCGTGTAGCCACTGGTGCAAGTCACCCCACTATGACAACTTTATCGGCGATCGCGCTTTGCATTTGTCGTGATCGCATTTTTTAATACAAGGACTAACTTTATGGTTTGGTGGATTCAGCCGCTACAAATTGCAGATGACCAGGGACAAGGAACTGGTAAATGGCGATTAACCGCAAAGTCAGATGAAGATGGCGGCGGTCCATATGGACTGTGTGAGCATGAGCATGATTCAGTCGAGGAAGCTCAAAATTGTTCAAAGGCACGGGCTGAGGCTGAGAAGTATTGAGCCTTAGATTTTTGTGAGATATGGTTGACTCGGTAGATGCACCCTGATTTTATTGGGCAATCGGTTTCTAGTCACACTTAGCCCGATTGCCATTTTTAGTGATTAGGGTATGCTGTGGGCGGTAGATGTTTTGACCACCACGCGATCGGACTTTGAGAGATAAAAGTGCAATCGCGTTTATTATTTGCCTTGTAACACGGCAACATAGGCAAATATGGGAAGAACTAAAACTACTTGGAACAGTGGTAGCAGTTGGAACAGTGGGAAAACTACTACAGTTCGTGTACCAATTGCGTTAAAAGGTAAAGTTGAGGCTTACGCTAGAGCCATTGATAACGACATTTTCCGTTCTATCCCCCAGCGCGAGGGGGATATTTTTTTAATTATTGAGGCGATAGAGAAGTACATCGAATGGAAGCGGGCCAACTATCACCCAAATCAAAATTCTAGGGAATTAGACATTAGCACCCGTGCCTGGGATGAACTCAGGAAGTTTAAGAAGCTGCTAAAGGAGAATCCACAGGTGTTATTTGAAGAATTTTGAGGTTGATCAGCTGAAGTCTTCGAGAAATTTACGCATTGCGGCAACCGATGTGAGTTTTCCTAGAGCGAGCATTTGGGTTCCAATTGATATCCCAGGATGATTCCTGAGTTGGGAATGCTTTCTCAAGTCGCTAGATAAAGAGGTAAACGCTATGGCGGAATTTCTGTAATATTCAAGGCTTTCTAGCGCTCTTTGCTTGGCCCATTGCAGGTGTTCTTGAGAATTTACTTCCATTGTTGACTACTCCAAGTTTTGATTAGCTGCTTAATCTCCGGCGGGCTTTTACCAATTGCGATCGCCTGATCAATTTCCTCACGCCTGGCTTGAGCAATTGGGGAAGTCACACTACCAATGTGAACTCGGTGCTTCTTCCTGCCTACCATCCAGCAGTAGCGGTAGTAGTAATGTTTCTTGTTACCGCGCTTTGTCCAGTACTCTTCAGTCCAATGAGTGTGTTCGGGCGCAAATTTTTCTTGGAAATCTGGGTTAAAGTGTTCGGGCGCACAAGTAACAGCATCCAATTCTGGATGTTTGCGTGGGATGGGTGAAATTTGTGTATCTTGCGCCCGAACACTTTCCTCAGTAAAAAGACTTGGAAGCACCGATTCCGCCAAGTCTTTTTGACGATACTCATTTATTAGAGAGGAGTTGAACGGGTTAACGGTATCACCCTGCTCGACCGAAGTAAAGTTACCCGCCGGAACAAATAAACCGTAGCCATTGCGGTCAACGGAAATATCACCCTTTGTCGTTTCAACCCACAAAACACGACAAATCAAGTCATCTTCGGATTTAAACTGATAGTCCTTTTTGTACTTACCCTCAGTTACCGCTGCACATTTATTCATCCACTCAGGCGACAATTTCACCAAATCACCAACTTTTAGTGTTGAATCGGCAGACATAGCCGTAGCTTGCTCTACGAGTTGGGGGAATTTCTTCTCCCATTCATTCCAAGCCGATTCATATTCCTGATGTGTTGGGTAATCGTCAGGGTCTGGTGGTTCTTGAGAATCGTCGTAGAGCAAGCTAATCTGTCCGCTTTCTTCTACTTGTCCAGGTGAAAGAACTATTTCATCCCAGTAAGGGTCTTGAACCGCCTTAATAACTTGTGCTGGTGCAATTGTGAATAAAGAAAGTTGTTCACTACTCATAAACAACCCTCCTTTGTTAATTCATCCCAGATGACCCCATTACCTAGTTCTTGAACTAACAAACTTAAATTTCTAGGATGTTCCCACCAACGATGTCTTAAACAGCTACGTATCCACCCTTCTGGATTCAGTATTTTGTCGATTCCACCGCGTATTTTAAATAGTGCAATGGATACCTTAATTTCACATTTAGGACGGTTTAAAACCTCTTTTTCAGATTCGTCAAATTGTATACCTTCATCTGCAAGAGTAGCTTGATTGTCGCTAATTAAGATAAGCTGCTGCTGTATTTCAGCTTGAACGGAAGAACTATCATTTGGGTTAGGTGAATTGTAAGTCGAGTTACACTCTTGTAAATTTTTTTCTCGCTTCTTTTTCCGTGGCTTCAACCATTCTAGAGGTCTTACAAGTAACCTAAATATCTTCCAACTGTACTGTTTAACTACTGCAATAACACCATGTTCGCAGAGTAACTCGAACAT
This sequence comes from Nostoc sp. T09, assembly GCF_002154695.1. Taxonomy (GTDB): domain Bacteria; phylum Cyanobacteriota; class Cyanobacteriia; order Cyanobacteriales; family Nostocaceae; genus Aulosira. The sequence continues at coordinate 69,812 of NZ_MTAV01000027.1, forward strand.
CTTTTTTAGGTAATTGTGGGCGTATGGTTTACCTCTAACTTTTGCTACCCACTCATTGAATTGTGATAAATCTGGTTCTACTTCCGCACTTATTTCACCTTGTCTCATTAGCCACTGCCAAAGGACTTTTGCAGCGTTAGGTATGCGGTTTTTATAGCAAAATGATTCGTGCTCTTCCGTCCAAGGAAGGTTGTTTTTTATGGTATTTTCTGCCATCATCCTATTAGTAATATTTGGCTTAGCCTCCCAGCAGTTGCACCCGCTAGGTGGCTTTTTAATTGTTTTTAGGTCATCGCCGATCGCGTATTAAATCTTCGATTGCCTTTTCCCAATACCATTGCTCTGATCTACCAGGATTGCTTCTCCTAGCAATTTCAACTAAGCGGTAACATATGCCATGATCGCCAGCTACCATGTTGAGAAGTCGAAGCTGCAATTTGGGGTCAACTGTTGGCTTTGGTGGGGTGTACCTGGGTTTATTGGGTTGTTTTTGGGCTGGTGATGACGCCTGTTTTTGTTTTTTAATCTCTTGAAATAGCATCCAAATCACCCAAATTAATGCGTACATCAAGACACGAATAATGATGCCGAGTAAAATTTCCATAAATGAAGTTGGTAGAGCAACTTCATCCACCATGCGGGGTACTTCCTGGTAAAGACATCGGGAAAACCTCGCATTTAAAATTTCATCACCGCTTCACAAATAAAACCGCCCTCACCCGTAGGTAGGACGGTTTTATTCTTGATATTCTTGAGTTTCTCCTAATGCCTTGAGTAGTAGTGTTTCAAGCTGCTCAATTTCTGCAACTATATTTTGGCGGTGAAGCTTATTCTCATTTAATCTGGCTTCAAGTATTTGCCGATCAGCATCCACATAACTAACGTAGGCCTTATGTAAATTCTTCAGCCTACTAAGGATTCCCCCAGGAGTTGTTTGTCCTCCAATAGAATTCCTTTCTCCAAGCGGATCTCTCCACGAGCTATCTGGATCAAAAACTTGGTTCGGTTCATGCCCAGCTGTTCCGCCTTGATTCGTAAAGCTTCCCAGTCCTGAGATGTCATCCTCAGGGTCGCGTTTACAGTCTTTTTCTCCCCAGTATTTTGTTCTTCCATTTTTGGATTGCATTCTCAACTCCTTAGATTATTGCACGTGCTAATCAGAAGATTTTGCACGTGCGAAGAAAGGACTTGCTTGACTTGCGCTGTTGCACGTGCAATAAATAATGACAGATCCAATCTAGCACGTGCAAGTAAATCTGAAACAAATAAGCACGTGAAATCTCTCCCCAACGCCTAGACCTCGCGTTGCACTCCGGAGCAAGCACCCATGCACTGCGTAAGCCCCGCGTGGAAACACCCTTGATGTACCTGATGCCCAATGACTAATGACTAATGACAACTCCAAACCCGCCAGAGATAGCAGCCTGGATAAGTAAAGACCTGCTGGGAGTTAACCAAGTAAAAAGGCGATGCCTACACAATTCACCAATTACGAAAACTTAGAACTATGTCAAGCAAACAAAACCTTGCACAACAAAACAAACGGCGCAAAAGACGCGGGCTAAAAGCTCGCACAGGTGAGGTGAGGTCTGAAATGTTTATGGTGATAGCTACAAAGCAAAAGGGTTCTGTGACTAAAATCGACCTTTCACAATGCGCCAAAACTCATGAGGTGGGTGGATTATGACCAAGTAAAAGGCGATCCACCAATTACCACTCATTGCGATCGGTTAATTCAACCTAAAAACCTATGGATGAAGAAAAGCCAGATAAAAGCCAAACGCCAGAAATAACCCAAGTTAAAACTAACAACTGCTGGGATAACTACCCAGAGCGTGATGAGGTTGTTGCATGTCCCCGATGTGGACCAGATGACGTTGTTTGGGAGGAAGACGACGGCAGTTTTTACTGCGAACACTGTCACACCTATATCTGAAAACGTCACAAGAACAGTAAAAAGGCGATCGCCAATTACCAAAACAGAAGTGCGATCGCCCATGAAACCTAATAAGGAGATTGTATGAGATGTCAAAGATAAAAATCGGACTTACCAGCGCATTGCTGCTGGTAAACATATCTGCTGCATCAGCACAGGTAGCTAGCCCACACCAGTTGATAATTAAGCGCATAACTCCTGGTGATATCGTTTGCCGACGAAAGTATGCAGCCTTCCCAATTTATAAAAAGTTTTTCACCTCAAGCTGCAAAAGTTGGGGATTGGGTAAGGTGATTGATTTAATCACTGGCAACAAACCCGAATATCAAAAACAGCTACCAGCGCCGACTAGTGGGAGCTAAAAGATGTCCAACCTGTACACAACTCCTGAAGCTGCCAGAGAAACTGGGATTCCAGAGGGAACTATTCGCAGCTGGCTAACTCGCAAGCGTGGCGAATTCTTGATTGACACCCACATAGTAATTGAGGAGGGAACCGGGCGAAAGCTTTGGACTGAAGTCGGTTTAGAACTTTTGCGCTCTCGTGCTGGTAATCCTAGTGATGAGGAAATTACCTCTGAAGAGCCGGAAGATTTTGATAATTTGGTACTCGATCCAATCGTTGAAGCGACTACCGAGCGGTTAGCAATTCGCTATTTTCAGCTGCTACCTGCTCGGACAATTGCCCGGATTCAGCAGATGTTAACCAACCCGACACCAGAGGAGCGCGAATTAGTCGAGACATCGATCCAAAACGCGATCGCCGCTGGCACTCATCATTTACTCAACTCCCAAACTCGGAGATTGAGCGGATGAACCAAACTAAACAATCCGGTTCTAGAGTCGTTCCCTTCACTGGGGAATTTTACCAACCCGAGCCACCGCCAGTACAGCCACAGAGAAACTCGCTTAGTGCGGTTGTACTACTGGGTATCTGTTTACTAGCCACTGGTGCAGCGCTGGGTGCAACAGCAACCTACAACTCTCCCGATCAAGTGCAGATGCGAACTCTGCAAACGCAATCAGAACAACTAGCCAAAATCAAAGAGCAAATTTGCAAGTGAGGCGACATGGGACTTTTGACTAAAATGACCGTTGGCTATGGAGGAAATGACGATAACTCCAACAAGCGGACTTACACGGGCGATCACGCAATCGACACTGATAAAGTACTTGCTGCAACTGACGATAACGTAATCAACCCGCTCCAGCCTGGTAACTGGGAATCTATCCGCTCACAGGATGTTGTATCCAGTCCCCAGTATTTCACCAAAGAGCAAGCTCAGCAACTAAGAGAAACAGCCAAAGCTAAAACCGAAGGGGCCACAGCTAGCAAAAAAGCTTACAAGTCACTGGAGAAAATCGAAAAAGCCGACACCGCGGTGCATAAGTCTCATCGTGGCTATCAAAAGACCGTCGCCAACTGTGAAGCTGAAAAACTCCGGTCTAATGCCCGGTTAGCTCGTCGGCTGCATGGTTTACGTCCTGAATACACCCAGATGGGTAAAGGTGTGGAGAATGCCGCAAGTAAAGCTGATGCGCGAATTTTGGAACTGAGAACCAAAGTTAAGGCGGGAATGTAATGGCCAAGGCACTGCTGCTAGTCGCTTACTTCATGACCGGCTGCATTGCCTCAAGCCTGATTAGTTGGTTTGGGGCGTTGCATCCTGGCTGTTTTCGCGTCGCGGTCGCATTGTATGCGCTCTTGGTTGTCGCCTGGGTGTTGTGCTGGCTTGCTGATGATGCAATTGCTCCATTCTTCAAAGTTAGGGACATTAACTATTACGCTTGCCTCATCGGTTTTGCAGTGGCAGTTGTCCTAGGAGGAGTATCACTGTGGCTATCGCCTTAAATCCGTGGACACGCTGCTATGTGCTGGCTATCTGCTGTGTAGCCTTGTGGCTCGCGGCGATCGCACCCACCGGAAAAATTGGTAAAGGATTATTTTTGATACTTGGCTTGGCTAGTAGCATTCAACTGATTCAAGAATCGCAAGCGCTGATTTTTGAAGAAGCAATGCAACGAGCTACCGAAGCGATGCACCAAGAACTGGCCCAATCTGGCTTGGTACTCGAAACCTACCAGCAAGAGCAAGAGATGCAAAAGCTCTACCTTGGTGACACTTCCACACCGGAAGTTAAGCAAGAACTGATGCAATCGCTAGAAGCCTTATATAAAGAGAATGTCGCCACTGCAACGGACCAAACTTCCACTTCCCTTAGCGAAAAATCGCTGTATTTAGCAGTGGTTGAACTGCTCGGTTTGGGTGCAAGTAACACTTTCATCATTGAGAAAGTATTGCGCCGGGGTGGCCGCAACTTTGATGAGGGGCAACAGATGTTAGATGAGTTGCTACGCAAGGGTAGGGAGAATGAGTGGTAAGGAATTAGCATCGGCGCTGGTGAAGATGGCAACTTCTCCGGTGAAAGCGGATCGAGATGCGATCGCCAGGATTGAGCGTGAGTGTCAGATGGACATTACAACAATCACTGTTTCGCTGGAAAATTCAGAATTAATGGCTCAAGCCCTAATTCAGGACATTAGCCGCAAGCCAGAAACTCTCAAAATATTTGCAACAGGGATGTTTTGGGGTGCAGTGATTGGGATTGCTATGCTGTTTGTCCGTCCTCCTTATGCCGTCTGTGGCGCTTTCTTAGGGATTGCGGCTGGCGTTAGCGGTCGAGTTGCCTGGACCGAGAAATGAAAAAGGCGATCGCGTTTTTACCAAGTTGCGATCGCCCTAGATTTTTGTCTTTTTTAGACATAGCCTATGTATCACAAAACACTAAAAACGTCATGTTCTCAATCGTCAAAACCACCCGCGCGGGTTGGATTAACCTTCACTACGTCAGGCAGTTGGAGACTGAAAAAAAAGAAAATACGGCTGTCACTGTTATTACTTGGAGTTCTGGCGACAGACAACTTTTCTATGGTGAAGATGCTCGAATTATTGCAGCCAAGTGGGAAGAGGATCTAAATGAGTTGGCGCTGTGTGAGGCGATTTAGCTAAAGGTGATATTTCTATCGCCTTTGGTTGATTCAAACGCTTCAAACGTTTACAGGTTGAAATTATCACAATTGAACCGATGAAAATTAAATTTGTTCATGCACACTTTCTAATTTCTCTGGGAGATTACAGTAACGAGCGAGTGGGCTTTACTGCTGAACTAGAAGAAGGTGAAACGGTTGAATCAGTAGTGTCTGAGTTGAGAAACAAAGCGATTGCAGCAGTAGGTCCTAAAGCTGAGGAACTCTACGAACGGAGAAGGAGTTTAGCCAATAGCTGTTATGAATTTGAGAAAAAATTGACCAAAGTACGCACTGAATGGGATGCAACAGCCGAGTTTCTCAAAGCACAAGGAATCAAACCTGATGCTCCCTCAATGCCACAGTTCAATAATTTAATATCTGCTGCTAAAACCGAGTCTGAGACAGTAGTAGCCGAATTTGCTGAACCCGATCCAGACCAAATCCCTTTTGATTCTGGGGTCACTGCTGCTGGTGACCCCGACAACTTTTAAGCCTGATGAGCCAGCTTAACCCACTGGCGAAACGGTGGTTATTGTCCACCGTCGCGGTCTGGGTCCAAACCAACCGCCCAAGATAGCAAACAGTAGCTTAGGGCTTTTAGGTCGAATCAAGCTCTTGTGGCTTTCTCCGTTTCATAAGCTCGGCTGCTGCAAGCTATCCTGTATCCTCCACTTGCTTTAACGGAGGGAACCTCCGCAACGCAGTGGCTCCCTATGTCGCCGCAAGCGCTCAACTTGCGGCTTTGCCTTGAGAGTGAAATAAGCTCAACGGCTTACGGGTGATTCGCAGGCATTGACATTAGGGCTACTTAAAGACCACCCAGAGGAAACGCAATGATTAGAGTTTTGGGGCTTGATATTAGCAAGTCCTCAGTTTCGGCTTGTCTATTGTTAGAAAAGCCGACTTCACCGCGTCAATTTTATTATGATTGCAAGTTTTTAAAAATTGAAGCCAATGCCAACGGGATTAGAAAACTACTTGAACTTAGTCCTGATGTGGCAATCATGGAACCCACTGGTAATAATTACTCAAAACTTTGGGGTACACACCTGGCCCGTGCTGGAGTAGAAGTCAGGTTAGCTGGTCACAAGGAACTAAGAAGTTACCGGGCTAATCACCTGGCGCTGCCAGATAAAGATGATGACGCTGACGCTCTGGCACTGGCTTGTTACTACTTCGATTATTCCCAGGACCCCAGGCGATTTGTCCAAATCCGTGATGAGGTGATAGTCAGAATTCGAGAACTAGTGCTAAGGCTGGCTCACCTTAATCGGGTGCAATCCCCAATCATCAATCGTTTGCGCCAGGATTTAGCATGGCAGTTTCCCGAAGTTGCGCTAGTGCAATCGCGACGCGGTGCATCTGGTGAAGTGCCTTTACTGTGGGGATGGTTGGCAGGCGAGCGCCCGTCCAGGAAATATGATTCGCTGTACTTTCAAACTGTCGGTTTAGGGATAACTGCCACAGTTCGCCACCATGCCAGCCGGCTTTGCAATCTCCAAAGCGAAGAATTCAGCATCGAGGAAGAATTAAGTCAGTTGCTCAACGATTCGCGTTTTGAGAAATACCGCACTACATTTGCGCGTTTCGGCTTTGGTCCACGATTGAGCGCTGTAATAATTTCCCAAATTTACCCGATTGAAGCCTTCCTCGATGCTGATGGTAAGCCAGAAATTAGGATACGCTCCGGGCGAAACTCGAAAAAGCCTACCAAACGCCACCTTTCACTGCGGAGATTTCAAAAAGCACTCGGTTTAGCTCCGAGCCTTGAGTCATCGGGTGATATGAAAAAATCTAAAGTTATTGGTGGCAGTGACCTATGCCGTAAAGCAATGTGGCAATGGGTATTTACTAGGATTGAGCCAAAGCGATCGCGTTTAGATAACTCGATTGGTGAAACATTGGGTGAACTGCTTGATAGAGAAAAAGCAGCCGGTCGCCCGGTCAAGCTGGTAAGGATGAAAGTTGCATCTCGGGCTGCAAGATTACTGTTTCGGGAGTTGGTGAAATGATCACAATGTTTAGAAACGACTATAAGAAAAAAGGACGTGGAGCTTACCACGCAATAGTTTATGGCAGAGGTGAAAAGCTTCGTGCTAAAAATATTTTTTGGCGTTGGTACGTTCCTTTGGAACACCGCGGAGGAGCGTACTACCGAGGCACGAGAATGTTTAACAAGCGCCAAATAACCTACTAGAGAATGAAAGTTGCATCTCAAGCCACAAGGTTGTTGTTTCGGGAGTTAGTCAGATGTCGGTAACTGAATTTGCACCATGCAAAGCTTGCAACGGTACAGGAAGAATTGTTGACAGAAACCAACAACGACAATGCCCTCATTGCAAAGGAACAGGGGAAATTATGATTCATGTACCCGTTAAGGAGTGCTGATCGTGACTGAAAGATTAAAACCTGGTTATTATGTCTGTCCTGCTTGCAACCAAAGAACTCTACACTACTGGGCACTTCCCCTAACGATGCAAGATTTTGAAACTAGATCCGAAAGCGACCCGCTACCAGATGAGGTTTTTGTGTGTGCCAGGTGCGAATCAAACTTGAGTGATCGCGATTGGGAACAACTAAATTCTGAGGAATATTACTAGAGTTGATTTTGACTAATGCTAGAAAAAAACCAAGCTCAAGAACTAATAAAAATTTTTGAAAAAGCCTGCGATGGCATGGATGAGAAAGGATACAAAGATTATAAATTTGTTGGTATGGAATGGGACGATGAGACAGACGTCTGGGAGGTAACTTTTTACACTGAATACGGTAACGACGAATTGGTAGTGGTGCGCGTTGCGCCTGTAAAGAATGGCTACAGGTTAGCGGGACGAGTATACAAAGATTGACAAGTCTGACTAGAGAGAAAATGACAGTTAAGGTTCGCCAGCTAATTGAGATATTACAAGATTTTCCACCTGATGCGGAGATATTCATCAAGGATGTGGATGATGGGCAGGAATTTTCAATTTTTGGAATTGAGCCTGGAATTCGCGAAGCAATCGTTAATTTTGAAATTCAGAAGCGGGAAGATGAGAGAGATAATCTACTAGAGTGAAACGGAGTCATAACACTCTCTTTGTTTGTTCGACGCTAGCATGAGGAGATGATAGACAATATGAATCAGAAGATGGATTTACCGACACAAGCGATCGCTCGATTACACAGAATCACCTCGCTTGCTTCACATGGATGTTTGGTTTCAGAACATTCTGGTAGACTCAGCAGGTAATGTGACTGGATTAGTGGATTTTGATCGCGCCCTTTGGGGCGATCCTGAAATTGAGTTTGCGGTGTTAGACTACTGCGGTATTAGCGAACCCGCTTTCTGGCGGGGATATGGTAGGGAACGCGATATATGAGGTGCAAAAGTATATTGCGATCGCAATTTGGCGAAGGCGAGATCAACAAAGGGCGTTGTCCTTCAAGCAGAAAAGTTTAGCGTTAGCGAACAATCTCCTTGAGTTTCGCTAGGCGTCTGTGGAAATTTCTATAAGACATTCCATTGCAAAAATTGGTAACACTTTGCTAAAGGTGTTCAAAGTAGAGCATTATTCTTGTTGAAAATCACTAGACCTCTTGCAGAAATATATTTTTGCAAGAGGGGGGAAAGGGAAAAGGTTAAAGGGAAAGGGTTTTGAGTTC
>NZ_MTAV01000226.1 GCF_002154695.1 Nostoc sp. T09
CGGGTTCAGCAGTTGCTCATGGGGGAAACCCCCAAGACCGCACTGCTTCACCTGTTCCCTTGCCTCTACAGAGGAATTTTCTTAACTGAACCGTATTGGGACTAGGGTTATTTAAGTTTTTATCTATACAAATAATTTTCAGTCAGTATTAATACGCAAGCTATAATCGAATAATTCCGGATAAAACTATATTTATTTTCATGCATAGTCACCTTCTGGATGCACGTTACCGAATTTTGGCGGTTTTGAGTGCGGAAGAATTGGCGCAAACCTATTTGGTTGAGGATACTAATCTTCCTAGCAGTCAATTTGTCTTGAAGCAACTACATCCTGCCAATAGAAATCCCCAAGATTTAAAAATACTGGGGCGCTTGTTTACACGTGAAGCAGAAACGTTAGAAAAACTAGGTCAGGAACACGATCAAATCCAGAAACTAGTTGCTTATTTTGAAGAAAATGAAGAATTTTATTTAGTTCAAGAATTTATTCCTGGTAATTCTTTAACTGAAGAAATTTTATTAGGAACACCCATAGAGGAAGACCAAGTGGTCAATCTCTTATCAGAAATATTAGAAATTTTGGTATTCGTACATAGTCATGAGGTAATTCATCAGGATATTAAACCCACAAATATTATTCGTCGAGAGTCAGACAAAAAATTAGTTTTGATTGACTTTGGTTCGATTAAAGAAATCGTGACTACTATTGTCGGAAATCTCGAATATATCCCTGTAGAGCAATTGCATGGTAACACCCAATATAACAGCGATATATATGCTTTAGGGATAGTGGCGATCGCCGCGCTCATCGGTTTAACAGCAGATGAAGTAGCTATATTACCAAGTCAAAAAAATTTGCTGACAGGTGAAATTGTTTGGCGTCCCCGAATTCCTTCAGTTAACCGAGAATTAGCAAGAATTATCGATAAAATGGTGTGCTTTGATTACCGTAAACGCTATCAGACTGCTAACGAGGTTTTACATGACTTAAAACAGCTATACAATCATGAGGAAAAGCATCAGAAGCCCGAAAATAAAAAACCCTGGTTAATTTTGGCAGGAATAGCTAGCTGTATTACCGTTGGCGTAGTAGCTTTGTTTTTCCTGATTCCAAAATCTGTCAACGATCCAAAGTTATTATATCTGCAAGGAGTGGAAAAATATGAGGCTGGAAAGTACAAAGAAGCAGTAAAAGATTTCACTCAAGTTATTGAAATTAATCCTCAAAATGCTCTAGCTTATAATCGACGTGGTGATGCTTTTTATCGATTAGGAGATTACCAAAAAGCTCAATCAGACTCTAGCAAAGCTATTCAGCTAAATCCTCAAGATGCTAATGCTTACTACGATCGAGGCTTTTCTGATTATGAATTAGGAAAATATAAAGAAGCGATCGCTGACTATACGAAAGCAATTCAACTCAATGGCAAAAATCCTTATAATTACTATGGGCGAGGTCTGGCGCGTGCAAAGCTCAAAGATTATAAAGGCGCAATGACAGATTTTAGTAAAGCGATCGCCTTTAAACCCAAGTATAGCGAAGCCTACTTGCAGCGAGGTATTCTCTATCGTCGCTTGAGAAATAAGCAAGCAGCAATTCAAAATTTTGATACAGCAATTGAGATGAATCCTAATGATGCTCAAGCTTACTATCAAAGAGGCTTAACTCAATTTGCATATAACCAAAATCAAGCTGCAATTCAGGATTATAACAGGGCAATTGACTTAAATCCCAAATATATAGAAGCTTACCTAAATCGGGCAGATGTTTATAGTGACATGGGCAAGAATCTAGAAGCTACTGAAGATTATAATCAGGTTTTACAGCTTAATCCCAAATTATCTATAGCTTACATCCATAGAGGTATGCACCGCTTCTCTGTAGGCGATTATCAAGGCGCAATAGCAGATTATTCTGAAGCAATTAAGCTAGAGCCGAAAAATGCCGCAGCTTATAATAACCGGGGTAATGCTCATCTCGAACGGGGAAATAAAAAAGGGGCAATTGTAGATTACTCTCAGGCGATAGCAGTTAATTCTAGCTATGCCTTAGCCTACTATAATCGAGGTTTGATCCGGGCTAAACAAGGCGATAAAAAAGCAGCGATCGCAGATTTTCAAGCAGCAGCCAAACTATTTCAAAAGAAAGGACAGAAAAATAGTTATCAAGATGCACAAAGGGAAATTAAAATCCTGCAAAAGTAGTAAGTAATCGTTAGCAGAGCTACAAATCTCGTTTGAGAAGTAGAAAAAATAGGTTTTTTTGAATTTTGAATGAGCTAATTATGAATTTCCAATCATGAGTAGAGTGGAAGCGATCGCAATTTTACTCAGATCGCTAGAATATAACCGAAAAAGGTAGTATTGGATCGAACACGTGCGTAAACATCAATTTATTTTTATACTATTAGCACTGAGCTTAGTTGGCCTCCTTGGCTTTTCTTATATCAACAAGCGATCGCAGGTTACTGCTTGCAAGCCATCAGAATTTATTGCTGCCAAAGGTAAACAATATTTATATCCCAAGAAAATAGTATTTCAGCCTTGGCGCGGTCCACATCATGTCTATGGTGTATTTTCGGTTTCCAAAGAATATCAAACTGACAACTTGATGCAGGTTACATTACTCGATAACACCACCGAATGTGGAACTATAGATCCTATCGATAACTCTTATAGTGGCGGCGCTTATGCGCAACCAGGACATTATCTAGTCAAAGGATATTTAAATACACGAATTGCTCTTTGGCTGATTGTCCAAGGTAAAGGAAATCAATTAGAACAGCCTAATAACTGGACATTGGGTTATATCAAAAAAAAGTAGAAATAATCTTTTTTACACCAGCATTCCAGCAATACTAGCGGTGATAAAGCTAGCAAGCAGTCCACCAATCATAGCTTTTACACCCATACGAGCTAGGTCATGCTGGCGATCGGGTGCCATACCTGCAATACCGCCAATCATAATCCCAATTGAGCCAATATTTGCAAAATTACATAATGCATAAGTAGCAATAATTACGGCTCTTTGGGAAATTTTCTCGTTGTCAATTAATGTCTTTAAATCTAAGAAAGCAATAAACTCATTGAGAACTGTCTTTGTACCTAACAAAGCTCCTACTTGCCGACAATCAGCCCAAGGTACACCCAACAGCCAAGCTACAGGAGCCATAATCAAAGACAAAATCCACTGTAATGACAACTGCGGCAAACTCACCAACCCCCCCAACCATCCCAGCAAGGCATTGAAAGCAGCCAGTAACCCCAAAAAGGCAATAATCATTACCCCGACGTTAACTGCTAGCTTAACACCATCAATTGCTCCTGTAGTAGTAGCATCAATCACATTAATATAATTTGTTTCTACATCAAGCTTTGCATGGCCAGCAGTTTCAGATACTTCCGTTTCTGGATAAAGTAATTTTGATACTACTAAAGAGGTGGGGGCAGTCATAAAAAAAGCGGCTATTAGATGCTCTGCTGGGATACCAAATGATAAATAAGCCCCCAATACTCCCCCAGCAATTGTGGCAAAACCACCGGTCATGACGGCATGAAGTTCTGATTGGGTCATGCTTGCGACATAGGGTTTAACTATTAGTGCTGACTCTGTTGGTCCCAAAAATATATTACCTGCACAAGATAAAGACTCAGAGCCTGATGTTTTCATCGTCTTCATCATTACCCAAGCCATCCCACTCACCACTCGCTGCAAAATGCCATAGTAATACATGACACTAATAAAAGCAGAGAAAAAGATAATGGTGGGTAACACTTGAAAGGCGAATAAATGCTCCTTGAAATTATCTCCAAAGACAAATTTGGCACCAACATCAGAGAATGCCAAAAAATTACTCACCACATCTCCTAGAGTCTTAAATACAGCCAAACCGCCAGGAGTTTTGAGAATCAGCAGTGCAAATGTAAACTCTAAACCCAAACCCCAGGCCACAGTTCGCCAACGTACAGCACTGCGATTTACAGAGAGAGCGTAGGATATTCCTATGAAAACTAATATTCCTAGGGCGGAAATGGCACGTTCCATGTTAACTCCCAAAAATGCATTGCTCAGAAACTTGGTCACAAAGCATACACAAAAATATGCCCTCTTTGACAAATTAGTTTGATAACCTAAAGGTTACTTAATTAGAAATTACTTATGAAACGAGCGTTTCGCAAATATCATCGTCAAATTGCCATCATCCTATGTCTGCCCTTGTTTTTAACTTTGCTAACAGGTATGAGTTTTACTATTGCCCATGAATGGTTGCACCAAGACGAATTCGGTGAATTGCTACTGCGTATCCATACGCTAGAAATCATTCATTTAGAAAAAATCTATCCACTTTTAAATGGCTTAGGATTAGTTGGCTTGTTAATTACTGGTTTGAGTATGACAGGTTTATTTCGTCAACGCTCAGATTCGCATAGCTAGTACAAGAAGGCAGATGGCAGAAAGCAGGAGGCAGAAGGCAAGAAAGCTTATATCTTCAATGGGGTTCCCTGTTGCCCGTTCCCTGTTCCCTTAAAAAAAGACCCCCGGTAGTTAGCCGAGGGATTCTGCAAGTCGGTATTGTCGCACAAAGACATTCGCGAATCTCAAGATATCAACTTGACAATTAAAATATCTGCCAAAATGCCAAATCGATATGCTTAGGGGAGTTCAATGAAAAGTGCTGAGTACCGAGTGCTAAGTGCTGAGTACTGAATTGACAGACTAGATAGTAAGGACACAACATTAGACTTCTTGCAGAAGTCGGGAAAAGGAGGAAAGGTTTTGTATTTTCCTCTTCTCCTTTAACCTTTTCCCTTTTCCCACCTCTTGCAAAAGTGCTTTTTGCAAGAGGTCTATTGTTTGTGCCCTTACAACTAAGCAAACACAACAATACATATAGGACTCATATTTGATTTTTGAAAAAAACTCAGTACAGTTTTATTCCTTCTTCC
>NZ_MTAV01000227.1 GCF_002154695.1 Nostoc sp. T09
CCAGCCCTTTCAACGCGAACAAATGAACTAGTAGGGGAGAATCAATAAAAGTCTTAATCTGGCTAGGTTCTAAGACATAAAACAGTTTGAAGCAGACATGAAAATGCTTGAAATCGTCCTCCACCAGATTTAAGTTCAAACCAGAAATATTAGCTTTTGTTTTGAGTATTCTGATGGATGTTTAAAAGTCGCGCAGTTGAAATGTGCCGATGTTTACTGTCAACGATTAAAGGTTCTCGCTTTTTCTTAACGCCACGAATCGCTTTGAGAAAACGTTTAAGTTCAACTCTGGCAGACAGAGATTGCAAAACTAAAACCAATTGGTCAACGGAAAATGTCTCAAATGCTTGCCAATGGACTGCTGGAATCGCAATCATCATTCCCCGGTAAGTGCCTTGAATTTCATCAACTAGATAGAAATCTGACAAGCCAGCATCAATTTTGCCGACTCCATGTACACTGCCTAATGCAGCTTTGAGAGTGGCAAGAATGTTGTATGTTGCTAATGCCATAGAAAACGAAAACAAGGCAGCTTTGGGATAGGCTAAGGTTTGAATTTCGCCATGAAAATTCTCAGTTACAGTTTGAAACAGGGTTTCCAGACTCCAGCGATGACGATACAGTTGAGCGATTTTGGCAGCAGGTGCATCACTAGGGGGTAAATTGGTCAAAATGGCGATTTCCCATTCCTTGCCTCGGGTCGGTTTGAATAATTTCAGTAAAATCCGACGACATTTGAGTAAATTTCCCTCATAATTAATTTCAACTTCCTGCTCAAACAAATTTCCTGTATCTGTTTGACCGAGAGCTTTTAATTGCGAGAGTTGTTGATAACCTAACGACCCATGTTGACGAACCACAAAGAAAGCTTGAAAGCTTGCAATCTTGAACAAAAACTTAGCTGTACAAAAATTCCGATCTCCATTCCAAACTTCATTTGCTTTGACGCTCAACAGCACATCATCAAATAAACTACGCTCTTGGGGATGACCATCAGCACATGGAAATATATCTATGACTAGCTTTGAAAGTGGATCTGAGACTACTATTGCTTTCCCTGGTAATGCCTTGGCTGCAAATGAGCGAATTGCATTTAATCGATGCTCTGTTGCCGCTAAACATGTCCCATCAACAATTCTGAGTTGATATCCTGGTAATGGATTTGGCTGTTCTCCTCCCATTGAAGAAATTAGCGATCGCAAATCCTGAGCTGTTTCTCTTACTAATGCTTGACTGACACTTAATTCCACACCGCAGAGCTTGTTATATAGTGCTGTGGTACTGACAATCAAGTTTGCGGCTGTTGCTCTGTACGCGGCATGAACCGATTTCTGTATTCCACACACCACCAAACTCATCAAATCAACTTGGCTAGAAAATAGTAACTCTTGCTGGTACTGCACTTGAGCATGGTTTTCAAATAATTTATCCATTCTTGCTGGTGCAAATACTCGCTCCATTAAGCCTCTTGCCATAACACTTATTGGACTTTCTTGCACAAATTGTTCAAAGATGGCGGATAGCATTTTGACACCCACAACGGTTGAATATGTTGAGGATACATTGAAGTCGTACCGCACATTCCATACTGCGACTGGGTTTCAGCTTTGAAGACAGTAGTTCATTTGTTCGCGTTGAAAGGGCTGGGTGGGCA
>NZ_MTAV01000228.1 GCF_002154695.1 Nostoc sp. T09
TTACATCATTTCCTAGCTAATTCAGATTGGTCAGTAAATGAATTAAAACAACGAAGATTAAAGAAACTTAAGCAAGTATTGAATGGTCAGGCGATTACAGTAGTAATAGATGAAACCGGAGATAGAAAAAAAGGTAAAAAGACTGATTATGTGGCAAGACAATACTTAGGAAGCGTGGGAAAAATTGATAATGGAATAGTTTCAGTCAATGCTTATGGAGTTTACTCTAATATAACATTTCCATTAATGGTAAAAGTGTTTAAACCAAAAGCAACTCTAAAAGAAGGAGATAAATATAAAACTAAAATAGAGTTAGCATCAGAAATAATTACAGAGTTAATTGAAGATGGGTTTAATATCGAACTGATACTGGCAGATAGTTTATATGGTGAAAGTAGCCAATTTATTAGAAAACTGGAAGAATATAACTTAGCTTATGTGGTAGCAATTAGAAGTAATCATGGAGTCTGGTTGCCAGCAGGGCAAAGTGTTAGAGCCAACAGGTGGTGTAAATTTGAAAGAACATTTAGTAATCAAAAATCAGAAACTAGATACATTAGAGAAATAATTTATGGTAAAAAAAGAGCCATAACTTACTGGGAGATAACTACTGACCCAGAAACTATGCCGGAAAACTCTACCTCCTTCGTGATGACGAATCTTCAAGGTAATCTCAAAAAAACTTTAGGCGACTTATATGGATTAAGAACGTGGGTAGAATATGGTTTTCGACAGTGTAAACAAGAACTAGGCTGGACAGATTATAGGTTCACAAATTTTCAACATATTGAGAGGTGGTGGGAGATTATTTTTTGTGCTTACACGATGATTAGTTTGAATTCTCCAGCCTTGTTAGCCTTAAATCAATCTCGTCAAATTGAGACTGAGGGGGAAATAACTAGTCATATTGATTTTTCTAATCATCAACAATGGAATCATGAATCTGGATGGAAGAATGTTTTAAATAATCTGCGTCTAATCGTCCAACCACTCTTACTATTTTGGTTGATTTATCCCTGGCTCGATATTTTCCCTAATTCACAGTTATTACTGGGATTCAATCATTTAATTGCAGCCATGAATCAATTTAAACCCTGTTATGCTTCTGGATGATTTAGCTTCTTTACTACTTGCTTA
>NZ_MTAV01000229.1 GCF_002154695.1 Nostoc sp. T09
AAGTCGGGGAACCCGCCCAACGGAGTGCCTCGGGAAACCCGTCCACCGGACTGGCTCACCACTTCGTGTCTACGTTCCACTGTGTTGCACTCGCGGCGGACATATCACAAGTAATTTGCCGGACATGATATGAGAATACACCAGATGCTAACAAAGCGAGCGGGAAGCCGCCCTCCGAGCGTCTGCAAGTCGGTGAATCCGACGCCATTTGCTACAACGGAGGGAATTTCCCTTCTGCCCTCTGCCTTTGATTATTTATTGCTAACTTCTTCTTCTCTTTTTCAAACCCTTAGATTTGCTCAATGAGCGTATTATGCGATTAATAATGTTAGAAGATGGTCTTTTATTAGCAGAAGTTTGCCTGTTTTGATTAGTACCATTGTCTGTTGTT
Organism: Nostoc sp. T09; assembly: GCF_002154695.1. Classification (GTDB taxonomy): domain Bacteria; phylum Cyanobacteriota; class Cyanobacteriia; order Cyanobacteriales; family Nostocaceae; genus Aulosira. Next base: position 392 of record NZ_MTAV01000229.1, read on the forward strand.
TCTTGATGATTTAAGGGTACAGCATTCTTCGTTGGCCTAATACCACTGCCATATCTTCTAGCATAAACCTGGGTAAATTCAGCCCCAAAAAAGAGAATTTGAGCGGCATAATAAATCCAAGCCAAAATAACTACCAATGAACCAGCAGCTCCATAGGCTGAGCCAAAACCACCGTTACCTAAATATTGCCCTAACAAAAACCTACCAATAGAAAATAAAATTGAGGTGATAGAAGCACCAATTATCACATCACCCCAAGTAATTTTGACATCTGGCAGAACTTTGAAAATGAGTCCAAATAGTACTGTAGTGATGGCAAAACTCAGTAGGAAGTTAACAATTTGCCAGATAAAATCAACACCTGGTACAAGGTTACTAAAGAAAGTCACCAGTGCTGACAAACCTGCACTAACTACCAAGGAAACCAGAAGTAGAAATCCAATTCCTAGAACCATAGCGAACGATAAAACGCGTTGGCGAACCATATTGTTCATGCCTGCTCCTGGTTTTGGCTTGACTTCCCAAATCGTATTAAGGGCATCTTGCAACTCGTTAAATAAACCAGTAGCACCTAATAGCAGAACTAGGATACTTATGATTGAGGCGATGGTTCCAGTCTGTGGTTGGTTGGCATTTTGAATAGCTGTTTCGATAAATTCTGCGCCTGGCCTCCCAACTAAACCTTGGATTTGTCGAACAATTTCACCCCTGGCTGCCTCTTCTCCAAATACTGCACCAACGATCGCAATTACAATAATCAGCAACGGTGCGATCGAAAAAATTGTGTAATAAGCCAATGCTGCTGCTAAACGTGAGGCTTTATCCTCACTCCATTCTTTAAAAGTCTCTTGGAATAATTTCCAAATCGCTTGCCACCTCATACCATCAGTCTCCTTACCCCAGATATTGCCTGCCTCAGATATATTGGATACTGATTCCCTTGTTAGCGTCATCTGCCCAAAGGTGTTCGTGCAGCATCCTTGAGGCAGAATGCAGAGTCAATAATTGGCAATGTGATCGCTCTTTGAGATCTAAACACGAATGAGCGATCGCCATGTGTATTTCAATTGAAAATCTCAGCCTATTACATATCTTCTAACTCCATACCTTTGGTTTCTCTAATAAAGAACCAAACGAAAAATAGTGAGATAGCCGCAGCAGTTGTATACAAACCATAGGCAGCGCCTAGCCCGAAATATTGCAATATCGGCGGAAATGTCGTCGAAACCACGAAATTCGCGATCCATTGCATTGCCGCAGCTACCGAAAGTGCAGCAGCGCGAATTCTGTTATTAAACATTTCTCCCAACAGCACCCAAACCACTGGTCCCCAGGAGAAACCGAAGCAAAATACATAGAGGTTGGCTGCAACAAGAGCTATAGTACCTGCACTTCCTGCCAATGTTGGGTTACCAGCAGCATCGGTCGCAGCATGTCCAAAAATATAAGCTAACGTTCCCAAG
>NZ_MTAV01000028.1 GCF_002154695.1 Nostoc sp. T09
TTTAAGAGGGAACAGGTGAAGCAGTGCGGTCTTGGGGGTTTCCCCCATGAGCAACTGCTGTTAGCGCAGCGGTAGCGAGGTACGAGCGTCACCCGAAGGGGAACAAGGAACGGGGAACAGGGGAAAGAGGCAATATTAAGAAATAATCTGACAAATAAGCATGATTTCCCATGTATACCAAGCTTTTTGAGATTTTCTCACGTAAATTTAGCATACTAGGTACTGAAGAACCATCTTAATTTTATTTCTACAATTACTGAGCGTTATCAAATTAAAAGTTTTATGAAATCAGATAAGTCTTTTTTTTAGCTTGCTCTGGGCGTTCGTCCACATCTGATCCTGGGTATCCCGGCAAACTAGAAAAAAAGTTTAATTTGGTGATCAAGATAAGTGTAGATTAACTAATTATTTGGGTTTTCCCCACTTTTGCTGATTCTGTTTATCCTTGAATCCCTGTGTTGTTCTCGTTCCCAGGCTCCAGCTTGAGAACGAGTAAAAACTATTATGGAGTTGTCTATCTTTTAACGCCCTTGTTACCAGGAACGCCCCAAAAATAGTAATCTGCTTGATAACCGATGCGAATCTCACGGTTTGCGTGGGCGCGATCGCAGCCGTTAGCCGGGGCTTTACCGCCAACAGTATGTAAACGCTGTATCCAATTTACTTGGCTGAAGATACCATTGCCTTGATGCGATCGCCCTTGCAACAGCAACCAGGGAATTGTAGTACCTTGCGGTGCATTTGCCTGAGCTTTCATCTGAGCGATGACTTTACTACCGTCATTCGACTCCCACGTAGGGCCAGCATAATGTTTACCTAGTTGTTGTCCCTGCTCGTTGAACAACAATGCATCTGGAGCCTTAAGCTTCCACTCAAAAGCATTGAGATTATCTGGCTTAGCCTTGCAAACATATATCTGTGAACCTTTAGCAGATGCTTTGAATATAAGGCTTTGTTCTGGCGGGACTTGCAGGTTTTTCGGCACATCTGGTGAAATGGTGGATGTGCTTTGGGCGTGGGTATTACCAGCACTCAACCCGAAGAGCACAAGCAAGAGACTGATATTCAGCAAATAAGTTTTGTTCATAAAAATTTTGCTTCAATATGACCTCATAATTTCTGGATTCTAGGATCTAGAAAAAGGAGAAACATCTGAAGAACGTCTTGAAATCACCCTAACAAAATAGATAAATTATCTACGACTTTCGTTGGCGTCTCCCGTTCTTCGCGTCCCCACGTCTTTTTGAGGCTAAGGATTATGCAACTTAAAGCCGGATTAGCTTAACAGCTTACCTACCAGCCGGAATGCCAAGAGCGATCGCAGAACGTAAATGATTTATCGGCTAGTCAGTTGAGCGTAGTGTAAATAAGATTGGTTCCTACATCTAAACCGAAGATTACAAAGCGTGCCATTTTCGTAATTCTTATTATTAGCTGGATTTTTCCTCAGTTATTCAACAGCTTTTCCACAGGTATTTCCGTTGTTTTCCACAGGTGCTTTACAAGCCAATAGTCTTTTCTAGCCTTACTGAGGATTATGCTATTTTCACATCATAGCTATTAGTTACTGAGTTTTTATGAACTAAAGTTACAAAAATATAGCTCTAACCCTAGGTTTCTCGTAAATATTTATTTCCTTTATAGTTGAGTTTAATATTTCGCAATATTGACAAACCAACCCTTGTTGAGCGCACAATAATTCGACAGGCTTTTGCAGTCCGTTTAAGCAATAACATTAATGTATAAAATTACTCTAGTGTTCTTGCAGACTAGCTGAGTGGCAAAAGATGGTGTAAGGCAGTGCTAAACGTCTTCACCGCAAGTTCCTTGTCCCTATTGATTTGCTCGATAGGAGCAAAATCTCATGAACGCAACAGTTAGCATTTTGACAGAAATTCCCGAAGTCCTTCATGACTGTTTAAAAGACTATTTAGAACAGCATCCCGATTGGGATGAAAACCGAGTTCTGACGGCAGCCGTATCACTTTTTCTATTACAAAATGCAGATGGCGATCGTCGTGTTGCTCAAGTTTATCTAGAAACTTTGTTTCATCACTGCTAAATCACAACACCTAGTGCTCAATTATTTGAGCACAATACGACACTTTACATTGCTCCATCAAGTCGGAGGTTACTACCGCTTCATCTACAAACTGCGACAAGACCACTTCGTCCAAACGAAATTCAAAGGCAAAATATCCGAAATAAGCTGACGCTAGTAGCATAAGCTTGTACTAGTCTAAATATTAAATTTAAAAAGCCCTGAAATTTTCTCAGGGCTTTGCTTTTAATTCTTAGTAGCCTGAAGCCTTTGTAAAAACTGTGCCACTTCTTTGCGAGGTTCACGGTTGAGTTTCAACTCAATGAGAGTAGTTGTAAACGGCCAGAAAAGCTTGATTTTGGACTCGCGTAATAGGTATGAAATATCCATTTGTGCATCCCATTCACCGGAATTTTTGATTCCGAGGTAGTCTATTAACTGCGATCCTGATGAGGCAATCACACGCATCACCAAATTTGGTAAAGCCGTTGGTTGCAGTAAATTGTGTGGATTCAAAATACCATTCAGGTTGACGTAAAAACAGCGGAGGCTTTTGTCGCCACTATATGTATGCACGTTTACACCAAAACTCTCAATTGCTCGGAATTCCTCATTGCCTTGCGTGAACACCTGAACGTGGTAGTCAGGAATAGGATCGTCGCGTTCATCCACTGCACGGACGACAAACTGCTGCCAAGGGTTAATATCCTTCGGCGTGAGTTTATCGCTAGTTTTTTTGTACCAATCCTGAATATCTTGTTCGGGGGAGAATTGCAGCGCTTCACAGACCGCATCCACAAGTTCATTACTAGGATTGCTCATAATTGTGTCGTGGTTTAACCCCTTCACGAGTACTGTGGGAGCAATACCATTGTTGCTGGAACCATCAAAATCGATCCGCTGACCTTGCTGTGGCTGCTTCGTGAGGTCAAGTACTATCTTGCGGGTATTTAAAGCACATCCCGCCCAGCGCACAGTACCATCAGTACCAGGATCGCTCACAAATTTAGCTAAGCCGCTATATGGGTTTGTACCACAGAAGGTAAATACATAAGGCGTGTCAGTTTTCGTGCCATAGAATGTTTCGCTACTCAATAGGTCTTTATGTGCCAAATCCCAAGTGAACCTGCTTCCCAGTTCCAAGCCATCAAGTACCTGATCTCCCGCTTCTAGAAAGTCTGGGCCAAATTCTTTATTTCCCTTAAACATTGCACCTAACCAACTGCGTCCCTTATGGGCTAAGGGCGAACCGAAAGTTGCAGGCGCTAGCCCAATCAAGTGCTTAAGCCGATTCCGTCGCTTACTGGAGTATGCTGTTAACCAAGAGCGAATTACTAGCATCCCAGTTGAATGGACGATCGCATCAAACTCTTGCTCTGGTGCTAAACCACCATCTATCGATAATGCTCGATCAAAGCCTTCGGCGATATCTTTGATTGTTACTTCGTTAGTCAACGTTACATAACTACAAATATGGATAGTCGAAACATCGTATCCCCGTGCTTCTAGTCTCTGTTCCCACACTTTAAAAGATTCGCCTGAGGCAGAGTAGCCGTGGATCAGGACAATTGGATTTCTTTTGGAATCGCTAACCATATACTTTTCTTAGATAATCTTGAATATGCCAAAGCAGCTATACGCAAATGCACATTATCTCAGGTTTAATTTGCAACCTGCCTTGAACTTTGAAAAACTTAGTCAGGTTGTGATAGTAGCGTTATGCGTAATATTTCGTTTTTCAAAGAATCTTGTGCTATCGTAATTGGCAAGCGAAGTACAGCTTTGCATTTCTAGCCTTTTTAAACGCAGAGTTTTTTGTGAAATCTTGTACTAAGCATTTGACTTTTGGCTTACTTATCTAGGTAAATCAATGGATTTGCCAAATATACAAAATTATTTATGTCCTGATGAGTTTGAAAATATCACTAACTGGGGTAATGATTGGTCTTGGTTAGCGGGCGGGACATGGTTATTTTCGGAACCACAACCACATCTAAAAGTGCTAGTCGATATACAGCGTTTAGGATGGTCAGAGATTGAAGTTCAAGGAGATTATTTAATTATTGGGGCGACTTGTCCTTTGATTAAATTATTGGAATATCCTTGGTTAGCAGAATGGACAGCAATCGACAGTTTAAAAAGTGCTGTTTCTGCACTAGCAGCGTCGTTAAAAGTAATTAATGTGGCGACTGTAGGAGGAAATATTTGTCTAGCTTTATCGGTAGGAACTTTAGCACCTTTGATGGTGACCTTAGGTGCAAGTTACGAGATTTATAATTTGCAGGCAGAGTCACATCAAGTTGCAGCTAGAGATTTTCAAATTGGTTCTCGTCAAACAATTTTGCAACCAGGAGAAATTCTCAGGCGAGTTTTAATTCCGTTGCCAAATTTAACATGGCAAGTCAATTATCAACGCATGAGCATAGCAGCAACCGATCCGGCTTTGGCAATTGTCGTCACTGCTAAAACTCCTCAACAAATCCGTTGTGTAATTGCGGCGAGTGTTGTTGCACCCCGCTTGTTGGAATTTGAAAGTATAGAAGTTCTAGAAAACCAATATATTAGCTTGCTCGAAAAAGAAAATTTTATCGAAGATGCTAGGGCGAGTGCAAATTATCGCCGAGAAATGACAGCAGTTTTAATTAAGCGTTCACTACAATAATTCAAATTTTAATATGATAGAACTATTAAAATTTTATGTGAATAACCAACCTTATACAGAAACTTGTCAACCTGGAACTAGCCTGTTGCGTTTATTACGCCAATTGGGTTATTTTGGTGTACATCGTGTTTGCGATTCGGGTGATTGTGGTGCTTGTACTGTTTGGGTAAATGACACACCAATTCACAGTTGTATTTACCCAGCAATGCGAATTGCTAATAAATCGGTAACTACAATTGAAGGACTTTCTCAAAATGGAGAACTTGCACCAATACAGCAAGCATTTTTAATTGCACAAGGTTTTCAATGTGGTTTCTGCACCCCTGGGATGATTATGAGTGCAGCAAAGTTACCGGAGTTATCAGAAGATGAATTACGGTTGGCTTTAAAAGGAAATCTTTGTCGTTGTACTGGCTATCAAGCGATTGTTGAAAGTATTCTGCAATATTATCAACCACAGATGAACACAGATAAACACAGATGTAATATTAGTGTTCGCAATTCTTTAGAGTCTGTAGGAAAAAGCATTCCCAAACAAGATGGTGCAACAATTGTCACGGGGAATGCATCATACACAGCAGATATTGCACCACCAGGATTACTACATCTTAAGGTACTGCGATCGCCTTATGCTCATGCCCGTATCCGCAAGATTGATACCGCCAAAGCGAAAGCACTCCCCGGTGTAGTGGCAATTTTTACCCACGAAGATGTCCCCAGGATACCCTACACCACAGCCGGTCATGCTGAACCAGTGCCCGATCCGCTAGATCATTACCTATTAGATCATAAAGTAAGATTTGTAGGCGATCGCGTGGCGGCTGTAGTTGCAGAATCACCCAGTATTGCGGAACAAGCTTGTGAATTAATTACTGTTGATTACGAAATTTTACCCTACGTTCTCGACCCTGAGCAAGCGATGAACGATTGTGGAGTCGTGATTCACGATGAACCAGAATCAACTCAAATACCTGATAAAAATCGCAACATTTCTGGCAAAATATTTCTCGAATCTGGTGATGTAGAACAGGTATTTAAAGAAGCAGATTTAATTGTCGAAAATACCTATAATTTACCAGCTGTTCAACACGTCCACTTGGAACCTCATGTAACTATTAGTTGGCTAGAAGCCGATGGTACTTTAGTTGTTCGTTCCAGTACTCAAGTACCATTTCATTGTCAACGTTTACTCTCGCAAATATTCAACTTACCTAAAGATAAAATCCGAGTTTATAAAGCACAGCTTGGCGGCGGCTTTGGGAATAAACAAGAGATTTTATCCGAAGATTTGTGTGTATTAGCAACTTTACACACAGGTAAACCCGTGCAGTGGGAATTTACTAGAAAAGAAGAATTTACTGCCACAAATAGCCGCCATGCTATGAAAATTAAAATAAAAACTGGTGTGAAAGCAGATGGTACAATTGTTGCCCAAGATATGGAAGTAATTGGCAACACAGGTGCTTATGGCAATCATGGACAAACAGTGGTATTTTTATCAGGTTATATACCTTTAGGTTTGTATCGTTGCCCCAATAAAAGATTTGAAGGTTTTGCTGTTTATACAAATACAATGCCTGCGGGTGCATTTCGCGGTTATGGTGCAACTCAAGGCACTTTTGTCATGGAAAGCCAAATCGATGAAATTGCTCAAAAGCTAAAGATTGACCCTGTAGAAATGCGTTGTAAAAACTTAATTCGTGCGGGAGATGTAATTAATTTAGGCAACGCTGATAGCCACTTTAACTTAATTGGTAGCTACGCCGTTGAAGAATGTTGGGAAAAAGTTATCCAATCACTAGGATATGTTCCTAACACACCGCCGATAATAGAAGGTTCGCGCCGTCGTGGTGTCGGGTTCGCCGTTTCTATGCAAGGAAGTGGTTTATGTAAAATCCACATTGCAAGTGTGAAATTATCACGGTTAGCAAATAGCAAATATGAATTAAGAACAGGTAGCGTAGATGTAGGAACAGGTTCAGATACTACCTTACGACAAATAGCAGCAGAAGTTTTAAATGTCAGCATTGCCGATATTAATATTATTTCCGGTGATACTCAACAAACACCATTTGATGCAGGTTCTTATGCTTCTGCAACAGTTTATATTTCTGGACAAGCTGTGAAGCTAACAGCCGAACAACTACTTTCCACAAATGAAACTAGCGTCGAACTTACCTATACAGCAGATGAATCAACTTTAACTTTTGCCGTGCAAGGAGTAGAAGTAGAAGTTGATACAGAAACAGGTAAAGTTCAAGTTTTACGATGCGTCCAAGCCATTGATTTAGGTAAAGCAATCAATCCGCGTATATGCTACGGACAAGCAACAGGTGGAATTGCAATGGGAATTGGCTATGCTTTAACCGAAGAGTTATTCTTTGATAAACAAGGACAAATTCTTAACCCCACATTGCGCCAGTATCGCATTCCCACAGCCGCAGATATGCCACCAATGGAAGTAATTTTAGTCGAAGCCGCCGATCCTTACGGGCCATTCGGTGCTAAAGGTGTGGGAGAAATTACAACCAATTGTACAGCCCCTGCCATAGCCAATGCGATCGCCCACGCCACAGGATGCAGAATTCGCCAACTCCCCATGACACCGGAACGAATTTGGCAACAACTCAACAACCTATGTGGTTCATAATATGCTTAGCTTCCAGGGGAATCGATATGAGGTTCAATGACAGCTAAAAACGCACAAAAGGCGATTAAGATACTTACACAATACGAACGGCTAGCAAATAAATATGGTTTAAGGTTATCTGAGCAAAAAATCCAAGAACTTAATGTATTGCGCGATAACGGATTAATTAGAGCCTCGAATCTTCCAGCAAAACTACGTAATGAATTTCCTGGAGAGTTTAGTGAGATGAATCTTAATGAAATTAGAGCATATTAGGATTAATATTAATTCAAGATTAGGATAAATAATATGAGTTTGAGTTTTTATCCAGAACTCGACAACCTAAACTTAGAAGATTTAGTACAACGCTTTCACCTACCTCCACCGGAAGGCGAAGATGCTGGTACCTACTATCAAGAGATAGCCCACCTGATTAAATCTCACGGTCAAGCTGGTAAGGACTTATTAATCAAGGAAATACAAAATGCAAATACGCCTCAATTGCAAGCTATTTTGTTTGCCTTAACAGAAACACCACTTGCTCATCCATTTGCCGAACCCGATCTATTCCGCTTAGTTGTAAGTTATCTCAAGGATGAGCGTCCATTAATTGTTATGGAAGCAATAGATGGTTTAAGCAGGCTAGGATGTATTGGCCCTAAAAAGGATATTTTAGAACTTTTAGAACATCCTTCACCCTATGTAAGAAGTAGCGTTTTGCGCTTTATGAGGCGTTTATATCCTGAGGAAGCCTTTCCTTTATTAATAGAAAAAATTTACGATCCCGATTATATAGTGCGTGAAAGCGCAGCTGATGAATTAGGAGAGTTAGATGATATACAGGCTATTCCTTATCTACAGCAATTAGTTATTAACGATGAGCATCCTGATGTTAGGCAAGCTGCTAAAACTAGCATCAACCTACTAAAATATGTTCCCGCATAAAAATACTAAATTGGCCTTCAGCTAAACCATCTCAAACTCCAAATGATGACTCGTAAGAAAATCATGAGTGAAATGATCCACCACATTCGTATCACTCAACTCTAAATTATAAAAATCTACAACTTCATGGTCAAAATAAGGGCCTGCGTGCCAAGTACCCTCATTTAACTTAATAAAACAATTCCCAGGAATTCGGAAAGCCGCAATCTCCTCTAAAACTGGTTCATTCAATTCATTATGAGGAGGACAAACCGCAATTAACCAATCTTTTCCTTCCAAAGAACCTAAACATTGAGTACATTGCACATGGCGCGTAATTTTGTGAAACTTTCGCCCTCTACTATGTAGGCGCATAATATAAAAGCGTGGAGTGCCATTTTGTAGATTTAATTGGGCATCTTCTGCATCAAAAGCCTTACCATCTGAACTAGGAAAAATCACCTGTCCATAACGAAGAAAGTTTTCTGCTGTTACCCATTCTGCGTGCAATTGTTGTACTGTTTGAGATGTACTCATAAGATTATGAAATTACCATTCTAACTCTTTGGGAATGAGTGACTTGGGAATTATTGACGCTTGTTTTTCTTTGTCTGAAGGTTTCGTATACCACCAAGCCCAAGCAATGAAAACTGCTTGGAAGGGAAGCCTAATTGCTTGCACCCAAGATGAATCTGAATATGGTATGGTTTCAATCTTAATATGATTAACAGCCATATTAATATTCGCAGGAAAAACCGCTATAAATAATAAAATTAATCCCCAAGCGGCTGCTTGACTCACAGGCGGAACTAATAATCCTATCCCACCCAAAATTTCATAAAAGCCACTGAGATAAACTAATCCTAAAGGATATGGCAGTTGTGGGGGCATAATTTTGACGTATGGTTGTGGAACAACAAAGTGCGTCACTCCAACTATAATTATCGATACCGCCAGGATGACGCGCCAAAGTTCCTTATTTTTGTACATGGGATTAGCCTGATTCTTGATTTACTTACATCTCTTCAGTTTTGTTGACTTATCTAATTTTGTCTTCAGTCAACAGTGAGAAAAATTAAGAAACTGCTTCCCAAATATCACCTCCGACTTTAGAGTGTTGAAATAACTCAAATAGCTATCTGAAGGCGCGGTATGACAACAAACTTTAGTCGGCGTCAATTTATCTTGTTTGGTTCAGCGGCGTTTGGTACTAGTTTACTGCTGAAAGCTTGTAGTAGTAACCCGACGACACCAACAGCGACAACAACGGGTGGTGCTGAAGGGTTTAAAATAGCGATCGCTCTTCCTGGAATCATTACCGACAAAGCCTGGAATCAATCTGGTTATGAAGGAATCAACCTAGCCAAACAAAAGTTAGGTGCAGAAACCGCCTATGTGGAAAAAGTAGCACAAGCAGATCAAACAGAAGTAATCACAGATTTTGCTCGTAAAGGCTACAATCTCATCTTCGCGCATGGCGGACAATTTGATGCCGCTATTGAACAAGTCGCTGCACAATTCCCCAATACCTTTTTTGTCGGTGTGAATGGTAATCTCAAGGGAGAGAATATTGCCTCTTTACGAATAGATCACCTCCAAGGTAGCTATTTATGTGGAATTATCGGCGCTTCTGTCACTAAATCTAATAAATTAGCTTATATTGCAGGCGAGAAGTTTCCTGCAACCGAGGGAGAACTGCGGGGATTTGAATTAGGGGCAAAATCTGTTAAACCAAATATCCAAATCACTTCTACTTTTACGGGTGATTGGAATGATGTTGCTAAAGCTAAGGAAGCGACTCTCGCTTTAGTTTCCTCTGGTGCTGATGTCATCTATCAATGGTTAGATAATGCCTCAGCCACGGTTTTACAAACAGCGAGTGAAAAAGGAGTATATGCTTTTGGTAATACAAACGATCAATTAGATGTTGCGCCAAAAGCTGTTTTAACCAGTGCTGTCAAACGCTTGGATTTAGCTATAGCTTATATAGCAGAACTAGCTAAACAAAAACAAATCAAAGGACAAATATATACTATTGGGCTAGAAAGACCAAATATATTATTTTTAGGAAAATTTGGAGCGAATGTGCCAGCAGAAGTTCAACAAAAAGCATTAAACGCAAAGCAAGAGATTGTTAATAAAAAAATTCTTTTTGAAGACTGCAAAGAGACTGGTAAAGATACACGCTGTGTGAAGAAAGCAACAGCATAGATTTAGCATAATATATTGTCAAATTGCCTATACCCTAGAAGGGTAGGGCTATATAAACAAAGCCTACTAACCCAGGCTAAATATATATATGAATAGCAGCATGAACTATTTACGCTTAGAAAATATTACTAAACGCTTTGGTTCTTTTGTTGCCAATGACGATATTAGCCTCAGTATTGCACCGGGAAATATTCATGCAATTCTAGGCGAAAATGGTGCAGGTAAGAGTACTTTAATGAATATTATTAGTGGATTATATCAACCTGATGCTGGACAAATTTACCTCCAAGAACAACCAATAAAAATTACCTCAGCCAATGAGGCAATTAAATTGGGTATTGGCATGATTCACCAACATTTCATGCTGTTACCCCAATTGACTGTCACAGAAAATATCATCTTAGGAAGGGAGAAAAGTTGGCGGCTGAATCTACAGCAAAAACAGCAAGAAATCGCTGCTTTATCCCAAGCTTATGGATTAGAAATTGATCCCACTGCTAAAGTTGAAAATTTACCTGTCGGGACACAACAACGGATAGAAATTCTCAAAGTTCTCTATCGCCAAGCTAAATTGTTGATTCTCGATGAACCAACAGCAGTTTTAACACCGCCAGAAGTAGAATCATTAATTGCTATCTTGCGCCGACTAGCAGCCGCAGGTAACACAATTATTTTTATCAGTCATAAATTAGAAGAGGTAATTAATCTTTGCGATACAGTCACAGTTTTGCGCCAGGGAAAGGTAGTAGCAACAACATCAACTAAAGCAGCCACACCTCAGCAGTTAGCAGCATTAATGGTAGGACGGGAAGTAGTTTTACAGTTAAATAAAACTCCTACAGATCCAAGAGAAATTATCCTGTCGGTGGAAAATTTACAAGTTGCTGATGATAGAGGTATTCCTGCTGTAAGTAATGTATTTTTTGAACTGCGGGGGGGAGAAATTTTAGGAGTGGCTGGTGTAGATGGCAATGGACAGCGAGAATTAGCTGATGCATTAGCAGGTTTACGAACTATCAAGCAAGGGAAAATTGAGTTTACGCATCACCCTTCCTTAGTGGGCTACATTCCAGAAGATAGGCAAGCGATGGGATTGATACTGCAATTTAGCATTGCTCAAAACTTGATTTTAAAAGCTTTTAAATATTTGCCATTTTGTCGCCGTTTTTTGTTACAACAAGAAGCGATCGCTCTTCATGCCCAAGCTGCAATGCAAGAATTTGATATCCGGGCGAGAGGGAAAAATATCAAAGTAAGCCAGCTTTCGGGGGGAAATCAACAAAAGGTAGTGTTGGCGCGAGAACTGGCGCGGGAACCAGCTTTAATTATCGCCATGCAACCCACACGGGGGTTAGATGTGGGGGCGACAGCCGCAGTTCATTCTCGATTATTAGCAGAACGCGATCGCGGTGCCGCAATTTTGTATATTTCTACTGAGTTAGAAGAAATCATGGCCATGAGCGATCGCATTGCTGTCATCTACAGAGGTGAGTTTGTGGCTATTTTGGATGCGCAGACGGCGACATTGGAAGAGATTGGTTTATTGATGGGTGGGGGAAACAGAAGACAAGGGGACGCAGGAACACCCTGAGAGTACCTTTTCAAAGGTGATGCAGAATAGTATTAGCTTACTTTTGCTAGCGTGGTGATATAGAGTTTCTCGTTCCTGAGTAATTAGCTACGGTGCACAGAGGTTTAACATGGCTAATTTAAAATTGCGTCACCCCGAAAACGTCAACGGCGATTTTTATGTAGATACTAGCTGTATCGATTGTGATACCTGTCGCTGGATGACTCCTGAAGTGTTTTATCGTGTTGATGAACAATCGGCAGTTTATCATCAACCTACAAATGAGGTAGAAAGATTAACTGCACTCCAAGCACTTTTAGCTTGTCCTACTAGTTCTATTGGCACTGTTGAAAAGCCACAAGATATCAAAATTGCTCAAGCTACTTTTCCGAACTTAATCGAGGAAAATGTTTACCATTGTGGCTACCACTCCGAAAAATCTTACGGTGCTGCTAGCTATTTTATTCAATTAGCAGAAGGTAATATTTTAGTTGATTCCCCGCGGTTTACGCCGCCTTTAGTGAAGCGTCTAGAAGAGATGGGGGGAATTCATTATATGTACCTGACTCACAGAGATGATGTAGCCGACCATCAAAAGTTTGCCGAACATTTTAAATGTCAACGCATCCTTCATACTGATGATATTTCTGCGGGTACTCGCAATGTAGAAATCAAACTTACTGGTTCTGAAGTATTTGCTTTGAATCCAGATTTATTAATTATCCCTGTTCCAGGCCACTCTAAAGGACACACTGTTCTACTTTATAAAAATAAGTTTCTTTTTACTGGCGACCATCTTGCTTGGTCAGAAGATAGAGACCAATTGATTGCGTTCCGCGATGTCTGCTGGTATTCCTGGTCAGAACAGCTTAAATCAATGCGTAAATTAGCTGATTACTCATTTGAGTGGGTGTTACCAGGTCATGGGCGGAGATTTCACGCTGATCTTGATACGATGGCCCAGCAAATGCACAAGTGTATTGAGTGGATGGAATCAACATAGACTTGAGGTCAAATAATCGCAGAGACCTTGTGATTGCTAAGCTCCAATTCGTTAAATACCCTAGAGGAAGGCGTTCCGCCACCGCAATAAGGTTATATAAACATTTACCGGACAAGATATTCTCCGTATATGGGGTAAAAGTAGCGAAACAGATAGTCAGGCTCTGAATCGGCGTTGGAGAAGTAAACCTGAAAACCTTATCCAGTAATCGTTTTAGCCTTAGCGTAACTTTCTGTACGGTTGCTCATTTCATGTCTATCCTCACTTGTATCTCAAGAAGCCCTCCTGATTGGTTCAATTTATCCAAAGTTAATATAACCGTGTTCCAAATTATGCTACTTTTTACTCAGTAGATTTGTGTTTTAATTTCAGATCTTTCATAATAGCTTCAGCTGCTGCTTCACCAGTCTCGCAACCTCCCTCCATAAAACCTTGATTTTCAAGTGAAACAGAATCCCCTGCAAAAAACAGGTTATTGACCCGTTCCTGCTCTACACCATGCAACCTTGTCCATTGGCCCAATAAGTAACAAGCATAGGAACCCTGAATGTAGGGATTAGTTGACCAATAGGAACGAGCAACCTTACCAGCAATATTCCCTGCTTTCATGCCTGGAAAAATTTGATCGAGTTGCAGGATAAGCTTTTCAGCTAAATCTGAAATGTTTCCTGTACCAACAGCTACACCCTGGTGACCACCTGTGAGATTTGTGATCAAACCAAGTCCTTGTGTATAGCGACTTTGAGCGCTCTCCCATACGTCCTGGAACCCCAAGTCAGTAAAAGTTTCACCATTAGCGTTATAACGGGTTCGCCAGACTTTCTCACGGTAACCCGTGATTAGCTTGGCATTGGTTCCATAACCCAGGGTATCAATAGCCAAGCGTTTCACCGATGGTAAATCAACCTTTAGGTTAACGTGCCGCAAGACACTAAATGGTATTGCTAAAATGATTCGCTCATAGGTACGCTCGGTGGTTTTAGCCCCGGATTGCAGAGTAACTCGGTAACGCCCATCTGATAAAGTACTTATGGACTCTAAAGCTGTTTCAAGCTCAATGTAGTTTGACAGCAACTGTGCTAACCTACGAGGAATCTGATCGTTTCCACCGTCAATATAGAACCGCTCATCGCTATCGCCTGTGACTTCAAACTCACTTGGCTTTGTGCCGATTAAATACAGCATATTCAAGCAAGACTGCTCGTCAGCTTCCCGACCATACTCAACGTTGTAAGCGACCTCGATTAGACGACGAATATTACTTGAAGTAGGGATGCGCTCTAGATACTCAGTAATCGAAAGCCGATCTAGGGCAACTGCCTGGCGATCAACAGTCTTATAATTTTCAAATTTAGCGATTTTCTTGAGATCTGTGCTGATCTGGTTAGCGACTGGCGTAAAGTCTCTGATGATATCCTCAAGTGGGAGCTTACGTCCTTCAAAGTAGTGGGTGTCAACTAGTCCTTCTTGAGAAACTAGCACGTCTACCACTTTGATTCCTAACTCTTTCGCTAGACCCAGGATATGAGGGTGATCCGTATTGATTAGCTCTCCCCCAAGCTCTGCGGTAAGCTTTGTTCCAACCGCATTCCGCAAACTTCGCATCCGACCTCCGACTCGCCCAGTCGCTTCGATCACATGAACAGGTACGCCAGCTTGCCATAATCGGTAAGCAGCTGTTAGTCCAGAAATCCCCGCTCCAACGATAAGTACAGGGCTGACGCGGGACTGAGCAACAGCGCGATCGCCAGTTGTCCAATTCAAACCAGTGGTGGCAGCACAACCGGCCAAAGCCATCCCACTGTACAATAAACGACGACGAGAAAAGCACACTCTAGATCTGTTATTTTCTCTGAGCATATCCAGCAGCTCATCATTAGGGATTCCAGACTTTTGAGATAATTGAATAATTTTGTATGCATGACGTAAAGTTTTGTGCAGCAAAGATTTAGCCATCGTCTATTAAACTATTAAAATTCTTATGAACACAATTTAAGGACTTCGAGCCTATAGATGATTGATTCATTACAGGATTTCAAATTATACTCTGTTATGAACAAAACCTCGACATTAATACTTATATCATTAGCTACTATTGGCAAATGCAATAGACAAAACATTGAACTTAGTCCTTCACATTCAGCACTTTACTTGCTGAACAATTTGCTGGTCATAGTTAATTGATATACATGAGTGCTCGTGATGTTTGCTATTTGTTATAAGTTTGCTTTAGCTGTTTAGCCTCGAACAACAAGTCTAAAACACTATCTAAAAAAGTCAAAGGTGAAGGTAGCTCCACCTGTTACTGGTACATCCAGAAGCCAGATCTACAAAGAATGACAACGGTAAAATTCGTTACTGTTTTCAAAGTCCCCAAAGGTACGGAATTTGTCAATCTTCATGCCATTGTGTGGGCAGAACCAAACATGAATTGGCTGGCGGCCGAGGTTCGTGATGTTTTTAGCGAATTAGCAGATAGGTTCAAAAATCTCTTTCGTTTTCAGGATGGGGCAGTCTGCAAGCTGCCAACTGGTGCAGCTGAAGAGTGGCAGCCATTGAGACTGCCTAAGTGAATTTACTCTAGTACAATTACTGCCTCAATGTCCAGCTTGGGTAAAAAGTATGTGATAATAGGACAAATGTGTACTATTTACACTGAATAGCTAAAACACTAGTGTCCTACTATACATATCGCATTCGTGTTAGTAATCGTAATAGTGTACAGGTTGAAAAGAGAGGCTCTCAAAATCAAGATATTGAACAACCATCTGGAAAATTTAGCTACCGGAGAAAGCTGATTCAAAAGATTGAAAACCTGATCCAGTCTACTCGTAATAATACACTAAATAATTCTCATCAGTGCAGACTATTAGGAGAAACGTTATTCAATATCCTGTTTGATGATCGGCTTTGTCAGGATTTCATTAACTTTTATGAGCGTGTTGTTCAACAAGAAGGTCAATTTCTCAGAGTAGAACTAGACATTGATGAGCAAAAGATGCCAGAGGTAGCAGCTTTGCCTTGGGAGTTTATGTGCATACCCGAAAGCGCGAATCAAGGCACACTTTGGTTGGGGACTGCTCACAATGTCATTTTCTCGCGTCGGCGATCGCATTGGACATCACCACAGCCTATCCAATTAAAACCCAATGAAAAACTACGAATGGCCTTGGTTATCTCTGCACCCGAAGATTTAGGTACAGTTGTCTTTGATCGGGTACAGCAGGATTTAGAGAATTTGGCTGCCACGCAAGCAAATCGGGTAGAGTTGTTGCCAATTGTTCATCCAGCTAACCCCCAAGCGATTGATGCAGTGTTAAGAAAAAAACCGCATCTATTTCATTTTATCGGGCATGGTCGCTTACAGAATGCCCAAAACCAAGAAGTGGGTGAGATTGCCCTGGTGGATGACTTAAACTGCGCCAGATGGGTTGATGCCAACTACTTTGGTAGCCTATTTAACCGACATCGCCCTGGTGTTGTTGTGTTACAGGCTTGTGAAGGAGGAATGCTATCTCCTTCACGAGCTTTTGTTGGTGTAGCTTCTCGGCTAATGCAACAAAATGTTCCAGTTGTAGTAGCAATGCAGTACGAGGTGTCCAACAGCACTGCTGGTCGTTTTGCTCGTTGCTTTTATGAAAAACTCGCAGAAGGCAACCCTGTGGATGTCGCCGCACAATCTGGTCGGTTAGCAATCACCTTCAGCCCAACAGAGTACCGGACACGGGATTTTGCCACCCCAGTTATTTTTATGCGCGTGCAAGACGGGCATTTGTTTCAACGCCAGATAGAAAAGACCTCTGCACAAACACTAGAGTCGCCAGTTCCAGATCTATCTGCGGAAATCAAAATAGATGTGCGTGAACAACAGGGAGAAGACACAGCCTCTAAGAAGCCCCTGCCCAGTACTCCTTACAGCAACTTAACACCCAATCAAAAACGACGATTTGAGAAAAAACGAGATGATCTTCAACAAGAGTGGGATTTGAGAAATGAGAGGTTACAGCAACTACGAACATCTTATGTGATCGAAGCACAAACTGCCCATCGCTTTCAGTTGCAAAAACAAATTCAAGATGAGGAAACACAACTGGCACAGTTGAATGACGAGTTAGACAAAATTGAGCAAGCTTTATCTCATCGAGAATACTTTTCTAATACTCCAACATCGTCTGCTCTTAACTCTGGGCCAGGGGTTCCCGTAGATATACCAATTACACCAGAGCCGCGACCATCCTCTGTGATTTCATCTTCGCCAATGGGTGCGCGGGAAGATTGGGGAGATGCACCATCAGTACCGTCGCTATTTGGTCGTGATGAAGAACTCCAAACGTTAAAACGATGGATACTAGAAGATAATTGCCGCTTAGTAGCGATCGTGGGCATGGCTGGGGTTGGTAAATCCAGTATGGCTGTCAGCTTGGGTCGAGGTGGGCAAGCTGGGCGTGGATTGACTCAAGGAGGCATCGGTAAAACTGATTTATCAGTTAGGCTAGCAAAAGACATTGGCAACGAGTTTCAGTACGTTTTTTGGCAGAGACTACTGAATCCTACCCAACCTTCTGAATACCTCTCAAAGTTGGTTAGCTTTCTTTCAGATGGGGCAGAAACTGAATTACCAAATACTGTTGAAGAACAGATCAAGCGGCTATTTTTATACCTCAATAAGCATCGCTGTTTGCTGATTTTGGATAATTTTGACACTGTCATGCAACCGGGTGAGAATGCTGGCAAGTATTTGGATGGCTATGAAGCCTACGGTCAATTATTGAAGCAGTTTGGAGAAGTTCCGCATCAAAGTTGTCTACTGTTAACTAGCCGAGAAAGACCAAGGGAGATAGAAGCGCAAGCGGGAAATGCAAAACCCGTCCGCTTTTTTGAGTTAGAAGGTGTAGACTACTTAGCTGCAAAAGAAATCTTTGAAGACCTTGATTCTGGTTTTTCGGGTTCAGATACTGAATGGCAAGAACTTACTGATTTCCTACGAGGAAATGTTTTAGCTTTGGAACTAGCAGCCAGACATATTAAGAAAGTCTTTGCTGGGAAAATTTCCGGTTTTTTAAAGCAAGAAAATAAGGTATTTCAAGAGATTCGTCAGAGATTGTTGGATTGGCACTTTGAACATTTGTCGGAAAAAGAGCAAGAAATCGTGTACTGGTTGGCGATTAATCGTAAACCAATTTCAATTGACGATCTTAAGCGTGACATTCTCTTATCAGAAGCTAAAGAACGAGTCTCATCAACTATAGAATTAATCGAAAAATCTCTGCCTCTTGAGTACAGTAATAATCAAATAGCGTATACACTACAACCTGTCTTAATTGAGGACGCAACTAGAAGATTAATGAAATATGCGTTCAAAGATCTGGTAACTCAGAAAATCGACTTTCTCAATAAATTTGCTCTACTCAAAGCGATTACAGAAGATGATGTGAGAGAGGCTCAACGCAAACTGATTATCCAACCAATTTTGCATAGGCTGACTGAGAAGTTTGATAACAGTAAAAATGTTAAAGCTCAATTGACTCAGCTTTTATCAAGTTGGCAAAAAGAACATCCACACAAACCTGGTTATTTAGGAGGAAATATACTCAATCTTCTGTGCCAAATGGGAGATGATTTGAAAGATTATGACTTTTCACATCTAATCATTCGTCAAGCTTATTTAGAAGAAGCAGTCTTGCATGGAGTAAACTTTGCCAATGCCGATCTCACTGATTCGGTATTTGCGGATCACTTCGGTACAATTCGCTCGATCGCATTCAGTCGCCAACACAAATTTTTAGCTGGGTGCGGTGACGATGGTCTAGTTCGTTTGTGGCGAGAAGGAGACTGGGAACCTGTTGAGATTTATCCAGACCACACTGATGTCATCCGCACCTTGGCATTCAACAACCAGGGAACCCGGTTAGCAAGCGCAGGAGATGATCGCACTCTTTTCGTTTGGAATGTTGAAACTGGGAAACCCAAGACCAAGGTAAAAGCACATACGAGTTGGATCAGATCTTTGGATTTCAGTCCTGATGATTCTCTGTTGGCAAGTTGCGGTGCAGACCATTTGGTGAAAATTTGGGATGTGGAAACGCTTAAATGTCGTAAAGTTTTGAAAGGGCATCAAGCAGGAGTTCTCTCTGTCCGGTTCAGTCCTGATGGTAAAACTCTGGCAAGTGGCGGTCGAGATAATACAGTGAAATTGTGGAATGTGGAAACTGGTCGCTGTATTAGAACGCTTACTGAGCACAATGGTTGGGTATATTCAGTTTGTTTCAGTGGCGATGGTAAAACCCTGGCGAGTGGGAGTGGCGATCGCACGGTGAAACTTTGGAATATGGAAACTTACCAGTGTATCGATACGCTAGATAAACATAAAAATCATGTTGAATCTGTTGTATTTAGTCCTGATGGTGAAATCCTTGCTAGTGGAGACGATGATGGTATCGGTATCTTGTGGGATGTTCGCACACACAGAGTCCGTCATGTCCTGCAAGGGCATCAAAGTGCTATTGGGCGAGTAAGCTTCAATGCCAATAGTTCTATTTTGGCTAGTTGCAGTAGTGATTGTAAAGTCAGGTTATGGAATGTGCAAACTGGGCAGTGTATTCAGGTTCTATACGGTCATTCCAGTCCAGTCTGGACACTAGCTTACAACCCCAATGGTAGGCTTTTAGCTAGCAGTGGCAAAACCAGTGATGGCAAAGAATTTATAGTTACAGTCTGGAATATGCAGACTGGACAACCGATCAAAAAACTTGCAGGTCACAAAGACTGGATATTAACTGTTGCTTTTAGCCCTAATGGCAACTTTATAGCTAGTGGGAGCGAAGACCAAACAGTCAGATTATGGGATATGCGATCGCTTGAAGGGGCAATCAGATACAAAGAACTTAAAAAACATGAAGGTCGATTAGAATCAGTGACTTTCAGCCCTGATGGTAAAACCCTTGCCAGTGCTGGTCAAGATTACCAGATCAATCTCTGGGATGTCAGCAATAAAGTTTGGAGATCTGCAAACTCTAGACCTGTCAAAACTTGGAAAGACAAAGATCGCGTCTTCTCCGTCAAATTTAATTCTCAAGGAACTCTGCTTGCCAGTGGTGGTGCTGATTCTGTCCCAAAGTTATGGGTTGTCAACACTGGTGAACTTTTAAGACAATTCCAAGGACATACCGATCAGGTTTGGACAGTTGCCTTCAGTCCCAACGATCAAATTCTGGCCACAGGTAGCGATGACTGTACAATCAAGCTTTGGGATGTAGGTACAGGTCAATGCCTGAAAACGCTAACAGGACATGAGGACTGGATTTGGTCTGTGGCTTTCAATGCTGACGGTACGCTGTTGGCAAGTGCTAGCGGTGACTACACAGTAAAAGTTTGGCATATCGATAGTGGTGAATGCCTAGAGACACTAGAAGGACACAACAGTTGGGTCTGGAGAACGGCTTTTAGCCCTGATGGAGCCACTCTTGCTAGTTGCAGCTCAGATGAAACAGTGAAAATATGGGATATCCAAGAAATTGGAGTTGTTCAAAAACAAAGGTGTCTCCAAACGCTGAAAATTGAAGGACCCTATCAAGGGATGAATATCACAGGCGCTAAGGGTTTAACAGACCCACAGAAGTTGGCCTTGAAAGCTTTGGGAGCAGTTGAAGACTAACACATGCAGACTGATGTCATAGGCTAGATACTATGGTATATTGATTTGGGTCATGTACAGTAGTTTTAATGACTACACCTGCTGACACTAAATGTAATGTACTTAGCAAAGAATTATTGTAATTCACTTCTCGATCTCTCGAACTAGAGATTATCCTGTTGCAATCAACCCAAGTTGTGATTGAGTTATGGAGCAAATAGTTATTAGAGAGATGCAGCATGAAGATATCAATGCTGTTGTAGATATTTATGCTGAGGTTTTCGACGGCACCTATGTTGGCTTTGGAGAACTCAGCGCCGGAATGGGAACAGCCCCTGGAGTATCTTGTGAGCAGGCACCGGAGATTTTTCGAGAAGAATTGAAAGATTTACTCTGTGACACTTCAACCAATGGTCTCTTCGTTGCTAGCTGTGGCAGTAAGGTAGTTGGTTTTGCTGTGGTTGTCTTACACCGTAACAATGTAAATTTGGAATGTTGGCTTAATGATCTGGGAGTTAGCCTAAACTGGCAAAGACACGGAGTCGGACGAAATTTGGTAGAACGAGTGCTTGCTTGGGGAATTGAGGAGAAGGGAGCTAAGTGCTGCTTACTGGAAAGTGGTGTTAAAAATGAGACTGCTCACAAACTTTTTAAGTATATGGGGTTTCAACCTCTATCAACAGTTTTTTGGAAGGGTTCTTGTTCTTCAGCCGAAACTGAAGAATAGCTCTTCATCTGGGTAAATCCTTTTGTTTGGATTGCAGCGTTCGCTTTCCCTAATATCCCATCACCTCGTCTTCAGAAGAGGCACAGCAGCTACTAAATTCAACGTTAGTAGGCAGTACATCAAGAGCAGGATTAGCATCAAAAAAACCTACAGGTTTGAGTGTAAAACCGCAGTAGGCAACAGGCATAACCGGCCAGTCCTCAGGTCGTGGAATATGGTGATGCCCAAAAGTATACCATAATACCACATCTGTGTTTTCAATTGAGCGATTTGCTTTTGTCCAGTGAGGCAACCCTTCCCCACCAGGATGCTGATTCGGATAGTTGCCTGTGGGAAAGCGTTCGTCAGAGTTGTAGGACGTTACCCACAGGTGTCTGGTGATAAAGCCACATCGTTTGAGGATTGGGGCATCTGGGTAAGCAAAGGGCAGCACGTTCTCGCCGGGAAGGAGTTTGTAACCGACAGGTTGCCCCAAGCGGTTGTGGACATTTGAGTTGAGAATTTTCCAAAAACGTGAAGATAGGGGATTGATGATGCGTTGAGCCTGCTGTTCTGTTGCTAGTAGGGTCGATTCAGCATAAAAAGCGTTGCCGTAAGGGTTCTCTGCTCCTGGTGGTGCGGCTACTGTGTTCACTTCATACACAGAGTTTGGTTGACCATCGATATCCATATCCAACCGCATCGAGAAGAAATGCTGGTGATTTAAAGCATTGAGTTCTGGCGCGACGATTGTTCCATATTTCGGCTGGTTGGCTATGGCAGCACAGAGTAGAATACCAGTTAATTTCACCTCATACTGAATCGTGCCATCTTGATAGAAATACCAAAAGAAGCCATATTCATAGTTATCTACAGTGGTGATAAAAGAGAGAACCAGACGGCGCGATCGCCGCACCTCAACTTCATCCAAGCGCCAATCAGTATGCTTCCAGAGGATACCGTAATCTTCTTCGTGCAGGCAGACAGCATTTTCGGTAGTTGCAACCTCTCCTCGACTGTTGGTAAGAACAGCATCAAAATAGTAAACTTCTCCCAAACAATCGCACCCAAGTGTAAGAGAATTGGCAAGCATTCCTATCCCGTGTTCGCCAATATCAAAGGCGTTTTTGCGGAAGTGTTGTGATCGCGGATCGCCGTAGGGCACCACCATCTCTGCCATTGATGCTCGGTAAAGAATTGAACGCAACCTTCCTTGATCTTGATAGCCGACGGTATAAAGCACCAACCCTTCGCGAGGAGTGAAACCGATACGAAACTGCCACTTTTGCCAGCGCACTTGATGTCCATTCACCTCAAAGCTTGGCCCTTGAGGTTGAGTGATGTGCAGTGGTTTCACGTCGTCGCGGAATTTAGGAATGAAGGCTCTAGCATATTCACCGCGATCAGACGGGACATCTGTTATCCCTGAATCTTCAACCCGAATCACCTGCATTGTGTTGAGATCGACAACGGGTACCAAACCATCAATTGGGCGAGAGTAGAAGTTACCATTCGCTACTGCCCGCATATAGCACAAACATCGGGAGAGGCGCAGCCCTTCCTCATCAGCAAAACCAAAGTTGCCAACTGCCCAAGGATCAATAACCACCAAATCCAAATCACTGATTCCCCGTCGCGCTAACGCTGCTTGAAAATCCGGGTGCTCTTTTACCTTCACTTCGCACTCTTGTATTTCATCCGCCATAATATTCGGCTGGACATTGGGAATGTGCTGCCAGGAAGTGAGTGTGTGACTTGCCAAATCCACCACTGCTTCGTAGGTCATGCCCGTAGTATTGTCAAGCAGAATCAGAAAAGCTTCTCGTTTGACCGAATCGCCAAGGTGAAAGTTTAGCACCACTTCTTTGGGAGGTTCCTTGAGTGTTACCGTTGGGAAGCGAAAGTTATTTCCTACGTTATGTTCTCGCCGCACAGTTGCTACAGCAATCTCAATTTCTTTAGCCGTTAAAGGTTCAAGGGGATGAAGAACAGGTTGAGCAGAATCGGCCTGAATTGAAGCAGAAATTGTCATAGTCGTTTTTAGAAGAAGCCGCGAGCAAGATGTTTGTCAGTGACCCCACTTCACAAATACAACTCAATATCACTAAATCTTGAGCTATTTCTCCACAGCCAAGCTGGGATTATGGTATTCAGGAGGCTCCGAGTAGAACGAGCTGTTGTACTTGCAACGATAATACAGCATCGGGATGATACCCAACACAATTGAGCTGATAGTGTACAGTGAAATCTCAAGTCCCAGTTGTGGCAATTGTGCAACTCCCACAATCAATAGCACAATTGCAGAGCTAACTGGCCAAATCCCCTGCATAAAGAGTGTTTTCTTACCACTCCCAAGAGTTTTGCGATAATACCACGCGCAAGCTATCCCAGTCATTGCATAGTAAAATGACACCATAATCCCAATCGAGCGAATGAGGTTTTTCATCACAGCAGCAATACTCTCACTGGTGCTTGATAGGGTCATTAAAAACAGCCCCAAGACTGTGATTATTAAACACGCTAGCCAAGGGGTTTGAAACCTGGGATGAATCTCTTCAAAGCGACGAGAAATTACGCGATCGCGTCCCATTGAGAATAACAGGCGCGTACATTGTGTTAGCTGCGTTTCCATTGTTCCCAGCGTACTGATCAGAACTGCCAGAATTGCAATATTGCCCCAAGGATGGGGAAAGATTGCATCACCCATTGCAGACAACAAGTTGGCGCTGTTCTTGTCAATATCTTCCAAGCTAAAGCCTGTCTGGATCGTCACCTGCATTAAAATGAATAGCAAAAAGACGCCAATCATACCCAAGACACCGCTAAAGCCTGCGGTATTGTTCGAGTCCTTTGTTTCTTCTGCTACGTTGGAGGACACATCCCAGCCAAAGTAGTAGAACATGGACACCAGAACTCCAGCAAAAAAGGTCTGAAAATTACCAAATGCTGTTGGTGAAAACCATGACAGCGAGAAAGGATTGACCGGATTGGCAAAGAACTTAATCAAACCACCAATTACCAGCGCTAACAGGGCAAAAACTTCAATCCCTGTCATCAATCTCTGGAATCCGGCGGCAACATGTACACCAAGGAGCGTCAGTGTAGCAATTGCCACAAACCATACTCCACCAGTAATGGTAGCAAGAACAACGTTTTCCTCATATAGAGGAGCAATTAGATGTAAAGTGATTACCCCTACAGGCAGAGCTGCTGTAACCATGAATGTCGTACTCAGAACCAGAAATGTCCAGGCACACAAAAATCCCAGAGAAGGATTAAGCGATCGCCCCACCCAAGTATAGGCAGCTCCAGCATCAGCACGCCAATGGTTTAAGTACATGAACGCAAAAGAAATGCCAAACATGGGAATTGCTCCATAGACTAACGATCCTGGAGCTGCTAGACCGACTGCTGCAACCAAGGCACCCGTAGTAGCATTCAAAGAGTAAGATGGCGCAGAGCCTGCTACAGCGAGCGTTATGGAGTCAATGATTGACAGAGCGTCTTTTTTTAGATTGGCCATATTGTCTATATTTTTACTAAATAATCCTAGATACCGAAACAAATTTGACTTATAAAATCATATTTCTACAGTCAACCACAGCTTAATAGGATTGAGCCACGACTCATGATTCATGTGAGTTAGTGCCACTTTGCTGGAAAGGCTTACTGTATTAAGATTTCAGTCCTAGTACATCGCACCGCTATATCTACGCCTACTCAATCATGGAAGAAACCACGACGGTATTACGCGGTCGAAGCTTTTAAAATATTCATGTTATCTACGAAAGCTTTAATCCAACCTGAGTTCGACATCAATGAAGTTAATCAAAAGTTAAGGGAATTCAACTCATTTTGTACTTAGGAGAGCTATTTTTCCTGAAATGCTTCCTATATATGCTTTTCAGACATTGCGTAGCGGCAAATTATCTCTTCGCTACTTTTACCCCTATATCCCCATCTCCACGCCCTTCACCTTAAACCCAAGTGATTTTGCAGTGCTTGGCGCATCACTTCTACAGGTACAGTTTCTTGCTGCAACCAGATTTTTAATGCTGCTACACCTTGTTGAACTAGCATTTCTAATCCATCGATCGCAATTGCACCTTGTTTTTCTGCTATTTGGAGAAATTGTGTCGGTTTAGGAATATATATCAAATCGTAGGCGATCGCTTCTTTTGGTAACTCCGCGATTTCCGTCGCACTCAACGGCGATTCATCAACTTTGGGATACATTCCGATTGGGGTTGTATTTACCAACAAATTTGCTTGCGGAATTAGTTTGGCTAATTTCTCCCATGTATGGACTTGTAAATTCGCAGCTAGTGAGGAATTATGCCAACTATCGTAAAATTCTTGTAACCTCTGCTGATTGCGTCCCACAACATGAATCTTTGCAAAACCTAGCTGGTGACAACCTGCTACAACTGCTCTCGCCGCACCGCCATTACCTAAAATTACCGCCGCCTTCTGACTCCAATCTTGGTGATATGTTGTTTGCAAAGGGGCAATAAAGCCTTCTATATCTGTATTTGTGCCTACCCATTGATGATCTTGGCGAGTAACAGTATTAACTGCTCCTATAGCTTGGGCAATGGGCGTAATTTCTGATAACAATGGCATAATTGCCTGTTTGTGAGGAATCGTGACACTAAAGCCAACAACCCCAACAGCCGCAAAACCTGCGATCGCAACTTCTAAATTCTCTGGTGCTATCGGAAAGGGAAGATAAACATAATCTAATCCCAACTGGGCGATCGCAGCGTTGTGCATCACTGGTGATAACGAATGTTCCACCGGATGCCCAATTACCCCTAAAAGTTTAGTTTTGCCTGTAATCTGCAACATACTTTGTCAGCCAGTAACTTCCAGCCTGAGGGAAATTTACCACAATGGTGACATTATTTAGACATCTGTTTTAAATGATTGCCATATTTCCATCAGTATATTTTGGCTACTGCGTTCTGGCTCATGCTTACGTGGGTAACGTTGGATATAGGAACCATCTGATTGCAAATCCCAAGCTAGGCGATTGTCTGCCAGCATAATCTCCAAAATGTCTTGTAAAGTTTGCGAAATCTTGGGATCTTCCACTGGTGTAACAGCTTCCACACGCCGATCTAAGTTACGAGGCATCCAGTCAGCACTACCAATGTATACTTCATTTTGCCCATTATTATGGAAGTGAAAAATCCGAGAGTGTTCTAAAAAGCGGCCAATAATGCTGATCACGCGGATATTCTCGCTGATTTCTGGTACTCCCGGACGCAAACAGCATGTACCTCGAACGATTAGGTCAATTTGTACCCCAGATTGCGATGCGGCGTAGAGGCTGGTAATAATTTGCGGATCTACCAGAGAATTCATCTTGGCAACAATCCGGCCTGTTTTTCCGTTTTTGCTGTTTTCAATTTCACGACGAATCAAGGCAATCATGCGATCGCGCATACTTACAGGTGATACTAGCAGCTTGCGGTAAGAATGCTGATGGGCATAGCCCGTTAAGTAATTAAATAAATCAGTTAAATCTGCACCTAAATCTTCTCGACAACTAAACAGCCCTAAATCGGTGTATAACTTCGCTGTTTTCGGATTGTAGTTGCCAGTGCCAATATGAACATAGCGACGAATCTTTTCTCCTTCCTGACGCACCACCAAGACTATTTTGGTGTGAGTTTTGAGTCCCACCAAGCCATATACAACATGAATTCCAGACTTTTCTAGTTTCTGCGCCCAAGTAATGTTATTTTCTTCATCAAAACGGGCTTTTAATTCTACAAGGACAGCAACTTGTTTGCCACTTTCCGCCGCAGTAATCAGAGACTGAAAAATCTCAGAATCTCCAGAAGAGCGATAAAGTGTCATTTTAATTGCCAGGACATGAGCATCGCGGGCAGCTTGAGCTATAAATTGCTCTACAGAGGCGCTAAAAGATTCGTAGGGATGATGTACTAGCAAGTCATTTTGTTGAATTATTGAGAAAATATTCTCTGTTGCTTCTGCTTTATTTGATTTAGTTATTTGGTTGCATTGATGAATATCATGCAGCCGAGGTGGAATTATCGGTGTCCAAGGTGAATCTTTCAGTTCCGGTAATGGCAAAGCCAGGAACGACATTAAATCCTTTAAATTTAACAGTCCATCTATTTCATAAACATCTGTCTCAGTCAGTTCCATTTCTGGACATAACATTTGTCGCACAGACTGAGGCATTGATGGTTGAATTTCTAAACGTACTACAGAACCACGAAAATGCCGTCCTCGTAACTCTTGCTGAATTGCTAATAGTAAGTCATCTGCTTCTTCTTTCGCTACTGCTAAATCTGCCTTACGAGTCAGCCGAAATAGGTGATATTCCTGAACGAGCATCCCAGGAAATAAAGTTTCTAAATTGTGAGCTACTACCTGTTCTATTGGTACACCCATCCAGTGATTTACTCTGCCATTTTCTGGTTGTAAATCTTGAGGTAACTCAATAAATCGCGGCAGAATATTTGGCACTTTGACTTTGGCAAACTTTTGTTTCTCTGTGACTGGATCTTTGACAACTACTGCCAAGTTCAGACTGAGATTCGCCATTCGGGGAAAGGGATGGCTAGGATCTACTGCTAAGGGTGTCAGAACTGGAAAAATCCGCTGTTTAAATAACTTTCGCAGGTAAGAACGTTGTTCTGAACTGATATCTATGTAATTGAGAATATGAATACCTTGGGATGCCATTTCTGAACGCAACACTTTCTCAAAGTTGTGATGCTGTGCAATTACCATTGGACGTAGTAATTGCGCGATCGCTTTTAATTGTTCTTGTGGAGTCAGACCATCTGGAGTTCTTTTACTTACCTGCGCTTGGACTTGATCTTTGAGAATTGCCACGCGAATCATGAAATATTCATCTAAATTGGAACTGAAGATAGCGGTAAACTTCAGTCTTTCCAATAAAGGTGTACGCAAATCCAACGCTTCATGCAAAACTCGCCGATTAAATTCTAACCAACTTAGCTCTCGATTAAAGTAATACTGCGGGTCACTCAGGTTAATAGCTGTGGTTATCTGTTTGGATTTGACCATATTAATTTTTAATTTATTCGGAGAAAATTTTGTAGAATCCAGATATCAATATCTGTTTAATATTTCTCAGATTAATGCATTATTTTTTCTCAGGTATTTATATTTTAAATAAGGTCTATTTAGATAAAATATGAAAGGAATATTTTCTACCTTTAACTTTACTTTTATCTATATCAAACCTTGTTTAAAAGTTAAAATTTTGAGCTTGTATATCCCGTTACC
This sequence comes from Nostoc sp. T09, assembly GCF_002154695.1. Lineage (GTDB taxonomy): Bacteria > Cyanobacteriota > Cyanobacteriia > Cyanobacteriales > Nostocaceae > Aulosira. The sequence goes on from NZ_MTAV01000028.1 coordinate 28,670, forward strand.
AAGGCTTTGCTGGAAAATTCAAGGTTTAATTAATGTCAATAACAATTTATCTTATAAGTATTTAAAACGCTTTTTCTTCTCGATTTAAACACTAATTTTAGGATTTTTTTGTTGTAGTTCAGAGTAATTTTGATACTAGTTAATTTGTTATTGACATCATTAATTAGATTCTTAGTTATTGATTAACAATAGGTTAATTTTAGGTTAAGCAAATTTTAACTTTATATCAAATTTGCTAATGTAAGCTTTTTTACACCATCAAATAGAGTTAAATTAAAAATAATTTTTTATCTAAATAAATAGAGGTAAAAAACCCAATTTTAATAGCACATATAAACACAATTGCCAGATTGAGAATGAAAAAAATTAATAGTAAGTAATAGTTTTTTACTTTGTTTATCTAACTTTTGAGGGTAAATATATAATGTATTAAATTTTACCGATAAACCCCGTTTTACTGTAGGCTAACTAAATCTAACAATTTGAGTGTTGATATTGGTTTTCACTACCTTCAACCGAACCTTTGTGCTGGATTACAATTATTAAAAGCTACTTCACATTTCTTTAGAATCATGCAGGCAATTACAGCCCCCTCTACAACCCCAATTCCCGGTCAATACTGGCAGTGGCGAGGGCACAAAGTGTACTATGTACGAGCCGGAGAACAACATCCGCAACGTCCGCCCTTGTTATTTGTACATGGGTTTGGTGCTTCCACAGACCACTGGCGCAAGAACATCACAGAACTAAGCCAAGATTTTCAAGTATTTGCGATCGATTTATTGGGATTTGGACGCTCAGCCAAACCTAAAATGCAGTACGGTGGTGACTTGTGGCGTGACCAACTGCACGACTTTATCAGTGAAATCATTGGTCAAAAAGCAGTTTTAGTAGGTAACTCTCTCGGTGGCTATGCTTCCTTGTGTGTTGCTGCACAACGCCCCGATAGTGCTGCTGGTGTAGTCTTACTGAACAGTGCAGGCCCCTTTAACGAACAGCCAACATCTGAACCCGAAGCTTTGCAAACACAAATTCAGCCTCCCAAACAAGAATCGGGATTGCAGAAGTTGCTGGGTGACAGTGTGAAGTGGATGTTTCAGCAACCTTTAGCCCAGTTTTTATTATTTCAATATGTGCGACAACGTTGGGTAATTCGCCAAACCCTAGAAAAAGTTTATTTGGATAAGAGTGCAATTACAGACCAGTTGATAGAAGAAATTTATCGGCCGGCTTACGATGCAGGTGCATTTGATGTATTTGTCTCGGTGTTTAGTACTCCCCAAGGAGAAAAAGTTGATGTACTGCTGAAGCAATTAACTTGCGCTTTATTGTTGTTGTGGGGAGAAGCTGACCCTTGGATGAATGCTAGAGAGCGTTCCCAGAAGTTTCGCCAATATTATCCGCAACTGCAAGAACATTTTCTATTAGCAGGTCATTGTCCCCATGATGAAATACCAGGTCAAGTAAACTCTCTTTTGAAAGATTGGGTATTGTCTATTGCTCAGTAAATTTAGGAAACAATTTTAAGTATTCGATACCCTTTAGGGTGTCGCTACACCAGCAAAGCCTGCGGAAGCAGGCTTTCAAATACTAAATGGCAAGTCAAATTGTTTCTTGGTATTTCCTGATTTTCAGTTAAAAATTTCTGTTAGCTTCATCAGGTGAAATTACTTATTGAGGGCGTATTGTCGAAACCTTTCCAAATCGGCTTGAATTGTCGATTCCACAACTCTTCCCAAAAACAAGTTATCCATGATTTTGCCAAGAAAGCCAGGGATAGCATAGGAAATAGTCATTTTGACAATACTACTATTGTGGCGATCGTAAAAGCGAATCGCTCCTTGATTGGGCAAGCCATCAATTGATTGCCATTGGATAATCTGATTGGGTATGACTTTGAGAATCCGGGATTTCCAAGTAAAATCCAGACCGCCAGTACTCAGCTTCCAAATAGATATATCTGGATCATCAGGCGATATTTTCACAGAATCAATCCACTTCATCCATTTGGGCATTTGCTCCAAATCAGACCAGAGACTCCATACTAAATCTATAGGAGCCTCAACCTCGACCTGTACACTATGCTCTAGCCAGTCTGACATTTTATTTCCTTCCTCTGCGCTTTCTCTTGCCTCGTGCGGTTCGTTATTGCTTCACATTCTCCAAAATCACTTTCGCCGCACGTCGCCCGGAAATTGTTGCTCCCTCCATACTATCGATGTAGTCTTGCTGAGTGTAACTGCCTGCCAAGAAGAAATTAGCTACTGGTGTCTTTTGGTTAGGACGATATATATCCATCCCTGGCGCTTCTCGGTAAAGAGACTGAGCAAGTTTTACCACGTTGTACCAAGTCATATTTAACTCTCGCGACGAGGGGAAGAGTTCATGCACTTGCTTAAGAACGTGCTGGGCGATCACTTCATTGCTTTGTTTGATAAATGGATCTCCCGGTGTCAGCACTAACTGCAACAATGAACCCTGTCCTGGGCGATAATAATCAGCAGGGCTACTCAGGGCTAAATCTGCAAAGCAAGAAAAGTCAGCATCCGCTGTGTAGAGCAAATTATCTATCCCCGCGGCATGATTTAGCTGTTTGCGTTGCTCTTCATCTTGCAGTTCTGTTACCCAACCATCAAACCTTAGCTGTACTGTGGCGACTGGCACGGCATCTAGTTTGTAAATATTGTCAAATTCAGTCCACTGACGCCACTGTTGAGGCAGGATGCGTTGAATTCCAGGCACGTCACAGGCAAAGACGTAGGCATCAGCAGTAACCACTTCTTCTGTCTCACCTTGGGCAACTACTATACCTGTAACATGGGTTTGTTCCCCTTGTTCTCTAAACTGAATTTCCCGTACTTGCCGACGGGTGTAAACTTGAGTGCCTCTAGCTGCCAAATATTCCAAGATGGGTTTGTGTAGGTATTCATGAGGAGAACCTTCCAGCATCCGCAGTATTGAAGCTTCAGTTCTAACCGCGAAAAACTGAAAGATTGTCAACATACAACGGGCAGACATATTTTCGCAATCAATAAATCCTAAGGCGTAAGCAATGGGGTTCCACATCCGCTTAATGCTACCTTCACTACCACCGTGACTGCGAAACCAATCGGCGAAGCTGACTTTATCTAAATTGCGAATGGTTTTCATCGCCCCATCAAAGTCCACCAAACCACGAACTATCGGGCTAGTGCCTAAGGCGATCGCATTTTGCAATTTATCCTGTAATGATAGTTGGGAAGTAGTGAAAAATGCTTTTAACCCATTAAAAGGCGCACCTGTGAAGAAACGAAAATCTAAAGCACCAGTGCGCCCCCCTTTGTTGATAAAAGTGTGGGTATGTTCTTTTAGGCGTAGATTGTCTAACGCCCCTACCTTTTTCATCAAGTCAAACAGTTGATAGTAGCAGCCAAAAAACACGTGCAACCCCATTTCAATATGGTTGCCATCGCCATCTACCCAACTGCCAACTTTTCCACCAACAAACGGACGGGACTCAAAAATCTGTACTTCACAGCCAGCATCAGCTAAATCCACGGCAGTTGCTAGCCCTGCCAGTCCCGCACCTACGATTGCAACGCGCATTCCGTCGTTCCTTTTCAGTTTCTTTACAGATTGTAACTGGCTTGGTGTCGGAATTTGCTACTCATATTCAGTCGATTAGCACATAGCTGCATAGCGGTGTCCGGTTACACACTTTTGTATCCCAAGACTTCTAAGTAACGAATAATACCTCGTAAATAAGTCAACTCTAGGGATTGGGTAACTCAGCATTCACTTAGTTACGACTGAATAAAACAAGTATTGGAAGTATTCTTGGCAAACACCTTCCTACTTGCTGTGTTCTTTAGTATCTTCAGAGATAGGTAAACCTCTAATCAGTTCCCGAATGACATCGGTTGCTGGTCTACCAGTTTGCTGACAATATTGTTCCAGTTTTTCAGCTTCCTGTGCTGCAAGATTAACTGTTATACGTTTTACGGCCCACTTTTTATTTGTCATTATCATGCTAGTTGCTATATATTAACATCATCAAAGACATCTAACTAAAGAATAAAAAGATAATATTCTTAAGAATTAGTGCCAGTAAACAAGCAATGCCATTAATATTAAAAATGCTAGTTTTGTCAAATGTTGTTCATTTTCCAATAAAATATAAAAGGCATGATTCATTTGTTACTGTTGTGACAGGGAAAATAGCGCACACTTGCCGTGAAAGTAATTTATATCGGCAAAAGTATAGCGACTAAACGCTAACAGTTAAATTTTCTAAATCAATGGGTATCCATGCTGTTAACAAAATAAAGATTACCCAAATTTTTCTTTATCAAAAGCATTTCTCTTTCTCTCTAAACTCAGTTCGCTACAAAACTCTGGAGAGAACATAATACCATAACATTTAACAATCAAGTGAGAGAAAATTATCATTGTTAAATGCTGGCTAGTAAAGATTTTTTAGTAGCATATGTAGTTTGCGATCGCTCGTGGTAAAGTTCACACTAACTAGCTAGGTCTCCAGGCGGGGGGGAGCTTTCGCACTTGTTCATGTTACTGTCATCAAACTTCATACTCGTAAATTAAGATTTTTCTGAGAGTAAGGCTTTGGTATTTTTTGTTTTCATATCTTCTACTAAAATTGACCCTGTTATCTACTAGACTGTGACTATATTCTGATTAAATACATTGCTTTTATTAATCAGGCTTTGGATAGAATAATCAAAACTTGATAATGCTATTGACCTCCGCTCAATTAATCTATAATTGCTAGCAAAATTTTTAAATTCTCCATACCTTATATAGCTCAGTAGTTTTCTTTGAGAAACAAATATTTTCCAGCATTAATTTTGCGGAGATGATTACTCATTCCTTGAAGGGCTAATGTACTCTGAGATGTGGTAGATACAGCCTATTCATAAACCTAGAGTTGCTATTGGCATTAAAATTTAATTCCAGATAAGTGCTCTAGCTATCGAAGCATTTTAAACAGCTTCTAAAAGCTGCTTGCTATTCAAACATTATGCAAATAACCATCACTGTATAAAAAATATTGTACACCTCAATATTTTTTAAGTGCATTTATTAAAGCTATTCTGACTAAAATTTAAATAATCTTTATTCAAGAGCTAAATAACAGTATTTATCTGGCTTTATAAAAGAATTATAAAGTAATCTTTATTAGGCTAAACTTTCAATGAATAAGATTCATAAATAACAAAGTCCTGAATGAGAAGAAAGGCAGATATTGAAACAAGTTTGTTTAATTTAAACTGGCCCAACTTTGTCTAAGCATTTTATTGTTTGTGCTATTTTATACTGTTGTAGCTAGCCCCAACAGTCACTAGAAAAGGATAAGAATATAGTTACTTCATAAAGTTTTGAGCAAGTAATTACTATGATGTGCAGCAGTCAAAGGACTTTTCCTTGAGGGCAGCATAGAAGTAATAACTATTACGCCTACTTATAGTAGGTAGATAGACTTAATCTCACCTGAAAATACACGCAGAGACGAGGTAAGACAGAGCTAGAGGAACTCCGCCAGAGACTGGCTCAAAGAAAACTGAAATTTTTATACATCGTAGTCAAAACTATTTTTTTGGAACTGGCTTCTATTTAGTGATTTAGTCTAAATGCTATGCTCTTCCGTTATTTAAGCCAGCTAGGTAGGTGCAGTGCTAACACTACTCAAAATTAATCCCAAGTTGCGTACTCCACAGGAGATGTTGCAGAGTAAGCAATTGTGTAGCCATTGCGGAATGTCATGCGATTCGAGATGTTATCCAGTTTCAATCTCGGTATTTATTTACTCAGGAAGCATTGCTCCCCTTTTGAGGCAGTACTATTCAAATTGAAGTTGAGGTACGAGTTGCAAAGTACCAATGCCTAAATCTTTTGGAGAAACCGATCGCGCTTCAAACAAAGCCATCATATCTCGCAATTGAGGGTTGCCACGGGCTGATCCCGTTAGTCCTTTAGCAATGATTAAACCACAGTAGCCTTTGGTATTTTTACAGCGCTGATTCCATTTTTTTCGGGCTTCTACATGAATGGGATCGTCATCTAAAAATTCGCCAAATAGGAATAATTCATCATTGTGAGTTTGCAATAAACCTAAGTCATACTTATTACCATCAAAGGGATCGGCTCCAGGATTAAAACAAATTGCTTTCAGTCCCCCAGCGGCTTCTAAATGTTCAATTACCGTCTTACCCCTCGGACGAGAAGTTTGAATTAAAATTACAGGCAACCCGTCACCTACTTGTTGAATTTCACCAACGGGATGATAGGTAACGCCTTGACGTAAATACTCCAGCATCTCCCAAGAGACTACTCCTAAACTAAGGAAAGAGTCTTCTGGGATCAAATCATCTCGTAATGAATGGAACATCGTAGAAGATTCTGCCATCTGCCCATCCTCATGATCTAAGCCTGCCATTTCCTCTAATTCCGCTGCCAACTCTGGCATGGTAGAGACAGTCACAGATACTGTTTTAGCCGCTTCATTGCACTGAGGGAGGGTAATCCGATAGCGATGGTTGAGGCTAGGGAATGAGTCTCCAGATAGCTGGCGACGGTGATCGCGGATAAAGCGGTTCAGGCTCTCTAAAGCCACAAATACTACAAGTGCTTCTTCGTCATACAAAACAGACCGCAGTCCTTCTAAAGGATGGATATTACCAAAGGTAGGGTCAATTTCTGATAATGGTAGATCTGCTAAGTCACCTTCATCATCGTCAACTTCATCTGTTTCATCACTACCCTCAAAGGTGAGAAACAGGCAATCTTGTTTGAGAAACGCTTCTTCTAAACGCCCTTGTGATTCCTCATCTCTTAACACGGCGGCGCGAAACTGCTTCAAGGAATCTTCGGAACGATAGAACAAAATCCCATATTCCATCCCCAGCATTCCCATGACGGAGGCGTAGAGTTTACCAACATCCCACTTATTAATCTCTATGGACAAGATTTGCTGTTCTTCTAAAAACTCCCAGGGAGATGCCTGCCAAATTGCAAATGCCTTATCTTGCAAGGCTTGTGCATACTGGGGGGGTAAATCGGGAATTTGGCTATCGAGGATTTCGCCAAACGAGCGAAACAGTTCGTCAATTAACGGCAATTCTGGTGCGTAGTCAATGGCAATGTCTAAGTCTTGCAGTACTCCGCGCAGATAAAATTGGATCTCGCGATCGCGGACGACAATTCTTTGCGGCCGAGCAGGTTTGGCCGGACTATGGGGATGCTCCATTGCCCGCATTAAAGTGCGAACAACTGCTTCCGGACCAGAGTCGGATCCTACCACATCCATTCCCCTGACAATCCCTTGAGAGCCATCCACCCAAAGTATGCAATCACCCTTTCCTTCCGCGTCTCTTGGCTGAGTTTGTGATGATGACAACGGACGGCGATCGCCCTCCCATATAGAAGGAATTTGGGATAATTTCTTCAACCGACGACTGGTAGAGCGATTAAAACTTGTCATAGAGTAAGTTAATTAAAAGAAGCAGTATCTTCGTCAATTTTTGGGAATGGTTAGTCTCGGATGAAATTTTCCTAGCTATACCTGAAGATTGGTTGCTATTCAGGCTGCCACCAGGCTGAATTTCCAAAAATAGCGAATCTCAAAACGCACCAAATCTCTCACTTCTAGAATAAAAATATTTAGCGGCTTTTGACGGAGTCTTTACAATTTGGCAACCAGGAACATCAATGTCGCTAGAATGGATACAAAAACACCAACTACAAGCCTAGGGTACTGGTTAGACTACTTAAGGAGTTGAAACAGCAGATGACACAAGCAATTCAACCGCAACAACGCGGAATTCAGTTGAGCGAAACCGCATTACACCAAGTAAAGTCTCTCCGTGACAGGCAAGGTCAAGATTTGTGCTTGCGGGTAGGCGTGAGACAAGGTGGCTGCTCTGGGATGTCTTACATGATGGATTTTGAAGACTCCAGCAAGATCACTCCCCAGGATGAAGTTTTTGACTATGATGGCTTCAAAATTGTTTGCGATCGCAAAAGCTTATTATACCTCTATGGCTTAATGCTCGATTATAGTGATGCCATGATTGGTGGCGGCTTTCAATTCACTAACCCCAACGCCAATCAAACCTGTGGTTGCGGTAAGTCATTTGGTGTATAGTCAAAAGTCAAAAGTCCAGAGTCCAAAGTCCAAGAGCTTTTGACCCTTGACCCTTGACCCTTGACAATTGACAATTGACCAATGACTAATACGGTTGAATCCCTGTTTGATACAGGTTTGGAACGCTATAAAGCAGGGGAAAGTGCAGCTTCTTTAATCCCTGTGTTTAAAGAAGTTTGCGATCGCGCTCCTAGAAGCAGTTCTGCTTGGACTTGTTTGGCTTGGTTGTATCTGCTCGATAACAAAGGTAACTTAGCTTATAAAGCCGCACAGAAGGCAGTCAAGCTCAATCCCCAAGACCCACAAGCCAGAATTAATCTTGCTGTTGCCATGCTAGAAACCGGACAAAAAGGTTTGCGGGAACACGTTGATTTCGCCCAACAGTTAATTTTTGTAAATCAAGAATGGGAGGACGAAATCAAAAACAGCATTGAAGACGGTTTAACTAGAAAACCAGATTGGCAGAGTTTGGCAAAAGTCAAAGGCTGGCTGTTTGACGCGTAAATGGTAATTCTGTTAGTTGTCACTAGCTAGAAACAAAGGACAACTAACTATTACCCATAAGCAATGTGCCATTTTTAGACAATTTGACAACAAGACAGTGATGAAAGATAAACTTTTAAGCTGGCTAAACTTTGTTTTAGTTGCAGATGTATTCCTGGTTTTGTTTGGTTTTGGATGGTTTGCGATCGCGGTGATTGGTGATGCCTCTGGTGTAAATTTAGGACTAGATTTGTGGCATCAACTGTGGCAACCTGTGTTTAACCCAGCCATTGGGATTCTTATGGGGGGCGCAATTCTCAGTGGTCTGATCAATTGGATTTCCCGAAAATTTCAGGCCGATTAGTCAACCTCTAGGGAATTCAAAATAAGTTGAGGTCTAGTCAAGGGCAAGATTCTAACTTCTAATAATCATTCACCCTTGACCTTTGAATGCCAGTTCACTCAACTTTGGGAACCAAAGCACGTGACTGGCTCCTCTTGACCTAATTTAAAATTTCTGTAAGTGCCGAGTTCAAATTGGGATACTGATACCCAAAACCAGCTTCCAAAGTGCGCTTGGGAAGAACTTGTTGACCTTCTAAAACTACTTTTGCCCCATCTCCTAAGAGTGCTTCTAGTGCAAAAGCTGGGACTGGCAACCAGGAAGGGCGATTCATTACTTGCCCCATAGTTTGGCTCAAATCTACCATTCGTACAGGGTTGGGAGCAGTGGCGTTAAATACGCCTTCCATCTCTGGTTTGGTTAAAGCTTGCAGAATGAGGTTAACTAAGTCGTCTATGTGAATCCAAGAAAACCACTGCCGACCGCTGCCAATTGGCCCACCAGCAAAAAGTTTGAAGGGAGTAATCATTTTACCTAAGGCTCCACCCATCCCCAAAACAATACCCAAACGCAGAATTACTAATCGCACGCCTGCATCTTTAACTTTGTTCGCTTCTGCTTCCCAAGCTTGGCAGACTTCAGCAAGAAAATCATTTCCAGAGGAGCTGGTTTCGTCAAAGGTAGCAGTTTCACTAGTGCCGTAGAAGCCGATAGCTGAAGCGTTGACTAATACTGTTGGTTTAGGGTTAGTCTTGACGATTGCTTCCACAATTTTTTGTGTACCTAGCTTGCGGCTATTGAGAATTTTCTGTTTGTGTTCTGAGGTCCAGCGTTCCTCTGCTATGGGTTCGCCTGCTAGGTTAACGACAGCATCACAACCTGTAATAGTATCTTGCCAAGAGCCTGATGCAATAGGTTCATAAGCAACAATTTCTACATTGGGAAAAGCCTGAGAAGAAAAAACTTTTTGGGCAAAAGCGGTGTTACGTGTTAACACCAACACGCTATAACCATCCTGGTGGAGTCGTTCTACCAAACGACTACCTACAAAACCTGTTGCTCCAGCAATTGCTACTTTCATGATGCACACACGTCCGCCAAAGTCTTATTTTAAAGTTTTTTATCAGATTTTCTACTTGCACCCCCTTCCTTTTTGAGTGTAGGAGATTTGTTTAATGAATTTATAAAGACTTGCAGTTTACATACTTCGGTATTATAGGATGGACGGAGTGTTGCAAGGCGTGGGGCTATTATGGCTCGCTATACCTGTTCTTTTATTGTTTCTGTTCCTGTTGAGCATCTCCAGCCGTTGCTTGTAGATCTCTTACAAGACTGTGATTTGGATGTTCAATACTACACGGCCGATTACATTATGGCTCGTGAGGTTCCCGGGACTGTTTCTTTTTCCAAGTTAGTTAAGGTGGAAGTACTGATTGATAAATCAACAGCGACGGAAACAGAAACCCGGTTGAGTATTGTGGTTAAAAATGAGGAACTACCACTCCAACTTGATAATCACTGTCGACAAGTATTTGAATTTGTGAAGCAGGCGATTGAACACAGTCGCCATTGGCATCTGATTGAAAGTCTAGCAGGATAACTTTTGCTGCTTTTGTTTAGGCATCCGCTGCGGCTAGCTGAATGGCAAAGCTACGCAATAAGCTAAAACTACACAAATTTTGGATTTGAGATTTTGAACCTACTGTGTTACAGAGGTTATGGGTTGCGCTGGTTCTCAAGCCACTCCGTTCGGTATTTAGACTTGTAAACGCTCAAAAGGTAGCAAGTGGCGTGATTTTTGCTCATAAGTCTTGACCACGCTGCTTTGCCAGTAATCCCAAACTATACTCTTGTCAAGAAATCATGACAACATCAGGTCTTTACCTAAATTTTGCGGACATGATGTCTCATGAACAGCCGCTAGCATAAAGCTTCAACATTTATGGTAAGCACTGCCGCTTGATGTGGACAGCTTGACTATTCTTGAGCAAGCGTCTCTGATTCAATAATGTTGTTGGTTCTAGAGTTCCTCTATATCGTCTGTCATACCAGGATTAATCAATGTAATATCATACTCGCTAGCATCTGTATTACCCGAACGCTGGGTATTACGTAGCAAGTAATAAATAGCACGTACCTGAGGACCAAAAATAATTTCGTCTTCATTTCTCAGATCGTGGGACGGCATCTTGCGTCCATTAATCATCAAACCGTTAGAACTGAGCTTGCCTTTAGCATCACCATCGACGATTCGATAATAATAGCTCTGACTATTCTGCTCTCGTGGTAATCTCACCAATGTGGCATGGCGGCGGGAGACAAACTGCGACACCAAACGGATATTGCACTCGCGATCTCTACCGATAGAGTAGACGGGGTTTTCCAGAGTAAATTCCTTACGACCTTGATCGTCTTCAATAATCAGAAGATGGCTTTCATTGGTTTCTGCTGCCATTGATGCATCGCTGCTAACATTGGTTGAACTGTGATTGCTCAAGCTTTGTTTAATATAGTTTCCTGCCATTCTTACGCACTACAGTCTGTGGTACTGCTCTAATAAGCATTAAATTGCATATTGCTCCAAAAGAGTAGAATATGACTCTTCTACTCCTGCTAGTTTAACTTTTGTCAGATTCTCAACATGCTTTGGTAGATGCTTAACTCCTGAATACGATTTTAGTTTGCCCAACAAGAATAGGAGCGAGATTGAGTTGAGAACTTAACCTTCAAGAGAGAAGTTTAGGGTCGATGAGCTAAACGCCGTAATAAAACTGAGTTACTAACAACACTAACTGAGCTAAAGGCCATTAATGCGGCGGCACCAGATGGGCTAAGTATAAAACCCAAACTGGGTAACAAAACACCTGCTGCTAAGGGAATACCAATTGTATTATATGCAAAAGCCCAAAACAAATTCTGACGGATTTTGTTGAAGGTGGCACGGCTGAGGTGAATTGATTCGACAACATCGCTGAGGCGATCGCGCATTAGTATAATAGCAGCAGTTTCCATTGCTACATCAGTGCCGGAGTATAAAGCAATTCCTACATCTGCTTGAGATAAAGCCGGAGCATCATTGATCCCATCTCCAACCATTGCGACAACGGATTTTGGATTTTGGATTTTAGATTTTGGATTAGGTATTCTCCTCATCTCTCCTGCCTGAAGAGATTGGATAGCGGTGGCTTTTTTGCTGGGGGGAACACCAGCGATCACATCAGCGCTATCTAAACCCAGCTGTTTACCAATCGCACTAGCAGCTTCTAAGCGATCGCCACTTAGCAACATTACCCGTAAACCCATCTGACGTAACCGATCTACTGTGGCTTGAGCATCAGGTCTAAGAGTATCACTAACGGCAATGATTCCAGCTAAATTTCCGCCCACTGCTACACAAACAACTGTTTTTCCCTCTGTCGCTAACTTCTGACTCAACTTTTGTGCAGTGTCGCTAATTGCGATTCCGTGCCAACTTAACCATTCCCAATTACCCAGCAGTATACTTTTGCCCTGTACGCTAGCAGACACACCGAGTCCTGGTTCTGTATGAAACTCTACAGCTTCTGGGATAGCTAGCTGTTGCCGCTGTGCTTCTTGTTGAATCGCTTTGGCGAGAGGATGGCATGTGCCGCTTTCTACTGCGGCTGCCAATTGCAGGAGTGATTGAGAAGAGTTTTCCTCTCTGCCCAATTCCCCAATCGGCAAACAATCAGTCACAGTCGGATTACCTGTCGTCAGCGTGCCTGTTTTATCAAAGACAATAGTATCTAGCTGGTGTACCCGTTCTAAAACGTCGCCACCTTTAATTAATAGACCCCGTTCCGCACCTAAGCCGGTTCCTACGAGAATAGCTGTTGGTGTAGCTAGCCCCAAAGCACAAGGACAAGCAACTACCATAACTGCGATCGCTAGCTTTAAGCTGATGAGCAATGGCGAATGATGCAGGCTGAGTGATGAGTGCTGAACACTGTGATCTGTGTGACTCATCATATCCATGCCGCCTGATATGGTGATATCTGGCCAAATATGGGTACCGAAGAAGTACCAAAATATAAATGTTAATAAAGCTGCTGCCAATACCCCGTAGGTAAAGTAACCAGCAACTGTATCTGCTAATTTCTGAACAGGTGCTTTCCGGGTTTGGGCATCTTCTACCAGAGCGACAATATGAGCTAAAGTTGTATCGCTGCCTGTACGGGTTGCCTGAATAGCGATCGCTCCCGACTGGTTGAGAGTACCTGCTGTTACAAGATCCCCTGGTTGCTTGATTACAGGTACGGATTCCCCAGTCAGCATCGACTCATCCACCGTGGTTTGCCCAAAACGAACTTCACCATCAACAGGAACTTTATCACCTGGTAGTATCTTTAACCATTCACCAACTCGCACCTGTTCTGCTGGAATTTCCACGATAGCCGACCCGACAATGGCATCTTGGCTATAGTGCGAACCATCTCCATCAGTTACTTGCCCAACTATCTCTGGGTTAGCAATCAATCGTGCTACCTGTGGCTGTAGTGCTAGCAGTTGCCTAAATGCTGCGGCGGCACGTCCTCTAGCTTGTTGCTCTAATGTGCGTCCTAAAAGAATAAAACCCAACATCATCACTGGTTCATCAAAGAAGCACTCCCAACCCATTTGGGGGAACAGTAGCGCCACCAAACTAGCCGTATAGGCTGTCAGAGTTCCCAATCCTACTAGGGTATTCATATTGGGGGCATTTCGTCGCCAGCCCAGCCAACCATCCACTAAAATCGGGCGACCTGGGACTAGTATGGCCAATGTTGCCAGTCCACAGTGGAACCAAATGTTATTTAATAACGGCAATGTTAAGCCGCTAATAGTACCAAAATGTCCAATTCCAGATAAGACTAGCAGCACCCCAGCAACCACCAACTGCCTTAATGAAGAGCGCATTTCTCGTTGCTGTCGCACTTGGGGGTCTTCTCCAGCAGCTGTCTCACCTGCGGCTGTTCGGGGTTGAGTGGGAAAGCCGTTGGCGGTCAAATGCTTTGCCAGTAACTCTGCATCGACCGCCCCAGCTTCTAACTCTACGACTGCTATCTCTGTAGCCAAGTTCACACAGGCATTCTTAACTCCTGGCTGTTGGGTTAGCTGTCTTTCTACTGCTTTTACACATCCAGCACACTTCATGCCCCCAACATCCAGAATTATTTTCTCTGTAATTGGGATCGGTTCTGGGGTGATCTGAGTTTTGGGAACAAGTTGCATGGCAAGAGTTTAGTTAGATTCGCTTCAAAAATCTGACGCTCGACTAAAAGCGCCCTAATTTGAGGGTAGCGAAATCTGGAACTAAGACTGCATGTCAAACATATTAAATTCTTAATTTCCCTAAATCAATTCAGTCTTGACGACGAGTCCAGCGTTGATGAGACGTGTAAATCAATGCTCCAACCTGCATAGGGAGAATGGCAATCAGGCTTTTCAAAAAATAATTGATTTCTAAATTAGACATAGCACTGAAATACCCCACGCCGATCAGCCAGCACAAAACCAAGGTAAGCTTTTGACGTTTGAGGATTAGCATATCAGTAGATATAAATTGCCAGGATACAAGTAGGATAGATAGGCTCAAATAGAAGTTAACGTGAGACAGAGAAACTTTTAAAACCAGCCTTGCTTATTGACAAAGTAAGTATCTACAAATTCTTCATGGGGCTTGTTTAAATAAATCATGCCTTCAATTAGACCTACAAGTTGCATAATTAACAAAGTAAAACCGTAGGTGAAAGCGCCACCAACTACAGAAATAACTAGCATAATAAAACCTTCTGGGGCGTATCCTAAAACAAATTTATGGACGCCAAAACCTCCGAAAATAATCCCACAGTAACCAGCCATAAGTTGTTTGGTTGTTTGACTCGAGTTTAGATTTGCCATATTGAGTGTTGCTCCTGAATAAATAGGGAGTAATTTTAAATGATTGTTCCAGAAAATACCTGAATATATTTATGTGGTAAATATATTTTTACTTTCTCTAATGAAAAAGCAATATTCCAGATAAATAGCCACAGCTAAGGTGTTACATTGCCCTAGGGAATGCCATCATAATTGCATAGAGAAGATTATTTGCTATTGCCTGGAGCTATAGAGCGTTGGTTAAATTTTCGGTTCTTTGAGCGACAAATCTCAGCACATTAGCTTTACGGATTTTCAAGTGAGAGATTTCCCTTGAGAAGAATTCACTCTGAATAATCAGCAAATACTCCTATGCTGGAATAAACCTTTCTACGGGTCAATCACTTTTATGTCCGGATTTTTTTGGATCTGGCTGCAATGATGAGGACATCTTTTGTGGACAGTACTAGCGTAGTCATTGTTCCACAGAATAGAAACAAATTTCGCTGCCACCAAAGTGCAAAGTAGTAGCATTTTGAGAAATCCCATCAATGGCTGCTACCTAATTTCACAAGCATTCTAACTAAAAAGAGCTTGAGAAA
Organism: Nostoc sp. T09; assembly: GCF_002154695.1. Classification (GTDB taxonomy): domain Bacteria; phylum Cyanobacteriota; class Cyanobacteriia; order Cyanobacteriales; family Nostocaceae; genus Aulosira. The sequence goes on from NZ_MTAV01000028.1 coordinate 44,097, forward strand.
GTAATGCGCATCTTGCAAAGGGTGAAGATTACCCAAAAAAAATGAAAATCTGATAGAGAGTTTGCTATGTATTTATCGGTATTGCTAAAGTGACTTTTGCCATCAGCAATATTTCCCCTGAACCTAGCACTTACTTATGCTTATTGCTATTTATAAACATTAAACGCTTGCCATATATTATTCCCATATATGGAGATAAAAGCAAATATTTTGATTTTTTGGCAACCGTAATTATACGGTTATTTAATTACCGCTACCTAGGATAAATAAACTGAGTAGAGTACCACTGTTCCAAAGACTGTGCAAGAGCATAGGAGCAAGTAAATTACGCGATCGCGTGTACACTACTCCCAAAACGATCCCCAAGGCTGTCAGTGGTAAAATTTCCGACAAGCTCAAGTGAGCAGCGGCAAATAGCAGGCTACTAGTAAGAATCGCCGCCCAAACAGGAAGGTAACGAGTTAGCGAGGGCAACAAAAAACCACGAAACAGAATTTCTTCAAAAAACGGCGCGGCGATCGCAGCTGTTAAGAAAAATATACCCAGTGCGATAGAATCTTGACTTTCCAGCGCTAGTTGCAACAAAGGATTACTACCACCTTGCCCTTGCCATAGTTGTTGATTAATCAAAGACACCACTACGACTATCGGTAAAGCGGCGCAATAGCCGCCTAGTCCCCACAAAAACCACTTACCTTGGAAATTGAAGCGAAACCATAATTCTGGTAGGGGAAAAAAGCGCTTGATCGATAAATACAGTACCAATAACGCACCTGATGCTACTAAAAGGTAACGCAGCAAGACTGAGAAAGCCTGAAAACGCACATTACCGCCAGTAAGCGAGATGGGGAGCAACGAGAATAACAGGGGCACAAACAGTTGTCCCATCAAGAAAAAGCCGAGAATAAAAACCTGTAAAATCGTTTCACCACCCCAAGGGGTTGACCAAGGTACATCAGCGTTTTGAGCTAGTAAGGCTGCTTTTCCTGTCACCAAGCGTTGAGCAAACACAGCAATCAGCAGTATGATCCCGATTAAAGCTGCCAAGGTAGGGACAATCCCAATCACTGCTAATTTCAATACAGCTTGGGTAGCAGCTTGCTGTTGTGCGGCTTGAACTGCTGATAGTGCTTCTGGGCGTTGCTGGAGTTTGTATAGTTGCACTAGCGCATTAGCGCGAAACCAACCTTCTAAATTTTTTTGAATCAGCTGTTGAGCATTTGGTAGCAGACGAGGAGGATTACTCCACAAACCAATTAACACAGCAGATGTTTCTTGAAATTCGGGTTTAATATCTGAGCGTTGCTGCAAATCAGTCCAAGTCTTCAGTGCTAGCTCTGTCTTTCCTTGCTGTGCTTGTAAAATTCCTAGGCGTAAGTCTAATTCACCTAATAATTTTTGCAGTTGGTTGAGAGACTGCTCCAACTGTTGCTGCTGTTGGCTAGAGGGATTTTCAGATGGACGGGTTTCTGGTAAGGGTTTAGGAGGTGCGGGAGTAGTCACTGGTTGAGAGCGCAGTTTTGCCAGTTGATTTTTGGCTTTGTCCAAATTGGTTTGCACCGATTTTCGCGCTTCTTGATATTGCTTGACAGCGTTGTCCAGAGGTTGATCGCCAAGTATGGCATCCCTAACTACCTGGAAATTCTCGTCTTTGTTATCTTCTGGTTGCCAAGCTTGCGCTTGCAGCGCAATATTTGTTTGGTACAGTTCCAGGCGACTTTGGAACTGTGGTTCCTGCCAACTGCTAAATAGAGATAAGCCGGACAACACCAACGAGATCAGCGTCAGCCCAATTAAACCCAACCGTTTGATGGTCATCTATCTTCCCTTGACTAACCAGTGTAGAAGCTTATGCCTCTTGGGAATTATCGCAAGAAAAAGCAGGAGGTGGATAGATTTTAGGATCGGGAATTTGGACCAATTTTCCAAAAGGTGGTAGCAGATGATGCGTGGGAGACGTGGTGAACTTTGGGTAAAGAGTACGAAATATTACTAAAGATTCAGCTTAGGACTTCATAGGCTCGCACTCGCATCTTCCTTTACTGAATTACGCAATATTTAGAAGTTTTGCATAGAGGCGATGTCAATTGCGCGAATTCCGTAGGTGCTTTATGCACGGATATTTCATCTATATCACGTTATTTTTGAATTAAATTATACTTCATGCAAATTTATTACTTAAGTGAATATTATAAAGATTGTATAAAAAATACAAACCTAACTATCAAGACTGGTAATTTTCGGAATACATTAGTCATTCTTGCTATGTCATTTTATACAAAAACATAAATCATACGGACAGAGGAATTAACTAAAATTTTTATGTTTAACTATTTACGTAGTTACTTTTATTTACGCAATACAAAAAAAATACTTTCGCCAAAAATTTGGATAATTTTAGGAAAATTTGGCTTAATAGCTGTCTGTGACCTAACGTTTTTAAGCACGATCGCGGTTTATGAAGCTTCAGCTACTCGAATCAGCCTGATTAATCCTAGTGAGTCTACTTGTATCAAAGGTAAGGATGCTTGTATCAAGAAAATTAGTAAAGGCACTATTAAAGACGATGAAGAAATAGATACATTTTTGCGGCTTGAATCCTTACCTGAGACTTCAACAAAAGAAGGCTTCAACACAGATGCATCTCTGGTTAAGTCTCGCGATCGCGAAAAACAGCTATTGTCTCACTCATTAAAGTTAAGTGATGTACCGATAGTCAACATAGGTGGTACAGATTACCGTGAGTTTATCTTAACTATCAACGAGCCAGATAAAACAAAGGCAAATCCAGAGTTACCAAAGATTGTATTGGAAAAGTTACAGATTTTTTTGGGCAACGCTCCAAATCTGACTAATTACCCAACTTTTGATGGTCATGCTACCAAAACTTTCGATCTCGAGCAAAATTCAGTTTTGCTTCAAGATATAAACTCTGAGCATGGTAAGCATGATTACTTAGTTTATATCAGTAACAGTTTTTTTACAGAAGGCAAAAAAGCAGCAAACAAATATGTTTATCTATTTTCTCAATTCACTGATGCTGAAGGTGGAGTTGAGGAATGGGCAATCAGAAAGTTAGATCAAGCAAGTGTATTACCCACGATTCCAGCAGGATCGGGGGGAGCGGGGGAAGGTATATTAGGTAGTTTAATTCCGTTTCTAGGACTGTCACAAGCTTTTGGTAGTGGCAAAGCTCCCAATATAAATAACCATCAGAATTTGATTGGCGCTAGAACTGGAGAAATTGCATCAAAAATACCACAACCAACAAGAGAGGCTCCTGAACCAACAACTGTGTTAGCTTCTTTGATTGGCATTGGTTTAATAGCTAAAGGAAGGTCGGTATTAGCCTACCGGAGAAATAACAAAAGAAATCAGTGAACTGTATGGTTTTTCCGTAAGATTGATTGTGGTAGAAGACAGTCTCGATGAAAAAAGTTCATCGCCATGTATGAGAAAGGGACAAGGGAGTTAATTAATTACTCTTAACTCTGTACTCAGCACTCTTTCAAGCCAGGGTAAGCAGAAGAGACAAGGATAATCACTCTTGACTCTTGCCTGTTCTGCACTCAAAAGGACGATGAGAAACTACTCACATCTTGTTCACTCATTGAATTTAGTAATGTCCACAGTTGCAAACTAGTAAAATCGGGAATTGCCATAAAAGCGCCAACTTCTACTAAAACTTTGGGATCATGAGTAGAAGCTATCGCAATAGTGCGGATACCAGCACCAACAGCAGATCGAATTCCAGAGGGGGAATCTTCTAAGGCGATCGCCTCTTGTGCCTGAATTCCTAACTTAGTAAGAGCAACTTGGTAGGGTGCAGGATCTGGTTTACCTGCTATACAATCATCTGCCAAAACAATTGTATGAAAAGCTTCCTTGATGCCCAAAACCTCTAGCATAAATTCGGCATTTAGTCTAGGAGCATTAGTTACTAAAGCGCGTTGTAACTGATGTGCTTCTGTCCATGCTATTAGTTCCGAAAATCCATTCAATGGCTTGAGATTTGGTGCAAGTTCTCGGAAAAGCGCTTCTTTTTCATCTGCAAATTTTTCTCGATCTGCTGGCGATAATTGTGGCAATATGTCTTTGACAATTTCTGGGTTTAACCGTCCACTAATTCTGGATTTGTAGAATGTTTCGTCAATTTCTATGCCATAATTGCTGAGCTTTTGCTGCCAAGCTTGGTAGTGTATAGGGTCAGTATTGACAATAGTGCCGTCTAGGTCAAAGAGAATTGCAGCTAGCATGACTTCTATGTATTATGTAAATAATTGTTAACTTTACTTACATAGTTTACATTCTTTTTTATCCTTAGTCATTGTTTCAATGTTCATCAAGGCAAACAACCAGAAATTAATCTGCTAATTCCGTTCCCCCTTTCCCCAACTCTAAAAGTTGTATTGCACTCAACTGCTAACTACCTTAATTGATTTAATTGAGCCATATATTGATCGCCGCCTGTGTAACCAAATGCTAGCCGCCACAAAATCTTTTCGTGTCGATGAGTTAACTGTGCAGATTTATAACACTGAAGCCGAAATGGCCCAAGATGTTGCGAAAATTGTACAACAGTATTTACAGAACCTTCTTCAGCAACAGGAAACAGCCGCTGTATTGTTAGCGACAGGAAACTCCCAACTTAAATTTCTCGATGCTTTGATTGCTTTGGGTGGTGTAGATTGGTCGCGGATTATCTTATTTCATTTAGATGAATATTTAGGGATTTCTAGCGATCATTCTGCTAGTTTCCGGCGCTATCTGCGGGAGCGTGTAGAGCAGCGAGTTAATCCTCAGAAATTTCACTATATAGAAGGTGATACATTGCAACCTTTAGCAGAATGCGATCGCTACACTAAACTGCTGCAAGCACAACCAATTGATTTATGCTGTCTTGGTATAGGCGAAAATGGACATTTGGCTTTCAACGATCCGTCTGTGGCTGATTTTCAAGATCCTTACAGAGTCAAACTAGTCAAGTTAGATTCTGTTAACCGACAACAACAAGTCAATACAGGTCATTTTCCAAATTTGGACAGTGTGCCACAATACGCATTTACTGTGACTTTACCCTTGATTTGTTCGGCTAAAAAGATTATCTGCCTTGCGCCAGAAAAACGTAAAGCGAATGTAGTTAAGGATATATTGCAGAGGTCGATTAATCCAAAAGTTCCTGCTTCTATTCTGCGCCAACAAGCTCAAGCAACTTTATTTCTCGATCCAAATTCTGCTAGCTTGCTGTCTTAAACATATAGTTTCTGATAAGTCGCGCACTTTGGGATAACTCCTCTTGATGAGGATGTCTGAAAAAGCTAGGGCGATAAAATTAGCTGTTACAAAAGTAAAGTCCGCGCAGGCGGACTTTATGCAATAACCTGTAAGGACAGGTTGTATTTGTATAGCAGCGATTTCTAATCGCCAGAAGAGATTAAAATTTAACTTTTCAGAGATACACTCAGAGTAGGCGATCGCCAGTTATGGACGTCTTGACCTTTGGCTTTTCTTTGTAATAATCAAGGTATTCTATATCTAAAAAAGCCATATCTATAATATTTGGATAGATCTGGCAAGTGCCGCAGGGGCTAAATTTAAGCTGGTGAACCCTGTGTCCATACTGAAATTACATCTTCTACTACTAATTCTTTTTTCTGTGAATTTCTAGCTTCAGCTACTAGGACTTTCAGCGTTGTGGTATAGACATTATTCATTATTTGGTGCCCATAACCAATTACTTTGCCGAGATGTCCAGTTTTTTGATTTAGCACATAGTCCCCAATGTTAAACATAGTTGCAACTACCAGTTTTAACTAATGTGTTTCTACATTATCTATGCGTTGGAGCGTAAAGGCTTCTTACTTGAAACATGTTTTAGATCAGCCTTAAGGAAGATTTTTGTGCTTATTTAAATTCACTTAACTCTCAAAAAAGTAAAATTTTTCGTTTTAGGGCAGAACGTAGAAAGTAAGATTTTATTTTAAATTTGCTTTTGCTGGTTGATTAACAATATTATTTTGTTCGTCGTGTATGGTCTTTTCATCGTCATAACTTAAATTTAGGTCGTAAAATAATTGACCAAAAACAAGAGCTACAGGAATACTAATAATCAACCAAATGCAGGCAATTATTACCAATGTAGAAATCATACTTTTAACAATAATTACGGCTTTTTACAGTCACAATTGTCACAGTGATATTTTTTTTGATTAATTGGGCATTCTTATGATAGCGAGATCATTAGGAATTGCAAGTTATACATTTCGTTCTAAGGTCACGACAAATGGAGAGTAGGGGAGAATAATTTGCAACTGTAATTGAGGAAATTACTATTAAACGGTAATATCTGGGTTTCAGCGATCGCAGCCTAGCTCAAAATTTTTTAGTGCAGTCGAAAAGAGGATTTTTATTTTCTCCAAGCCGAGGTAATAAATTTTCAGCATTTCTTCAGTATTTTGTCTAGATACTTGTCTAGGCAAATTTGGGCACAATAATAATTAAGTATAAATAATGGTATAAATCTTTGGTTTAGTGGAATCGAACCGTTAGCCTTAAAAGCTTACAACCTGTCTTATACAGAGGAATTACCCACGATTGTTGGACATTGGAGCCAAATTTTCTATGTCAGATCCCAACATTGGTCGTTTACTGAGCAAACGCTACCAACTTCAAGAATTAATCGGTACGGGAGCAATGGGCCGAGTTTATCGTGCTAAGGATGTTTTGTTGGGAGGAGTACCTGTAGCCGTTAAGTTTCTTGCGTTATCCATACAAAATGAAAAAATGCGATTGCAAGAACGTTTTGAGCGAGAAGCGAAAACCTGTGCCTTACTAGGGCAAAAAAGCATTCACATTGTCAGAGTCATGGACTATGGAGTAGATGGCAAGAATACCCCCTTCTATGTCATGGAATATTTGCAAGGACAGAGTTTGAGCAATATTGTTCGTCTCCAAAATCTGACTTTACCAAGATTTTTGAGTATGGTGCGTCAGATCTGTCTGGGTTTGCAATGTGCTCATGATGGCATCTCGGTTGATGGCACTATCTACCCAATTATCCATCGCGATATTAAGCCCAGTAATATGTTGGTAATTCAAGATTCCAGTTTTGGGGAATTGGTGAAGGTTCTAGATTTTGGTATTGCTAAGTTACTACAGTCAGATGGCAATGTTACTAACTATTATTTGGGCACTTTAGCTTATTCTTCTCCAGAACAGATGGAGGGTAAAGAATTAGACAACCGCTCTGATATTTACAGTTTGGGCGTTATGATGTTTGAGATGCTCACAGGCACGATGCCATTGGTGCCAACAACCGCCTCTTTTGGCGCATGGTATAAAGCGCATCGTTATCAAGAACCAACTTCTTTTGCTGAGGCTGCTCCTGCTTTGCAATTACCAAAGCAAGTGGAAGATTTAGTGATGAGTTGTCTCGCTAAAGCAGCAAGCGATCGCCCCCAAAATATTAGTGAAATCCTTAGCGTTTTAGCATCTATAGAACAGCATTATCACACACGCCTTACTATCTCAGAAACTGATGTGCTGGCTGATGGGAAGACAGTTAAAGTTGAACTTGCACAACAGACAAAAGCTGACTCACAGAGATCTGATTTTGAGAGCGAAATCGCTCCCACCTATTCTTGGCCTCAAAATAAACCAATTGCGGATATTGTTTTTCCTCAAATCATCCGTACTAATGCCGGAACTTTACCATCTCTGTGGATAATGCTACCGCAAGAGGAAATTCAAAAGCGCTTAGTCTGTAAACGCTACAATCAATTTCTGTTTATTACTATCCCCCACCCCATGCTGCTGTGGATTACTGCGATCTATAACCGCAAGCATGGCCCTAAATGGTTGCCTTACTACCTCGATCTAAAAACCAGTTTCGGCCAAGAAATAGCCACTGCACTGGGACAAACAGGTTACTATCGCCTGTTATTCTTTGCTAGAGAGACACCAGGTACATGTTCTCATATGCTAGTTTGCAGTATTGCGCCTGCCCAATGCCAAAAATTACAGGAGTGGGCAACAAGCAGTCAAGTTCTGGTTTCTTCCGCAGAACCCCAAATGAGTAAGGGTTTGCTAAAACGCGAATATGAAAAAATTAAGCCCTTGATTTTGACAAAGTTGGAAGGAATAAATAGTAATTCCCAATTTGACCTTTCCGGCTAAGTAAATATATTTGTATTTTACGTAACTTATGTATGAATGAGAGCATAAACGCAAAAATAGTTAAGTTTTGTTAATAAAAATCTATAACTAGTTGTAAGTTGTATTTATAAAAAATATAATTGGCTACGGTAAGACTTGTAGGAAGTGCATTTATTTAAATTTCTACAAATATTACTCTGTACAGAGTGCAGTTAGTTTATTGAAGATGCAGAAGTGCGACTATCAAAGTAGCTAACAGTAAGTTGTTTGGCTAAGTATAGATAGTTGATTTACATGTGGTGAATTTAGCTTGATGGCTAGGATTCAATGATATTTTTTATTTGCTGTCAATTTTAGTGGAATTGCCTATCGAAGTTGACGCCCCAGCATCCCCAGCTTTTTTCCTCGTTGGAACCGAGCAAGAGAAGGAGGTCGTCCACTGCGACTATAGAACATAATCTATGCCAAAGTGGAGCCTGAATCTAAGCCCCATTGGTGCTTAAGTAACTCTTGATAAGTTGCCTCACGTACTACCATTTGCTCATAAAGCTTGACCAAAAAGTCTTTAGCTTGATCGTGGCTCATATGTTGCACTTGGGTGGCAAATGAGCGGATAGTGAATTGTTGTTCCAAGGACAGTTCGATTGGTCCGTTCATAGTTAACTCCAAAAAAAACAACGCGTAAAGTTTATGTTGGTTTAGGTTACAGAAGTGAGAAAAGGATAATACTGGGACTGGTATTCGTTACACCTTTGTTCCTCTGTATTAAGAAAGATAACAATAGTTTGACGAAATTGCCTACATCCTTATGGCTTAATTTTGCCCACATACCTATGGGTTAGTTTTCTGTTTGGTTGTGTGACACCTAACTCTACTGACATACAACCGAAGTCTGCCTGTTAAGACGGATTTCGTTAAATTTGCATGTTAGCTAACCATAGGTAAGCCAAAGCATTGCTTTTCCTAGTATTGCTTTTAAGGTTTTCTTAAGAAGAAATAAAAGGAAATCTGGGTAAATTATTATATCCTCTATACCTCATTAACGACAAGATGTCAATCTAACAAAATATGGAAATTCAGCCTCCTTTAGGTAACTTGGAAGGCTAGAAATATTTGTATCAAGTTAGAAATGGGAAAAATGCTCAGGCTGAACAAATTGCTGAGTATATTTACCAAAAATATTCAAAAGTCTAGGTTATTAGACATTTGATCTTTAAACGCCAGGTATTAGAGGTTAGCAGAGGTGACGACATTTGCACGCCAGTTAATCTTATGCGGACATCTGCCCTAGTCTATCTAGGGGCGTTCTGTGCAGCGCTGTCGCCCTAAGGACGTCTAGAAGTCGGCAGAGTCTACGACGCAGTTGCTACCCTGCGGGAAACCTCTCTATGGGCGTCTGCAAGTCATAAGAGCGAAAGAGTACTTTGGGAACCCAAGCAACGCATAGCCTCCTGTTGACTATCACTTGGGAATTAATTCTCCTCTACTGCGACGATCGCGACCGTAATATTATCATGTCCACCATGAGCTTTAGCAGCCTCAACTAGAGCGTAGGCTGCTTTTTCTAGCACAGAGTTGTCTTGAAGATAGTCAGCAATTTTGCGCTCTACCAGTTCTTCTGTCAGACCATCACTGCACAACAGCAAGCGATCGCCAACTTTAACATCTAAAGGTTGGACATCGATTTGATGTAAGTCTTCTCGCCCCAAACAGCGTGATAAAACGTGACGAAACGGATGAATCCGCGCTTCCTCGAAAGTAATATCACCGAGTTTAATGGCTCTTGCCACCCAAGTATGGTCTTCTGTGATCTGTTCTAATTGGGAATTCCGAAGCCGATAAAGTCTAGAATCGCCAACATGAGCACACCAAGGCGACTCTGGGTCGCGAAATACAACTACTACAGCCGTTGTACCCATGTCAGCGCGTTCAGGATAATTTTGCTGATCTTGCAAAATTGCTTCATTAGCCCGCCATAAAGCTTGTACTAGCAATTCCTGAGATGACTGAGGAGATTGCCAATTCTCAACTAAATACGCCTGAATTTCCTCAGTGGCAATTCGACTGGCTTCTTCTCCGCCAGCGTGACCACCCATACCATCAGCAACGATGCAGAATCGCTTTTCAGGGTCAATATAGTAGGCATCCTGGTTATTAGAACGAATAAGTCCCGGATCGCTAAGACCCGTGAAATTAAGTTTCATAAATTTTTACTGCAAAAATTAATACATACGGTCAGAACGTTCGAGACGTAAAAGTAATCGAATCAGTAGCCCTGCGATCGCTGCTGCAATTACACCAGCTAGTACTGCTAATAATACATAATGATTCACCAATAAAATGGTGCCTGAAAGCGTAAATCCACTGATAAGCAGAGCGTAACTAATTCCGATTTGAATATTGCTTTGCCGCCTCAGTAAGCGTTCCGTTTCTAGAGAACGGACCCGCATACGCATATCGCCGCGCTCTAACTTTTCTAGTGTATCTTCTAATCTACGTGGTAGCCCAAAAGCAGTAGTACTGACCTGAACTGCTTGGCGGCTTAATTCATTTAGGAAGCTATTGCTCTCAGAACCATTCATATTGGTCATAAGTTGCATTGCATACGGTTTGGCAACTTCCATAAAATTAAATTCTGGATCTAAGCCTTTGCCAACTCCCTCAAGAGTGGAAAAAGCTCGCATCACAAAAGTGAAGGTTGCTGGAAATCTAAATGGTTGATTATACGCTATTTCGTAGAGGTCGTCACTGATTGCCGCAACTGATTGGTTTTCAAAGGGCTTGTCCATGAAATGATCCAGCATATACTGGACTGAACGCCGCACTGGCCCCATATCATCTACTGGTGCGATCGCTCCTAAATCGATCAAAGACTGAATTACGCGATCGCCATCTTTTTGGGCAATACCAAACAGCGTTTGCATCAGTCCTTCACGCACATTGGATTTAATTCGCCCCATCATACCGAAATCGTAAAATATCAAATCCCCATTCGGACTAACGGCAATATTTCCTGGGTGGGGATCGGCATGGAAAAAGCCATTATTGAGCAGCTGCAAGAGGTAAGCTTGGGCACCTTGACGGGCAATTATCTTGCGATCTAAACCCGCAGCCTCTATTGCTTCGTATTGGCTAATTTTAATTCCTGGGAGATACTCCAAAGTTAGTACTTGGGGTGAGGTATAACGCCAGTAAATCCTAGGTACTTTTACCCAATCGTAGCCACGAAAGTTACGCCGGAAAGTGTCAGCATTACGGCCTTCGTTCAAATAATCAATTTCTTCCCAAAGAATGCGACAACACTCTTCATAAATTCCGAGCCAATCTCGCCCCCGTCCCCATTTGGGATGGTTTTGAAAATACCGAGTAATTCCTTTAAGAATCTGTAAATCAATTTCAAATAGCTTCTTCAGTCCAGGACGCTGCACTTTCACAACAACGGCTTCGCCACTATACAGCACAGCTTTGTGTACTTGCCCTAAACTAGCAGCCGCTAAGGGAATAGGATCAAAATTCTGGAAAAGATCGGGAATTTTCTTACCTAGTTCTCGCTGAATAATCGTCTCTACTTGGTCATAGCTAAAGGCGGGTACTTTATCTTGTAACTTTGCTAGTTCTTCTACATATTCGAGCGGAAATATATCAGCACGGGTGGAAAATAACTGCCCAACTTTAATAAAGGTTGGTCCTAAGTCGAGCAGAGTATTACGAATCCAGACAGCTTGCGCTTTCCGCCTTGCAGCTTGCTTTGCCTCAGTTATTCCGCCTGGATAACTCCAGGATTTGTTGTATCGCCAAAGCTTGAACATTAAGGTCAACACAAAAGACCAAATGTCCACAAAGCGCCGTCTACTAGAATAATTTTCCCGATTCCAACGGTATGCCTTATCCGAATAACCTTTTTCCATATTTGTTGCGTACCGTTGGTTTTTAACCGAATCACCTGGAAGAAAAGACACTCTGATTCCTAAACTGTTTGTGATCAAATGTCATTCGTCCTCTGTTGTTTGTCATGTGTCCATAACTTTTGACTAATGGCAAATAACTAATGACTAATGACTAAGTATGCTTTCTAGTAGATTTTTCTTAACTTTTATACAGAACTACTACGATACTTCTGCAATTCGGTACGCAATAAGGCGATTTCTGCTCGCAGTTCATCAATCATGGCTTGCAAGTCAACTGGGTCAGAACCGCTTGGTCCACGTACTGTAGTAGTAGATTGACCAACATTAGCAGCCTCTGCGGCTCGATTTGCCCGCTCTAAGACTTCATCTGTGAACTGGCGCAACTGTTCTCTAGCTTCAGCATCAAATTTGCCAAGTTCGCTTAAAGCATCAGTTAAGGCGACCTCTAAGCGTTCGTTAACAACTTCAGCTACAGCTCTGCCGACGAAAAAGGCTTGCAAAATGGGGTTACTCATAAATTTTTGTTACGTCTCTCCGCAAGAGAATTATAACTTGCTCGTATGCTTTGCGGCTTCTACTGTGGAGATATATATTGGCAAGGCAAACTCATAGCCCAGATAGCATTGCACAGTTCTAGTTCAGATAGCATTCTTTACCAATTAATCAACTAGTACCGTGCCGCAAAAATCAAGCTACCATCTGTTCTTGGTATAAGTGCTTGCCCCAGCAATGCCATTGAGAATATTTGGAGGATTAGTGGTAAAACAGCGATCGCATAGTATCTAAATTGTCTAAATCTGGGGCTACGGGGCTTAATTACCCATAAAACCCCAATGCTATGTAGATCGCATCCACTTTTTGATTGTTACTAAAATCCTCCGGAAATTTGTGTTTAAATTTTCTGGAACTGGCTACTTGGCAATGGTAGTTATCTTCAGGATAAAAGGATATTGATTTATTGCTAACTTTCTATATTTAACTGTTTGGGGAATATAACCCCACCCAAAAGCCCAATCATAACGATTGGGCTTTTGATTAAGAGCTTTTTGGCGTGAGGCATAAAATGCAGTTAGACAGCATCACCCATAGAGCGATGGCTTGAACGGCATTTTTGATTAGATTAGCAATAGGCTATCTTAGGGGCAATTATGACTTCTTCAGTTAAAGATTTGGTGCTAGTTGCTGGTGCTACTGGTGGAGTAGGGCAACTTGTAGTAGGTGAACTGCTAGAAAAAGGCTTAAGGGTTCGCATCCTGACACGCAATCCAGCAAAAGCCCAAAATATGTTTAATAACAGAGTCGAAGTTGCTGTTGGTGATATCCGCGACCCAGCTACACTTCCAGCCGCAATGGAGAATGTCACTCATATCATCTGTTGTACTGGTACTAGTGCGTTTCCTTCTAGTAAATGGGACTTTGACCCCAGTCCTAGTTGGATTGAATGGGTTCAGTTGCTTGTTGATCGTAAACATCGTGAATCTAGAGCCAAGAACAGTCCGGCAAAGGTTGATGCTCAAGGTGTCAGTAACTTAGTAGCAGCAGCACCACCTAATCTCCAGCGATTTGTTTTCGTTTCTTCTTGCGGCATTCTGCGTAAAGATCAGCTTCCTTGGACTATTCTCAATGGCTTTGGCGTCTTGGATGCTAAAGAAAAAGGTGAGCAAGCGATCGTTAATTCGGGATTACCCTACACTATTATCCGTCCCGGACGTTTGATTGATGGCCCTTATACCTCATACGACCTCAACACTCTTTTTAAAGCAAAAACAGACAGCAAGTTAGGTGTGGTAATCGGCAAGGGCGATAAACTCTTAGCTGATGCTAGCCGAATTGACGTGGCCGCAGCTTGTGTGGAGTGTCTTTTTCACCCAGCGAGTGAAAAGCAAATTTTTGAATTGGTGAATCAGGGAACAAGACCGCCTGTAATTGACTGGGATCAGCTTTTCTCGCAACCAACTGTATAATTAACAGCGCAATTTATCTGAATGCGATCGCATCTGCTATCCAGAAGAAAAAGGCTCAGCATTAAACTAAGCCTCCTCATATCCTGGTGCTTAAACAGACATCCCAGATTAATTTAGGACTAACTTTTGTATATTTCATCTTCCTGAGGGCTGTATCCAGTTATCCTAAAGGCTGATGAGTGTAAATTTGATCAACAATCTGTCGCCACGGACAAATAATTTGTCGCTCTACAAACATGAAAGAGGCTTGGTTTGTCCAAGCCTCTGTATATACCAAGCATTTACTACACCAAGCTTAATTTAGACTTACCTTTACTTGCAGTTCATCATCCTAGAGGATGTGTGCAAATTGTCTCAAGGCTGATAGAAAGTAACCTTGTTGTTAAGAAAAAAAGGTTTGGTCGCGAGCCAAACCTCGATCATTGCTGTGCTTAACAACGTACTAAATAAATTTAGACCTACTCTTATGACAGAGCATCATCCTAGGGGTTGTATCCAAATATGCCAAAAACTGCTAAGCAATTACTTGCTGAAGATACTAGCTATGTGAAAAATTCTCAGCATATAAGCATATACTTACATACTTATATACTATATATGAAAAAGGCTCGGCTAAGACCAAGCCTCCAGATATACCAGGTGTTTACCATATATAGATAATTTAGACATACTCTTCTTAGATATCATCTTTCTATTTGGGGTGTACAAATATTCCTAAAAGTGTTATGTTGTGACCCATCACAGATGTAAAAGGCAAAATACACTCGGTCGTTGTCTTTGAGCCACATCTAAGTTAAATAAAGTTAAATCTTAAAAATAAGGCCCTGGATAGACTCCAGGGCGAATATTAACGTTCTTCAGACATTCACAAGCCGAATATTAACTCTAAACAACTCTTATTTCCCCTATCTATTGAATGAAAGAAAATATTAATTCTCTGAATTGAGTAACAAGCTAAGAATATTAAGAAATGTATACTTTTGTATTGAGTTGAGCGCATATAGCCATATTGCAGACTACTCGTTGAAAGGAACTACTAAATCAGTTAGTGTGAGCGAGAAAATTGTCCATCCCTCGCTGCTTTCTACTTGAATGCTGCCTTGGAGTTGTTCCATTATCTTTTGTACTATGGCTAATCCTAACCCCGTACCGCCTTGTTTCGAGTAGTCTGCATTAGGGATGCGATAGAATTTCTCAAAAATTCGCGCTAATTCTGCTGTGGGAATTTCTACTGAGTTACTAACAGTAATGATAGTTTGCGGGGGTGCTACCGAGAAGTTATGACGCACATTTACGATGATTTCACCGCCAGCAGGAGTATATTTGCAGGCGTTATTGAGCAATTCTATTAATATTCGTTCTAAGCTGGTGCGGTCTGATATCAATGCTGGCAGATGAGAAGGGACATTTAGCTGTAGAGTTTGTTGATGTTCTGCAACACGAGCTTGAAACGGCTCGATCAATAAAGGTAACCAATCCTGTAATAGTAGTGCGTCAGGAGCAATGGGGAAATAGCAAG
The DNA here is from genome assembly GCF_002154695.1 of Nostoc sp. T09. GTDB lineage: Bacteria > Cyanobacteriota > Cyanobacteriia > Cyanobacteriales > Nostocaceae > Aulosira. Next base: position 59,642 of record NZ_MTAV01000028.1, read on the forward strand.
AAGTTTCCAGTCGTTGTAAGTCTAACAAATCGTTAATGAGAGCTATCTCGCGATCGCACTCAGCTCTCATCAAATCCAGATAACGCTGGAATGTCTGAGGATTGGTAGAGACTTGCAATACTTCAATCATCACCTTCATGTTGTTGAGAGGCGATCGCAATTCATGGGAAGCTAAATTTAAAAAATCATTTTTAAGTTGATTGAGTTCTTCTAACTGCGCTACAAGTTGCGTTTGCTCAATTTCCCTTTTCCGCGCTTCACTAGCCTTTTTGCGCTCAGTAATATCCCGAAATATCAAAACTGCACCTATAATATTATCTTTGTCATCTCTAATTGGTGCAGCACTATCATCAATTGGTACTTCCTGACCATCTTTAGCAATTAGAATAGTTTCTTCCGGTAGTTCGATGACTGCACCATCTTGAAGAACTTTTTTGATCGGACTTTCAATAGAGTTACGAGTTGCTGCATTGGCAATGTTAAATATTTCTGCTGAATTTCTTCCCAAAGCTTCTTCTTGTTGCCATCCTGTCAAATTTTCTGCCACAGAATTCATAAAATTTACTGACTCTTGGACATCGCTAGCAATTACTCCATCACCTATACTTCTAAGCAATGTAGATAGCCATTTCTGGCTGGCTTTTAATTCTTTTTCTAGCCTATGTTTAGTCAATGCTATTTCAATATTAGTTTGTAGTTCTCTTTCTTTAAAAGGTTTGAGTAGATAACCAAATGGCTCAGTAACCTTTGCTCGCTCTAATGTATTATCATCCGCATAAGCAGTTAGGTAAATTATAGGTATATCTAAATGCTTATGAATTTCTTGAGCAGCTTCTACACCATCCATTTCACCTTTCAATCTAATATCCATTAGCACTAAATCTGGACAAAATTCTAGTGCTTTATTAATTGCATCTTGTCCTGAAGAAGCAACGCCAGGAACCATATAACCAAATCTTGTCAGTCGATTTCGTAAATCCTTAGCCACAATAGCTTCATCTTCTACAACCAAAATCTTGGCGTTTGTCATTTGGTATCTCTGTACAATTATCCTATGGGAAATGATATCTGGAATTCTACTCCGATATCGCTGTGAATATTGATATCGCCTATAAGCTGACTGGCTAACGCATCTACTAATTGCCAACCTAATGATGCTGTATCTGTAAAATTGAAGTTTGCAGGTAAACCAATGCCATTATCACGAATAGTAAGTAAAATTCTATTTTCTAATATTTTTCTAATTGCGATGCCAATTTCACCATTTCTCCCCAATGGGAATGCATATTTTAAAGAATTAGAAACAAGTTCATGAATAATTAATCCACAAGGAATTGCTGTATCTAAGCCTAGTAAAATATGCTCTTCGATATCTATATTCAGGGCGATCGCATCTTCAGAGACTTCGTATGTAGTCAATAAAGTTGCTACCAAATCTTGGACATATTCACCGAAATTAATTCTCGATAAGTCTCGTGATTGATACATTTTTTCGTGAACCAAAGCCATTGATGCGATCCGCATTTGGCTTTGTTGGAATATTTCCATATCCTGTTTGTCTTTGATATATTCAGATTGCAAGCTCAACAGGCTGGAAATTACCTGGAAATTGTTTTTGACCCGATGATAAATTTCTTTTAATAGAACCTCTTTTTCTCGAAGTGATGCTTGGATTTGTTCCTCTGATTGCTTGCGATCGCTAATATCCTCGATTACAGCAATAAAATACTTTGGAATACCAGAAGGTTCGTGAACTAAAGATACAGTTACATTAATCCAGACTATAGAACTGTCTTTACGTAAATAACGCTTTTCCAAAGAGAAAGTAGGAATATCACCTGCTAATATTTGGTCAACGTATTTCAGACTGGCTTTCATGTCATCTGGATAAGTAATATCTTTGAAAGTTCGCAATTGTAGTTCTTGGGATGTATAACCAACAATATCGCAAAGCCTTTGGTTAACTAATAACCACCGTCCATCAATTCCCACATGAGCAATACCAACAGCTGCTTGATCGAATGCGGCACGAAATCGCTGTTCGCTTTCTCGTAATGCCTCCTCGATTCGCTGACGTTCAGTAATTTCTGCCTGTAGTGATGCGTTAATTCTTTTTAACTCTACTGTCCGTTCCTCAACTTTGCTTTCTAATTGGTCGAGTAGTTGGCTGAGATTTTCCTCTGCTTGCTTACGCTCGGTAATATCAGTATGCGAGCCTACCATCCGCACTACTTTACCATCTTCATCCCACAGCGCTTGACCCCGATCCAAAATCCATTTGTATGCGCCGTCTTTACATAAAACACGATACTCCTTAGTGTAAAACGGTGTTCTCTTAGCAAAGTGATCCTTAACTGCTTTTTTCACCCTATCGAGATCATTTGGATGCACTCGTTTGATCATTTCATCGAAATGGTTGGAAATCTCTTGCTCTTGATAACCGAGCATTTCCTTCCAGCGAGCCGAGAAGAAAACTTCATTATTTTTAACGTTCCAGTCCCAAATGCCATCGTTATTACCACGCAGAGCTAACTGCCAACGTTGTTCACTTTCTCTTAACTCCTCCTCGGTTCGTTTGCGTTCAACAATTTCCTTGGCTAGTTGGCAGTTTGCTGCTTCTAATTCGGCAGGGCTAGGTAGAACAAGCGCTTTAGGAATTAATGACACCAGTTCTATAGCTGTATATACAGATACAAAGGCAGTGATAGCTTTAATCAGTCCTGATAGCCAATAGGTGGGATGCCAAAGCGTCCACACTTCTATGACATGGGTTGTGCCACAAGCAACGATGAATGTGCCAAACATCAGAAAAATCCAGTCGAAAGGCACATCTCTTCGCTTGCGGACAAAATAAACCAGCATCACTGGAATTGAATAATAAGCCAGTGCAATTAGCGAATCTGAGATGATATGCAACCAGACTAATTGTGGCTGCCAAAGGTAACAATGCCCATGTGGGATAAACTGATTAGGAAAAAAAAATTATGTAACAATTCTGTCATAAAGATTTACTTATTATAAAAATTTTACTCAAAATTTAAATTATTAAAGATTCTGATTTTTATTTAAGCTAGGGACGAAGCTCGCAATGGGCATCAATAGTCCTTTAGCCTCATACTTATTTAACTTATTAATCACTTTAGAAAGTTGGTATTGTAATAATTATTCTTATTTTAACTTTACATTTGGCGAATCAAAGGACTGACCCCTCCTCCATACAGCCAACCACCCCCAAGCTGCAAGCTTGAGGAGCTTAATGCACAATCTAGGAATTGTTTCCGGCTTATACGGTAGGGCTGGGGAGAGATTTTTTAACTGGAAAGTTAGCAAGTAACTCAGCAATAACCTGAGATATTGCATTGATTCTCTATGTAGCAAATGAGAACGCTACAATATCTATTTCCTCTAAATTCTGCATAAAAAAAGAAGCTACAGATAAGTAGCTTCTAGATGATCTTAATGAGAAATGATTGTTGATTCTGCTCATATAGCTGTGAGTATGTCAGCTATATTTGCAATAAGGAGTGAACTAGCTTTAACCCAGGGATTTACAGCTACTACTTATTCATGTCCTGACCCACTATTAAGTAGTAACTGCTTTTCGCCCCTATTAGTTATTAAAACTATTTTGATAAAAGAATGATTCAGACGAAAGTAATGAATCAACCATGACTTTGGTCACGAAGTGGTTATAAATCAATACAGTTCAGATAAGCCTGTTTTTTCTCTCTCTGTTCCCCGTTCCCTGTTCCCTGTTCCCTTGCCTTCACAGAAGAATTTTCTTAACTGAACCGTATTGGGTTATAAATGCCATACACCATTTGCGATTGGCGTAAAATCTCCTGTGCTTTAACCGACTATGTATACACAACATTCCTGCGTCCTATCGTCTTAGAATCAGCCCTGATAATTTTGATTCAAGAGAACGCGATTTTTAGTCTGCGATCGCCCACCTTACATAAGGACGAGAAGCTGCTACAGTTTTGTAATTGATTAACTTACCTGGGGCATTAATTTTTTGCAAATCTACACGGAAATAAGCTTGTTTATTCTTAAATTGCACAGTATAGAAAGGATATTCTTGACTCTGTGTTTGACCAACACAAGAAGCGTAATCCTCACGTAAAGGTGACACAAATTCAACAAACTGCTTATTAGATGAAACTAACTTACTAGAGTTGGCAAATGCTCTAGTATCTGCAACTACTGTATGTTCAGCACCACCTTCATAAGGCAATGTTAACCACCATAACCCAACTGTCTGGGGACAAGTACCAGCCTTAGTTTGGACATTCATTGTCACATTGGGGGCAGAAATTGGCCCTGGTACTGACTGTGGCTGTGCTTGTGCAGAAGCATACATTGTTCCCACTACAGCTAGTGGGCATAAAATACCACCGAGAAGTTTTAGTTGTAACAAATTATCCATAAATTGAAGTTTTGCCCATCTAAGCTATCTAAATAACATTGACTTGTAGCAATTTATAAAAGTGCCGTTTTATTTGGGCTTACCGTGTTCTCAGCTACAGTTATAGCTAAGGAAAGTGGGCAACAATATTAATAAATATCTAAGAATGCAGCCCCTTCTCAAATAATGCTGCTATTTCATGAAACCTCGAATTATTGTTTGTGGCTTAGGACGTACTGGATATAAAGTCTTTCGGTTGCTAAGACAGCAGGGTGCGTTTGTCGTTGGTATTCATCACAAACCCATCCCTAGCGAAGCGGCTGGAGATGTGATTGTTGGCGATTTACACACAGCTGCTACCCTAACAGCAGCGGGAATTGAACAGGCTCATACTTTAGTAATTGCTGGTTCGGATGATGCGCGCAATTTAGCAATTATGTTACAAGCGCGAGTACTGAATCCCCAAATTCGGATTATCAACCGCTTTTATAATACAAGTTTGGCCGAGCGTCTGGATCAGACATTGCCAGATCACTTGAGTATGAGTGTTGTTGGTTTGGCAGCACCAGTATTTACTTTTGCTGCACTAGGTAATAAAGCGATCGGACAAATTAAGTTATTTCAACAAACCTGGCCGATTCAAGAAGAATATATAGATGAATACCATCCTTGGCTAGGTTGTAAACTAAGTGATTTATGGGAAGATCGTTCGCGGATGCTGATTTATTACTTGCCTGTGCAAGGCGAGATAGATTTGATAACTGCGGTTTTATCTGGACAAGAATTAAAAGTAGGCGATCGCATAATTGTTGGTATCCAACCCCGCATCCGTCCCATCCGTAAATCATGGGTAAGAAAACTGCTCAAAGTCTGTACTAGTCTGAAGCAATTTCAAAAACATGCCCAATCGGTTGTAGCGATGGCAGCTGTTCTATTAGTAATTATTTTACTTGCTACACTTACCTATGTTTCTGCTAATTTAAATATCTCTTTTGTCGATGCTTTATATTTTGCTGTTGGCATGATTACTGGAGCCGGTGGTAATGACAAAATAGTAGAAAATGCTCCCAATACTATCAAGATATTTACCGTTGTGATGATGCTGGTTGGAGCAGCGGTAATTGGTATTTGGTATGCAATGCTCACTGATTTTGTGCTGGGAAACCGCTTCAAGCAATTTTGGGACGCAGCTCGCATACCCCAGCGCCATCATTACATAGTTTGCGGCTTGAGTGGCATTGGCGTCAAAATTGTCCAAGAAATTCACGCCAGTGGGCATGAGGTGGTAGTTATTGAAACCGACAGCAACAATAGATTTGTCAACACCACTCGCGGACTCGGCATTCCTGTAATTCAAGGCGATGCCAGTTTCCGAACAATACTCAAAGCCAGTAATATAAATACTGCTGCCGCAGTGCTGGCTGTTACCAGCAACGATGCGATTAACTTAGAGATTGCTCTGAAAGCCAAAGGATTATCGCCTAGCATTCCAGTCATTGTCCATTATGCCGACCCTGATTTTGCGGGTATGGCCCAACAAGTATTTGATTTCGAGGCTGTACTAAGTCCTGCGGAATTGGCGGCCCCAGCTTTTGCCGCAGCTGCGCTAGGGGGACGCATCCTAGGTAATGGCATCACAGCAGATAGCCTTTGGGTAGCATTTGCTACGATGATTACACAGATACACCCCTTTTGCGGCCAATTTGTGAAAGATGTAGCCATGTCTGCTGACTTTGTGCCTTTGTACGTAGAAACAAGTTGCCAAACCTTTCACGGCTGGGATTTACTAGAAACCCAACTTAATCCTGGGGATATTTTATATTTGACAATGCCAGCGAATCGGTTATATCAGTTGTGGCGCGACGAGCGATCGCAGGTGATGGTAACTTGATTTCAAGATAAAAAACTAAAATTACACTTTCATCTCACCAAACTTGGGACTCCACCAACCTTTCTGTGTATTAAAGTAAGCCACATCTTTATGTTTTTTGTCTTGACGAGACTGGGGATCGGAACATCGCAGCATGGTTTTGCGCTGTCCATCTTTGGTGTAGCTGTACTCCTCCAAAAACTTTTTACACACTGGGCAAGGATGTGAGCTAATCTTGGTTGGAGATTTCTCATTCTTGGTTTCTTTGGTTCGCGGTGCTTCCCAAGCTTTCTGAAACTCATTCCAAAACAAGACAATATTTTCACAGCCGTTATTACATTTGAGAAAGTATTTCTTTTTGAGTTTACTGCTGGGAATTTTCGCGAGAAATTTATTACATTCAGGGCAACGAGTTCTAGAAGTTTCAAATTTGCGTTCAGCGACAGCAGAAGTTTTCGCCCCAATTCCTGAACTCACAACTACAGTTTTTGCTTTTGCCAATGCTGGTGCAAAGTAATTTTGATTCCAACTGGTGAGGTATTGCTGCCAAGGCTGTTTTCCAGAAGCGATCGCATCTAGGGCATCTTCCATTTTGGCGGTAAATTCTGCCTCAAGTAAATCTGGTAACGCTTTTTGTAAAAAAACGTCAACTTCTAACCCTAGAGTTGTGGGCTGGATACTTTCTTTTGTTAGCTGGATATAATCTCGTTTTTTCAATGTAGCAATGGTGGGAGAATAAGTACTGGGACGACCAATACCTTTACGCTCCATCAGTTGCACTAATTTTGGTTCGCTGTAACGTGGCGGCGGTTGAGTTTGTTTTTTCTCATGTCCTGCATCTGCTAAAGTTAGCATCTGTCCTTGTTGCAAAGCTGGCAAGATAGTATCTTTACCAAGATTTGGCCAGTACCTTGCATATCCTAAAAATTCAACGACTTGTCCTCTGGCTTGCCAAAAAATTTGACCAGATTGAATGACAACTTTCGTTTTCCGCAGTTGAGCAGGACGACATTGAGAAGCGATCGCTCTTTTCCAAATTAAAACATATAAGTTAAACTCATCGGCAGGCAATTGCACTCGTAACTCCACCGAAGGACGAAATACATCTGTCGGACGGATCGCTTCATGGGCTTCTTGCGCAGTTTTGTTGCTGCGATGTCTCGTTGTGCGTTGCGGTACATTCTGCGGATCGTTTGCTTCTAACCACTTGCGCGCACTTTCACAGAATTCAGGACTTAACATCACTGAATCTGTCCGCATGTAGGTAATTAACCCTGCTTCATAAAGCTTTTGAGCTACTTGCATGGTTTTCTCAGGTGCAAATCGCAACCGAGAACCAGCAGCTTGCTGGAGAGTGGAAGTGATAAACGGTGGCGGTGGTTGGCGGTTGGTAACTTTCCCTTCATATTGCACAACTTGATGGGGATGGCGTTTCGCTTCTTCAACTAAGCGGTTGGCTTCTGCTTCGGAAAGTACGCGTGTAGATTCTGGTGCTGTTTGATTATTAACCGTGGTATCATCATGCACCTCTGTTTCCTGCTTTGCTGCTTCCTGGGGAGCATTCGCCATCCCATGATAAAAAGCCCGGAATCCCTCAGCATAATCTACCCAAACACTCCAGTAATCTTGGGGTACAAAGGTTTGTATTTCGCGTTCTCGCTGACAAATTAGGTGTAATGTGGCACTCTGCACTCTGCCCACACTCTTAGCACCATTATTTAATGCCCATACTAACGGACTGCCCTTATAGCCTACTAGTTTATCTAGGCAATCTCGACACAAACCTGCACCGACTAAATTTAGGTCAAGTTTTCGCGGATGAGCGATCGCAGTTCTGACAGCCGAGGCGGTAATTTCTGTATATACTACTCGCTTGGCTTCTCTTAAACCTAGCACTTCTTTAAGATGCCAAGCGATCGTTTCCCCTTCTCGGTCTGGATCGGTCGCTAAAACAACTTCACTTACCTGTTTAGCTACAGTCTTTAATTGCTGAATTGTTTCCTTTGAGCGTTGGTCACGGGGGACATAGTTGCATTGCACATTACCGTTATCCATACTAAATCCCAGCGAATCTTCTCCTTGATCGCTGAGTTCGCGAATATGGCCGCAACTGGCACGCACAATCCACTCAGCACCGAGAATTTCACTGAGTTTTTTGACTTTACCAGGGGATTCAACTACGAGAAGGCGTTTAGGCATAGCACCTGCTTTTTAGATGCTGTATAACAGATACAACTTTTTATCATATATTTAGTATAAATGTACTATAAAGCTCCTATTGTTAATCAGCAAGCAATGTCCACGCTAGTAGAGCAACACGAAACTATTACTGGAGTAGTCGAACGCTTGACTTTCTACTCTGAGGAATCGGGGTATACAGTGGCACGGCTGACACGCTCTGGTGTTAAAGATTTAACCACAATTGTCGGTAGCTTTGCTAATATCCAACCGGGGCAAACATTGCAACTAACCGGTTTCTGGCGTGACCATCCGCAGTATGGGCCGCAATTTCAAGTAATAAATTACAAAGAAACCAAACCTGCCAGCCTTACAGGTATTGAAAAGTATTTGGGTAGTGGACTAATTAAAGGTGTAGGGCCAGTAACAGCAAAGCGAATAGTTGCACACTTTGGATTGGAAACTCTAGAAATTATTGAAAACCAAATTGAGCGCTTGGTGGAAGTTCAAGGTATAGCTAAGAAGCGGATAAATATGATTAAAACCGCTTGGGAAACCCAAAAAGCCATCAAAGAGGTGATGGTGTTCTTACAAGGACATGGTGTTTCTACTACCTACGCGGTAAAAATTTATAAACAGTACGGTGATGAGGCGATCGCTACAGTTACGAATAATCCTTATCAGTTAGCTACCGACATCTACGGTATTGGCTTTCTCACTGCTGATAAAATTGCTCGGAATTTAGGAGTTGCACCAGATTCCGAATATAGATACTGTGCGGGAATTATCCATGCTTTAAGTGAAGCAGCAGAAGATGGAAACTGCTATTTACCCCAAGCCGAACTGATTGAGAAAGTAATTCCCTTATTAACTACTGAAACTCATCAGCCACCAGAAGCCGCACTTACAAAAATTATCAAAGACATGGCTCTCAAGGACGAGCTAATTAGAGAAAGTAGCGCCGATAAAATAATGAATTGCTACAAGCCTGCTTTCTTCCACACAGAACAAAACCTAGCACAACTGATACACCAACGCCTGAATCAACCTGTTGCTACCGACTTTCCCCGTGTTCGTTCTTGGCTGGAACGCTTTACCACCAGCCAAAAAATTGAACTTTCCACCCAGCAGCAAGAAGCAGTAGAAATGGCAGCTTACGCCCCTGTAATGATACTTACAGGCGGGCCCGGAGTCGGCAAAACATTCACCACCCACACCATTGTGTCACTGTGGAAAGCGATGGGTAAATCCATTGCCTTAGCAGCACCCACAGGACGCGCCGCCCAACGCTTGAGTGAAATGACTGGTTTGGAAGCAAAAACCATACATCGCTTGTTGGAATTTGACCCCAAAACAATGGGCTTTAAGCGCGACAGCGAGAATCCTTTGCCAGTAACAGCAATTGTCGTTGATGAAGCCAGTATGCTGGACTTATTTCTGGCTAACTCGCTGCTGAAAGCGATCGCCAAAAATGCTCAACTGTTGTTAGTAGGCGATATCGATCAGTTACCATCTGTAGGACCAGGAAGCATACTCGCTGACCTGATTAATTCTAATCGAGTGCCACTAGTCCGCTTAAATCAAGTATTTCGCCAAGCCCAACAAAGTGCGATCGTCACAGCAGCCCATCAAATCAATCGCGGACATTACCCAGCCATTGAACCGATATGCGATCGCCCTGTTTCCGATTGTCTTTGGCATGGTGGCGGATATCAACCAGAACACGGTGTTCAAGCGATTTGCGAACTAATTACAGACTTAATTCCGAATTTAGGCTTTAATCCCGCCACCGATGTGCAAGTACTTTGCCCAATGTCACGAGGAATAGTAGGTACTCGCAACCTCAACCAAGTCTTACAAGAACTGATTAATCCTCCCAGTGCTGAGAAAGTGGAAATCTCCAGAGGTGGAATTAAGCTGCGGGTAGGCGACAGAGTGATTCAGCAGACGAACGATTATCAACGGGAAGTATTCAACGGAGATTTGGGAATAATTACCGCCATTGATACTGTTGAGCAAGAAGTGAATGTCCAGTATTGCGATGCCTGCGGCAACCCCAATGGTGAACGCATTGTTACTTACGATTATGCTGATTTAAATGAGATATCCCTGGCATTTGCTACCTCAATTCATAAAAGCCAAGGCTCTGAATATCCAGTAGTAATTCTGCCAATATATATGCAGCACTACATGATGCTGAGCCGTAACCTCATCTATACTGGTTTGACTCGTGCTAAACAGTTAGCAATTATAATTGGTGCGAAAAAAGCAATCTCTTTAGCTGTAAATTCTACCGATAGACAACAACGCTACACCCAATTACAGCAGAGATTAATTCAGGCTGGATTGCGTTCATTAATTGCTGTTGATCAAACCTCTAGCATCAGTCAATATTTTGAATATCAAACTACTGATAAACAGATATAATCTGTGTTCATCTGTGTTTATCCGTGGTCCCCTTCTATCTTAATGTTAAACTGCGATCGCATAACCAGAAAACAGCACAGTTGTGATGAAATGTGTCAATTATGATGTTGGAGCAGGTTCAATATGTTCCCCAGCATAATAAACTAAGACTTTTCTTTGAGATTCATCAGGAATGTAGAAGACTCTATCTCCAGAAGTTACTTCGTATTCCCACGCTCCTTTATATTTCTTACCTTTTAAAGGAAATACTCGTTTTGGTTTCCGTGTCATTGGTGCAGTACATAAATCTTCATAGCAACGTTTTGTGTTTTCTGGACTACGTTGCATTAAAGCTTCCCACGCTTTGTTAATCCTTCGATTCTTGGCAACAACTAACCATGTTTTGTTTACCTCAGATACATTTGGAGCCGTCAGTTTAACTTCTGGCGGCTCCAAATTATCATTGCTTATTTCTTGGTCTGGCGGAATATCAGACATAAGAGAATTCACTTAGCATTTTCAACAGATGGTTGTGTCAATAGTATCTCATCTGTCTCGTCATTAAAAGCAGCCGCAAGCTCAGGGCTAGAGATTGCAATAGCGCTTTCATGCCATTCATGAATGATTGCGTCAATCATCTCCCATGCTGTGGTTGAAGAATCTACCAACCGAAAAGCCTTACTTAATTCCTTAATAAACTCTTGAAGTTCATCTGAGTCAAACACACTCAACCATCCGTAAGGATGTTCAAAGCCAATTTCTTTGCCTAATAACAGAGAAAAAGCGACAGTTAATGATTCAAAAACAGTTTTACTTTGAGTAGCTGTTTTAACTAGACAAGTTACTTCCTCTCTAGGCAATAAAGCAAAAAACTGTCCATTGCGTGTAATTGTTACGGGATGTTTAGCAGCTTTATCGAGAATATGACCTGGTTGACGGTTTAACTCTGTAGCGGAAATTAGCTCATCTAAGTAAGCGTTGTTCACAAATGCAAGAGACATAATTTTTGCGTTTTCTGAAAACGCTGAATCATTTAATGTGTGTTTATCACTCTTACGTATTATTTTACGTATTATTCTAACGTCGTCAATAAGCATTGTGGCGGATTCCCACAAAAGCCTTTCTCTATAAGGTTTTATGTTTCAAAGCAGAGCGTGCCTAACTAATTTCGCCATTAACCTGTTTAGGTGATGGACATCCAGGAATTTGGAAGATAATTCGACAATTTAATTGTCCTGGTTACTCACATAGGTAACTTTTTCAAAAATCAAACCATATTTAGATAGATTATTTACTCGAAAAATAGGTGTAATAGTAATATTTGCGACTTGCTAAACAACATTATTAGTTATATATACCAATGACATCTCAATGTAACTCAATTTTTCTACAAGAAATAGTAGATTTCCTTAATTGCTTCTTTAATGTTGAACTATTCCCCATAAGTGAAAAAGGAGGCATATATTTAGCATCATCACATCCTGTAACACGACTAGGATTAGCACTTGAACCAGACACGCAGTTACACGAGTGGATAAAAACCCAAAATTTAGATGCGCTATTCTTACATCGCCCTTGGAAATTAACAACAGAAGAAATTTCGCCCGAACTTGGAGTAATTTCCTATCATCTACCATTTGATGAGTGCTTGACGCTAGGTTTCAACCTCCGCCTAGCTCAAATTTTGCGAATGTCTCAGCTAGAAGTATTAGGAGCAAAAGAAAACAGAGCAATTGGCATGATTGGAGAAATTCCGACTCAGAGCTTTACGCATCTTTGCAATTGTATTACTCAAATTTTCGGCGGACAAGAACAAGTACATCTACCAATTAATTCTGATGTGAAACGCATTGCTGTAGTTGGTGCTATGACAGATTCCTTAGTTCGGGAAGCAGCTAATCGTGGTGCTGATGTTTTCATCACAGGACAGTTGCGACAACCAGCCGCAGCAGCAATGCAAGAAACTAAAATAGGAGCGATCGCAGTTGGTCATCGTCGCAGCGAATGGTGGGGTTTACGTTCTTTAGCTGGGGTTTTACAAGAACGTTGGTCTAGCTTGGAAGTATTTGTCAAAACTTAAATTAGGCAATAGGCAAGAGATAAATATTATTGCCTCTTGCCTATCAAAAGAATAGCGATCGCAATCTAGCTGTAGTATCAACTTCAGCAGTCAGGAATCTAAACACCAGCAGGCTGTTCGTTAAGTAATTCTTTAGCCACTTCGTCCACTGTTTTGTTGAGGTACACAGCTCTTTCATCTACTGCTCTCACCCAACTAATGGGAAACCAGTGATGTTGACCATCAGGAGCATTATTCTTCGTCAATTTGACGTAATTGCCCCCCTCTACAGAGTCGATATTCCCAATATGTGTGTCAGATGCTCCTTCTAAACCGCCAGGGCCTTCTGCATAAACGGGCAAGTGTTCTTTAATTTGTGATACGTTCATTAAGCCTCTTGTTTCAATTACTAAAAAGTCCGTTAAGTACTATAACTAAACATACCTAGCCTAGACTTTTTGGTTTTGAGAAATACACTATCAGAAGGCTTAGAGCATAACGAGATAAATCACCTCTTGGGTTATAAGTTTATAGAAATAAAATCTGATGATTATGTCTTATAGTACGTATGAATGCAAAGGATAACACTAGCAATATATTTAGGATTAATTCATCTAGTAGATGGCGAGCCTGCAAGTATCTACTCAAAGAATGAAAATCTGTACTGATGAGTGCGTTATATTTTCTATGTGAATCATATTTGATTTTGAAAAATCGGCTTATTGCCTGACTTTAGGAGTAAGTTCACGAATCAAATAGGACTCCTAAATTAAGCGATCGCAGGTTTCGTAGCTGTAGTTCCGAAACCTGAACCCCATCGAATTTTAATAAAATCGTCGGTACAGATGCATGGCACGCACTGTTGCCAGAAGTAGACTATATAGTTGTAGGCTTAATTGATGAAATAGTACTGCGTTGGAGTAGCCTGCCGAAGGCATCGCTGGCCAGCTATAGCCACACCCCACACAGAAATTTCCCCAGCATTGAAAGGGCGCATTGCCGAACGCTACAGAGCCTGTCAGCCTTTACCAAGATACTAAACAATTCAAAAGAGTACCCCAAAAACTGGGATACTAAGGCAATGAATTAACTTGCCTTATGTTTCATGTCCTAGATCAAGATATTACCATGATGGGTACTATGAAATTTTCAGTGGACTTTTCAGAATAAAGTCGTATGTCTTGCCTTTAATGTAAACAATTTTGCAAAAATTGTTGAGGCTAGTTAAAAAAATGTTTATATTCTCACAGACAAACTCTAGAGGAGTGAAACTTATATGAATCAAACTACGTCTGGATTGAGGTGAATTATCTTCGCTCCTCTGAGTCAAATGCAAAATGCCAGCTTTCCTAAACCCCTATACAGCATTAGTGTATCATAATTTACTTAGGCTATGCAGGTTGCTTTTCTGGGTTGCTGATGCATAGGTTTACAAAAATTTAAAATTTGCAGAATTGAGAAAAATGCCTTAGATAGTGGGGTTTTCAGGAGTTGGAGATTAAAAGTTAAGACTAGCAATGGATAATTTTTGCATAAGTTTAGTTATTCCAGACGTAATAAAAATGGAATCACTAAAAAATCTTCATCAAGAAGATGAGTTTAGGGGCAGCTGCCAGTTAATAAGTTAAGTGTGACAAATGGGGGTTGTGATGCAAACTTTAAAACAGGGTTTCGAGGAGCGCAATCTCGTTATGGCAACGGAAGCAGAAAAACTGGCGCAATATTGGCGAAAACGTCTAGTGGCCGAGTGTCCAGAACAAAGCGCAGCAGCCAAAGAAAGTATCATTCTTTGGCTGTTGGGACGTGACTTCCAACGGTTTGATTTGCTCAACCCGAAGGAACTTGAGATTGCCAAGCAAGCAATGGAATACCGTTATCGGATTTTACTGCAACGTTACCTGGGAATAGCACGAGAACGTGCTTATCGCAACCTGATAACTCGGCTAGCCAGTCTGATGACATTGCGGAATAAAATTCAGACTTGGGTTTCCCTCAGCCGCGATCGCCAGCGCAGTGTAATTGATGTATTACAAGAAATCATCCAGGAATTACTACAAGGCGATAGCTACATTCAAGATCAAATGGCTTGCATCGCTGAAATTACAACCGATCGGCGACTGCGAGATACTCTACTATTTGCCAGTATAGAAGAATACTGTTTGCGACCAGTACGCAATCAACCCCTGCTGGTTTACCGCTTTGTGAACTATCTGCGCCGTACTCAGCGTGGTGGCTTAACTCAAGTGCCAAGCAGTGATTTGATTAGGCTAGTCTCAGAAGAAATCCTTACGGATGACAGTGACAATAGAGTTAATTTGGTTGATAGTCAGGCGATCGCAGAATATCAAGAGACACAGGAACTAGAAGAGCAACAGATGTTGCGTCAGGCTGTACAACAAGAATTTGAAGAATATTTACAAGCAAATCTCGGCGCAGAAGCCGTAGAGTGGCTGCGACTTTATCTGCAAGGTAAGTCTCAAGACGAAATCGCCAAAAGACTGAAGAAGCAGATTAAGGAAGTATACCGACTGCGGGAAAAAATTAGCTACCATGCCGTGCGTGTTTTTGCTCTCAAAGGTAAGCCAGAACTAGTGGATAACTGGCTAGCAATTTCTTTGCAAGAACACAACTTGGGGCTAACACAAAACCAATGGCAGCAACTCTATGAACAATTGAGTCAACTTGGGCGACAGATTTTAGATTTAAGAAAAGCTGGCAACTCAATCGAAGCCACAGCTAAAGAATTAAAGCTCAAAACCCATCAGGTGTTGGGCGAATGGACAAAAGTCTATCTTGTAGCCCAAAGTTTAAGAACTCAAGAGTAACAAAATTTAGCTATGAGCCTGGTATATATTCTGATGTACTCGTATAAGGCTCAATTTGGAGCTATCTCTATTCATACATAGAATAAAAATGCCTTGAGAGTAAGTATTTCAGATTTTGGATTTGGGATTTATCCCCAATCCACAATCCTAGATTTAACTTCTAGACCTTTGTATTTAATCAAACTTTCCCTAACATATAAAGTATCTTTATTTACTACACACTAACTTAGAAGCACAATAGAATTATAAGAAAATAAAGCAAATATTAAATAAGCATATGTTGTCTTCCGAGGGCAAACTCACTGATAACGAAGAAACTGAGCCGCCGATCCCAGATGTAACTCCACTTACGGGTGAGCCAGAATCCAATAATCCCAAGGAGTTACCTAGCGATCGCGAGCACATCTTCTCGTTAATTGATACTCTCTTGTCCTTAGAAGCTTGCCTTTACCACCAAATTTTGCCTTTGAAGTTAAAAGGCAATCAACTGTTACTGGGTATGGTTGATCCGCAAGACAGCGAGGCATTAGATTACGTTAGCCGTATTCTGTCTTCTATCAATTACATATTGGTGACTGAGCCAATTGAAGGCGAGATTCACCACACTACCCTGTCAGCCTACCTCAACTATAAAAACCGATACTCCTCAGATGCGAAACAAACGCATCAGTCAAAAGTAGACTTTACCTCAAACAACAGGGCAGTTCCCCTCAGCGAGCAACTGAATTCTTCTGCAACTACCTACTCTGAATTAGATCTACAACCCTCACTGATTGAGACGCAAACAGAAATTCTGCCAGATTCTATTTCACAAGCCGATTTATCCGCAACCCCCAATTCAAATAGCGTGTCTGGAACTCTTACAGCTACCTCTGTTGATCAAAGTCAAGGGGAGCAAACGACTGAGGTAGTACTTCCGAGCAATTTAACTGTTTTGCCAGTGCAAATTCCAGATACATTAAGCTCGATTGAAGTGTTGGCAACGCTACCATCAAAAAAATTACTAGAAGAGTTATTAGCAAGAGTCTTGCTTGGGGGAATTGGCCGCCTGTATTTAGAAAGACAACATGACCAAGGCAGAATACTCTGGAGCGACAATGGGGTCTTGCAGTCGGTGATCGAAAATTTGCCGCTTGCAGTTTTCCAAGACGTAATCAATGAATTCAAGCAATTTGCTGGTCTACCCATCGCTACTTTTCCCGAACCAAAACAGGTAGAGAAGGAATGGCTATATCAAAACCATAGTTTGTTATTACGCTTACGAGTGATGCCTGGAATTTACGGTGAAGAGGCGACACTACAAGTCCTACGGGGAGCAGCATTAAAGTTCTATCAACAGCAACAGTTGAACCGACTTAGCCACGATACATTAGTAATGGCTAAACAACTAAGCTTCAAGTTGCACGAACTAGAGCAAAGACTGCTCTTTACCCCTAACTTACAATCTGAGCAATTCAAGGCTATGGTCGCCCTAACTCAACTAGTGGACAATTTAGACAAACAACTCAATGTCTTGGCTGGAGATAGTCAGCTACCAAAAAACAGTAAATAATACATCTGTCAGTAAAACCGCTGATTGCGATCCCAGACATAATTGCTATGTTGTACTAGAATCTCAGACTTAAAAATCTGAAAATTCTTAATTAATTTGTAACTATTTTGCTACCGTATTCAACCAATGATTGCGGTTTTAAAAAATATAATAGCCGACCTAATTTGCTCCTCCTGAATCAATTTTTTGCAGATATTTCATGCAGACTGAGGTTTTTAGTGAACTTTTTCCCTTACTAAGTACAGCCAATCCCCAAACTTTGGAATGGCTGCTGAATGTTGCAATTGACCATGAATACCCGGCTGAACGAGCTGTTTTGATGGAAGATGCTTGGGGTAATGCAGTTTATTTCTTAGTTTCTGGTTGGGTCAAAGTTCGGCGCACATCCGGAGATAATTTTGTCGCTCTAGCAATTTTAGGTCGAGGCGATTTTTTTGGAGAAATGGCAGTTTTAGATGAATCGCCGCGCTCAACTGATGTGATTGCTCTATCGCCTGTAAAGTTACTTAGTGTTTCTCGAGAGCGTTTTATTCAAATCTTATTTAAAGATCCGCATTTACATCACCGAATGCTACAACTGATGGTGCGGCGATTGCGACAAATCAATCTGCGCCTGCAAATGCGCTCTTCACCACCAGCAGTCAAACTAGCTCAGACCCTAGTTAGTTTGGGCGAAAGCTACGGTCAAAAATCAGACAAAGGAAGAGAAATTTTTAACATTCCCTTCAAAGATTTGGCAGAAGTGACAGAAATCAGTGTTGACGAAACTGGCAAAATCATGGAAAAACTGCATGAAAAAGGCTGGCTGGAAATTGACAGCACAAATAACATCATTTATTTGGTCAACTTTAAACAGTTGATCAATTTAGCTAACAAAGTTTAATGATTATTCCTGAAAATAAGATTCCCGAATTCTCTAGGAATTCGGGAATCTGGGTCTTTTTATATTTATAGAATTGTCACACATTCTAGAACGACCTTAGCGCAATGTTATTCGAGATTTGACAATTGACAATCGCTTACGCCTTAAACGTCAACACCGGACACAACCGCGCTACAACACCCACCATCTCCGCCTCGACTTGCACATCAATCACAGACTGAATCGGCTTGTAAGCAGCTGGTGCTTCTTCAATTCGACGTTCTTCTCGTAAGGTGATGCAGTCAACTCCAATTAATCCCAGTTCGGCTTCACTTTGAGATGCACCTTTACGGTTGAGGTCAAAACGCGACTTTACTCTTCCCGCGCCATGCGATGCTGAATTGCAAAACAGGGTGAAAGTCAGGCGTAGCACAGGCGCGACAGACACATCCACCTCCTGGGTGGTGAACGTTGGCGAGATTTGCTAACTGCTTGAGTGCTTTAGCTTCTACGGGGAATCCTTCAGGTAGTAGTATGTCTGCTACTGGTGCATCAGGAGAATTTCCTAAACGGACAGAATAAGTGCGTAGACGCGTTCGGGAGCGTTGCCGCAGGCTAGCGGCTTGTCGTGAGACATCGCTATAGCTAACATCCAAACCTTGCCGCGCTAAAGCACGCAAGAGACGTTGAAGATTTTTTGGCTGCATGAAAATTCCTGAGTAGTCTTAAAAAAGACTCTTGGTATTGAAGAGATTAGGAGACTTGGGTTCAGCAGCCGCGTCTCAATTGTTGTAAGGAGTTATTTTCCCAGCGTTGTGGGGAAAACAACAGGTTATATAACGTTCATAAAATAACCTTTTATAGGTTGACAAGCATTTTGTAGTACTTTGTACTGCGCTTAAATTACAGAAGGCTATAGTTAACTCAGCTAGACCAAACTTGTAAACGAACTTTAAATTTAGCGAAAAACTTGTAATATACTCTTGACTCTCCAGTTGGGTAGAGATTTTAGGATGAAGTTAAGGTAAATCTCAGCCAATAATCAGTAACAGCAAAACTCTAGATAAGCCCTAACATTTAGGAGCAGTTGAGATAGCGGCTTTGCCAAAAGCTAAAGATCCTGAAATGCAAAAATTGTCGAGGATGGCTTTAAATATAGCTACTCACTCACAAATTCTTGACCTCGCTCAAGCTATCATCAAATCGCAAATTGCTGAAATTTAGCAAATGCAGCAATGGTATCAAGCTTGGTCTCGATCGGTTTTCCCTTCGTTATTTTAAACTTATGACACTTAAACTCACAGTTCCCAACATGGCTTGTTCGGCTTGTGCAAACACTATTACTAATGCACTTAAAGCAGTAGATGCCAATGCTAATATTCAGGCAGATCCTAAAACTAAGCTTGTAAGTGTAGATACTCAAGCTTCAGAAAATGTCATTAAGGAAGCGTTAGCTGCTGCTGGTTATCCAGTTGCCTAATCCTTGACAGCGTTAAGTGTAGAGAGGTTATATGTAACGTCTCTACAGAGTTTCAACTTCAACCATAAAACAATACAGAAGCATCTTATTTTTGTAGGCAACCATTTAGAAACCTGTGTCTATCTTTGTATAGCCTTAGATTCATAGCAAAAGCTGCTTTGTATTCATTGTGCTGCTTTTAAAGACAACATTAAGGTTGGATGATAGGACAAATTGTATCCTCACGCTTATTATCCACATTCTTCCAACCGGAAAGCAATATTTCTATATCAGACCGTAATTTTAGCAACTGAGCTATCTGGCTATCGATCTGCATCAGCTTTTCTTCAAGCTTTTCTTGGATTTCATCACAGGGTGGTTGTCCTTCGTCATAGACATTCAAAATTTCCCCAATTTCTTCTAGGCTCAAGCCTAGACTTTGTGACCTTTTGATGAAGGCTAAACGAGCCAGCACATCTGCTGAAAACTGTCGAAAACCTCCTTCAGTTCTTCCTGATGACTTAATTAAACCTAAACTTTCATAATAGCGAATTGTTCTGATTGGTACTCCGCTTAAATCTGTTACTTGACCAATCAAAAGTAGTTTTTTATCGTGGGTTAACACGGCAAGACTCTCCAAAATTTGCAATTATCTTAACAAAATAAAGGCAAGAGATACTTTAGAAAGTAAACATTAACTTGTAGTAATACCCTATCAAATGCAGTGCCTGACGGCTAGTTTTCATAGTCTCAACTACTTAAATCATTACATGTCTGCAACATCACATACTTAAGAATATCGCTGAAATAAGGTGGATTTAGATCCCTGACTTATTGAATACTTCGGAGATATGAGCAAAAATTTTTGCTTAAGGGTATTGCCCAATAAAACCTAGATATGGTGGGCATTGCCTACGATTAAGCTCCAAAAGTAGGTCATTATTTCAAAAATTAAACCGGATTCTCATAGAAGTTTTATATATCATAGATGTAGGCTCTAAACAGCTATTTAATTGTTAAGCAGATCTGTTACCTTGTGAGACCATTTGTGTCAGAAGATATGCACTAATGTCTAAAAACTGATCTAGTAAACTACCAATAACACCAATGTAGAGTATTGCCTGGATGATGTAATTTGTGTTGCCAATTTTATAAGCATCCCAGGCGAGTGAGCCAAGTCCTTTTGGGCCTGTCAACATTTCTGTAGCAATAACTGTGAACCACGCTACCCAAATGCCTACTTTCAAAGCATGAAATATATGAAATATTGCTGCTCGAAAGTTATTGTTCTGTCTGTAAAAATGCCGCATTCCTATTGCAGTATTCACTATCATTGTCCAGAGAGTTCCAATGAAAATTACGACTACAGTTGCGACTTCACTATCTTTAAATACTATAAGCGCAATCGGTAGTAAGGCTATAGGAGGGATACTATGAGGTATTTGAAATATCCGCTTGAATAGCTGGTAAATTGTGCCATTGATACTAATTAAGTATCCAATGAAACCACCTAAAATAGCGGCTGGAATATAACCTACAAATAATCTTTGTAGGCTAGATAAAACATCTAGAAGTATACTGTGTTCCATGCCTCAGTTCTCATTTGGAAACTCTAGGGAATACTGCGGCAATTGCAAAAAATAGTGAATAGACAAACAATAAGGAGGTGTAAAAGTCTGTTTAAATCAAATTTAACAAAAATTGCAAGCTAACTTAATAAATTAAATAAAATTTCAATAATTCAATTTTTAGATGCGTCTAACTTAAATAATCAAAAAATTACATTAAATATAATTGAATACTATTACCCAGTAATCAGTACGCAGATTACTGATTACTGGTTACTAATTATTTCCCGAGATTTCGTTTCATTTGTTCTAACTCATCCTGAGTTTCCCAACGGCGAAACTTATCTTCTAAGTCGTCAAAACTACTAGAATAATTGCTAGTTGCTTTTGACCACCCGTCAGTTTCTAAGCGCTGTTGAGCTTGAGCTTTTGCACGTGTTGTTTGCGCTTCGGTAGCTTTGGCTTGCACCTCTTGTCGTCGAACCTGAATTTTTTTGAGTAATTCTTTAGATTGATTAATGCGTTCTTTTAACCCTTGCATCTGTCCCCATCGCTGATTTCCTTCACGCAATAAAGCTGCTTCTCTTTCTTGGGCCGCAACGGCTAAATCCTCTCTAGCAGCAGCTTTCGCCTTTTGAACGCGGATGTGCCAACGCTGAATTTCTTGAGCGGTAGACAGAATTTCCTCTTGCAATCGCTTTTCCTGTAATTGCAAATCTGCAACCAGCTTTAACGTATCTTCCTCTTGCTCCCGCAGCTGTTCTAACAGCGCTTCTAATTCCAAATGGGGATTATTACGCAAGAATTCTTCTAAACGGTTTTCCAG
The DNA here is from genome assembly GCF_002154695.1 of Nostoc sp. T09. GTDB lineage: Bacteria > Cyanobacteriota > Cyanobacteriia > Cyanobacteriales > Nostocaceae > Aulosira. Next base: position 81,655 of record NZ_MTAV01000028.1, read on the forward strand.
AAACCGACTTAAATCATCAAATAAGCCCACTGTTAGAACTCCAGAGTCAGGTGTGTGACTTTATTGTAGTAATTATTATCATGGGAGAAAAGCTACTTGTAACAGTTCACTATAAAGAGGAGGGGAATAGGGAACAGGAAAGAAGGAAGATAGAGGTGTACAGATTTTTTTTAATCAAACACCCTTTTATGATAATGGTTTTATCCAAAAATCTGCTCTTTAACTAGTCAAAATATAACTAAAGATATAGGTAAATTTAACATAAGCAAACTATTTTAATTTCTCCGCAAAATCAGAAGTTACTTGAGATAATTTCCAGGAATTTTACAACTTGAGCTTGTAGCTGATTTAAACAGGTTAATTATAATTATTAGTAGAGTGCGCATTCAATGTTACAACGTAGTTTGATTATTGCTGCTTTTACTACAGTTATTGGCTTAAGTGTAGTCAACCAAAGTGTACCAATATTGGCAGCATCCCAGCAGCAAACTTCTCGCATTCAACAACCGCATTTTAAAAACTATCCAGCAAAGCCAGTATTCCAAGGGAAGCCAGCTGCACTAGCCGCCAGTAGCCAAGAAATCAAAGACTACGAACCACAACTGAACGCGACTGTTAACAAAGGTACGAATTTTGCAGGTCATTATGCGATCGCCGATCATCTCAATCGTGCTATGGGTGGTGTAGATACAGCAGCAATTGTCGATCTCAAAACTGGTCAGGTTTATCTACCGACACAACTTTATGGCTATCACGATCAACGCGGTGCTGGATATAATCCTCCCAGACCTGACGGTGGCTTACACTATCGTGCTAATAGCAAGTTACTCATAATTGTTGGTCAAGCTGGAGGTCAGGACACAGAACAAAGTATTGGGCGTTTCTACTATAAATGGGAAAATAATCAATTAAAATTCCTGCAATTTGTAGCATCACCCTATAAATCTCAATAGAGTTGATTTTTTCATTATCGCTGGGATTTATGTCAACAAATCTTCAACTCCAGTACGTTTAAGCAATAGTTTCAGTTTGTGCAGTATCAGATGATCAATTTTTGTTTAATTTAACGATATAGAATGGCAGACAAAAGCGGTTATTTAGATATGCGTTACAAAGTCAAGTTAAATAAAACGAAGCGAGGATATGCTATCTGGTGCCCTGCTTTACCAGGATGTTGGACTTTGGGAGAAACAGAAGAAGAGGCTTTAGAGAATATCAAAGATGCCATTAAAACCTATTTAGAAACTGTTGATGAAGTAACTCAAAATGCAGAGCTACGTTATGTAGAGATTCGATAATCTTTGACAAATACTTCGTGTCTTAGTGTTTTTGAGTTGAAAAATGAGCGATAAAGACACTAAGATACAAATAAAAATGCTCTTGCTCTATTATCTATATATAGCATTCCTATTTGATTTGTGAAATTATTTGTCAAGGCAGGAAATAGGAAAGAAGGTACTTAGACATATAAGAAATTTTTTCAAATATTAAACTAGATTCCTCTAGTTAGCTGTAAAGATATTTGCCAATTGACTAAATTGGCGTTAACCAATAAGTAATGCCTCTTACCACTGTTTTCTTAAAACCAAACAGAGGTAATTGTTCTTCTGTTAAACCTAAATAAGTCCAATGGGGAATATCACTTTCTACAGTTTGAAACCAACCATTTTGATTTAAAGCTTGTCTCTGCTTTTGACTTGATACACGTAAATCAATGGCTAATCCCCAAAGATGTTGTGATGTTCCAGGTGGTGCAACTATCCCCAGAATTGCTGTTTCTTTACCCTGGCGAACTTTCTCTAAGGTTCTATCGTTAGCGTATTTTTGCCAAAATCTCAAATTTGTGGTGAAAGTACGAGTACAATCACCGCTACCATAACCTGATTTGAGAGGAATTTTTTGGAGCGATCGCGCTTTATTAAAAGCTAATCCTGCTGATTGCTGTAAATAACAATCATTCGTCCCATCAACTTTAATCATTGTCAGGGTAGATTGAAATTCTTTGGTTTCTTGCTCGTTAGCAAAGATAACTTTTTGCGGCAGTTTAGTCTCTGGTTCTTGATTGACAAATGCTGCGCCATATTTATCTAACAATATATATTCAAAAGTACCAGGTTGGGGGATTATTGGTAACTTATTAGCAATAGTAGACAAAAAACGCTGTTGCTCGTTTAATTGGGGATTAGGTGTAAATAGTTTACTTGGCGTAGGTAAAGTTATCTGTTGGGGATTGCCTAGACATGGAATTGAAGTAGCACTTAAGCAACTGTTGAATTGTGCGGTGTTAATAACTGATTGGTGGTGAGCAACTCCATTGCTAGCAACTAAAGCAAAAGAAATAAAGAAAATAATTGACAAAAAAGCTATTTTACGCAGAATTCGTTGCATTAAGTGATAAATTAAATAGATAATTGGCTTTTAATTTCTGTACAAAATTTTACAAACTCTTGAAAAGTAGGTAAGTGCTGATTTTGAGCCTTAATCCTTGTTAATAATTGCTCTAAATAATATGGCTTCAATACATCACCTGGGTTTCTTTTAGAATAGTTAATATTTTTGGCTTTAAATAATTCTTTTAAATAAGCTTCATGGAATTGAGCATGAGTATTAAAATTGTGATATTTACCCATCAACTCTGGACAGTTCACTGAAATATCATAATACCGAGTGTAGTCTAGTAATGTAAGATCTTGAGGTTGTCTTGAGTAAATTTTTCGATTTCCTAGAAACCAAGTTTCTAAACACCTATTTTGGATGATGAGTACAAGCTCAATATTTCCCATCTGAATTTTTTCAGCATTTAAAAAATCATAAATTTCTTGTTGGATTTCACTAACTGTATTTTCTTCTGCGTCTAGACATACTACAAGGTAGTTGTAATTTCCCTGTTGTTGAATATCTGCGATCGCATTAGGTAAATGAATATCAATTATTGAAGGATAACCTTCGGCACTGAATAAGTAATAATTATTTTTCTTAACTTCATCGTAACTTTGAACTTGTTTTAGTTCTGGTAAAAGATAAGCTAACCAAGCTGGATAAACTTTTCTTTCAGTTCTTTTTCCTTCGACAAGAAAGTAAAGATTCATCCCACTGCAATGCCTTCTTTGTAAGCATCAAGATTAATCAGTTGCATAAATGCCTGATGTCTAGATTTACCAAGATTAAACTCTTTAGCGTCTCTCGCTTTCACAATACCACCTCGACGAGTCACAATTTTCCAGTGTTCCATGCCGATGTTATTAATTATATAAGGATGGTGGCTAGTAATTATAAATTGTAACTTCTTATTTTCTAATAAGAGTTCTGTCACAATATCAATACAATTAACTCCTAAACTATTTTCAAATTCATCAATTAGAATAACAGTTTCTTCAGCAGATAAATAAAGTTCGCTGATATACATTAGCGTTTTGTACATACCTGAAGAAATTTGAATTTGATTGATCCAATTATTTACATCTTTTTCTTTAATTTTTACTAAAGGATAGTTTTTTGAATTAAGAAATTTAAATAATTCTTCATCTTGTTCTAGTTTAATATCTTCAACTTGCACAAATATTTCCATGAAATGCTTTTTGATTTTATCAAAAATCTCAGGAAAATATTCGTATGCTAATCCTAATTTTATTTGATTTAATAGATTACTTTTTTGGATATCCTCTAAAGTTAATGATGAATACTTATCTCTTAATAAAGAATAATGATCGAAAATTTTCTTATTAGCAAAAAAACTTAGAAATATCATACTATTACTGCCATAATCCTCACTATTTTCTTTAATTTGACTAAATCCATATTTAATTGGAGCGATATCTTCTTCTTCGCTCAATATTGCTACTACACTTTGAAAGGAAGATAGCTTTGGTAAAATTTGATCACGAAAATTTATTTCTTGTGCATTTCTTTGAATAATAGTCTTACCATTTACTGATAAAAATTCGTTAATTATCTTAAATTGATTTTTTTCATTTTGATTATCTAATATCAAATTGACCAGTTTTCCAGTTTCAAATTCTCCATGCCAATTATATAAATTTGTATCAACTGTAAATTCTATATTCCAACTTACTCCATTGAAGGATTTTCCATTAGCTATTTTCTGCAAATTTATAATCGATTCAAGAATTTGAGTTTTACCAACGCCAGAAGCACCAACCAAAAGATTTAAGTCCGAAAACTGTATTGGCTCAAAACACCACTCTCGCTGATGATCATAATATGATAATTGATTTATTTTCATAATTTATACCTAGTAAAGTAAAAAAGTGGCTCATTGGTGTAGTAAGATGATTTTAACTTAATTTATCATTACGCAAATATCAAATAATATTATTTAATATATATGCTTGGTATGGGCTGAAAGTTAATTTATCAAATTACTAACCTAATATTTGTAGTAGAAATATAATATATTTTGCCTAGAACTAAATTGTAAAAATGGAAATCTCAAGATATTCCTTTTTAATGCATATTGATTAATAGCGGATAATATGATCGCATATCCAAACACATCCATGAAACTACGGTATCAGCTAAAATTGAAAATAACTCTCAGCTTGCCGAATTTGTAAGTATGACCATGCACAATTCCATTGAATTCCATGACGCTTTTGATGTCATTGTCGTCGGTGCAGGTCACTCCGGTTGCGAAGCAGCCCTTGCCACTGCCCGCCTCGGTTGTCGTACTCTGCTGTTGACGCTTAATTTAGATAAAATCGCTTGGCAACCATGCAACCCAGCAGTCGGTGGCCCAGCCAAATCCCAATTAACCCATGAAGTTGATGCTCTAGGTGGGGAAATTGGTAAGGTGGCTGACCGGACTTATCTGCAAAAGCGGATTCTCAATTCTTCACGGGGACCAGCAGTATGGGCATTACGGGCCCAAACAGATAAGCGGGAATACGCAGCCGTGATGAAAAGTATTGTTGAGAATCAAGATAACTTGATCATTCGAGAGGGAATGGCAACGGATTTAGTGCTAGGCGCTAATGATGAAGTAATTGGCGTTCAGACTTACTTTGGTGTGTCCTTCCACTGCAAAGCAGTTATCTTGACGACTGGTACATTCTTAGGCGGAAAGATTTGGGTTGGTAACAAGTCAATGGCGGCGGGACGTGCGGGAGAATTTGCCGCTGAAGGATTGACGGATACTTTAAATCGTCTGGGATTTGAAACTGGAAGACTGAAGACCGGCACCCCAGCCAGGGTAGACAAGCGATCGGTAGACTACAGTAAAATGTCTATCCAACCCGGGGATGAACAAGTAAGCTGGTTTAGCTTTGACCCGGAAGTATGGGTAGAACGGGAGCAAATGCCTTGTTACATTACCCGCACCACCCCCGAAACCCATCGCCTGATTCAAGAAAATTTGCACCTGTCGCCTGTTTATGGTGGTTGGGTAGAAGCGAAAGGACCTCGATATTGTCCGAGTATTGAAGATAAGATTGTGCGCTTTGCCGATAAGGAAAGCCATCAAATATTTATTGAACCAGAAGGCAGGGATATTCCCGAACTTTACATTCAAGGGTTTTCCACAGGGTTGCCGGAAAATTTGCAACTGCAAATGTTACGGAGTCTTCCTGGTTTAGAAAACTGTGTGATGCTACGTCCAGCTTATGCAGTGGAATATGACTATTTACCTGCAACTCAGTGTTATCCCACACTGATGACTAAAAAGATTGCGGGACTGTTTTGTGCTGGGCAGATTAACGGCACAACAGGTTATGAGGAAGCAGCAGCTCAAGGATTTGTGGCAGGTGTAAACGCGGCGCGCTTTGTACGCGATCGCGAAATGATTGTGTTTCCGCGTGAGCAAAGTTACATAGGAACTTTGGTTGATGACCTGTGTACGAAGGATTTACGTGAGCCTTACCGTATGCTCACAAGTAGGTCTGAGTACCGTTTAATACTACGTTCTGATAATGCTGACCAGCGATTAACACCTTTAGGACGGGAAATCGGGTTAATTGATGATCGCCGTTGGGATTTATTTACCCGCAAACAAGCACAGATTATTGCGGAAAAAGAACGGCTGCACGCCACACGGGTTAAAGAACATGATGAAATCGGAGTTGCGATCGCAGCTGATACCCAACAAGCAATTAAAGGCTCAATTACTCTAGCTGACTTGCTACGGCGTCCGGGATTTCACTACCTCCACCTCGATAGGTACGGATTGGGCAATCCCAGCCTCAACTCTGTTGAGAAAGATGGCGCAGAAATTGACATCAAGTATTCTGGTTACCTGGCGCGGCAACAAAATCAGATTGAGCAGATTTCCCGTCAGGCGCACCGCCAGTTGCCTACGGATTTAGATTACACAAAAATTGATACCCTTTCTAAGGAAGCGAGAGAAAAGTTAAGTAAAGTAAAACCGCTGACTGTTGGTCAAGCAGCACGTATTGGTGGAGTGAACCCCGCAGATCTTAATGCCTTGTTAATATATCTAGAATTACGTAAAACAAAGTTCCAGTCAGAGTTTCCAGCGTTGGCTTCAAAAAAACTTCATGAAGCATGAGTATAGTAGTAGGGAAGAGATTGGGTATGATAGATGACATGGATTAAGAACTGGCATCATCAGCAGTCTCTGGATTCTAAGTTGAATTTAATACCACTGAGCAATCAACCAGTCTACTTAGGCGGAAGATTGCCAACTTCACAGAAAATCCTAATTCCCAGGCAGTAGGGGCGGTATTTTCCCGTCCTAGCAGCTACCACCCAAAAGCCTATGTTAAAAGAAGCCAGCACTCATGTGATTATTCCAGAACCATCAGAAGACTTGATCGCCAACGAGCCTTGGACGATAGATGTCTATGCTGATGGCTTGATGGATGAACTCTTTGCCGATATCGACAATGTTCTGGATGCTAGTGGGAATTTTGCTTCCCAAACTGTGAATGTAGATTATGTTCCTCTACAAACAGTTAAAGTACCGCAGATTGTCTTGCCAAATGAACTGCACCAAACCATACAAGGAGTTTCCCAAATGAGGGAAAAGCCTTTGAGTAAGTTTGGAGTTGACACGCCTGTGAGAAAAGCAGTTACTCGCAAGCTGAAGAAAAACAGGCGTCCATTGGCGAGATTAGTAATTGTCGGCACAACCATTGTCGGCGTGGCGATCGCTGGCATTATCTACCTGCTAAACTCTAGGGTGCTAACTTTCCCTTTCAAGCCAATCACAGCAGCATATCTTCAGGTACCGCAGACGCAGTCACCTCAAAGAGTTGATGTCCAGGCTGAGTTGGTTGACTATATGCTAGGAGCACTGTCAGTCATAGATCAGCAACAGAACAGAACTAATCAAAGCTACGCCAACTCAGGACTCGCCATTAGCGCAACTCCCAAGTCACCAGTCTTAGCTTTGGCTAGCAATCAAAAAAGTCTGCTTTTGCCAACACCTCTGACAGCTAACAATACATTACCAGCCCCTAACGTCGCCAAAAACATTGTTGAGCGCATATACATACCTGTATATCAAGCACCTTCTCCAATGCGCTATGCACCACCGCTGCTTCCTGGTATTCCCACACTCATAGCACCAGTAAAGACTGCATCGGCTACATCCCGACCTAATGCTGTGAAAAACGCCTTAAATTCTGTGCGTAAACCAGCCAAGCCTGTAAGTGTCAATATGTTTGCCGCTGCTGTGCGCACAGATCTCAAACCTGTGAATGTACGCACTGCACCGATTGTCATCGGACAATCATCTAATCTGCTGCCAACATTACCAGTTGTACCTTTCCGGGCTGCACCGCCACAACTTCCTATGGCTACAGCATCGGTATATTCCGCATCCCAGCAACAGGCTACATCAACTACTACAAATGCTGCTACTCCTAGCCATATCCTCGAGGGAATACTAGAGTTAGGAAGCAAATCTGCGGCTTTGTTTAAAGTCGATGGTGCAACGCACCGCTTTGTTGTCGGTGAAAGCATTGGCTCAAGTGGTTGGACGTTAGTAGATGTCAATAACGGTGAAGCGATCGTTCGTCGTAATGGCGAAGTGCGATCAATTTACACAGGACAGAAGCTGTAGAAAATTTATTTTTACTCGATGTAAGGTCGAGGTTGGAAAAATCTAGAACTTTACAATTGATTGAAATGCAGATTCACCATAGGTAGGGCTTATGCCTTACCTACTATATTTGGGCGTGTACTACCAAACCACTAAGCAGAAATGAAAACCTGTGGTGAAGAGTTGTAACCCTATGATTCGGCTACTTGTATTTACTAGTTATTTTGCCAGAGAATATTTTTTTCTGACCCATTTGACTAATAATACAGTAATTTCCCTTATTTGTTATCAGGGGTATGACACCTCATTGCACTATAAACTCGGTAATTAAACATAATCGATACAATTAATTAGCTAGATACTTCTGCGTAAATGCGCGGTGATTGGTATCCCGCTCGTGGAATGACTGCGATCGCGCTGTGCGTATACTCGCAGGTATGAAAAAGAGGCTAGGGATTAAGGATTAGTACTCTGTCAAGCTTGAATTGACAGTTTTACACCGAGGACGCTAAGAGCAAGAAAATTAAAGTTCCCCGCGTTCCCTTGCACGTAGGTCAACCTTAATCCCTCAAACTCGCCTTCATCAGGATTTTAATTGAAGCTATCAGTTATGAAATTACCTGCCAAGAATTAGCCGCAACTATCTAGGGCAGTAACTTAGGCTCAAAAACCCACTGACTGGGATGTGCGCTGCATACACCTACTTACAGCAGAATTCAGGAGTTAGAATTCAGAATTCAGAAGTAAAACAGTCTTTATGCTTG
>NZ_MTAV01000230.1 GCF_002154695.1 Nostoc sp. T09
CTTGGGAACGTTAGCTTATATTTTTGGACATGCTGCGACCGATGCTGCTGGTAACCCAACGTTGACTGGTTCTGCGGGTACTATAGCTCTTGTTGCAGCCAACCTCTATGTATTTTGCTTCGGTTTCTCTTGGGGACCAGTGGTTTGGGTGCTGTTGGGAGAAATGTTTAATAACAGAATTCGCGCTGCTGCACTGTCGGTGGCTGCGGCAATGCAGTGGATCGCGAATTTCGTGGTTTCGACGACATTTCCGCCGATATTGCAATATTTTGGTTTAGGCGCTGCCTATGGTTTGTATACAACTGCTGCGGCTATCTCGCTGTTTTTCGTTTGGTTCTTTATTAGAGAAACCAAAGGTATGGAGTTAGAAGATATGTAATCTTCATCTATCTAGAGCAAGATTGCAAATATTTTAGGGCAGATGCAGATTTAAATTCCAGGCTTTATATTAAGTAGGGAAAATTAGCTGCATCCGCTTTCCCCGATCACAACTTTTCAACCTTTGATAATCAATAAAATTTTTAGATTAAATTTTATCAGTTAAGCAAAACCAGGGATAAAACAATGTCTACAGCAGAAAATATTTCATATCAGAACCAACCAGAAAACACTAATCAAAAAATCAGCGCGATCAAAGAAAATTTTGGTGAAGTAGATAATTTACCTATCTATCTGTTTACATTTACCAATAGAAAAGGTGAGCAGGTAAAAATTACAAATTATGGGGGTATCGTTACCGCATGGACTGCGGCTGATAAAAATGGGAACCAATCAAGTATAGTAATAGGTTATAAAAATTTAGATACTTACTTAGCACAACCGCCATATTTCGGTGCTTTAATTGGTCGCTTTGCTAATCGTATTGCCAAAGGAAAATTTCAGATTGAAGGTCAAACCTATTCGTTAGCTGTCAACAATGGCGAAAATCATCTGCATGGGGGTAACAAAGGCTTTGACAAAGTAGTTTGGGATGCAGAAATCATCAATAATGATCTACCAACATTATTATTAAGTTATCTCAGCAAAGATGGGGAAGAGGGTTATCCTGGCAATCTAAAAGTAACAGTTCGTTATACATTTACGGACGATAATGAACTAAAAATTGAATATAATGCCGAAACAGACAAACCAACCCCGATTAATTTAACCAATCATTCTTATTTCAACTTAACAGGTGATGTCAGCAATCCGATTTTAAATCATACTCTGATGATTGATGCGGATAAATACACGCCTATTGATAGTAATATGATTCCAACTGGGGAAATAAAATCAGTCACAGGTACTGCTTTTGATTTTAAAAAACCTGAAAAAATTGGCGCAAGAATCAATGAAGTTGGTGGTTACGACCATAATTATGTATTGAATAAAAAAGATAATTTTGAAACACTAATAGCAATATTAACTGATGATGTAAGTGGCAGAAAGTTGGAAGTATTTACAGATCAGCCAGGGATGCAGTTTTATTCAGGTAATATGCTGAATGGCACATTTACAACAGATGAAGGTAAAGCAATTGAAAAATATGCAGCGCTATGTTTAGAAACGCAGCATTTTCCCAATTCACCCAATGAGCCTGGATTCCCATCTGTGATACTGCATCCTGGAGAGAAATATCACACAATTACCAAATACAAACTTTCGCTTCATACCAATTCTATGTGAGGCTGCACATTAACACCCTCAGGCTGGAAGCCTGGATCTCAAAAAACAAAGCCTGCCTACGCAGGCTAATTATATGCCAATACGGTTCAGTTAAGGACACGACTTACCGAAAATTAAGAAAAAACGAACCACTAAGGGCGCAAAGAACACGTACTCCAAAGGAGAACCCGAAGGGTAGGAATAAGATTTTCAGAGAGTCTTTGCGCAAGTCCTGAAAGGTTTTTGGCGCTAACTGAACTGCAAAAGGAAACAGCATAGAGAATAGACCTCTTGCAAAAATATATTTTTACAAGAGGGGGGAAAGGGAAAAGGTTAAAGGGAAAGGGT
>NZ_MTAV01000231.1 GCF_002154695.1 Nostoc sp. T09
TGTAGAACTGCCAATCATTGAGACAGCAGCTACACTTCCCGATTTGCCAGATGTTCCTGATGTAGCATTGGATGCAGTGGCAGACGAAGCTGAATCAACTGCGGACGGGACAGAAGAAGATATTATCGAAATAGTCTCTAATTTACCAGAACAGACAACTGAAGAAGCATCAAACTGGCAAGAAAATGTTTCATTAGCTGGTGCTGCATCTGTAACAGCAAGCGCAGGAATTGATGCTTGGTCTAAAATTTATGGCATTCACAAAGATTCAGGATCAAGCACTAGCGTTAATAATGCATCAGTAGGAGAAGCACAAGCCACTGCTTCAATAAATGCCAATGTTGAGGATAGTCTTATTCTCAGACCCCACACACCCAATTGGGCTTATGTGTCCTGGCAGATTTCCAACGCTCAAAAGCAAGTATTGCAAAATTCAGGCTGCCAATTGATACTACGGCTGTACGATGTTAATGATATCGACCTGAGTTATCAGAGTCCTCCTCTGGTGGAGCAGTACGAATGTGACAAAACAGCACACGATCGCTTTATTGCGATCCCCGCAAGCGATCGCAATTACATTGCAGAACTTGGCTATATTACAAATGGCGATCGCTGGAGCAAAATAGCCAGTTCCGCGATTGTGCGTGTCTTTAGCAATCCCTACATCCCAGGTGAAGAAACTGCTGATGAATCAGAAACCAATGTCGAGGACAGAGTTAGCTTTACACCTCGAACTTCAGAATCAGCTGATGCTGCGTGGCAGATTTCCGATGCTAACAAGCAAGCACTGGAACAATCAGGTTGTCAATTGGCACTGCGGCTATACGATGTCACTGGTCTCGACCTAAGTTACCAAATTCCTCAGTATATCCAGCAGAATGAATTTGACCCAGCAACAGAAAATTGCTTGGTAGCGATCCCTGCAAGCGATCGCGACTACATTGCAGAAATTGGCTATGCTACAGACAGTGAGCATTGGGTATCAATAGCCCGTTCTGAACTTGTCCGCGTCTTCAGCCATCCTTACAGAGAAGACGTAGACCATGCTGATTTATTAGATGCAAATAATGCGCATATTGAAAGCAGCATTACTCTCAAAACTCGTACAGCCAAATGGGCTTATGTCTCTTGGTACGTTTCTGACACTGAAAAGCAAGTATTGCAGAATTCCAACATTTCCCAACTGGCAATCCGACTGTACGATGTCACTGATCTCGATTTGAGTTATCAAAATCCCCAGTTTGTGCAGCAGTACGAATGTGAGGAATTATCACACGATCGCTTTGTGGCGATCCCTGCAAGCGATCGCGACTACATTGTAGAAATTGGCTATGTTACAGATCATGAGCGCTGGGTATCAATAACCCGTTCCACCACTGTTCGCGTCTTTAGCCGTCCCTATCCAGATTTTTGGTTTGTAGCGGATGCTGAACTAATTATCCACGGGGCAACAGAGCCAGATGCAACTGTAAATATTGCCGGTCATGCCATTAAACTGAAACCGGATGGTACTTTCCATTTGCGTATCCCGTTCTCTGATAGCTTAATCGACTACCTGATGACAGCAACTTCTGCTGATGGGCAACAAACTAGTACTATTCACAAAAAGTTCTCCCAAAACCCCCCCGAAGCATAGGGCGTGGGAAGCATCCCATTTTGGCAAATTGCCCTCAGACTAGAAGTCTGGGGCTACAAAAACAAAGCCTGGCGACCCAGGCTCAATATCAGTCCGCGCAGGCGGTGAGTCCAGCGCTGCGGGAGGGTTTCCCTCCGCAGGCGACTGGCGAACCCGAAGGGACTTGGTTTGTGTAGCCGCGAATTCCATTCGCCAGATGTTTCTTCCAAAGTGGGATGCTCCC
>NZ_MTAV01000232.1 GCF_002154695.1 Nostoc sp. T09
CCCACACTCCCCACACTCCCCACACCTCCCACACCTCCCTCCAGGACTGCGTCAGCCGCTTGATAGAGTGCTTGCAGATTGACACCATCTTGAGGATACCCAACCACTGCTGTACTAAAGGTGACATGAAACTTCTGATTATTGGCAGCCGTAAACTCAATCTGACGTAAGCTCTGGTGCAGTTCTGAAAGCCGCCGCACTCCATCACTTTTGGTCATCCCCGCCATTCCTACTACAAATTCTGTACCTCCCCAGCGCCCAACTACATCCTGAGTATGAAACGTCTGGCGTAACAGTTCGCCTAGTTGAGATAACACGCGATCGCCAACAGCATGACCGTACTTGTGATTAATTTCTTTGAGGTTGTCTAGCTCAACAATAGCGAAGCAGAAGGGCTGTTGGTGACGCTCGCTCGACTGAAGATATCGATTTAAATCTTCAGTGGACTTGCGACGATTAGCAACTAAAGTTAATCCATCTAGTTCTGCTAGATTTCGCAACCAACGCGATCGCTCTAAGCGATTCAGTATCCGTGTAATCAGTTCTGGTTCTACAATTGGTTTGCTGATGTAGTCGTCTGCACCTGCCAAAAAGACTTGCTGTCTGGTTTTGGTATCGCTATGAGCCGTAAGAAACAAGATGGGCAATCCACTCCATTGCGGTTCATTTCTGATGACTTGGCATAATTCTATACCACTTACTTCTGGCATTTCTACATCTAAAATCAGCATATCTGGCTGAGCGACTGCCATTGCCTCCAAAAACCGTAGAGAGTTCTCTAAGGTGTAAACCTTCAGCCCCCAAGGTACGAGTAAAGTCTGGAGAGCCGCCAATATCTGCGGATCGTCGTCTACAACCATCACTTTTGCTTGTGTGGAGTGAGTCCGCTGTAATATTTGAGTCACAGTCTCCAGAACTTGGTTTGGGAACACAGGCTTTTGTAAAATACCGCTTCCACCCAAACGAGCAACTTTTACCCGGTCGAGCAAACTGTCTTTGTCTGTTAAAACTATCACTGGTACTGGGGAGCTACGGGTATTGAGTTCTGCTAGTAAAGCTAAAGTATTTTCTGTAGTGTCGTTAGTGGAAAGGTCGAGCAGTACAATATCCGGGCAATTTTTCGCAATCAACTCCCTAGCGGCGATCGCATCCGGGGCGATTTGCGATCGCATCGCCCAACTATTTGTTTCTTTAGCTAACGCTTGGGCTAAATCCCTATCCTGGTTAACAATCAACAGCAAAGGACGTTCATCTACTAGTTGATTGTCACAGAGCAATTCCTGCTTATACTCAGAGTTCAACAGTTGCAGTTCTTGACGCAACGCTACAACCAATTGCGATATCTGCTGTCTTGTATCTGGCTTTAGCTGAATACCAATGTCCCACAACGATTCTATTTCTTTAGCAAGACGCGAACCTTCATCAGATCCAAACATCCCCAGAGAACCAACTAGCTTATGAGCCTCCATCTTTGCTTTTGACTGCATTTCCTCGGAAAGTTTACCCTGTAGCAACATGGTAGAGGCTTGCTCAATCGTCGCCACTCGCTCTTCGAGTTTCTGTGCTACCTTTTCCCAAACTTTACTAACTCCAGTCACAACCTGATTTTCAACATTGAGTTGCGACTTCTCCCCGTTGTCGTCAGTGACGTCATATTGGAGCCACTCGCGTGTAGAAGTTTCGTCCCTTGTAGCCGCCTGTGGTAAGACTTTCTCCATCGTGCTCACTGGAGATTGGGGTTGTTGCTCTTTGAGTTTCTGTCGCCCATCATTACCACTGATTGAAGACTTTGATTTTCTCTTATCTACGCCTTCTCTATCTGTTGGCTTGAGTTTATATCCAATCCCATAAACTGTTTCAATTGGATCTTCTGCAATACCGCCAGTTTTAAGTTTTTGTCGTAAACCTTTCATGTGAGATCTAACCGTGTCATCTGTAGGAGGTTCTTCAAATGACCACAGATGATCTATCAACGCACTACAACTAAATATCCGGTGAGTGTTGCGCAGAAAAAGCTCAAGCAGACCGTATTCTTTGGGAGTCAAATGCAAGAGTTTGCCGTCACAAGTGACTTCGCAAGTGCTGGGGTCAAGCCGCAGGTTTTTCCAGTCCAATAAAGGCGGTAAAGCAGAACCGCCCCGACGTAATAAAGCACGAACGCGAGCTAACAGCTCCTGAAAATCAAAAGGCTTGGCAACATAATCATCAGCACCAGCATCCAACCCCATGACCTTATTTGTGCTGGTGTCTTGGGCCGTTAATAACAGAACAGGTGTTTGATTGCCATTGGCTCGCAATCGCTTACAGAAGTTAATACCGTTAAGCTTGGGCAGCAAAACATCTAGCAAAATCAAGTCATAAGTAAATAACTCTGCCAAATCCCAACCTTCTTGGCCATCCTTGGCGACATCAACAGTATAGTGCTGGTTTGTCAGGGCTTTGCTAAGTGATTCAGCAATGAGTTCATCATCTTCAACTAATAGAATTCTCATAGCGGTTGCTGACCGCAAATTAATAGTTATTAGCGGAAAGATACAAATGTATACAAAATTTTCTTAAAACATCATATTAAGCGTAGCTTAGATTAAGCTGTGGTGTTACTTACGTTTGTAAATGTCAACATTGCTGTATTGAAGGAACTGAGGAACGCTTGGCGCTGATTCTTTGGTGTTTGGTATGGGCTGGCTTAAGCCAAAAATATCAAGGCGCAAGCTCTTACAGTCTGGATGGAACACCCAAAGGTCGAGGCAGAAGTCGCTACAGCGAAGACGGAAGTTGCTACAGCCTCAGAAAACTAATCTTTATCAAGATTAGTTACAGTTGAATAAAAATTAATGAATTTTTGCTCAGGATGAAATCAGGGCGTCAAATTTATCTGCTTAAACTTATATAGGACTCATATTTGATTTTTGAAAAAAACTCAGTACACTTTTATTCCTTCTTCCCTGTTCCCTGTTCCCTGTTCCCTCCCTACGTAAATAATTTCAGT
>NZ_MTAV01000029.1 GCF_002154695.1 Nostoc sp. T09
AAGAAACAATGAAAATAACGATCTTGCGTTGTTTCAGCCTCTATTTTTAAGGCAGGTCTAGTGTTTATCTGTGGTTGTATTTTCAGAAAAGTGATTATCGGTTTATGCAGTCTTATTTCAGACAAACACTAGACTTCTGGCAAAACTCTTGAATCCACATTCCTTAAGGCTGGATACTGTAACCACTCACATCAACCAATCGATAACCTTGACCCACAAGTTGGTCAAAGGTGCTTTGATACTGAGATGAAGTCAAACCATGTCGTGCTACCCAAGCTGGGCTACCAGATTTATCCCAAATAGCCGCATATCGGTCTTGTCCATTCACACTGTAACCGCTGACATGAACTAATCGATATCCCTGACCCACAAGTTGGTCGAAAGTCGCTTGATACTGAGATGATGTCAATCCATGTCGCGCCACCCAAGCTGAACCACCAGATTTATCCCAAATGGCGGCGTATCTAGCTTGTCCGTTGACACTGTAACCACTAACGTCAACCAATTTATACCCTTGTCCAACAAGTTGGTCAAAAGTGGCTTGATACTGAGATGATGTCAATCCATGTCGCGCTACCCAAGCTGGACCATCAGACTTCTCCCAAATAGCGGCGTATCTGTCTTGTCCGTTGACACTGTAACCGCTGACATGAACTAATCGATATCCTTGACCAACTAGTTGATCGAAAGTGCTTTGATACTGAGATGAGTTCAAACCATGTCGCGCCACCCAAGCTGGTCCACCAGACTTCACCCAGATAGCAGCGTATCTGTCTTGTCCGTTGACACCATAACCATTGACATCAACTAATCGATAGCCTTGACCAACTAGTTGATCGAAAGTTGCTTGATATTGATCCGAGGTCATCCCGTGTCGTGCTTGCCAAGCTGAACTCCCAGATTTTACCCAAATAGCGGCATATCTATCTTGTGCGTTAGCGATCGCTTGGCGTCTACCTAGAGGAATTCTCTGTGCTAAGATTTCATTCTGCTTAATTACGTCAATATTACCTAAATTACTAGCAGTGTGAACGGGAACTGCAAAAGCAGCATTGAGTAAAGATGAGAGTAAAACTGCACTAGAGGCAGTTATAGCTAAGGTGCGTTGAAGCATATTAGTAAAATAAATTTTTCAGAGTGTATATGTTTGGCTTTTTCAGCCACACTAGCTAAATAGGTTGGTGTTGAATTTTTTATGCAGTACTCAGGTAGCAGTGCTGACGATTTCAAATAAGTTGTATAGAAAGGTCACCTTGAATGATAAAATTATTTTATTAATTATTTGTCAATAATCAATTAACATTAGATATATGGTAAGTAAACTTCACTAGCTACCTGATAGTTGCGAACTGGTAAAGTTATGATACTTACTTGCAATCAACCAGACAATAAAAGCAATTACTTCACTGACTTAAGTTGGGAAAAGTCATTATTACAAGACAATGTATCCAAGGCAACAAAATAATTAAAACTGGATTCAACGAGGACTAATCGCTTACCTAAAAATAGCTCAAATATATATATCAGAAGGCTGATGCTTATAGTAGGAGCCAGAATCTTTTATAAGAAATAAACTGAATTTCTCAAATTTGATACATTTATTGTAAAATTTTTCAAAGTTATTATGTGCGCAACCGGACAGACTATGGTTTACTTTATAAGTAAGCTTAGAAGAAGGTTGTTAGCAATAAATAGTGTGCTGGTTGTACAAAAAATTTTAAAGTCGTTTTAGTAACGCTGACTTAACATAGCAGAAAACCAAATAATTATTAATGTTTTATATGCAAATATATTGTATATAAAATTATGCTGTTTAAACATATATTTATTATTTAGATATTGATAAAAATATAATACTTAAGAATTATTTTAACTTAAGTTTTATACTTATTCTGGCAGATGAGAAATACCAAAAGCTACCAGTATTATTATTAATAATTCCACAAGTTAATGATTATACCAATTCAATATAAACAAGCGCCAAACTAGGTTGCAAGCTTTGGCTGAAAGTGATTTCGGCGCTGCCTTATAAAGAAAAGGTATTAGAAATTTGCTAGCCAGAATTAATAAACCTAAGGAATGAGAGCGAGCTTTTATGCCCAGTGAAAAAGCTAAAGTCAAAAACAACGGTGTCAGTAACATTATTTCGCCGAACCAGCGTACAAGAAAGCGATCGCAGCTAGAAGAAACGCAATCATCAAGTACGTCACTGCTGCATTCAAGTTCATCAAATAAAAAGATTCAACCGACAGAAACCTTTAAAGATACTCCCGATATAATTTGCTTATCTCATTTGCGTTGGAATTTTGTTTATCAAAGACCACAACATCTTCTTAGCCGCTGCGCTCAAGGAAAGCGAGTATTCTTTATTGAGGAGCCAATTTTCTCCCCAGAACCTTTGGGAAGGTTAGAGATCAACGAAGATGGGAGTGGAGTAGTTGTGGTTGTGCCGCATCTACCAGAAGGTTTAAGCCAAGAAGCAATCAATGCAGATTTACAACTGCTCATTGATGGTTTGTTTGCCGAGCAGAAGATCAACAAATACATTTGTTGGTATTACACACCAATGGCGATCGGTTTTACCCGCCACTTGCAACCTCAAGCCGTGGTGTACGATTGCATGGATGAATTGTCTGCATTCCACGGAGCATCTCCCACTTTAAAGAATTACGAAGCTGAACTATTTAACCGTGCAGACTTAGTATTTACAGGGGGACAAAGCCTTTACGAAAGTAAGGTGAATCAACACCCAAACGTCTATGCATTTCCTAGCAGTGTAGATGTCCCACACTTTAACCAAGCGAGAAATATTCAAGAACCAGCAGATCAAGCTCATATTCCTCATCCCCGTCTGGGATTTTTTGGTGTGATTGACGAGCGGATGGATATAGAATTGCTGCGTGGTATTGCCGATAGCCGTCCTGATTGGCATTTAGTAATTATTGGTCCAGTTGTCAAAATCGATCCAGCCGCTTTACCACAGCGCGAGAATATACATTATCTTGGTAGCAAAGACTATAAACAGCTACCTGCATATTTGGCTGGGTGGGATTTAGCAATGCTGCCGTTTGCGCGCAACGAAGCAACACGCTTTATTAGCCCAACGAAGACTCCAGAGTATCTTGCCGCAGGTAGGCCTGTAGTATCTACCTCAATTCGAGATGTGGTGCGTCCCTACGGAGATTCAAAGTTGGTGCGAATTGCAGACACAGTTTCTGAGTTCGTCGCCGCCGCCGAACAAGCAATGCAAGAAGACACAAGAGAATCAGAATGGTTGAGTCGAGTAGATACTTTTTTAGAAAAGATTTCTTGGGATCGTACCTGGGCATCAATGATGAAGCTGATTGACTCTGCCATTGCTACCCGTGATAGTGATGACATTAACTCCAGAGGTGCAGAGGCTAAATCAGCGCCAAATATTGTTACCAGAGATTTTGTCTTTGATTACTTGATTGTCGGTGCTGGTTTCTCTGGTAGTGTGATTGCCGAACGTTTGGCAACTCAGTCTGGTAAAAAAGTGCTGGTTGTAGACAAGCGCAATCACATCGGCGGCAATGCTTACGATCATTATGACGATCATGGCATTCTCGTACACAAATACGGCCCTCATATCTTTCACACCAACTCTCGCGAAGTCTTTGAATACCTTTCGCGCTTTACTCAGTGGCGTTCTTACGAACATCGCGTTCTTGCAAGTGTAGACGGGCAACTTGTTCCTATACCGATCAACCTCGACACCATCAACAAGTTGTATGGCATGAATCTCAATTCATTTGAGGTAAAGGAATTTTATAACTCACTTGCTGAACCAATCGAATACATCCGCACCTCAGAGGATGTGGTAGTGAGTAAAGTTGGTCGAGAACTGTATGAAAAGTTTTTCCGTGGTTACACGCGCAAGCAATGGGGACTCGATCCATCGGAACTTGATAAATCAGTAATTGCTCGGATACCTACTCGCACCAACCGTGACAACCGC
Organism: Nostoc sp. T09; assembly: GCF_002154695.1. GTDB lineage: Bacteria > Cyanobacteriota > Cyanobacteriia > Cyanobacteriales > Nostocaceae > Aulosira. The sequence continues at coordinate 3,980 of NZ_MTAV01000029.1, forward strand.
TATTTCACCGATAGTTACCAAGCAATGCCACTGCATGGCTTTACCCGGATGTTCGAGAATATGCTCAATCACCCGAACATCAAGGTAATGCTGAACACAGATTATCGCGAAATCCAAAAAGCCATACCTTGCCGTGAGATGGTCTACACAGGCCCAGTTGACGAGTTCTTTGATTATCGCTACGGCAAATTACCGTATCGTTCGCTTGATTTTAAGCATGAGACACACAATATACCCGTGTTTCAATCAGCGCCAGTGATTAACTATCCGAATGAACAGCTTTATACCCGGATAACAGAGTTTAAGTACTTAACTGGGCAGGAACACTCTAAAACTAGTATTGTGTACGAGTTTCCCAAGGCTGAGGGCGATCCTTACTATCCTGTACCGCGTCCTGAAAATAACGAAATGTACAAGCAATATAAGGCGCTGTCTGATTCCACACCAGGAGTATATTTTGTTGGCAGACTAGCGACCTACAAGTACTACAACATGGATCAATGTGTTGCTCAAGCTCTGGCTGTGTACAATCAAATTCCGGTTAAGAGTTAAATAATTCGTAATTAGAGCGGCTTTGTAAGTAGGGTGCGTTATGGACATTAGTCCTAACGCACCAAAAATCTCGGATCGTGTGGTGCGTTAGCCTACGGCATAACACACCCTACTCCTAACCATTCAAGGTTTACTCAAAGCTGGATAGACAAGCCAGCGGCTTCCCGGAGGATAGAACTCGAAGGGAACGCATAAAGACATCAATAAAAATAAAATATCAGCTTGAGTTATAAATTATGGCTTCTGCTTTCAACTCGACGCTCAACACTACTAGATCGCAACTTCCTCTAGAAGTGTGGGCTGGTATCGAGTGTACGGTTAATCGTGTGGGTGAAGAGTATTTTGATCAGTTAGAACGCAATGGTCATGCAACGCGTTTGGATGATCTAGATTTATTTGCTGAACTAGGCATACAAGCCATCCGCTATCCAGTGCTGTGGGAACGGATAGCGCCTAACGGTTTGGAGAATGCTGATTGGTCGTGGGCGGATGAACGACTAGAACGCTTGCGCGAACTCGGTATTCGTCCGATTGTGGGATTAGTACATCATGGCAGTGGGCCGCGTGATACCAGCTTGGTAGATCCAGAATTTCCTGAGAAATTAGCGGTGTTTGCTCGTGCAGTGGCAGAACGCTATCCTTGGATTACACATTACACACCGGTAAACGAGCCATTAACAACAGCACGATTTAGTGGGATGTACGGTCACTGGTATCCTCACGGCCAGGACGATTTAACTTTTGCCCGTGCTTTGTTAGGGGAGTGTCGGGCGATCGCTCTTTCGATGCAGGCAATCCGCGAAGTTAATCCCGATGCCCAACTCGTACAAACCGAGGATTTGGGTAAGACTTACAGTACACCAAAGCTGGCTTATCAAGCAGAATTTGAGAACGAGCGCCGCTGGTTAAGTTTAGATTTATTGTGTGGTCGAATCACTCCAACTCATCCCATGTGGGGTTACTTGCGTGATTGTGGTGTCAGCGAGGCTGAATTAGAAGTATTTTTGCAAAATACCTGTCCACCTGACATCATCGGCATTAACCACTACCTGACGAGCGAGCGCTTTTTAGATGAGCATCTAGAAAATTATCCAGCTTGGACGCATGGCGGTAATGGGCGGGACAACTATGCAGATGTCGAGGCAGTGCGAGTCTGTGCAGAAGGTTTAGCAGGCCCGCGCACATTGCTCAAAGAGACATGGGAACGCTATCAACTACCCCTAGCTGTCACTGAAGTTCACCTCAGTTGCACCCGTGAAGAGCAATTACGCTGGCTCAAAGAAGTGTGGAATGCAGCCCAAGAACTCCAAGATCGCGGTGCAGATGTTCGTGCTGTAACGGCTTGGGCACTTCTCGGCAGCTACGATTGGAATAGTTTACTAACTCGCGCTGTAGGATACTACGAGTCAGGCGTGTTTGATTTGCGATCGTTACGTCCTAGACCGACTGCGATCGCCAAAATGGTGCAAGATTTAGCCGCTCGGCGTCAACCCAATCATCCCCTACTTGATACCCCAGGATGGTGGCATCGACAAGAGCGCTTATTATATCCAGCAGTCAGTTGTTTAAAAGAAGAGGGAAAGAGTAATTTTGTCTCTGTGTCCTCTCGTCCCCTGGCGATTGTCGGAGCCACAGGCACTCTAGGCAAGGCTTTTGCTCGGTTGTGTGAAGTGCGAGGCATCTCATATCGCCTCTTAACACGCCAAGACATGGATATTGCCAATCCCGCTTCCGTTGATGCAGTGCTTACCGAATTACAACCTTGGGCAGTTGTGAACGCTGCGGGATACGTACGGGTAGACGATGCAGAACGCGAACCCCATATTTGTTTAAAGGTAAATGCTGAAGGTCCAGCGATTTTAGCTGCTGCTTGCGCTCAGCATAATGTAGCATTGCTGACTTTCTCATCAGATTTAGTATTTGATGGTGCTGTGTCTAATCCTTATGTCGAAAGTGATACAGTTGCCCCTCTCAATGTCTATGGGTGCAGCAAAGTTTTGGCAGAAAAGCTAGTATTGCAGGCTTATCCAGCATCCCTAGTAATTCGTACCAGTGCATTTTTTGGCCCGTGGGATGAGTACAACTTCGTCACCATCGCCCTACGACAATTAGCTGCTGGTAATAGTTTTGTAGCCGCAGAAGACGCGATCGTCTCGCCTACCTATGTGCCGGATCTTGTTCATACCAGCCTAGATTTGCTGATTGATGGCGAGAACGGTTTGTGGCACTTGGCTAATAAAGGCGCTGTAGCTTGGGCCGATTTGGCACGGTTAGCAGCGCAAAAAGCAGGCGTGAGTGTCAGCAGTCTAATTTCTGTGCCTACACAAGAACTGGGTTTTATTGCTCCCCGCCCAGCTTACAGTGTTCTTGGTAGCAGTCGAGGTGAATTAATGCCACACCTTGATAGTGCAATTTCTCGCTACTTGGAAGAAAGAACGTAGGACAAGGGGGATGAGGGAGATGAGGGGGAGAAAAACTAATGACAAATGACAAATAACAAATGACAAACACTATTTTAGTAACGGGAGGAGCCGGATATATTGGCTCCCATGCTGTATTAGCCCTAAAAAATGCAGGTTATGAAGTAATTGTTTTAGATAATCTGTCGAACGGGCATCGAGAACTTGTAGAAGAAGTTTTGCAGGTAAAGTTGATTGTTGGAGATATGAGCGATCGCGCTCTTCTTGATGAGATATTTTCCACTCATAATATAGCTGCGGTGATGCATTTTGCCGCCTACATTGCTGTGGGTGAATCTGTTACTCATCCAGCCAAATATTACCAAAATAATGTTGTCGGTACTCTGACACTTTTAGAAGCAATGATAAAAGCGTCAGTCAACAAATTTATCTTTTCTTCTACTTGCGCTCTCTATGGTGTACCTCAGTTTATTCCTCTGACTGAAGACCATCCGCAAGACCCAATTAGTCCTTATGCTACTAGCAAGTGGATGGTAGAGCGAATCTTGTCTGATTTTGATACAGCCTACAATTTAAAGTCTGTACGTTTTCGCTATTTTAACGCCGCAGGTGCTGACCCCAATGGGTTGTTAGGTGAAGATCATGAACCAGAAACTCATCTCATACCATTAGTGCTACTAGCAGCTTTGGGTAAGCGTGAATCCATTTTTATTTTCGGCACTGATTACCCTACCTCAGATGGTACTTGCATCCGGGATTATATTCATGTAACTGACTTAGCACAAGCACATATTTTAGGTTTGGAATATCTGCTCAAAGGCGGAGAAAGCGAAGTATTTAATTTGGGAAATGGTAGTGGTTTTTCAGTCAAGGAAGTAATAGAAACTACTAAAAAAGTAACAGGAAAAGAAATCAAAATTGAAGAACGCGATCGCCGTCCTGGAGACCCTCCAATTTTGGTTGGCAGTAGCGATAAAGCAAGACAAAAATTAGGTTGGCAGCCTCAATACCCAAATTTAGACGAAATTATTAGCCACGCTTGGCAATGGCATCAGAAACGGCATGATTAAGTTGGATTTGTCAATAATTTGTAGTGTACACTACGTAGTTATAAATTTTTTACATATAATTTAGGTTTGCCCAAGCCTAATTGTTAGGTGATTAACCTGACTCTGTTACTGTATTTATCTTAAGGTTAGAAAGAGCGGATTTTACTTTTGCACCTAAAGATAGAAACCAGGCAATATTTGCGTTGATAAAATAAGAACATAAAATTTAGATATTAATTTAAGTGGTTTTGCTGCTAAATGTCTGATTAACTAAGAATAACAGCTAAGAAACTACAATTAATTTTCTAATTTAAGATGTAAGAAAGAAAGGGGTATCAGCTTGAATATTTGTGAGAAACCACTTAGCTATTACTTAGAAATTGAGCAATTAAGTGCTAAAGAAGACACAGTTTATGGGCTTGTGTTTGCCATCATAATTATTAGTCTTTGGGTAGCCAGCTTGACTTTTTTACTAAGTATTAGCTATAGCAAGATTCCAATTTGGTTGATACCAATTGCCATAGTTTGGCAAATGTTCCTTTATACAGGGCTATTTATTACTGCACATGATGCGATGCATGGGTCAGTTTTTCGCAAAAATCCGAAAATTAATAATTTTATCGGTTCGCTAGCTGTAACACTTTACGCTTTGTTTCCATATCAACAGCTTTTAAAGAAACATTGGTTGCATCATCGTTATCCAGCTAGCGAATTTGACCCCGATTTTCATGATGGGAAGAGAGAGAATGGCATTTTCTGGTATTTACGCTTCATGATAGAATACTCAAGTTTGCAACAATTAATATTACTGGCTGTCGTATTTAATTTAGCTAAATATGTTTTGCACATCTCAGAAATGAATCTCATCTTATTTTGGAGTCTCCCTCCAATTTTAAGTTCGATTCAACTGTTTTATTTCGGAACATTTTTGCCTCATCGAGAACCGGAAGCAGGGTACATTTATCCCCATTGCAGCCAAACAATTGCATTGCCAAGTTTTTGGTCATTCATCGCTTGCTACCACTTTGGTTACCATGAAGAACATCATGAGTATCCTCATGTACCTTGGTGGCAACTTCCATCTGTATATAAGCAGAGAGTATTAAGCAATTAAGTTGAATTTTGAATTGGCATTATTCAACTTCATGTCGAGTTAAGAATAATCGAAAATCTCAAATGCAATGACTCACTTTGGCATTATATGCCCACCCTATCCCGGACACCTAAATCCCCACGCTGCCTTGGGGCGAGAATTGCAATCGCGCGGACATCGGGTTACTTTTCTCCAAATTCCCGATCTGGAATTAAAGGTGCAATCGGAAGGAGTGAACTTCTATCCGATTGGCGAAGCGATTTATCAACCTGGATCAATAGCTGAAACCTTTGCCCAACTGGGAAAGCTAAGTGCTGTAGAGGCGCTGCGTTACTCTGTTGACTTTTGCCAGCAAATGGTGGAAATCATCTGCCAAGATGCACCAAAAGCGATCGCAGCGACGGGAATTGAGGTTTTGCTGGTAGATCAACTCGAACCTGTGGGTGAAACAGTGGCGGAATATCTCAACCTTCCGTTTATCTGCATTTCTTGTGGCCAGGTAATTCACCGCCGCGCTGATGTTCCGCCTTTTTTTACTCCTTGGAATTACCAAAATACCCAGTGGGCAAAAATCCGCAATCAGGTAGCTTATTACTTTTTAGATCGCAGTTGTCAACCAATTTTGCAAACGATTAATCGTTACCGTCAGCAGTGGAAGTTGCCAAATTACCGCCACATCTACGCTTCTAATGCGCGGCTGGCTCATATTAGTCAACAACCTCCGGCATTTGAGTTTCCCATTCCCAACTTGCGATCGCATCTTCATTATGTAGGGCCGTTACGCAACGCTTCACCACAATTAGTTGATTTCCCTTACGATCGGTTGACTACACAGCCTATGGTTTATGCCTCCTTGGGAAGCGTCCAGAACACTAAACATACAGTATTTTGCTGCATTGCTGCTGCTTGTGCAGAACTGGATGTACAACTAGTAATTGCACATGGGGGTGGAATGAGTGCAGAAATAGTGCAATCGCTACCTGGAAGTCCATTAGTAGTTGAGTATGCACCCCAACCAGATATCATGGCCAAAGCAAGCCTGACGATTACCCATGCGGGGATGAATACAACATTAGATTCCCTAAGCTACGGTGTACCTTTAGTAGCAATTCCTATCACCTTTGAACAGCCAGGAACTGGCGCACGTATTTGTTCAACGGTCGTCGGAGAAGTGCTGTCTCTACCGAAACTTAGCGTTTCCAAACTGCGATCGACAATAGAGCAGGTATTAACGACACATTCTTATAGAAAGAATGCACAAAAGATTCAACAATCAATTCAACAAGCAGGCGGCGTAAAACAGGCAGCAAATATTATTGAGCAGGTTACTCAATCCCAAAGTTATCAAGTAGTCGAGGCATTATAAATCTTATTCCGCTTGGTAGATTCAATCAAGATTTAAGAGAGCTAATTATAAGTAGTAGAGATAATTTCACGTAAAATCCAATAACTATAATCCTCTTTTGAACAGAATTGTTCCTTCTGCATTTTATTTAAAAACACTCGATTAAATAGTAGTATGCAAAATATTTATGGCAATATTCAGGGAATAAAAGCCAGCCAAATCAAACAATTACAACAGCTTTACGAGCAACGGCAACCCGGAGATAGATTGATTACGCCAGAGTTTGCTCAAGCCTTAGCAACAATTAGCCAAAAAATTCACCACCCTATTTGTTGTTATATCAATCGGCGTGGGCAAGTTATCCGAATTGCTGTAGGAACACCAAGCCAAACTCAAATTCCACCTGAGGAGTTACCCCGTCGCAGTGCAGAGCGCTTAAGCAGCATTCGTTGTGTTACTACTCAATTTAAATCAGATTCACCTGATGAAGCAGCGTTGGTTGCAATGGCACGTCAGCGCTTAGATGCTCTTGTCGTGTTAACTGTAGTTAATGGCGAAGTAAAAGACACTTTTTTAGCTTACCTTTTCCCCGATTCCGAAAATCCTTGGGTTATTTCACCTCCTCTAAGTTTGGATGACCTAACCGAACAAGAATTTGATGTCTTAGTTGCGGAATGGGAAGAAGAAATTGCTGACGCGGGAGATGGAATATTTCTATCGCAAGACATCGTATCCGATCGAGATAGGGTGTTGTTGGTAGGAGTACAGACAGAAGATGTCTCCGTGCAACGCTTTGAAGATGGACTTGCTGAATTGGTGCGTTTGGTGGAAAGTGCTGGAGGAATTGTACTCGATACGATGCGGCAAAAGCGCGACCGCCCCCATCCGCAAACAGTTGTCGGTAAGGGAAAGGTGGAAGAAATCACGCTTCTAGCCCAAAAAGTTAGAGCTAATCTGATTGTTTTTGACCGAGATATTTCTGCATCTCAAGCCCGTAACTTGGAACAAGAGATTGGCATCCGAGTTGTAGACCGTACAGAAGTAATTCTTGATATTTTCGCTCAACGCGCTCGTACTCAAGAGGGGAAATTACAAGTAGAACTGGCACAACTCGAATATATGTTACCTCGGCTACGCGGCCGCGGTCAGGAGATGTCTCGATTAGGTGCAGGAATTGGTACGCGGGGGCCTGGTGAAACAAAACTAGAGACAGAACGGCGAACAATTCAACGGCGAATTGCTCAACTACAGCAAGAAGTCAACCAGTTACAAGAACATCGCGCCCGCATCAGACAACAACGACAACAGCAAGAAATTCCGGTTGTGGCATTAGTTGGGTATACCAATGCTGGTAAATCGACTTTGTTGAATGTGTTAACTAACGCTGAAGTTTACACCGCAGACCAACTCTTTGCCACCCTCGACCCGACAACGCGCAAGGTGGTAATTATAGAACCAGAAACGCAACAACGTCGGTCAATTCTGCTCACAGATACTGTAGGGTTTATTCACGAACTCCCACCACCACTGATGGATGCGTTTCGCGCCACATTGGAGGAAGTAATTGAGGCAGATGCCATGCTTCATGTCGTGGATTTATCCCATCCAGCTTGGGAAGACCAGATTGCGAGTGTAGAGGAAATACTCGCAGAAATGCCTGAGATTCCTGAAAAGAGTTTGATTGCTTTTAACAAGATTGACCGAGTAGAAAGGGAAACTTTGGCTGAAGCTCAACAAAAGTATCCTGAAGCTGTGTTTATCTCGGCAACTCACCACTTAGGTTTAGAAACATTAAAAATGCGATCGCTGCAACTAATAGACGAACCTATGGAAGCGATCGCAGTCCCGCAAAATTCATACTAACTAAAGGAAATTCTATGATACCGACTATCATTGTTCACGGTGGAGCAAAAACCATCACAGAAGATAAAGTTGCAGCTAACAATGCAGGCTGTACAGCAGCAGCAGAAGCTGGTTGGGCAGTATTGATTAGCGGTGGTACTGCCGCAGAAGCAGTTGAAGCAGCCATCCGGGTACTAGAAGCCGACCCGACATTTAACGCCAGTCTGGGCGCAACTCTCAACAACGACGGAGAGGTGGAGATGGACGCGGCGATGATGGAAGGCTCTTTAAGTTGGGGAGCAGTTGCAGCCGTTCAAGGCATCCGCCATCCTATTTCGGTAGCACGCAAAATTATGGATGAAAAACCCAGGCTACTAGTAGCACGGGGTGCAGAACGCTTCGCCGCCGAAAATGGAGCCGAACTGTGTAAAAAAGAAGACTTAATAGCTGATGAGCAGTGGCAGCAGTGGCAGGAAGATCAGAAAGTGATTGATCGTCCTAATACTGTAGGCTGTGTAGCTTTGGATGCTAGCGGTGTCTTAGCTGCCGGCACTTCAACTGGCGGTACTACGAACCAGCAACAAGGTCGCGTCGGTGACACTGCGGTTGTTGGCTCTGGCTTATACGCTGATAATAAGCTCGGCGCTTGCTCAACAACAGGTGATGGCGAGTCGATTATCCCGGTGGTTTTGGCTAAAACTGCGATCGATTTCTTAACTGGAGAAAGACACCCAGACGAAGCAGCACAGATGGCAATTGAGGCTTTGAAATCTAAAGTCAAAGGTGAAGCTGGGTGCATCCTCGTAGACCGCCAAGGACGTGTAGGCTGGGCGTATAACTCATCACATATGGCTTGTGCTTATATGACCGAAGGTCAAGACAAGGTGGCTGTCTTTACCCAGAAATAAATCACGTATCGCTCAAAGAAGGCTTTTTCTATTAACAACCGCATCCCTTTTAGGGTGCGGTTTCTCAGAGACTTTAATAATTTTAAAGTGAGTCATTTTATCTGTTTTCTCAAGAGATAACAGATGTATTTTAATTAGAAAATTAGCAAATTTCATGCTTAATAGAAATTGCTTTGGCTTAATTTCAACTAATAGTAAACAACATTATATTTTTCATATAGGAATCCAATTTGATTATTGAAAAATCTGCGTATATGTAGGTGGGCACTGCCCATCCTACGTATATTTCAGGAATCAAGTATGAATCCTATACAAATCAAATTGTAGTCAAGCTCACATTCAATCTTTACATTATTCACTTCATATTATAGATGTCAAATATCTCAAGAACTATGTTAGATATAAATTTATTTAAATCCATTTAACAAGGAGAATAAATATGCAATTTCAAATAGAATGCAATACAGACAAAAGTAGCCAAGTATGCCTGATTTGCCACCAAACTTTTCAGATGCTGGCAGCAAGATTAATTATATGTAATGACCAAGGCGACGGTTATGGAGATATTTGCCCCCAATGTACAGCTAGAGGTGGTAATTGGATTCAAGTTCAACTCCAAGAATTTAGTAATAAGCCACTAGCCTTAAAATGAGCGAGAGGAGTTTAAAAAATGGTTACAACTCTTGATGACATCAAGCGCCTGGCAATTGCAACACAATTAGCAGATATGAAAGCACTGCAAAATCTGTTGATTAACAATGAGCAGCGATTTATCAAAGATTGCACTGATGATGATATTCGTGAGCGTCTAGAGGATATGCTCAAAGACGATCAAAAAAATCAGGGTGTTATTGATACTGTAATTGTTCAATACGGTGTTAAGGGAGAGCCTAAAAAAACCACCCAAAAAATGATTGAGCAAGTTCAAGAACTTATGGAAAGTTCCGAACTAAATTTGTTTGAGAAAGTACGAGAGCATGAATTACTCAAGCATAAACAAACGATGGCTGGACTACTAACCCACAAAGCCGCTCAAGTTGTTGGTGCTGATATTGAAGCTACTATCACTCCTTTAAATACAGTTAACTTTGAAAACCGCGCTCATCAAGAACAACTTAAAGGAATTATCGAGATTTTGGGTGTTCGTGAACTAACAGGAAAACAGCCAAAGCAAGGACTATGGGCCAGGGTTGAAGATGCTGTTGCAGCCTTAACCGGTGTGGTGGGTAGTGTAGTAACACGCAGCGATCACGAGATGAGCATCCGTGACCTACTTCTGATGGATCATACTAAGGCTGATATTCTATTTGTAGAAATTTTCAGTACTGACGATCCTCAAAAAATTCAAGAGTATTTTGGGCAACTCTATAAAGATATAAAAGTTCATGGGATGGCTGAAGAAGAAGTAATGTATCCAGCAGTTCGTCCCTATTACGAACATACAGATGAGATATACGCTCAAACCGATGAAGTGATGGAGATGTTAGATGAAATTAAACTTCTTAACCCCTCTTCATCTGAATTTAAAGCAAAAGTTGAGCAGCTAAGAATTGCGGTACGAACTCATATTAATCAAGAAGAAAAAGATATATTCCCCATACTTTGTCACAACTTTAGCCATGAACAGCAAAAGCAAATAGCTACCGAGTTTAAAACAGTTAAAAGCAAGCTACAAGAGCAGATAGCTGCTTCAAATGATGTGGCTGTAACCTAAAAACTAACCACGGTTTCTCATCAAAACAATTCTGGCGTTGTGTGCAATTATGAATAATCAAACGACTTGGAAGTATATATTTCAACTCAAAGCTGTAATTAATTGGGTTGAATCTGTGTTTTTGCTATTATCTGACCAATGGATTCGTGGGTTACTTGGTGAGGAACCCCTGATCAATACTGAATATTCACATTTATTTCTGATGTTGGTATTTGTTATCGGGATTGGCTATTGGTGGGTTGGTAACGACATCTCTCGCAATCATGGCATTGTAAAACTGGGAATTATCGCCCAATGTTCTGTATTCATTGTGCTGGCTTATCACACTTTGGTAAACAATCTTCACCCCTTTTATTTACTTCCAGGTATCATTGACCTTACTTTTGCAATTCTCTTCGGTATATTTCTAAACTCTTATGCTCGAACTCAACCAGCTATGGAGTAAATCAATGTCGATAAAAACACTTCATATCCCCTTAGATACAGCTGTGCAAATGGTGATGGATAGTGTAATTACACACGCACCAAGCTGCGTACTAATTCTGAAAGCGCGTAACGCATATCTCAACTCTGACTAATGGAAAGCTCCAATTTAAATCGAGGTATTGCATACACTTGGGGGTCTACGCCTGAAGAAAGGCTGATGTCGTTTCCCTGTGACCAATATATAGAAAATAGTGATGAGGCCTATTTCCGAGCCATAAATGTAAAAGCACCAACTCAGGTTTTATTTCGATGGCTATGCCAACTTAAGGTTGGATCATACAGTTATGACTGGATTGACCGCCTCGAAAGGATATTTTTTCCGGTTCAAGATTCAATATCAAACCCTCCAAGCCCAAAACAACTAATTCCAGGTCTAGAAAACTTAGCACTTGGTCAAAGAGTAATGGGCGTTTTTAAACTCGTTGATTTTGAAAAAAATCGACATTTAACAATAGTAATGGATGATGAGAAAGCCATTACTATGTTTGGTAATATTGCAGCGAGTTATATAGTTTCTCCACTATCAGAAAACACTAGTCGCCTAATTCTTAAAGGACATATTCGCTATCCCCGGAATAGTTTTTGGTCATGGATACGCTATATTCTGCCTTGGGGAGATTTAGTGATGATGCGTCAGCAGTTTTTGAGGCTAAAAAGTTTAGCTGAATCTAGCTGTGAGGTAAGTATTTAGAATATGAGAAGGTACAAAATAGTCTTCCAAATCATACTTGCAATTGGGATGGTAGTAGTTGGTTTATTGCACTTTACTCACCCAGGAGGATTTGAGAAGATTGTGCCAGACTACCTTCCTTACCATTTGCCATTAGTTTACACTAGCGGATTTTTGGAAGTTTTGGCGGGAATAGGATTATTAATTCCTGGGGTTAGCCGTTTTGCTGCATGGCTTCTGGTTGTACTTTATATTGTTGTTTTTCCAGCTAATCTCTATCAGGCAGTAAATAATATTGAAGTTGCAGCATTACCACACGATCCGCCACTAATTTGGTTGCGGCTTCCTTTTCAGGCTCTGTTAGTTGCTTGGGCTTGGTGGTTTACAAGAGAAAATATAACTGAGACAACTGAATGAGTAAGCTGCAAATCGGTACTAGTGGTTGGGTTTATAAGCATTGGATGGACATTTTCTATCCAACACATTTACCTAGTGAGCAGCAACTCTCATTTTACGCTCAACGCTTTTCTACTGTAGAAATTAATTTTTCCTTTTATCGTTTGCCAGAGCGATATGTGTTTGAAACTTGGCACGAGCAAACACCATCTGAGTTTGTGTTTGCTGTGAAAGGTAGCCGCTATCTCACCCACATGAAAAAGCTAAAAGACCCGGAAGAGCTGCTATCTCGGTTAATGGAACGAGCATCTGGATTGCAAGAAAAACTCGGCCCTATTTTATTTCAGTTTCCTCATACTTGGCACATTAATATTGAGCGTCTTCAGCCCTTTTTAAAATTATTACAAACCTATCCACAACAAAGATTTACACTGGAATTCCGTCATCCAAGTTGGTTGATTCCCCAAGTTTACAAACTATTAGAAAGTGCAGGTGTAGCCCTTTGTCTACCTGTCAGCCCAACAGTTCCCCTTGATGTTTGTTTGACTACCTCTTGGACTTATATTCGGATGCACAGTGGGCAATGGAACGTTGGTTACAACGATGAAGAGTTATCTGTATGGGCTGAACGTATCCGTTCCTTTCTGACCCAGGGAATTGACGTTTACGTGTACTTCAACAATGATCCCGATGGTCATGCGATTCGTGATGCTCAGAGATTGTATATTTTGCTGGGATCTGGTTGAAATACAGCAGAATTCAGGAGTTAGAATTCAGAAGTAAAACAGTCTTTATGCTTGGGTTTGAAGCCTAGGATCTGTACTTCACTAACTTGAAATTTGCTGTAAAACAAGGGAACAGGGAAAGAGGGAGGAAGTGTTTCTTTCATTTGTGCGATCGCTTAAGGACGTTGGGCGGAGGCTTACATCTTTCACGAGTTGCTTTGTTGCGATTTTTGTAGGGTGGGCAGTGCCCACCTTACGGTTATTGAGAATGCTGCAAATTCTGAGTTACTCTGCTTCCATTAAATCTGTGGGCTGCTTGATTGGGAATAGGACTCGCATTAGCTGACCCAATGGTGTAGAGCGCTGTTCTTGAACAAAAATTAAAGGCACAAGTGCAGCCATGCGTAGTAAGCCTGAGAGCACAAACAACCCCAGCAAACCCGCAGTACCAGGCAGAGTTGCTAGAAAACTACCGATAGTGGTACCGATTGCTCCAGTAATACCAGCAATTGCCCCCGCGATCGCAAAGTAATTGGACTGATAACGCAGCGGTGCTATTCCCATCATCAAATTGTTGGTACACAGGTCAATTGCTGCCCATGTCCCTCCAGCTAGCATGTGCAACAAGGGTAACCAGACCCAAAAGGAAATTTCATCACTTCTAACTAAAAGCCACAGTAGAGGTGTCACCGCAACTAAGACTCCCACCAATAGCAGTAGCGGTCGATTCCCAACCCGGTCGGCTAATTTGCCCCACAAAAGCAGCATTAGCATATTTGCAGCAGTTCCTAGACCGTTATAAATGGTTACCACACTAATATCTATATCCAAGTCATCGAGCAGATAGAGGTTAAAGAAGGGAGCGCTAACGTTAACAGCAAAGCACCAGATGCTCAGGTAAAGCACAAACTTTAAAAAATTGGCATCTTTTAAAAAGCTAAAGTCTATCCCTTGGGACTGCGGTTGGGATGTGTCTGAATGCGCGACTTTTAAAAGTTGTGGACTCACATCAGTCATCCACATCTGACAACCCACACTGATTAATCCCAGGATGATTCCGAGAATCAAAACCACACTGTAACCTTGAAGTGTTCCACCGGGCCAAGCGGATACCGCCAGCCCCAGCAGTGGCACAGTAACAAAGTTTGTCAAGCCGAGAATACTATTGCGAAAGCCGAAATACCGCCCCCGCAATCGCTGAGGTACTAACACAGCTGACCAACCAAGCCAGGGCGCACGACCGAAAGCTTCGATAATATTAGCTCCTAAGAGAATTCCCAATGTCAACAGCACTACTTGCTGCCCAGCGATATGAGATGATGTGACCAACCAAATCGCTGGCACTAAAATCAACCACAGTAGCCGCGACGGGATGAATATACATAGGAAATACCAACGGAAGCTAGTACTTCGGTCTACCAAATACGCTCCCAGTGGTTGGAGCAGATTCACCATCTGAGGAATAGCGGCGAGCAAACCAATTTCTACTGGGCCAGCACCTAACTCTAGTAAGAAATTACTGAGCAACGCGCCACCAATAATACTATAAAAAATCGTAGCGAAAACACTCTCAAAAGTTAAAGCCTTTAGGCTTGTCCGAATTTCTGCCTTAGAAATAAATTTCAAAAACCGTTTCGGAGTCTGAGATAGTACCGTTTCTGTTAATGCCCTATCCTCTGAGATTTCTTGAATAGGAATAGGGGGAAGAGAACTTTCTTCTAGCAGAATGGCATCTTCTTGGTGCGGTTCCATATTATTTGGTTAACATTTAAAAAGTAAAACTTTCATAGCAAATATTGCCTCTATTAATATTAATTTGTGATTTTATAGAGGCTTTCATCTATCAGCTTTATCGCTTTAAAATCGCTTTTATATCAGTCGTAATAGTCCATAATAAGTATTAAATATGAACTACATTTCACAAAAAAATGTGCCATATAGCTGTGCTTGGTATCTCAACCAAAAATGCCAATTTAAAGACAATTTTGTTTTATATATAAAACTTGTTATAGCGTTTCTCCTCGGTTGAGTGAGGTACAAGAACCCATCCTCAACCCCCTCCCCGCAAGCGAGGAGGAGACTATGATATAGCTCATATGATTAGGAAACGCTATATACCAATTTCATCTGAAAGTGCATATAAATTAGCCTGGGTCGTCAGGCTTTGTATGTAGAGCCAATGGCTTCCAGCCTGAGGGCGTTAATGTGCAGCCTCACATAGAATTGGTATTAGTAACTTTAATTATAATAAATACTTTTGGCAAATAATTTCTAACTTTTATACAAGAGAATAACGGAAATTGCTAAAATTACTTCTGGGGGATTATTACTTTTATAAAGTAGTCTCAAAATTTTTCTCCTATCTCAGGGTTGATTTTAGGTATCACAATAATATATATAACCATTTACATCAAGTTTCGCTCAATACAAGTCAATTGTAAATAGAGCGATCGCCTAGTGAAGCAACCTCGAAAATAGTACTCCACCACATAATTTTGATGAGCCGTAGGTGTTTATAACCCCGACTTCTTCAAAGAAGTCGGGGTTCTATAACCTCTGGTAATTAATGTGGTATACCACTCAATACAGTTCGGATAAGCACTTTTCATTCCCCTTGTAGTTTGGGCAAAGGGTAAGGGAAAAAGGGTTAAGGGTGAATTTAATCCTTTCCCCTTTTCCCTTTTCCCTTTTCCCCTTAACCGAACCGTATTGGTATACCACTAGTGCAAAAGTGGCTTAAAAAGAAATTTTGATAGTGTGTAAGTGCTTTAGTAGTAAAAAACAAAATTTTTTAAACACCAAAGCACTCAGAGAATATCACCTTAAATATTAATCAAGGATTGATACTCGATATTGACAGCTACAGCTTGTAACTCCTTCGCTTTCTCCTCTGGTAAGGCATCATTGGCAAACATTCCGGCTGCGAGTTCAGTTCCTGCTAAATACTTCAGCCTGTCGCTGGTGCGATAGGGTGGATAAAACTGGGCATGTAAATGCGCTTCTGGATGGGCTTTGCCGTCTGTTGGCGCACCAAACCAAGCCATCAGGTAAGGAAATGGGCGATTCCACAAACCATCATATTTGAGAGTGACAGTTTTTAATGCCCTGGCTAGTCCCTGACGTTGCTTTGCGCTCAGGTCATAAAATGTGGGTACTGGTTGTATCGGAGCAATCCAAACTTCATAGGGGTAACGCGCACATACAGGGACGAATGCGATCGCTTCCTCATCTTGATAAATAATTCGTTGGTTGTCAGCTATCTCTTTTTGAATTAAATCTGCTAACAAACCCCGCTGATTTTTCTGATAAAATTGCCGCTGCATCTCCAACATTCTTGCTGGGACAGGCGGTATAAAAGGATAAGCATAAATTTGCCCGTGGGGATGGTGTAAAGTTACGCCTACCTCTACACCTTTATTTTCAAACGGCAGCACGTACTGAATTTGGGGATTTGCGCCAATTTCACGGGTGCGATCGCCCCACACTTGCAACAGTAAATCTAGGTGAGCTAATTCTAAGGAACTGAGGGAAGCATGGGGATCTTGGGTAAAAACCACTACCTCACACGCACCATTAGCAGGTAAAGTTTCCACAATGCTAGCTGGTGGATTGTGTGCCGCCACTGCCATTGATGGAAAGCGGTTATCGAACACTGCTATGTCATAGTTCCCTTGAGGTAGTTCTGTGGGAAACTCCCGGTTGCTGGTGGGTGCGAGGGGGTTATATTCTGGGGGCGGCATGAAAGTCCGCCCCTGACGGTGGCTGGCATAAGCTACCCATTCGCCACGTAAGGGATGCCAGCGCAGGTGGGGATTTGCTTGCACTGGCTCATTACTGGGACTAGGAGCCTTTATGTCATTAGCAATCGGGTAGCGACTATATAAAGTCAGTTGGCGGCCATCTGGCTTTAACAACTTGTGGGAGTACATAATCCTCCTGAAAGAGTGGCAAGGCGTATCGTCTCTAGTGGAATCTTCGGTGTGCGATCGGCGTACAACAACCCGTTAGCTTCTTGGAAGGTATCGGTGAGTTGTGTGTAACAAAAACCGCTAAATATATCGATGTTATTCACACTTTCCAGCAGAGCAGTGTATTTGATTTCTAGCTCAGAGAGATTCCAGCAGCGCTCATATCCCCAAATTTTGTTAGTATCAGGCTTGTCTTCTGGAGCATAGGCAATCCCACCAAATTCGGTCAGCATGACTGGCTGTCCCTGATGGGGATAGTTGTCCAGTGTGAGGATACGTCCTCCGGGACGCTGACGATTAAATAAATCTGATAGCTTTACTTCTGGCCCATAGCGATGAGCCAAATGCAGGGGATTGGTGTCGTAGTCATGGATGGCGAGAATGTCAGTATCTGTACTTTCCCAGCCATCGTTACCAATCACTGGGCGAGTCGGGTCAAGGGTCTTGGTTAAGTGATACATGGCTAAAACATAGTTCCGGTGAGCCTTTGTCTCAACCAGATTTGGCACTCCCCAAGACTCATTAAATGGTACCCAAGCCACAATACACGGGTGATTGACATCACGCTTGATGACTTCCGTCCATTCGCGCGTCATGCGTTCCACTGCTTTCGGGGAGAAGCGATAAGCGCTGGGCATCTCCTCCCATACTAACAACCCCAACACGTCTGCCCAAAATAAAAAGCGGGGGTCTTCAATTTTTTGGTGCTTGCGGACTCCGTTGAAACCCATTGCTTTTGCAAGTTCTACATCTCGCCGCAACGCCTGGTCATCGGGCGCAGTCATCAGGCTATCGGTCCAGTAGCCTTGATCGAGAACTAAGCGCAAATAGTAAGGACGACCGTTGAGCATAAAGCGATCGCGCTGTATGCTCACAGTCCGCAACGCTGTATAAGATATTACCTGATCTATCAGTTGACCATTATCCCACAACTGAATAACAGCAGTGATTAATGTGGGTTTTTCCGGACTCCATAGCAATTCATTACGGTAATCGTCGATACCTGGGTCTGAAAGTGAAATGCGGCGGTTAATCTCGCCATTGAATACCTCATAGGTATCATTAGCCAAGATGCGATCGCCAACAGTCAATTTCATCTTCATTTGGATACCCGATGCCGGAGTATCACCTGCGATCGCCGCATAACAACCAATTTCCCAGCGCTCAAAGTCGGGAGTCCAGCGGATGTGATCTATGTAACTCATTCCCACACGTTCCACCCAGACTGTCTGCCAAATTCCAGTAGTGCGAGGATACCAAATACTGTGCGGTTCCAGTTGCCAATCTTGCTTACCACGAGGCTTGGCAAGATCATGAGGATCGTCCTGCGCCCAGACTGTCACTTTTGTCATGCCACTGTCATTTAAGACAGCAGTAATGTCCATCGTGAAATTGGTGTGTCCGCCTTCATGCTCACCGATATATTGATCGTTGACCCAGACACGAGCGCGATAGTCCACAGCCCCAAAATGCAGTAATAACCTGCCTTCACCTGGCGGTGTTGCAAATTCCCGCTCATACCAACAATTGGGATGAAATCCAGTATCAGCAATCCCACTTTTGATAGATTCGGGAGCAAAGGGAACTTCTATATCATGTGTCCATTGGCTCAGGTCTCTGGGGTGAGCGCATTTGCCTTGGTCATCAAATGCGAACTTCCACAGACCGTTAAGACTTTGCCACTGCGATCGCGTAGAATCTCTGGGAGAAATTCGCCGCAACTGTGGACGTGGATAAGCCGCGTCAATTAAGTCTAAATTTGTCTTATGATCGCCATGAGATTTTAAATCAATCGCGTTATTCGCTAACTCCAATAAATTCATCGCTATATATTCCTAAATCTGCTGTAGAAAAAATTTTGAAAAACTTGCCTCTTGCTCAATATTCCCAGAGTCAGATATAGTATAAATACCTAAAACTCTTGACTAACTGCCAATCAAACTCTGCCCTAGTAATAAATAACTAAATGTAGAGCTTGCTTGTCCCCAAATGAGCAATTTACCTCTATGGTAGTTAGAGGCATTCAATTAGGTATTACCTTTCGGCTCGTGACATTATGGCATACTTGAGACAAAAGTTAATAATAAATTTTTACTGAACTTTAATATACATTTTTTTACTGCTTAACATCAAAATCATAGCTCCATATTAATTATTTTAATGCTAGATATATTTTGATGATTTGGCTGCAATTTCAAATAAAATCACCTGGCATAGCTTTTAAGAGAGAATTGACTACAAAATCTGTTGTTACTAGTTTAAAATGCCTAAAATTGATAAATATTCCAGCAATCCTAAATTGTTTGTAAACACTGATAATTTCTCTGAAAATCTCCTCGGGAAGCCTGTGCGCGAAGTATAAGTAGACACCATTATCTACCCTATGGGAAGGCGATCGCCCAACGAGAACGCAGTCGCTCCTTCATGGTAAGGCTCCTTCTCTACCAGACGCTAGGCGTAGCTTGCTTCCTCGTTGGGATACGTGGTTAAAGCTGCGCTCAGGTCAGTCGCTTCTCTGTTCCTTATACCATTTTGGATTTTAGATTTTGGATTGTGAAACATCTATTTAGATAGGCGTTTCAGATTTTCATCTGTCGCAATCATTTTTCAAATTGGTATTATTACCTATCTATACAAATAATTTCAAAAATCAAATATGACTGCTACATAACCCGCGAAAGATTTAGATGTCTTTAGCACTTCTTAATGTCCGTTACCGGAATTAGCTAACTACAAAACTCCTATTGAGAACTTGTATCTTACTGGTGCGGGGACTCATCCAGGTGGTTCAATCTCCGGAATGCCGGGACGCAACTGTGCGCGTGTGTTTTTGCATAGTGAGGAACCCATCGCTCAAAAACTTAAAGAAGCGGGAGGTTCGATTAAATCTGCTCTCACATCTGTCTTTAGAAGTGAAGAACAATAAGAGGCTGTTTACCAAAAAGTAAAGGGATAGCATCAGGAGATTGCGTCATCTCAAACCTGAGTCTGAAGTAAGTAAACGACGACAACACGAGATTCAGCGAGATTTGTTGATGAAGCTCCTGATGTTATTTAGACAAACCTAGAGATACTTCCTGTGACACTTTCAGACCCCCCAAAAGACAGAGAACTGCGATCGCAATAGTTATTAACATTTGGGTGTAGTAGATTTATTAAGGAATGTTTCAATGGCACATGCCTTAGGAGTATTTGTCAATTCTCAAAAAATAGAGCAAGCAATTAATGAATTGAAAGCAGCGAACTTTCCGATGGAGCAAGTCTCTGTTATTGCTAAAGATGTAGAGCAGGGCGAACACTTGGGCGAGGCGCAGATGAGCGATGGGCCACGCCCCACCTTCGGTGATCGCATTGGCGATCAAGATGTAAATACGACAGGCCCAGTAGCTGATACACTAACAGCTACTACTTGGGGTAGCTTCTTAGTTGGTTTGAGCAGTCTAGCACTTCCCGGTTTAGGCGCTGTGCTGGCAGCTGGTTCTGTGGGTGTAGCATTAGTTAGCAGTGTGGCAGGTGTTGCTGTAAGCGCAGCCGCAAATCAGAATTTGCTGAAAGCATTAGGTGATTTAGGTATCCCGGAAGAGCGAGCCAGAGTTTATAGCGATCGCCTCCAGCAGAGTTATTATTTGCTCATAGTTGATGGCACAGAAGCAGAAATTCATCGTGCTGAACCAATATTACTCGACAGAGGTATTGAATATTGGGGTATTTATAATACTCCCCAAACTCAAAATGCATAGAGAGTGGACTTGATGGTGGCACAGCAAGAATATGCCCATGAACTGAATCAACTCTTTAAAAGTATTAATGCTTGGATTAACTTCTCTCAAGCTAGCTTTGACTATCAGTTAGTGCTAGCTAATATTTGGGTAAAAGCATTTACAGAAGTAATTCAGGAGTTGATATCTGAGCAAGTTAAAGGTGAGGAGTTTTTGCAAGTCTGGAGTAGTGTCTTTGACCGAGAATTTGCCCAGAAGTTACGTTCAGAAGATGCCGTTTTAGTTCAAGGTAAATTCTTGAACACAGCCATAAATTACTGGCCACATCAGCAACAACTGTCAAAAGAATTTTTCCAACTACTGGAAATATCTTCCCAAATAAATCTGATTAATCTCTTGAACTATTTGTACAAAGAGAAGATTCAGGTTGGGGTGACACCGAAGGAAGAGATTTATCGAGAAGATAAGGTGGTGCTATACCGCTATAAGTCAGCTGTGCCTTCATCTTTGAATATCCCTGTTCTCATAGTTTATGCTCTAGTAAACCGTCCTGACATTGTAGATTTACAAGCAGGGCGATCGCTTGTTGCTAATTTGCTTAAACTGGGTTTGGATGTTTACTTGATTGACTGGGGATATCCCAATGAAAATGAGCGCTGGCTGACTATTGATAAATACATTGATGGGTATATCAATAACTGTGTAGATGTCATACGCGATCGCCATAACTTAGAGCAGATTAATTTATTGGGGATTTGTCAGGGGGGAACCTTCAGCCTTTGTTACAGTTCCCTTTACCCAGAAAAGGTAAAAAACCTGATTACTATGGTTACCCCAGTCGATTTTCACATCAATGAAGGGCTGCTCAATGTTTGGAGTGGAAGTACTGTAGGGTCACAAGCACTAGATGTGGATCTCATGGTTGATACATTAGGTAACATCCCTGGCGATTTTCTGAACTTTGTCTTCGTAATGCTCAAGCCTTTTCAGTTAGGCGTGAAAAAGTATATCGATCTACTAGATATTCTTGAGTCTGAGGATAAACTGCTCAATTTTCTCCGCATGGAAAAATGGATTTTTGACAGCCCAGATCAAGCAGGAGAAGCTTTTAGAGAGTTTATTAAGGACTTTTACCAAGGAAACAAACTAATTAAAGGCCAAATCGAGATTGGTAACAAGCGAGTAGATTTAGGGAATATCCGCATCCCAATTTTAAATATTTACGCCGAGCAGGATCATCTAGTTCTTCCAGCATCATCTTTAGCACTTGAGAACTACGTTGGTAGCGTTGACTATACAGTGCGATCGTTTCCAGTTGGACATATTGGGATGTATGTGAGCAGTAAAGTACAGAAAGATCTACCGCCAACGATTGTAGATTGGCTGAAGGCGCGAGCATAAAATATTGCCTTGTTGCAAATTTTTGTACTCTAGAATACAAGTTTACTTAATATAAGCGCATCTCTTTGGACAGAAGATTCTACCAATTATTAGAGTTATGTTATTTTAGTCATTCACTGTTTTAGAGTTCAAAAGCTCCTCAAGGCTTTGCTGAGGAGCTTTATTAAGGTTGGGATGATATTTATTCAGGATATTTGATATATTAAATATATATTTATAATTTTAGTTAAAGAGCAAAAAAAGGATGAAGCTTGAATTTTAAAATAGCAAATTTTTCTTTCTTCATCCTTTATATTTCCGTTTAACTTAGGATTTGTGGAGCATTCTAAAATAACTCTCCCACAATTTTCTTTGAGTATCAATGGAGAATCGACTGAGTTGCTCTTGCAATTCTAAAGAACTTTTAACTAACTCTTCTTGGAGTTGCAATGTCTTCTCGGCATTCTCAGGAAGATTTCCTAAATTCATATTCCGCATACTTGACATTGTCGATTCCCAGTTATTGAAAAACATTCTCTGGGCTTCGCTGACCTGTCTAAAAAACGGCTCAAAGCTATTGAAAAAATCCATAATAATTTTCCTTTGGCTGAGGTTTTTGCTCTCTATTTCATATTAATACTTAGCTTATTAAATAAAGTTTTATTTACCTCCTAAGAAAGATTTGTTAATAAAAATCTTGACGTAAAATTTTATTAGATAGCTAATGGCTATTACCTTTTTAATATAAGAATAAAATTGAAATATAATATTAAAGTAAAAATGTTTTTTACCAAATATATCAATAGTAATTAAGTTAAAATATTCACCCTTATTTGATTATTTTCAATTCTTAATTTCCCAACAAAAGGGATGATGAGTATGGAAGAAGTTTATATTATCTCAGCAGTACGCACACCATTGGGTAAGTTTGGAGGTGTTCTGGCTAATTTCTCGCCAGTAGACTTAGGTGCGATCGCCATGCGTGCAGCCTTGGAAAGAGCAGGAGTATCAGGGGAAGCTTTAGACTTGTACATTTTTGGTAATGTACTAAAAGCAGGACATGGGCAGTCATTGCCCCGTCAAGCAGCTTTTAAGGCAGGGATTCCCCAGCAAGTCAACGGGTATGCGGTGGATATGGTGTGTTCATCAGGAATGATGAGTGCGATCAACGGCCTAACTGCGATTCGTTCTGGTGAAGCTGAGATAGTACTGACTGGAGGCATGGAATCTATGTCCCAGACAGGATTTTTGCTATCGCAACGAGCCAGATGGGGATACAAATCCTTGCTGGGTTCACCAGAACAACTTACCGATGTTTTGCTTCATGACGGACTCACCGATCCCATGAGTGGCGAAACGATGGGAGAACAAGCAGAACAGCTAGCGACTGCTTACCAAATTACCCGGGCTGAGTTGGATGAAGTAGCTTTATTTTCCCAAACTAGAGCAGCCCAAGCGACTGAGCAAGGCTTGTTTAAGCAGGAGATTGTACCAATTGAAGTCGCTGGCAAAAAAGGTTCACAACTCGTAGACAAAGATGAGGGAATTCGTCCCGAAACTACTTTAGAAAGTCTTGCGGGACTGAAGCCTACTTTCAGAGAAGATGGCGTATTTACAGCTGGTAATAGTAGTCAGATATCTGATGGAGCAGCAGCTTTAGTTTTGGCAAGTAAAACAGCGGTGGAACGCTACAAACTCAATCCTCTAGCACGTCTGATTAGCGGAGTATGGATAGGAGGAGAAGCTTGGCGATTTCCTGAAGTTCCCATCTTGGCGGTGAACAAGCTTTTAGACAAGCTGAAAATGAAAATCTACGATTTTGATTTGTTTGAGAACAACGAGGCGTTTGCTCTCAGCAATGTATTGTTCAATCGCGAGTTGGGCGTTCCCTATGAAAAATTAAACGTGTATGGAGGTGCGATCGCTTTAGGACATCCTATAGGCGCTTCGGGAGCGCGAATCATCGTAACTCTGCTCAACGCCTTGCAACAGCAAAATGGGCAGTTGGGATTGGCAGCAGTTTGTCATGGTACTGGTGGCGGTACCGCGATCGCATTAGAGAGGCTGAGATAATTCGTAATTCGTAATTAAGCTTATGGCATCTTTGGGGTTGGAAGATCGAGTAGTTTTGGTAACTGGTGGTAATAGAGGAATCGGATCTGCGATCGTCAATTTGCTTTTGGAATTGGGAAGCAAAGTAGCTTATACCTATCGCAGTCATGATGAAAATGGACTGATGGGAACTCTGGCAATTCCAGCCGATGTCACCGATGAAGCAAGTATGGAAGCGTTAGTTCAAAAGGTTGAGGACAAACTTGGCCCAATTTACGGGATTGTAGCTAATGCCGGGATTACCAGAGACAATTTTTTTCCCAAACTGACTACGGCGAACTGGGATGAAGTAATTGATACTAACTTGAAAGGAGTCTACAACACCCTAAAACCTGTTATCCCCAAGATGTACGAACGGCGTTCTGGCTCTGTTGTTTGTATCACTTCAATCTCTGGCGAACGCGGAAATCTCGGTCAGACAAACTACGCCGCATCGAAGGCAGGAACGATTGGCTTAACTAAATCTCTGGCTTTAGAAGCAGCGCGTTACGGAGTGCGGGCTAATGCTGTCGCACCAGGGTTTATTGAGACTGATATGCTCAAACCAATTTCCGACAAAATTAAGCAGCGGATTTTGTCTGAGATTCCGCTATCTCGCTTTGGCAAACCAGAAGAAGTTGCTTGGGCAGTAGCGTATTTACTCTCGCCAGTAGCTAGCAGCTATGTCACTGGTACAGTTATGCGAGTTAACGGTGCTCATCACACATAGGGGAATGGGCATGGGGCATGGGGCATTAAATAAAAAATTTCTTCTCCCCTACTTCCTCATCTTCCTCATCCCCTTATAAACGCATTCAATCTAGTGGAGTAACTGTGAACATGGGATTTGAAAAGCAGCAAATAGATGTAGATGGACTAAATATTCGCTACTTGTCAGCAGGTGAGGCTGATCCGCCGTTGGTGCTGCTACATGGAGTTGGTGATAGCGCTGTTGATTGGTCTTGGGTAGTACCTACCTTGGGAACTACGCATCGTGTTATAGCCCCAGACTTTCCAGGTTCTGGCGATAGTGCTAAACCCAACCGTGAGTATTCGCTTGAATTTCTGACACAGTTCTTAGCCAATTTTCTCAATACGCTAGAGATCCAACGGGCAGTGCTAGTGGGCAATTCTTTAGGTGGTTTGATTGCCCTCCGCTTTGCGCTGTCAAATCCCGAACGAGTGGCAGGATTAGTACTAGTAGACAGTATGGGATTTAGCCAAGTGGTCAACCCAGTGCTGTCAAATTTAAGTTTGCCCTGGTATGGGGAGTTGGCGATCGCCTGGAGCAAAACACCTTTGGGTGCAAAGCAGAGGGCTTGGTCGCGGGCAGCGTTACTTTTTGCTAATCCCTCCCAAGTGCCTACTGCATGGCTGGCAGAACAAGAGCGATTGGGGCTTGTTCCTGGCTTTTTGGAAGCAAATTTATCTATACTGCGTTCTCAACTATATGTATTAGGACAGCGGCAGATTATTCTCGATTCGTTACCGCAGGTACAGATGCCGACCCTGGTCGTATGGGGTATTAATGACTACGTTTTACCGAATTACCAAGCTCAAGATGGAGTCAAGCGTCTACAGCAAGGACATTTAGCTTTGATACCTGATTGTGGTCACTTACCCCAAGTCGAGCGTCCCGAATTATTTACCGACGCAGTGAACCAGTTTCTGGCTTCAGAGCTTTAAATTTGACGAATTTTTATATTTTTATTTTGTAGGAGCAGCATCTATGCAATTAAAGCCAATCAATCAGCAGGTCGTTACGGTCGTTGGAGCCTCTAGCGGTATTGGACGTGTGACAGCTCTTGAGTTTGCCAAGCGAGGGGCAAAAGTGCTTGTCTCGGCGCGCGGTGAATCAAAGCTCAAATCTTTAGTTGAAGAAATTCAAAGCTTTGGCGCAGAGGCAACTTATTTTGTAGCCGATGTCCAGGAATTTGAGCAAGTAAAGGCGATCGCAGATAAAACTGTAGAGGTATATGGACGGCTTGATACTTGGGTACATGTTCCCGCGATCGCTTTGTTCGCGCTGTTTGAGGATTATACACCTGAGGAGTTTGAGCGCATCATTGACGTTAACCTCATGGGGCAAGTATACGGGGCGATGGCAGCGCTACCCCATCTCAAGCGTGAAGGGCGAGGGGCACTGATTCATATATCTTCAATTGAAGGCAGGCGTGCATTGCCATACCAGAGTGCATACTCCGCAGCCAAGCATGGTATAGAAGGCTTTGTTGAAGCGATGCGTGTTGAGCTAGCACACGAGAAACTTCCCATCAGTGTGACGAGCATAAAGCCAGCAGTTATCAACACACCATTCTGGAATCACGCTCGCACTAAGTTAGGTGTGAAGCCAGCCGGAATCCCACCCTACTATGATCCTAGGCTTGTAGCTGATGCTATACTCTACGCAGCTGAACATCCAACTCGTGACTTCTTGGTTGGGGATGCAGCCAAGGCACTAGATTTACTACAGCGCATCTCACCACCGTTAGTAGATTCACTGTTACTGCTCATCGGCTTCAACTTGCAACGTAGTGATGAGCCAAAGTCTGTAGATGCACCCAACAGTTTTGACCAACCTGTTCCTGAAGACGAGAGAATTGACGGGGACTTTAGCCACCAAGTTATACCTAGCATTACCGATTGGTTGGATAAAAATCCTCTGCTCCAATGGGGTGCGATCGCGGGTACAGCTGCGTTAGCGTTGCTGGCAACACAGGTGTTCAATACGAAGGAGTAATTTAGCCCTCACCAAAAAATATAACGTTGCTGAATTTGATAGGACTTACGCAAAAGTCACGGAATTCCGTCATTACGAGCGTTCGACGAAGTCGTTCCCGTTCCCTCGAAGAGGGAACGGGAACGCCTGCCGTAGGATGCCCAAAGGGCTGTAGGGCGAACGCTACATTCGCAATGATATTGTGTAATTAATTATTGGCAAAACCCGATTTTTATCTAAACTTGCAGACGTAAGATAGCTCCCCAATTTCTTGCCCAAGTATATTGATACTCACAAAATAAAAGTCAGTAGCTATACTAACTAAACATGCCTCAACAGGCTTCATCGTTAAATTCTATTCGCTAAGTATTTTGCAAAAAGTCAATGATACAGAGTCAGCCAGAAATCAAGCGCGTAGAAGAACTACGCCAGTTGTTGCAGCAAGCTAGCTATGCTTATTACGTTCTAGATGCACCCATCATGGAGGATGCAGTCTATGACCAGCTGTATCGAGAGTTGCAACAACTAGAAATGCAGTATCCAGAACTGGTGACAGCCGATAGTCCGACTCAGCGCGTGGGTGAAAGACCAGCAACACAGTTTACATCGGTGCGGCATAATATCCCCTTATACAGTTTGGAGAATGCTTTTAATACTGATGAGTTGCAAGCATGGGATCAGCGTTGGCGGCGACAAGCCCCAAAAATCGACTCAGTAGAGTATGTCACGGAACTCAAAATTGATGGTTCTGCGATCGCGCTTACCTACCAAAATGGCATTCTTACCAGGGGTGCAACCAGAGGTGATGGCGTGATGGGTGAAGATATCACCCAAAATGTACGGACAATTCGCTCAATTCCCTTGCGCTTAAATTTTGAAGGGTTAGAAATTTTAGAAAAGGTAGAAGTCAGGGGTGAGGCGTTTTTGCCGTTGGATGTGTTTAAACAAATCAACGAAGAAAGGCAAAAAGCAGGCGAGCAATTATTCGCCAATCCCCGCAATGCTGCCGCTGGTACACTCAGACAACTAGACTCCCGAATTGTAGCTCGCAGGCGCTTAGATTTCTTTGGCTACACTTTGCACATTCCTGGCAGAGATGATGCCAGTATTGCCAATACGCAATGGGATGCCTTGGAATTGTTACAAAGGATGGGTTTTCGCGTCAACCCCAACCACAAGTTGTGCCCTTCCTTGGCAGATGTGGGCGAATACTACAATTATTGGGATACAGAAAGGCTGAATCTACCCTACATGACTGATGGGGTGGTAGTGAAGCTCAATTCGTTTAAACTTCAAGAACAGCTGGGTTTTACTCAGAAGTTTCCGCGCTGGGCGATCGCGTTGAAATATCCCGCCGAAGAAGCACCTACCCGCGTTGAAAATATTGCGGTGAACGTTGGCAGAACTGGGGCGTTAACACCGTTAGCAGAGATGCGCCCAGTACAACTGGCAGGTACGACAGTTTCCCGCGCTACTTTACACAATAGCGATCGCATTGCGCAATTAGATATCCGCATTGGCGATACTGTAATCGTCCGCAAAGCTGGGGAAATCATCCCGGAGGTGGTGCGAGTACTTAAAGAACTCCGTCCCTCGGAAACTCAACCCTTTGTTATGCCTACCCATTGCCCAGTCTGCGGACAGCCAGTGGTGCGTGAGTTAGGTGAAGCTGTTACCAGATGTGTGAATGCTTCCTGTGCTGCCATCCTTAAAGGGGCAATTGAACATTGGGTAAGTCGTGATGCCTTAGATATTAAAGGTATGGGCGAAAAGCTAGTACATCAACTCGTTGATAAGGGTTTGGTACATTCTGTAGCTGATTTGTATGACTTGACAGAAGATAAACTATATGCATTAGAAAGGATGGGGCAAAAGTCGGCACAGAAATTAATCGAAGCGATCGCCCAATCGAAAAACCAACCTTGGTCACGGGTGTTGTATGGTTTAGGCATCCGTCATGTTGGCAGTGTGAATGCCCAATTGATCGCCGAGAAGTTTCTGAGTGTAGAAAAATTAGCTCAAGCCAAGCAGTCGGATATTGAAGGTATTTATGGTATTGGTGTGGAAATTGCCGAGTCTGTACACCAGTGGTTCCAAATTAATGCCAATCAAACTTTGATTTCTCGCCTAGAAGCAGCAGGGTTGCAATTAGCGACTAGCGAAGAAACAACAACAATTGCTGATGGTAATCAAAAGTTAGCTGGGAAAACTTTTGTCGTCACAGGTACTTTACCTACCTTAAAGCGAGATGAAGCGAAAGCTTTAATTCAAAAAGCTGGCGGTAAGGTGACAGAGTCAGTGAGTAAAAAAACTGATTATTTGCTTGTAGGTGAAGATGCAGGTTCTAAGTTAGCCAAGGCTGAGGCTTTAGGAATTACTCAGTTAACTGAGGCTGAGTTTTTGGAGATGTTGGAGGATTAGCCTAGAGATAAATTGATGGCACAAATAATATGCAGGTAGTAGCAGAGAATTTAGATTACTAAGTTTTTATGTAATTGCTGATGATACAAGTTTGTCTACTACCTAACCAAAAATTATGAAACAATCTCCAACGGTGGGCAATGCCCACCCTACATAGTTATTAATTTTTTATTTAGATTGAGCTAACTTAATTTAATAAAAACCTGTGTCAAGTCAAAATATCACAAACTATTTATAAAAGTTAATTATTCTCAATTATGGAAATATTTAAGAAGCCAACACCTTATTAACCTTGGTAAACGCCCGGCACTCAACCTTGGGCAAATGATAATATTTTATTATAGTTAACTTCCCACCTGCCAAAATCCTTAACCAGGAGGTAGTTTGCTTTAGCGATCGCCTCATGGATGATGTCTTCAAGAAAATTAAATATTTTTTGCCCTGTATAGTTTTATGCTGTTCTGCAATACAGAGGCAGTTTTTACCGAAGGCTGGAGGTGTTTAGCTTACATTCGCGATCGCATCCTGCATACCTGATTTTTTCGTTAAG
Organism: Nostoc sp. T09; assembly: GCF_002154695.1. Classification (GTDB taxonomy): domain Bacteria; phylum Cyanobacteriota; class Cyanobacteriia; order Cyanobacteriales; family Nostocaceae; genus Aulosira. Next base: position 34,028 of record NZ_MTAV01000029.1, read on the forward strand.
CATTAGTCAGTACTAAATTTTCTGGGTGTATTTATTAGCTTAAGTATAAATTTTTATTTGCAAAAAGTGAGTCAAGCTATGACAATAGGCTTTTCTCTCCAGCAGGCAGAAAATGACTTGAATGATTTGAATTCATTCAATATCCAAAGTTTTTGTCAGCTACAATCTGAGCAGTTAACTAGTCAGTACCCAATTTTATTTGCTCGTATTGTCTACCATGATTGCCTCTTGAAAGCTCATCAAGAAGTAATCAGTTATGCTCAAACGCAAACGCCCTTTTCTCAAAAAAAGTTAGCTTATCTGCGTTCGGAACAGTGGCTTACTGAATATCCTCCTGCATTTCAGTTCCAAGAATTTAAATTAAATGATTTTTCAGAAATTTCTTACATTTGCCCTATAGGTTATCGAAATCAAAAACCTGAATATATTCAAATAATTGCCGAGCAAGCACTTTCTCAGGATTTGCAAAAATATGTGCAACAATCGGCAATGCTACTTGGTAAGTATGCAAGTATATATTTAGTATATGGCAGACAAAAAATTGAAATTGAATTATTGGAGCAAGTTCTGCATAAAGTAGGGCATCAATTGCGTAATTCCCTAGCAATGATCGGGCTTTATGCCCATAATTTATATTTGGGATTAACAGGTAATCGCTGGCAAGAACAAGCAACAATTATCCGTGATAGTATCCAAGATTTAGATAGCAATTTGACTGAGCTACTAGATTGTGGGCAAGCAGCGAAATTAAGAAAAACTTCTCAAGACCTGAGAAGTTTAATACTAGAAAGTATCAAAGCTTTACAACCTCTGCTTAATCAAAAGCAGCTGAAAATTTCTATTCCTGATACATCTACAAATTTAGTAATAGACCGCTTGCAAATGAAGCAAGTCTTCGATAATCTGCTGAGTAATGCAGTTTATTTTAGCCCTAATTCCACAACTATTACTTGTAATTGGCAGATTTTTCAAGAAGAAGTTCTAATTAAAATTGTTGACCAAGGAACAGGATTATCTCAGGAAGATATCAAAAAAATATTTACTCCTTTTTATTCCCGTCGTCCAGGAGGTACGGGGCTGGGTTTAACTATTGCCAGAAAAATTGTTTTAGACCATCACGGAAACTTATGGGCACAAAGTGTATCACAAGGTGGAGCGCAATTTTGTGTAATTTTGCCTCGACCGAAAATGTCTAGGAGTGTCAAAGATGGTTAATAGTCAAAAACTTTCAGTTTTACTTGTAGATGATGAAGAACGTTTTCGCCAAGGGATACGTACCCTGCTCAACTTTTATAATATTAATGCTGCATTACCTATAGAGGTTGTAGGTGAAGCAGACTCTGTAGAACAAGTTTTAAAACTTACACAGCAGAAGTCTCCAGATTTAATTTTACTGGATTTACAATTAAGCGGTAGTGATGGCATTACCGTTTTAGTTCGTCTTAAGGAAACGGCTTATACTGGCAAAGTTTTGGTGTTATCAGCCCACCAAGAAGATGATTGGATTTTCCGCGCTATGCAAGCAGGCGCAGCAGGTTACGTGTTTAAAAGTCGTTTGGCGACTCAACTAGGTGAAGCTATTAATACTGTAATTAAATCAGAGATTTACCTACCTTCCGAAGTTGCTAGCCGATTTTTCCGTTTCTTTCAAGCTTATTCCGATTCTTCATTGAGAGCTTGCCATCAACTACACTTAACAGAAAGAGAACAAGAAGTTTTATACTGGTTAGCTCAAGGTGCTTCCAATGAAGAAATTGCCAAGCATTTATATGTAACAGTTGCTACAGTAAAAGCTCATCTCACTAGCATTTTTGAGAAGTTAAAAGTTACTAGCCGGACTCAAGCTATTGTAGCTGCGCTCAAGTTAGGACTTGTGAAAGCTTAAGAGTCATTAGTCATTGGTCATTTGTCATTAGTCATTGGTCATTAGTCATTGGTCATTTATTATTTCTCCTCACAGTCCCTTGTCCCCCTTCTCCTCCTGGGTAGTGTACAAAGTCAATAAAACTATCTTCTGCTTTCTGCTTTCTGCCTTCAATACTTATGCCTTCATCTGAATATTTTTATCAAGAATACCCTTGCTCTTACAACGCTCCTTTAAATTGCGATCGCCCTTTCCAAACAGCACAGGAAATCAAAGGAGCTAGGTTTTGTTTGGAATGTGGTTTTCCCGCAACTTTACCACAGGAGGCAGAAATTAAAGGCAATTGGGGCACTTATCAGGTGAATAATTTTTTAGGAGTGCGGGGTAATGGTCGGTTATACGCAGGTATTCAAGTTAAGGATCAACAGCCTGTAATCATTAAAGAATATCTGCTACCTAGTCGTTGTTTTAATGAAAAAGAGACTCTTGAGCGTAAGGAAACTTTTAAGCGGGTAGGAGGGGTAAGTTTAGCGGATAGTAGAACTCCTAATTTTCGGCTTGTCAATACTTGGGAAGCGATCGCAGATGAAAAAGGAGAACGTTGTTATTTAATTACTAAAGGAACAGAAGCATCCCAGACTTTAGGACAATATCTTATCCAACATGGGTCAATGACAGCGCCGCAAGTACGTGAGGTATTAAATCAGGCTCTCCAAACTCTAGAATTTCTTCATAGCCAAAAGCTGCGGTTCCCCTCAAATCAAGTACAGCAAGGACTAGCCCACGGAAACCTCAGTTTAGATAGCATTTTAATTCAAGTCGAAAATAATCAACAATATATATATTTTGACGATTTAGCTATCTGGGAAAATGTATTTATCCCTCCTTCTATCCCCCAACCTGCACCTTCTAAGCGAGAGCAAGATTTAGAAGCATTAGGATTAGTGGCTTTTTATTTATGGGTAGGAAGAACTACCGATTATTCTCATCAGCCTCTCGACCCCAGAGAAAATGAACATTGGCCCAATACTGATCATGATTTAAAAAAGTTTATTTACCGCTTACTGCGTCTAGAAAATCCTTTTTCAAGTGCTGAAGCTGCTCGCCAAGACCTATTGCAACTACCTCAAGAAAATCAAGCAAGTAGTTTAAGGCAATTACCTGACTCAGAGGAAAAAGACAAAGGTTTACGAACTAAATTAATTTGGCTAGGAATTTTAGCTTTCCTATTTTTAGGAGGCGGAATTTTATTTTATCTTTGGCAGCGTCATCAACCAGAAGATAATAGCAGATTTATAACTTGGTTTGGGCTTGTACGCAATTTTTCTGAAGTCAACAACGTTCCTTCAGGCAAATTCACCTACACAGGCGAAAAGAATGGAACATGGAGTTTTATTTTGAAACAACAGGTTGATAATAATAGTTTAGAAGAATTATTAACAACTCCCAAGCCAGAAGTCAAAGCAGAATTCACCTACGAACCAGTTTCTTCATTAGATATAGATAATCTTACGCAACCTATAGAAGAAGTCACAATCGGTAAGAAAGACTTTGCAATTACTAGTTTAGTGGATAAAATAACAGATAAACTAGAGCAAAAAGCAGTTGTTGATGATGGGTTACTTGTATATGTAGCATTTAATAAAAAAGATTCAAATCTAGCCAATGCGCTAAGAGGACAAATTACCCTTGAGCAATTGCGCCAAATTTATACAGGCAAAATTACTAATTGGCAGCAAATTAATTCTAATCTTCCTAATTTAGATGTTAAAGCCTTTGCGCCTACCGAACCGGAAGCAATACAAAAGTTTCAAGAAATAGTATTGAAAAACGACACTCAAGACAAAGCTTTATTTGCAGCCAAGGTTGAGAAATTGGATACAACAAAAACCCAAAACCAGATACGCACAGAAATTCTCGAAGGACGAAATACTGGCATCATTGGTTTTGGTATTATTGGTAAAACTTGGGCCCAATGTACGGGCTATCCGCTAGCTATAGTTGATGGTAACAAGCCAGCTAGTCAACCGCTATTTCAACGGCGTGAACGTCGCCCGATCAATACATCAGATGACCTGTGCCAGCATGATAACTATTTTTTTGATGTAAATGCTTTTCAAAGCTATCCTTTGAGATACCCTATATTTGTAGTGTACCCTAAAGACAAAAGTCGCCAGTCGTCTGGGTCTACATTTGCTGAGATACTAACTACTCGTCAGGGACAGTGTTTACTTAGTAAAGTAGGTCTTATCCCTTTACAACCTATACCTGATGATATAAATTCCTATGCCTGCAAATCGGTGCCCTAACCCTAATTGCGAATATTTTAACCGCGCTTTACCTAACAATGCCAAGGTTTGCCCTTGGTGCTCAACTCCTTTGGGTAATGTAATTACACCTACACCAACTAGACCCGTTTCACCACAACCAACTCCACCACAACCAACTCCACCACAACCAACTCCACCACAACCAACTCCACCACAACCTGTTCAACCTCAACGACCAGCAGTAATTCCACCCACCTATCAAACCCCTGTCGATTATTCAACAGAGTATCAGCAACGAGTTCCTCCCTATATTCCACCTGTACAGCCTGCATATACTCCGCCACCGCCAAGATTGCCACTTCTGAAGCTAATTCACACTACAGGTAGAGAATTCCAGTGGTCTGGAGAAGCAGGTTACATTGGCCGCCGCAGTCAAAGTATGACGGTTCCACCAGAAATTGACTTAACTGGCCTTCCCAATGAGGGAATTATTTCTCGTCGTCATGCGCGAATTTATTGGGACTGGTCGCAAAATGCTTACATGATTGTTGATATGAGTACAAATGGTATTTATTTAAATAACACTCCTTTAAATCCTGGTGTGCAATATCGTTTGCTCAATGGCGATTCATTGCAGTTTGGTCAGGATAATCTTGTGCGGTTTACAGTGTATGTTATGTAATATATAGCAATCCGATTTGATTACTGAAATTATTTAAGTAGGGAGGGAACAGGGAACAGGGAACAGGGAACAGGGAACAGGGAACAGGGAAGAAGGAATAAAACTGTACTGAGTTTT
>NZ_MTAV01000233.1 GCF_002154695.1 Nostoc sp. T09
TTTGCTTATATGACAGTCTCAGCCTTTTTTGTGCCTAAATCAACCTGTCGAACTCACGTTGGATTACTACGCTCTCCAGCTTCCCGGTAGAAGATATCTAAACCATCGATTGCGATCGTGCGATATGTGGTCATGACTTTACTCCTTATAAAGTTCTAGGTGGTGAAATTGTGGCGTTTGCCAGATGTCATCTTGCTAAGCAATTAAATGCGCTCCCACACCAACTCAAAAACCGTTTCAACACCATCACTTAAGACTGGCGGCGTCGAGAGCGTCAATCGGCTCTCACTCACAGTAAAGGTGCGAACTAACGCTGTACCAACCCGATTAGGAATTGATGCAATTTCGAGCTGGTGAGTTACTGTGTTGTCGCTCAATGTATAAGTTCCAGCATAAGCATTGAATGTCGTGAATGCTTGAGCAAGCTCTTCAACGGGTAGAGATTGCATCTGGGAAGTCAGCGGTGATTGAACCTCTTGACTCAGCAGTGGGCGATCGCTCCTGGAAAACATCACCATTATGTGACCATCCGATGTGTAAGTAATGTAGCCAACAGGATCAGTCCCATACACGTCTGGAGTCAACGTTCCATCAGCGTAAATAGCAGTTGCAGAAATTAACTTCCAAATGCCAATTAGCGGATTGTTCTGGGTTGATGGTGTAGACATAATGTGCAGCCGTTGCTTTATGATTCTCCACTAGAGAGATTAAGAAGGCACAAGTACGAAGGCAGAAGGAGACCCTACGCATAAATGCGTTCGCACAGCGTCTCCATAAGGAGAGGAATTTCATAAAGTTGCTACGCATTTATTTTTCTCCATGCTTAAAAGCAGGGGCTGTCTTACCGTATGGCAGAGAGAAGTTGCAAGGAGGGTTTCCCTTCGGGCAAACTTCGGAAACACAGAGGACTTATGTTTGTATAAAAGCTTACAAGATTTCCTTCTGCCCTCTGCCCTCTGCCTTTCTTCGGTAACGGGTTTCAACACAAAATCAAATTCCGTTGTGTAAAACGGTTTACTTTGATTGGGTGCCTTGAGTTCGTCTGGTGCTTCGTGCTTTTGTAATTTAACGATCGCTGAGCGCACTGCAAAGATTGTATCTGAATCCAGGTGAGGATCGCCAGCAATAAAAATTTGTGTTGTCAGCGACGTGTACTCTGGGGCACTGACTTTGAAATGG
>NZ_MTAV01000234.1 GCF_002154695.1 Nostoc sp. T09
TATGCCCAAACTTCAGAAGTATTTTATCTCCGATGCTGCTTTTGATAAATTCTACTTTCGTTCAACAGCCGGACTTTATAACAGCATCGGTAGCGCGGTAACTGGAATTTATCCAGCCCCAGATAACGAAAAAGATTTACCAGAATACACGCTCAAAAACCTGTTGCATAAAGGCTTATTAATTAAGCTCTCTGCAATTGTTGTAGTAAATACGAAAAAACGCTCAATCGATTTACTTTGCAACAGATTAGTTTTTCCAACAATTTTGGATACTGCATTGGGTAAAAGCTTTTCTATTACTGGTGGTGCTTCTGGTCAAATCAAGTCTTTGAATCAGCAACTCAAACAAGTTTCTAGAGGATGAAATGGCAAAATTAGATAAATATGTTCTCACGGTTGACACAGCCAAATATGCTTTTCGCGCTCCTGCTGGTCTGTATGCGAATACTATCGCTACCGCAACAGGAATTGCTGTAGCGGCTGATAATGAGCAGGATTTACCCGAATACCCCGTAAAGAACTTATTGCGTAAAGGCATTTTGCGCCGGGTTCGTGCAATTACCAAGACCTCAGCCGGGAAGCCTAGCAGCTTAAAACTGCTTTGTAGTAAGGCTAAATTAGCAACTATCTTAGATGCGCTCAAAGGCGATGCCTACACCATTACTGGTGGTGGCAGTGGAACAATCACTAGTGTTGGCTTTGCGCTTCGTGTTGTAAGTCGTGGCTAATTGGGATTTGATTGGAGAATTAACTGTTAGTAATAGCTGGCAATTCTTCCAAAATGACGCAATAGCAGACACTTTTAGAATTACTACGACAATTTCCAATCTTGATGATTGGAATAAATGGAAGTTTAAAAGTGCTGCTTATTTGCGTTTTCACTATGCTGATGATAGCGCTTCGATTAAATATTATGTTCGCGTTCTGGATGAACCTACTATTTATGTATTTGCTGTTCCTGAAGAACTGAGAACGCAAGGGATAATTATTAGAACTCCATCAATTATCAGAGCTTCGCGCTATCTCCCTATCACCCCTGATGGAAATTTTGCAGATTGGTCTTTTAAGTTAGAAGCTTTATTGTAAGTATTCACTTCAAACAATGATTAACAATATATCAGTTGCAGAATCAAATAACAGATTTGGCTCTTGTACCAATCTAGAAAAGACTTTAGTCGCTAATGCTAAAGCTGAAGTTCTAAATGCTAACACAGATAGGCGTTATGCAGCATTTATCAATAATTCTACTGTTGATATTACTTTAATTCTCGGAAGTCCTGAGGATGGCGCTATTAACAAAGGAATTATCTTAAAACCTCGTGGTAGCTATGAAATCAACGCTAATAATTTATATCTAGGAAAAGTTAGCGCTGTCTCTGCTTTCGCCTGTAAATTAACTCATCTGGAGTGTATCTAATGGGTCTTTATAATCCCGCCTCGGTGACGGTTGTTGAATCCACTAGTAGCACTTCAACACCTACTACAGTTGCCTCTAGT
>NZ_MTAV01000030.1 GCF_002154695.1 Nostoc sp. T09
AGGATACAGCTGGCAAATAGGGGGTAATACCCCTCAATATAAGCCCAAACTGAAAATAACACAGCAATCAGTAGGCGATATCAAAAAGGTGCATCAAGTATTGCACCTTTTTAAGCATGAAAATATCAGACCAAAGCACAAAAAAGTGGACTTGGGCAACAAATTGTGATGAAAAACTGTTTTTTAATTAAGCACAATTAACAAGTAAACTAGCAAAAGAACTAGTGCGAGTACGAGCTTGAGGAATATGATTTGACCAGGCAAAAAAACGACTTAAATTGATTGCACAAGCTGTAGCAATATGTTGTAGATGTGTTTTGGCTAGTCCAAAATAGCGCGTGCGTCGCAAATCAAATCTGCCGACACCTTGGGAAATAGTACCCTCAACACCAGCTCGACGAGCATAGTTTTGCTCAAATTCAGGAGTTTGTTGCTGGTGACGACGTTGTTGTAGTGCCTCAAATTGCTCACGAGGTCGCAACTTAATCTTGCGTGCAGCAGTAGCAGAAGAAGTACAAAGATTTCTCAATGGGCAAACAGCGCAAGTTTTACGGTCAAAAATAATTTCAATCAAGGGATTGTAATTACAGTCACGAGCTTTTCGCCATAAACGACTAGAATTTCCTTGTGGACAGATGGCAACTTTTTCGTCCCAATCAATGACAAAGGCACTGACATCAAAACCTGTTTTTAACTTTGCCTGCCAACTGGTATCAATAGCCACTGGTCCAATTAGTGAAATTTGATGAACCTGATGACTTTCAACTAATTGGTAAGCATCTACATAAGCAGCATCCACATAATGCTCCTGTGGTAACAAGTTTTTTATTGCCAATTTGTGATGAATCATTGATGTGATTTCCCCATCAGGAGTTGTGGCTGCTGTTGTCTCTACATGAGTAATGATATTTGGAGTAGACTCATCACAGGTTTCGCTCAAATGTACTTTATATCCCGTCCAATTTATCTCACGCTTACTACTATTACGAGCTTCAATATCATAGGGGGATTCAATACAGATTGAATTGGGTGGTAGTCCCGTCTGCTCTGGTTTTCGCCAGATTAGTCCGTCTTGGTCAAATGTGTACTGTTGCATCCAGATTTTTCTTAATGTCTGCACACTATCTAGTTCAGATAAATTCCATCTATCAAGACTTCCAAACCAAATGTGTTGCAGGAGATAATGTCCATCAAATCCGATTTTTAGTGCTAATTCTTCCCGGTCATTTTTATTTTTTGGTAAGCGGTAATTATCAAATCGCCAACTGTATCGCTCAAACCAATCTTCACTAATAATTGCTCTCAACCATGATGGTGCTACTGAAGCGATAGAGTTCAGTGCTGCTCTTAATGTTTCTCCTACCAATTCCAAACGATTTAGTTGTCGGATTGCTGCGATGACTTGTGTTGAATCTGTTCTTTGCTTTCCTCGATGCTTGATGAGTTTTTTTTCTTGAAACCTCAACAGCATTACATCTAACAACTTGTTCGTTAACTCATACTCGCATAATCGAGAGCGAAATTCGCTCAATACACTACAATCAAATCCCGGATCTGTTAGTTCTAAACCAAGCGCATATTTCCAATCAATTCGACTCCTGACTGCATCTGCTGCTTGTCTATCGCTTAATCCTTCCGCAAATTGCATGACTGTGATCAGTGCCAACTTCCCTGGCGACATTGCTGATTGTCCACATTTGCCTAAGTACAACTCAGCAAACTCTGTGTCTGTGTATAACACTCCCAATTCCTCGTACATTTTCATGTACATATTCCCTTTTGGGAATGACGCACGCGCTATTGTTGCTGTTTGTTCTGGTATTTCCCATTCAGGTAAAGGATGCAATGTCATACGCAGATCCAACAAAATATTCTTCTTTTTGTATCTTCTTGCTTGTTGCAAGTAGCTTTGTTAGGGGGTATTACCCCCTATTCGCCAGCTGTATCCG
>NZ_MTAV01000235.1:0-2072 GCF_002154695.1 Nostoc sp. T09
GTGTCGTAGTTCCTGCACGAGAGGCATATTCCCACTCTGCTTCACTAGGTAGGCGATATTTCCGCCCAGTCTTTTGACTAAGCTTTGTGCAAAATTCTGCTGCATCATTGCAGGACACTCCCTCTACAGGGCGTTTCTCTCCCTTGAAGTAGGATGGATTTTTACCCATAACTTGTTGATACTGTTCCTGGGTGACTTCAAACCTGCCCATAAAAAAAGCAGGCACATTGACATGGTGCTGCGGACTTTCACTTGAACTTCGACCTTTCTCCCCTGATGGTGAACCCATTTTAAATGAACCACCAGGAATAGAAACCATTTCTAGAGTTATACCATTACCCAAGTCCTCCTTAAAGAACTTAGCTTGCTTGTGAGAATCTCGTTTAATTACCTGTCCCTTTTCATCTACTGTTACCGTTTCAAACTCAACCGTCCACAAAGGCAATCCAAATGCTTTAGATGTCCCTTCTGTCTCTAAACCTGCACTTCCCAAGCCAACCCACCTCAAAAACTTTTGTCTGATTGTTTCCCCCTCAGAACTTATTGACCTACCTCCGCTTGAGGAAGTAACAGGTTCAATAGTTGTGATTGTCGGTTCAAAACTTCCTCGCTGACGCAGTGCAATTCTTTCAATCGCTTCTATTGCCTCCCAATCACCACGGGATACAGCTAAAACTCTCACCCATAATTGTTTTGCTAATGATAAATCACCTCTATTTTCAGCTTGAGAGGCTTGATATTTTAATGGCTCTACATCTCTAAGTGTGGCAGTTTGCTCTAATAAAATAAAATACATTTTATAAGGCGGTTCTGCTTGCCAGTAAGGATTTTGTGTTTCCTTTCCATAGCGAGTATTAATAGCGGGAACTTGATAACTTAAATATTGTGCTAGACGCTCTACTGTGGCACAATTCGCTTCTCCCTGTAGCCGCAATCCTTCTAACAAAGAATGGGTAAATGACCCATGTTGTAATTCATCAATTTCCCAAGATTTTTGGTTAGCTGTGCAGGAATAAAAAGTGATAACTCCTTGATGTGTTTGCTCACCAATTCCCAATCCAGAACGACTACTTTCATCGCGGCAAGCATCCAAAAATAAAACTACATTATCAGCCCCACTGCGCCGCAATCTTTGGGTGACATAATCAACAGAAATAGCAGTATGTTCTATATCTCCTGGGTCACTGTCACAGAACATTAAATAATCTTTATCTTTATATCGATTGCCATGACCTGCAAAGAAAAACCATAAATTATCTTCTGGCTTTAATAAAGTATCCTCAAACTGTGCCCGTAAGAATCGCCGCAAATGACCAAAAGTAGGTTGAGTAGGAATTGGCGGATTGGTTGCAATTGGGGGAGAATCATCAGTAAACAAGAAAACTTGCTCAAATTTGGCTTCTTGTTGAAACCACATTGCCATGACAGAAGCATCTCGCTTGGCAAAGTTTAGCGATCGCAGATTTTCATAATGATTAATCCCCACAACAATCGCCCAATTCCTACCCATCTTCAAGCACCAATTATTTCCGCTTAAATTTAAAAGTCATCGCGCCTTTTCCCCCAGCTTTACCACCACCCAGCCCAAACAGGCTGACTTGTCCTTCACCATTGATTTCTACTGAAAGTTCGACCTCATCCAACTGCATTTTGGAATTGGGTTCTTCCGCTTCATCAAGCATTTCCCGCATTGCTTGCAGGAATCCCTTCATTTCTTGCTGGAGTTTAGTTACCTCTACTTTGCGTCTAGTAATTACTAGTTCGCCTTTTTTTTGGGTGACAACTATTTCTTCCTTGGTTTGAACTGAGCCGAGTAGTCCTCCCATATCTCTAGTACCGCTTCTGGCTCCACCGCTTCTGGTTACACTATCTGTGACTGTTTCAGTAGTTGTATTTGAGGTTTCAGCCACTTCTTCGGTAATAATCCAGATGGCTTTTGGCGTGGGATTTTCTGCTGACATAAATTTAATTATTTAAATTATTCTTGAGATATTTAGATCCCCGACTTCTTTAAGGATACAGCTGGCGAATAGGGGGTAATACCCCCTAACAAAGCTACTTGCAACAAGCAA
>NZ_MTAV01000235.1:2082-5812 GCF_002154695.1 Nostoc sp. T09
TCCTCAGCGTCACTCTGCGTTTAAAATCACTCACCTTATAACAGATATAACTAGGAGATGACTCAATGGCTAGAGTAATTTTTTATGAAAAACCAGGCTGTAAAGGTGGTACAAGACAGAAAGTATTGCTCACAGCCGCAGGCCATGAAGTAGTACCACAGAGTTTACTCGCAGAACCTTGGACTGCTGAACGATTGCGTTCTTTCTTTGGCGATCGCCCCGTAGCCGAATGGTTTAATCCGAGTGCGCCACGGGTAAAATCTGGTGAAGTGGTTCCGGAAAAGCTTGATGCAGACACCGCTTTATCATTAATGCTGCAAGATCCGCTATTAATTCGCCGTCCGTTAATTCAAGTAGGCGATCGCCGCGAGGTAGGATTTGAAGTCGAAAAGCTTGATGCTTGGATTGGCTTACAGCCTGTCGATGAATCTTTCCGAGAAATGGCTGAAAACCTCATGAGCAAAGATTTACAAGGCTGCGCCCACGGTGGAAATCATGAACATCATCATCATGAGCATGGACAGGGTGGCTGTAAGGGTCATCATCAAAAAGAAACTAGCTGTAACCATTAATTAATGCCAGTTTATTCGGCTTGATATTTGGGCGATCGCATTATCTCAAAAGAGCGATCGCTTTTTAAATATCGCATCACAAGAAAAGAGCAAGTATTTACCCACTCCTAAACAAACTGAAGTGGTCTCCTTCGTGACGGAAGCGGTCTTCTTCGTGACGGTTGCGGTCTAACTCGTGATGGAAGTGGTCTCCTTCGTGACAGAAGCGGTCTCCTTCGTGATGGTAGCGGTCTTCTTCGTAACGGTAGCGGTCTCCCTCATGACGGTAGCGGTCTCCCTCATGACGGAAGCGGTCTTCTTCGTGACGGTTGCGGTTTACCTCGTGGCGGTTGCGATTTGAGAAACGAAATCCAAGAGTATCAATTGTTTATTGCGATTCAATACCGAGAAATTACTGGTATTACCTGAAAATTCTATTAAAAAAATTGTAAATTACACTGAACCAAAAAAACATTTAATTAGGGCAAGCTAGCTCTGGAAGCATCTTAAAAAATAAACTTATGGCTCGCCAAAAGAAATCATCTCGCGTTTTGGAAAAAGCTCAGTTAAGATTTTTTGGACTGAAATCGATTGTTCCAGAAATCAAATTGGATGAGGATTATAATTTGGGAAAACTGATGGGGTCAATTGAGCAGTTACGTAACAAAATTGGTGTTTATAACACTGCTTTATCTGTAGTTGATTCTTCTAAAGATGAAATTGAAGAAATGGAAAAAAACTTAAGTCAGCTTTGTGAAAAAATGCTGATGGTAGTTGCTATTAAGTATGGCAAAGACAGCCGCGAATATGAAATGGCAGGTGGTGTTCGGAATAGCGATCGCGTCCGCAAAATCAGAGCCAGCCGCTTAAAATCTGTGGCAGAAAAAGCATCAGATGAGAATGTTAAACCTGTCTAGAAACATAAATTCTTTGTAGGGGCACGGCACTAGTAAAATTATTGTATGCACCGAAAGATTCTGGATGCCGTGCCCCTACTTAATTATGTTTTTTAAAAAAAATTAGATCGTTCCGCTTCGCTAAACTCTAATAAGGGAAAAAGAAAGAAGGGTAGAGGGGAAACGGTTTAAAGTATAAAGGGCTACTGAAGAATACTCCCGAACGCGTAGACAACACGAAAACCATAAGTGTCGTCGTGGATGTCGCGGTGATTGACGGGGCGAGACGCGGAACGGCAGTTCTTAGGATTGCTGAGCCAGGAACCGCCCCGCAGCAGACGAGAATTAGAATTAGTATCTATCCAGGCACTTCCATCTGTTGGCGCTTTTTCGTAGCTGTCATGCCAAGTATCTTGACACCACTCCCAAACGTTCCCGTGCATATCGTATAATCCAAAGCCGTTGGGGGGAAAACTTCCTACTTCTGTTGTTTCTCCACGATATTGGCCCTGTAACTCAGAAGCGTAAGTGTAATCGCCATTGTAATTGGCTAACTCAGTTGTAATTGTCTTACCGAAGTGAAAAGGTGTCGTAGTTCCTGCACGAGAGGCATATTCCCACTCTGCTTCACTAGGTAGGCGATATTGGTTGTTTGTATGTTGTGAAAGGCGTGAGCAAAACTCAACGGCATCATACCAAGAAACTCTTTCTACTGGTCGTCTATCTCCTTTAAATCTAGATAGGTCTGCTTTCAGGTCACGGTTAACTTTGGGTAATGCTGCTACTCGTCTCCATTGCGCTTGGGTAACTGGATGTTTACCCATGAAGAATGATTCAACACTTACTTGATGCTGAGGTTTTTCATTATCTTTTCCTTCCCCTGATGGTGAACCCATGATAAATTTCCCACTAGGAATGGCAACCATTTCCAAAATGACACCATTGCCTAAGTCTTCAGTAAAATATTGCGATTGACGTTTTTCTCGTTTAACTTCCTCACCTTTAGCATTTACCGTCACCACATCAAATTTAAATACTTGTAGTTCAGGAGTGACTGACTTCTCTCCCCTTAATGAAGTAACAGGCTCAGGAGTTGGCTCGGTTGACCTTTCTCCCCTTGATGAAGTAACAGGCTCAGGAGTTGAGGATGCTGAAGAAACTCCCTGTTTATTAGCAATTCTGATAAATGCTTCAATTACCTGCATATCTGACCCCCTAGCAGCCACATTCACCCGCAGCCATAATTGTCTAGCTAATTCTCAATCTCCTATAACTTCAGCTTGATAAGCATCTAGTTTCAGTTGGTTAATATCATTCAGCGTTGCGTAGTCGGGTAACAAAATTAAGTGTAGTTTTGTAGCAGGTTCGGCTGTAACATAGGGATTTTGCAGGGTTTTCCGATGCGTTTGATTGATTGCGGGTACTCTTGCTTGTAAATATCTATCCAATCTTTCTACTGTGGCGCAGTTTCCTTCACCTGCTATCCTCAATCCTTCTAACAATGCTTGAGTGAATGAGCCATGTTGTAACTGCTCAATTTCATAAGACTTTTGACTGGGACTGCAAGAATAAAAGGTGACTATTCCCTGATGTTCTTCACCAATACCCACTCCCCGCCTGCTGCCTTCATCGCGGCAAGCATCTAAAAACAACACTACATTATCTGCCCCACTGCGGCGCAATCTTTGGGTAACAAATTCAACCGGGATTGCTGTATGTTCTACATCGCCTGGGTCGCTATCTATAAGCATAAGATAATCGCGATCGCCTTCCCGACAACCATGACCAGCAAAGAAGAACCAGAGATTATCCCCTGGTTCTAGTAGTGGCTTTTCAAAGTTTGCTCTTAAGAACCGCCGCAAGTTCCCGTAAGTTGGCTGAGTGGGAATTGGTGGATTGATCGCAATTGGGGGAGAATCGTCAGTGAAGAGGAAAACTTGATCAAATCTGGCTTCCTTCCCAAACCAATCGCGCATAGCTTCGGCATCTAGTTTCGCGTAATTTAGGTGCTGGAGATTGTTGTACTGATTAATGCCAATTGCGATCGCCCAATTTTTAGCCATTCTGCGTTGGTATGCTCGTCTGATTGCCAGTTTAGGTGTTACTACTGAATAATAGTAATGCAAGAGTCAGGAGAGACGGGATTAATCGCGTCTGTATTGTAGGGTGGAATAGCACTTACTTAAGCAAAAGTTGCTTGCTGCCCAGATCCCCGACTTCTTAAAGGATACAGCTGGCAAATAGGGGGTAATACCCCTCAATATAAGCCCAAACTGAAAATAA
>NZ_MTAV01000031.1 GCF_002154695.1 Nostoc sp. T09
AAATAATCTGACAAATAAGCATGATTTCCCATGTATACCAAGCTTTTTGAGATTTTCTCATGTAAATTTAGCATACTAGGTACTGAAGAACCTAAATTGTTGACCATCTTGATGCCTAAGATTGAATACCAAGCTCGTTTTTTATCTCCTGAATCCTTGCATTTTCAAGCCTTTTAGGGAATGAAACAGCCCTGCCTTTTTAAGGGGAGCCACTGCGTTGGGGAGACACTGCGTTGGACGGGTTTCCCGGCTTGAAGCAAGTGTCGTCGGGTTCCCCGACTTGAAGCAAGTGGCGTGGATTTAGGGGGATCTAAAAGTATTTAATACATCACCCAGGGCTTTTAAAACATCCTCTTAGCTTTGAGCACTAAATCAAGGAATTTGGATTTTATACTTAATGCTTAAATTCCATCAACTTTTTTTGGTGCAAGATGTAAGTAGTAGCGCAAGAATTCAAGAAAATTATGCGGTATGGGTCTTGGATAATTAGAAAATTCTCCACTAGTTACAATAAACCCAATAATAAATGTGATTACAACCCCTAACACCCCAATGCCGACTGATGCCTGTTTTTTCATTCTCCAATGCTGCGCCAATTTGGACATTATGTATCCACTGGCGGTAAATAAAACAAACATGATCGGTGCCACAAAGAAAATCAGACTTAACAAATTTGCCGATGCATTAATGCCAATTTCATAGTAATTCCAGTAAGAACCAATTAAGTGAATAAAAAAAAGTGTCGTTGGAATAGAAATAACAATATAAAAGCCTAAATTCATAAAAAAAGTTGCTTCTAGTAAATAACCTATACCCCTTGAACACTGTTTACAAGTAACTTCACTTTCTCTATCTGCTTTGCTTTTGTTACAAGCTAGCAAATTGATCTGTAGCTGCAATCAAAGCACTGCGAATCCCTGGCTCACTCATCGAGTGTCCCGCATCAGGTACAACTACAAATTTGGCTTCTGGCCAAGCGCAGTGTAATTCCCAAGCTGATACCATTGGGCAAACAACATCATAACGTCCTTGTACAATTACTGCTGGAATGTGGCGAATGCAGTGAATATTTAGCAGCAATTGATCTTCTGGTTCAAAAAAACCTCGATTGATAAAGTAATGACATTCAATGCGAGCAAAAGCCGAAGCAAACTCATTCTCGCCAAACTTTTGCATCAGTTCAAAGTCTGGAAATAATTTACTGGTACTAGCTTCCCAAACTGACCAAGCACGAGCAGCTTCTAATCTAATTTGGATATCTGGACTAGTTAAACGTCGGTAATAAGCACAAAGCAGATCATCACGTTCATCTACCGGAATTGGTTTGAGATATTCTGCCCAAGTATCAGGAAAGATATAGCTTGCACCTTCTTGATAAAACCAACGCAATTCTTTTTGTCTGAGCATGAAAATGCCGCGCAAAATTAAGCCTATGCAACGAGAGGGATGTGTTTGACTGTAAGCTAATGATAAAGTACTTCCCCAACTACCACCAAAGACTACCCACTTCTCGATACCTAAATGCTGACGTAGTTTTTCAATATCGTTAACTAAATCCCAAGTCGTATTTTCGTTCAATTCAGCATGGGGTGTACTTTGACCGCAACCACGTTGATCAAACATCACTAAACGCCATTTTTCTGGGTCGAAGTATTGCCGATAAACAGGAAGATAACCACCACCAGGTCCCCCATGAAGCAATACAATCGGCTTGCCATCTGGGTTGCCAGACTCTTCAAAATGAATTGTGTGGAGGTTAGAAACTTGTAAACTACCTTCGCGGTAGGGTTCGATAGGTGGGTAAAGTTCTTGCATTCTCGTTATTTTTCAAGCAATGATAATGTATTTGTACTTTAGCGAGCAATAACATTCAATGAATTCATAAACTGTGTTGAACTGCTGAGGGATGGAAACAATTGCTCTTGGATTTACCCCGTAAGGCATTAATTGGTCTTGTCCTTTGAAAATAAGCGATCGCACAGCGAAATGTTAGCTTGAAAACTATAGCAATCCGATTTGATTACTGAAATTATTTACTTAGGGAGGGAACAGGGAACGGGGAACAGGGAACAGGGAAGAAGGAATAAAATTGTACTGAGTTTTTTTCAAAAATCAAATATGAGTCCTATAGAGTTTGACGGCATAACAATAATTACAACAAGCTAGCGAGCATGAAATATTTAGAGGCAAAAGTAACATTAGTTACAAGAGCCACACGGGGTATTGGCAAAGGAATTGCTATTGGACTTGGTGAAGCAGGTGCGCAGTGTACGTTACAGGGCGCAGCCTCAAAAACTCTGATTCCAACGATCGGGCATCGGGTAGTCTTAACGAAACCAAATCAGCAGTTGAGGAAGTTGGTGATATGTGCATTCCCATCCAAGTAGACCACACTGACGATCAACAGGTGAGTTTGCTTTTTGAACGCCAGTTGCTACAACGGGGGAAACTCCCTACCCTTCTCCTGCGGAGACGCTAGCCGCCCAACGCACTGGCTCCTTTTGACTTCCAAGGCAGCGGTACTACGGGCTATTTTAATGTCCGTAGCACAGTTTCTATAGCTCTATCTTTTTGCGGATCTGCTCCTTGAGCAAATTCTAAAGAGAATGGAACGTTAATATCTGGTGTCACTCCCTTGCCTTCTAACCTTTGATTACCGTTAAGGAAAACATTGGTGACTGCTACATAAAGCAGACTCCCATCCTGCATGATAAACGGACGACCAGCAACTACTGCCCCCGCAGTTTTAGTTCCAATAACTGGCCCAATCTGACTTTGCTGAAAGCTGAACGCCAGAATTTCTTTACTGCTGCGGCTTCCTTCATTGACTACCATCACCACAGGTTTTTTCCATTGATAGTTATAAGTGTATCGCCTGTTATTGCGTTGAACATTAGTGACGGTTGGACCTTGTTTGGCAGTAAAGATGTTGAGATAACTAATATCTCCGCCTCCCCATCCATCTCTGAGATCCAAAACTAACCCGTCTGCGTTTTTCAAGCGACCATAGATGAGTTCATCCTGAAGTTGTTGCTGGTATGGGTCAGCTGCATTTGACCAAATATGAATATAGCCAACTTTCTTTTGTTCGCGTTCAACGATCTCAACACTTGCTGTTTGAGCTGCCAAAAACATTGTGCTGGCATCTAGTACTTTCGGCACAACTTCAATTTCTTGCCGACTGCTAGATGAGGGCGATCGCTGTATCAATATCTTGACTGCTTGACCTGCTTTGCCAGCGAAAGAGCGAATTGGGTGATATTCATTACCATCAACACCAACAATTTGGTCTCCTACCTTTAAGCCAGCTTTAGCAGCAGGACTGTCATCGAGAATAGAACTAGCAAAGGTCTTGCCATTGATATTTTTAGTAACTAAGCCAATACCAGTGTATTCAATTTTGCCTGTGGGAAAAAACTGTTTTAATTGCTTTTGTAACTCACTACTCATAGGCTGAAAAATTCCTAAAAGCTGGTAGTAAGCAGGCTCATTTTGAGTATAGAAGCGTGTATGAGAAGTTTGCAGTTCCGAGAGCATCTGATTGATCGTAGTAGCGACATCTTCGCTCGACTGAGCCTGCTTAATTAAAGGTTGATATTTTTCCTTGACGGCTTTCCAATTAACTCCGTTAAATTTCGAGTCGTAAAAATTATCGTTGACCGTTTGCCAAACTTGCGTAAAAATTTGAGCTTCCGGTTTTGCTAGTATTGGCAGCAATGGCGAACTCAACCACAGCATTAACAAAACACAAATACTCAAAAGGAAGGCTACAGCTAAACGTCTTAAGTAAGGGAGTCGAAATGTTTGCATCTGATTTTGACTCTTGAATCAGCGAGATCACAGCAACTGATGAAAATTCCTTGTTATTAGTTCCGCTAGTAAATTTAGCGATCGCACGGTTGAGTTTGCTCGCTATCGCTAATGCTTGCTGCATTCGATGCTAGAAAAATTTCACTTTCCGCCTCTGCGAGAATGTTATGCATTAAGTCTACGTCCGGGTTTACATTTTACCAAAACCATTCCAAAAAAAGCTGTAGATTATTTATGGCAAATGTAAAAATTTTAACGTGTGGAGAATACTTTGGCAGACGCTCAAATTAGTTGTATGAGCTTGTTAACTGAACCATATTGCTAGCTCGACATCTAATTTTAAGATGTAGGAATATGCATAACCATTTGTAGTTTTTCTGCGAGAATGTATAGTTGGTTATAAGTCTGGGCAAGACGATCGCCTTCAACAATAACTTCTGTTGCTGGATAGTTTTGAATAATTTCAATCAATGAAATTTTATTATCTTTATTAGCAGATAAAACAATAGCTGAACGCAAAGCCTGTCGATTTGCCTGACCAGAGCGAGTACTAATTGACTGACCAATTCGATCCAATAGAAATTCACCAATTCGGTTATTTAGTAAGCGATCTAAAATAACAGGATTGGCGTTTACCTCTTGTGCCAAGATTCGCCGAACTTTTTCTGGGTCTTGACGAGCCTGATTAAAGTAGAAATTTAGGCTAGATGAAACTTCTCCAGTTTTGGCAAGCTTTGCTAATTCATCAACTGATACAGATGGACGAAAAATATTGTATTTAAGCACAACCTTTTCGGCAGCGATCGCACTGTTACTGTAAAGTAGGACGGCAATACTTGCTATTATAAAAAAAGTGCCTTGTAATTGAAAAATAAACAATTTCATTGCTTTAGCCTTTTAATATAGAAAGTCTATAAACTTTAAATAATAAGATTTTTATGTGTACTGCTCAAGCTTTATATTAATTGTAATCATCTTAAGGTAATTTTTATTATTAAACCTCCCTCAAAGGTTAGATAGCAAAGGAAAATATATTTTTTTAACTAGGGAAAAATTGTCCAAAAAAAAGCTATCAACAGTGTTTTGAAATTATTCGTTATATGTAAAGATAAATAAGGAGAATACATCTATTCATCAGGGCGTAAGTTAACATTTTTAGGAACGTCGAAGCGATAACCCATACCATAAACATTTTCTACCCAATCTTTAGCTCCAACTGTTTGCAGGCGTTGTCGCAGTCGCCGTACTAATGTTGTTACAGCGTTACTTTCTGGTTCTGCTCCCCATCCCCAAAGAGCTTGTTCAATTTGATTATGAGATAAAACTTGACGTGGGTGACGCATCAAATATTCCATCAACTGAAACTCGCGACCAGATAGTTGAACTGTTACCTGATTTCGCTCAATTGTCAGGTTGTTGAGGTTGAGATGTAAATCTTCTAAGCTAAGAATGTCTCCCTGCCAAAATGGGGAACGTCTTGCTAAGGCTCTTACTCTAGCCAGTAATTCCATTACATCTATTGGTTTGACTAAATAATCATCTGCACCCGCATCCAAACCTGTCACTTTATCTGAGGTAGTGTCCTTGGCGGTAAGTATCAACACCGGAGAAGTTTTCCCAGCCTGTCGATATTCCTGGCAAAGTTGAACTCCGCTCACATGAGGCAGCATCCAGTCTAAGATGAGCAAGTCATAATCTTTTTGAGATAAAAGCCATTGGGCAGTTTCGCCATCTTCTATAGCATCAACAATATGTCCGGCTTTTGATAGTGCAGCTCGCAATGGTTCCAATTGGGCGGGGTCGTCTTCCACCAGTAAAATCAACATAGAGCGATCGCTGTTTTTTTTCTTGATCGTAAGCTGTTTTAAGGTGAGTTCGACGGCGGCTAAATTTAAGGTATCGGTTGTAGGTGCACGACCGACTGCTACAAGCAAATGCCTTCCCTGGAGACTCATCTCACGATCAGCGACCAGCGCTGGTGCAAGTGTTTTACCCGCTTTACCACCACCGATAATAATATCTTCGTAGTATTCAGTGTCCATTTACACATCCTTTAAGTGGTTTCGGTTGCTTGCGGCACATTGAGCCTGGGTACTTGCGAACTGTTGGCGATCGCATTATTGTTACTCAGATGGTGGAGGGATAATCTCGATACCGTACTTAGGGGCAGTAGTAAGAATTTTGTTCAGGTCTTCAGAACTCAACGATGCGACCGGGGTAATCTGACCATTCACTGCCTTTCCAACTTCGGCAATAAATTTCTCAAAGCCAGCAGGAGTAACCCAAACCAGGATTTTAGCGGGTGTAGCAGTCGTATTCGTAAATCGGTGAAGTTGACCTTTAGGCGAATGAAGGAAAGTTCCAGCCGTTGCCACGAGAGTACGATCGTCAAGCTGAAATTCTATCTCTCCGTCTTGAACATAGAATGATTCATTTTCTCGGGTGTGCCGATGGGGCGGCGTACCGCCACTAGGTGCAACAATTACCTCACAAAGGGCATAAGCTTCCCCAGTTTCTTCACCAATTGCTTTGAAGGTATAAAGGTCTTGACCAAAGTAGTAAGAACGACCTTCACCTGATTGAACAACAAGTCCGCTTTGATCAATTGTCATTGCAACTATGCTCCTTTTTTAGTTAATCAAAAGTTGTTGATGTTGAGATGTAAATGACTTTCCAAACAAATTAGGACTACTTCATAGCAGCAGTTGCAGCCGCTTCGATGAGTTTGGTAACTTCTTTTGGATGAGAGATAAAGGCCACATGGCTGGCTTTGATCTCGGTTGTCTTGGCACCAATGCGTTTTGCCATAAATCGCTGAAGCTCAGGGTTGATGGCTCGTAGACGCGCAGCGGCTTGTCGTCAGACATCGTTTTGAGTTACGAGATACCAGGAAGGAATTGTCTTCCAAGCTATGTCATTCACTGATTGGTCAAACGCTGCGCTGGCGATCGGCTTTTGTGTTGCTGCCATCACCCGCGCCTCAGCCTTCGACACGTCCTGGGCAAAAAGATCGTGAAACTTCTCACGATCGATATAGAGAAAGTTTGCCGCATCAGGCACAATTGCCGTGCTGATTGGAGGTGCTTTGTATCTGCCATTTAACTGGCTAGTCGTTTCGCCTGAATCCGGTGCGAAAGCATTGAGATAAACTAGAGCTTTTACTTGCGGGTTGCCAGCCGCCGCACCCGTGATCACGTTTCCACCGTAAGAATGTCCAACTACAACAACAGAACCCTTCTGAGCATCAATCACACGCTTAGTCATTGCAACATCTTCTGCAAGTGAGGAGAGCGGATTCTACACAGCGGTCACTGTATAGCCATCTTGTTCCAAAAGTGGAATGACGTGTTGCCATGATGTACCGTCAGCGAAGGCACCATGAACAAGAACAATTGAGGGTTTAGAGTTGATTCTTTGGGATAATTCCTTTGAAATGGCTACTTCTGGACGCATCAATACAATAACCAAAACGCTGAATGCGAGTAGCAACAGCAAAAACCTTTGAAATTTCTTTAATGTAAAAACTAGCACTTCTTTACCTTTGTATTTATGCTGAACTGATTGAGTTGAGCTAGTGAACAAGCCCGGAGCAAAGTACTCGAATCGCTGCTTGAGTGCGATCGCGAATTTTTGAACCCAAACGAAGCCAATTACTGCAAAAACATCTATGTATTGGATAAGTCAGAGCAGTCTCAAGCCCGCGATCGCCAAAACCTGACAAGAACGAGGATTAATTGCAGGCAGTAAAAGAAACGGTTGTTTCTATTGCAGATATTTCTTCAGTTCAGCGGCTGCGTGGACAAAAAGAGAACGGGTTGCTGGAGTCTCGGCTAAACCATTCAGCAGCCCGAAGTCATGAATCATGCCGTTGTAACGCACGGTTGTTACTTTTACCCCTGCTTCATCTAGCTTGCGTCCATAGGCTTCACCTTCATCACGCAATATATCGCTTTCTGCGACCTGAATTAACGCCGGAGGCAATCCTTTCAGTTGCTCAACATTAGCCTGTAA
Source organism: Nostoc sp. T09 (assembly GCF_002154695.1). Classification (GTDB taxonomy): domain Bacteria; phylum Cyanobacteriota; class Cyanobacteriia; order Cyanobacteriales; family Nostocaceae; genus Aulosira. Next base: position 7,822 of record NZ_MTAV01000031.1, read on the forward strand.
GGGAGAGGCATATATTTCTTTGCGTTTTTCCAGGTCAGTCGTATAGAGGTCATACATCCACTTCATCAAAGGTGTGGTCAGGAAACGTTTCTCGCCAAATTGGTGATAAGAATCCGTTTCAAAATCAGCATCTACGATCGGCCACATCAGAATTTGCAACTTAATATGCGGGCCCCCTTTCGCTTTCGCCATCAAAGTGGTTACAGTCGTCATGTTACCGCCGACACTGTTGCCAACGACTGCCAGATTTTTGCCATCAACCCCAATCTCCTCACCATGCTCGCCAACCCATTTGGTAGCGGCATATATCTCATTGACAGCCTGCGGATACTGAGCATCTGGAGTGCGAGTGTAGTTGACAAAGACAGCCGCAAAACCTGAAAGCACGACGAGATCGCGAACCATGCGCTTGTGTGTTGGATAATCGCCCAGCACCCAACCACCGCCATGAATAAAGATGAAGACAGGCAATATACCTTTGACCCCTTCAGGTCGCACGATGTTGAGCGTAATCGGATAACCGTCAGCGGTAATCGTCTTCTCAGACTCCTCAATGCCTGAAAGATCGACTTTAACGGCAGCCTGTGCATCCACGAGTACTTGGCGCGCTTCAAGTGGAGTTAATGTCTCTAAAGGCACATCACTTGAATTCAGTAATTTCAAAAATGCCTTCACTTCTCTGGAAAGACGCGGATCATCTGCAACTTCCAAAACTTTCACCGCTTGTGAGTTTTCTTGAGCAACCATCACGTTCTCCTTTTGTTGATGAATAGTAAACAATCTGTTATTTCAAACTTTGACACCACTGCCTAAATGCTGTTTCAAAAACGCTAACGTGCGATCGCGCGCTAATTCCGCGGCTTCTTTGCGATAAGCGGAATTACCCATGCGACTAAACCCGTGACTCACTCCTTCATAGCGATAGATTGTTACCAGGGGGTTGTCTTTCAGTCCTTGGTGAATGGTCGCTTGAGCACTTGGTGACACATACTCGTCATTTGCACTCATATGCAATATCAGCGGTTTCTGAATCTTTGTCGCCTCTGCTAAATTCTTGTCAATTTCAACACCTCAAGTCCTCGGTAGGATGTAATGTCGGCACCGAGAGCTTGAAAGCATTCATTCGCTATCTTTCCTTCACCCTCCTGCGCCCACTATCTGTAATCAGTAGATGCAGCCAGAGCGCGCCATTGTGCCATTTCTTGCTCGACGTAAGCGTTTTTCTCAGCAATGGCTTTAAGGGTGTCTGTACCGAGAGGCAACCGTAGAGGTGGAGTATCAGCATTAGCGAGCTGAAGCATCGCTTGGGCAAGCTTGGTGGGATCTCCCGGTTGTTGATAGCTTAGGTCAGAGGCGATTTTACGAACTTTACCGACCGTGTCCGCGTAATCCGGGATTTCCATTGCAGTGCGCTGAAGCGAGCTGCCATCGAGAAAATTGGTCCGGAAGTATCCCGGCTCAACAACAGTCGCATGGATGCCCAGAGGAGCTAACTCATCATGCAGAGCTTCGGTAATGCCTTCAACCGCAAACTTGGTTGAGGAGTAGATGCCCCACCCTGGAGTGGAGCGATAGCCCCCAATTGACGATAGGTTAATAATGTGTCCAGAGCGGCGCTGACGCATACTGGGCAATACGGCACGGGTCATATTCAACAGCCCGAAGACATTCGTGCGATAGACCCGCTCAACCTCTTCTGCACTGGTTTCTTCGATGCCGCCCAGTAAACCGAATCCCGCATTGTTGACTAACACATCGATCTGCCCAAAGCGTTCCAGTCCTACTGCAACTGCCGCTTGCACCTGAGCCTCGTCGGTAATATCCAGGCTGAGCGCCAACACATTTGGGTTCGACTCAAATTGATGCAGATCGGTCTTTTTACGGGCGGTCGCAATTAATTGGTCCCCTGCTGCCAAAACGGCTTTCGCGATTTCGGCTCCAATTCCACGGGAAGCACCTGTAATAAACCATGTTTTCTGAGTCATCTGTCGATCTCCTTTATTGCCTTATCCTTTCATTGTCTCCTCAATGGATATCTGCGGTGGCGGTGGCGCATTCAACCATTGAGCAAAAGCAGGAAGCCAATCGCGCACCTGCAAGGGTCGATCATCGGTAATCAGATAAACGCCAGTATTTCCCCGCTCTGCTGCTGCAACCCTTCGCAAGTAATTGGGCGAGTAGCGGACGCCCGATCGCTCCTGTTG
>NZ_MTAV01000236.1 GCF_002154695.1 Nostoc sp. T09
AAAAGGGGAAAGAAACTCAAAACCCTTTCCCTTTAACCTTTTCCCTTTCCCCCCTCTTGCCAAAATATATTTTTGCAAGAGGTCTATTGTGGAAGCAGGGGAACAGGGGAAGTAAGAAAAATAGAATCTGAATAAATTGCAATACAGTTCAGATAAACCTGTTTTTTCTCTCTCTGTTCCCCGTTCCCTGTTCCCTGTTCCCTTGCCTTCACAGAAGAATTTTCTTAACTGAACCGTATTGGAATAAATTGGACAATTGATTTTTTGGAGTTGCTTAACTGATCGCTTGAAGCAATTGAACAATTGCCTGCACTAACTCTTCTGGATCAACAGGCTTGGAGATATGCATCTGAAATCCAGCGGCTAAAGCTTGTTGCTGGTTGATTTCTCCTGCATAGGCAGTCAGCGCGATCGCCGGAATGTTTCCGCCTTGTTGAGGTGACCACTTTCTAATTTGCTGAATCAGGGAATAGCCATCCATTTCTGGCATCCCAATATCACACAGTAATAAATCGGGGACAGACTGATTTAATAAACTCAATGCCTGTAATGCTGATGCGGCTGTCTTAACTTGTGCGCCAGATTCCGTGAGGACGAATTCTGCTAACTCCCGCATATCTGCATCATCATCGACAACCAATATTTGAATCCCTGTTAGTTGTGTCACACTTTCTAAATGAGTGTCATTAAAAGATAGTTCTGGCTCGACAACGTTTAACGGTAGCCGGACAGTAAATGTTGCCCCTAAATTCTGTCCCGGACTATCTGCATGAACTGTTCCTCCATGCAGTTCGGTTAAATGGCGAACGATCGCCAATCCCAATCCTAGTCCGCCGAAGTGTCTGGTTGTCGTGCTATTTTCTTGCCGGAAGTATTCAAATACATAAGGTAAAAACTCTGGGCTGATGCCAATTCCTGTGTCTTTGACTTGAATCTGAGCATAGATACCAACCTGCTCTAGTTGCACCTCAACTCGTCCTCCAGATGGTGTGAACTTCACTGCATTGGAAATCAAGTTCCAAACAACCTGTTGGAGGCGGTTTGGATCGCCGGAAACGATGCTGGCGATTGGGTGGAAATTGGTCTGAATTTGGATATTCTTGGCTTCTGCTGCTAGCCTGACTGTTTCTGTGGCTGCTTCAATTGTGGCAGCTAAATTCACAGGAGCGACGTTTAAGGTCATTTTTCCTTGGAGGATGCGGGAGACATCCAATAAGTCCTCAATTAATTGCGCTTGCAGCTTGGCGTTGCGTTCGATTGTTTCTAAGGCTAGGTCGGTTTTTACCCGATCTAGGCGCTTACTTCGGAGCATTTTCGTCCAACCTAGAATCGGATTCAGGGGCGATCGCAATTCGTGGGATAACACTGCCAAAAATTCATCTTTAATGCGGTTAGCGGCTTCTGCTTTGGCGCGATCGCGTTGAGCTACCCGATACAATTGCGCATTGTCGATTGCTAAAGAAGCACGGCGAGCTAGTTCTTCTGCTAATTCCAAATTTCTCTGGTTGTATCGTTGCCCAGACGCGGCTGCAACAAAGGTAATTACACCGAGAATACGTGCTTGGGTTCTTAGTGGCACTGTCATTACAGATTTGAACCCAACTTGGCGTAAAATTTCTAAATGTTCTGGGTCACGGGCTGTTTGCAGCAGCAAGTGATCGGGAATATCTGGTATAATATCGGGCTGCCCAGTTCGCAAAGTCAATGCAGCACCCCGAGGGGAATCCGGGTCTAGAGGATATTTCTGCCTGATTTGATGTGCCCATTCCAGTTTGGCAGGATCGGTGTGAGCTACTGCAATCTGCTCAATCGAACCATCTTCTGCAACCATGTGGACTGTACACCAATCTGCTAACTCTGCTACTGCCAGTTGTGCTACTCCTTCCAAGGTGGTTTGATAATCAAGGGAAGAAGCCAGGACTGCACTCGCCTCCGCTAGAAAGCGTTGACTACGCTCTAAGCATACTTGCTCTGTCACGTCTAAGACATAGACTAAAACTTCTTTTACCTGATGATTTGAGTTTGTAGTTGGTAAATAGTAAACATTGTAGTAACCGGGGAAGCGATCGCTACGTCCGGGAACTTTTACAGCAAAGCTTGGTGAGATAAAGGGATTTCCTGTAGTGTAAATCTCGTGAAAGACTGCGACTAAATTGGGATCGCATTGATCAAAAAGTTGGGGAATTGAATACCCTAAGTGTTGTTCGCGAGTCAGTCCATTAATTTCGGCCAATGCTTCATTAATAGCAATATATCGCTGCTCGGCATCTAATAAACCAATTCCCACCGGAGAGGTTTCAAAAATCCTTGCTAGTTGACGCTGTGCAGTTTCTGCTTGATTCCGGGCAATGCGTTCTCTTTCTAGCAATTGTTCCCGTTCTTGTTCGGCTTGCTTGCGCTCTGTGATGTCAATAACAGCGCCGATTGAGTGTTTGGGATTTCCCTGAGAATCATAAGTAAATTTTCCTCTAACTTCTACCCAGTGAATCGAGCCATCCGACCAACGCAGACGATATTCGTGGTGATACTCTTTTTTCTCAGTGAGAGCTTGCTGAAATTTCGCCCTCGTTTCTAGTAAATCATCGGGATGCACCTGATTTGCCCAAACTTTATAACTGGGTTTACATCGATTCGATTCCAGACCTAGGATGGTGAAGTGTCCTTCTGACCAGAGGAGTGTGCGAGTCTGCATATCCCAGTTCCAGGTTCCCATGCGTCCAATCTTCAGCGCAACTTGCAGGTGAGCTTCACTTTCCCGCAGTGCCTCTTCGGCGCGCGATCGCTCTACAGCTAACCAAGTTTTTTGCGCAATTCGCTCCATGAGTACCACATCTTCGTCTGTCCAGTGGCGAGGAGAGATATGATGCAAGACAAATAGCGCCACAAATCGCCCTTCTTTCACCAAGGGAACACACAGCAGAGATTTTGTTTGAATGGCATCAAACGCAGCTGCTCCAGATCCCGCAGTTCGAGGATCGGTATCGACATCATCGACGACGATTGTTTTACCCTGCTTGAGTTGAGCAATAATTTCCGGGCCAAAGGAATCCAGCTGGTGACTACCAGCGACACTCATTACATTCTTGCAATAGTCGCGATCGACAATGACGTATTCCTGCGTAGAATCAATTTCACCATAAGTACAGCGAGTGACGTTGAGGTGTTGCCCTGTGGCACAAACTACCCGCCACATAATTTCCTGCGAGTTTTGAATGGCACGAATCGCATCATTCAATTCGATTAAAAATTGCTGCTGTTGCTCTTTGTGGTGAAGCTCTTCGAGTAGAGCTTCCACCTGTTGGCGTGCCCTTGCCTGTGCGGTTACTTCAATTCCATGTATGAGAATACTGTTGATCTCACCTTCGACATTTCTCAGCGGCAGAAAAGTGAGATTGAAAAATCCTTCGACTAACTTACCATCCACCTCCGCATCCCAGCGAGTCAAATACTCATCTCCGCGAATCACCTCTCCAGTTTGATAAACATGGTCATGAATCTCAAAAAATTCTTGGTCTTCCATGCCCGCAAAAGCTTCTCGCGCTGTTTTGCCAATGATGTCTTCGGAACGGCCAAAAATTTTCACAAAGGTGGAGTTAGCCAATTCAAAGATGTGATCGGGGCCTGATAAAACCGCAAACATTGCCGGAACCTGCATGAGAATTTCTCTCAGTCGCTGGCGTTCGTTTTCTGCTAACCGTCGGGCAGCTTGTTCTCGCTCTAACAGGCGATCGCGCTCTGCTTCAATTAGTTTACGCTCTGTGATATCAACTGAAACGCCAGTGATGCGGACTCCCCGCCCAGTTTCATTGAGATAAACTTGTCCTTGGCTATTGAGCCAGCGCACAGCACCGTTTGGCGCAATTACCCGATACTCCTGCTTGTAGGAAGGTTCTCCAGCGATCGCCATTTCCGCCGCTTGTATCACCCGTTGGCGATCGTCTGGATGAATTACAGCAAAAAAGTCTTCTGTTTTCCCTACTTGAATGCCCCAAATTTCTAACGCATTGGGCGAACACAGTACATGATGCGTAATTAAATCCATGTCCCAAGCGATCATTTGAGCAGACGACAGCGCCAGCTGTAAGCGATCTTCGGTTTGCTGCAAGTTTTCTTCAATCTGCTTGAGTCGAGTTACATCCTGAAACATACAAATGCCAATGGCAGGATGTCCATACATTGCTGGCAAGGTTTCGCCCCAGCAAAGTGTTGAGCGAATACCACCTAGTGTCTGCCAGTTGACTTGATAGTTTTGTACCCGTTCTCCCCGTGCTATCAACACCGCAGGCATTCTTTCTGTGGGAATGCGTTTGCCATTGGCATCGGTGCAGTAGTAGGTATCAGGATATTCCTCAAAAGATTTGTTTTTTGGGAAGTCGCCACCTGCAAGCTCGTTAGCAATTCGGTTGGAGAAGGTGATTTTCGCCGTTTCTGGTTCAATAAACAGCATTGGCGTTGGCATCAAATCCAGCACAGTTTGCAACCACTGCTGCTGGTTTTCTAATGCCTCGGCTTGCTGTCGCAGGACAGCTTCAGCCTGCTTGCGCTTGGTGACATCTTGAAAAACCACAACGGCTGCAACAATTTGATTTTGGTGATTGAGAATTGGTGCAGAATTTACATTAATAAAAATCTGGCTGCCATCACTTTGATGTAAATCTAATTCTTCGTTAGAAATCACTTCCCCCATCAAGAGCGATCGCACCAGCGGATACTCGTTAGCCGCATAGATCTGTCCATCAGCACCAAAGGTTGCAAATGGAGTAATAGATACATATTCCTCAAGCGCAAGTGATTGTTCATAATCGAACCTAACAATTTGTTTGGCTTGTTCATTCGCCAGCACCAACTTCCCAGATGCAGCATCAGCAATCAACACACCTGCTGGCATTTGTTGTAAAACGGCTTCAAAGCGGGCGCGTTCGGTTTCCAGTTCTTGCAGCAAGCGCTCTCTTTCAGCCTCAGCCTGCTTGCGTTCTGTGACATCACGAAAATAGACTGCTAGTCCCTGCGTAGACGGATAGGCATTGACTTCTAACCAACGCTGAACAGGCTCTCCAAATTCTTCCCAGGAAACAGGTATCTGTGCTGCTACTGCTCCATGCATTTCCTGGTATGCTAGCCCACCCACCAGTTCGGGAAAGACTTCGTTCCAAACGTGTTTTCCAATCAGTTCTTCTGGCGTTTTATGAAGAATTTGAGCAGCTGCCCGATTCACATAAGTGTAGTGCCAGTTACAATCAAAGGCAACAAAGGCATCCGTAATGCTTTCCAGAATCGTTGTTACCTGATGCTCAGTTTCTTGAGCAGTTAGGAGTTGGCAGGACTGTTGCTGGGCTTCTCTGGCTTCAGTTATATCCCGGCTGATGACTACAACTGATATTGGCGTTCCCTCTGCATCCAATTCTGGAACCAACCGAGCTTGATAGCAGCGTAGACCAAACGGGGTTTGAAATTCAAATTCAATTTCCTGTTCTTGAGCCGTTGCAAACACTTGGCGTAAATGTTCCCAAAACAGGTAAATTGGATCTGACATCAATTCAGACAGGGATTTACCCAGTAGAGCATCCCGTGAACATCCCAAAGCTGGCTCGACAGATCGGTTGGCATACAAGCAACGAATTTGCGAATCGAAGCGAGCGATCGCATCTGGAAGATTTTCCAGTAGGGTTACCAACTCCTGTTTTTGCTGCTGCAAAGCGGCGATCTCTTGCTGTTGCTCAATGATGCGTGCTTCCAAAAAAGTGTTTTCAGCATTGGCATCGAGATTTTGTTCGCTTCCCAAGCTGCGGGCAACCTGTTCAATTACTTCCGAACGAGAAATGCCTCGCTTTTGAGCCTCATCATCAAGCAATTGCCACGCTGTACTGGTAAGAGACAGGCTAACTCGTTGTTTCAGTTCTGAGTCCCAATTGCTAACAAACTTACCAGTGGCATCGCGCTTCATGAATTTTAATCCGTATGCATACACGGCCTTTTCTATTGAATCTGAGTCGCTCCCTCATTAGGATCTTCCTTAGGAGTGAAATTATCAAATTTGAGTAGATCGGCGATCGCCCGGAAGCAGAAAACTTTCGCATTTCCTGCTTCCTACCTTACTGACACTTAAGGTGATTTTTGAAAAAGAAATTACCAGCTAAAGTGGTTGAATAAATACATCCCATTTGGGTAAAAGTGGATTTCGCTGTAATCTAGACTCGACTGGCTTCATGGCTTTTTTAGTTAAGGAAATTCCTTTTTGGTAAATAGCCCTCTTCTGTCACTTTCCGAGTATTCTGAATAAAAGGAATAAAAGAAAAAGCTCTGGAA
>NZ_MTAV01000237.1 GCF_002154695.1 Nostoc sp. T09
CCCTAATGGATCGATAGCTTTCTTGTCGATTGGCTCAACTTAAAACTGTCCGGAGTATTGATATAATGGAGTGGATTTTTCATGATGGTAGACCAACGCTAGGCTCTCAAACCTCCGTTCTACCATTTTTTGTACCTAAGATTATATTTATGACTGGTCTAGTTGAGAAGCCCAGCAATTATAGAAGAAATAAGTAAAATTTACTATTTCTCTCTATTCATTAAATAAATTCCTGTTAGGTAAACAAACAGAATTTGCATAAATTGCTAGTTGCGATCGATTCTTAATATTAAGACGATTAAAAATGCTGTTAATATGTGTTTTAACTGTGCTTTCTGTTATGAATAGTTTTTCAGAAATTTCTTGATTTGTTGCACCTATTGCCACTAAACGCGCAACATCTAATTCTCTACGTGTTAATAAAGCTAATGCAGGGGGAACAGATTCGGCTTGGCTTGGCTGGGGTGATTTCTGGATTACAACTCGTTCTAAAAGACCTGGTGCGAGTTGTGCATATCCCCGATTAATGCTGCGAATAGCGTTAACAAGCTCTTCAGAAGGCATATCTTTTAAGAGATAACCTTTCGCTCCAGCGCGAATTGCCTCATTAACATCATAGTCATCATCGTAAGTACTTAAAATTAAAACTTTGATGTTAGGAAATTTTTCGCAAATGATGCGGGTGGCAGTAGCGCCATTCATAACTGGCATCCGCACGTCCATTAATACAATATCTGGTTGTAATGTTTCAACTTGTGTGACAGCTTCTTCTCCGTTTTCTGCCATACCTATAATTTCTAGGTCTGATTCTAAGCTCAACATAGCTTTGAGACCTTGGCGAATTAAACTTTGGTCATCTACAAGTAATATGCGAATCATAAAATTTTAGATTTTGGATTTTAGATTTTAGAGCCACTGCGTTGCCCAATATATCCAGGTTTTGGTGGGCGGTGCTATATGAATGCTCAACCCAATCTACAGTATTCATAATTCTGACAACTTGCCGTAATTCTTGCATGAGGTCACTACTTAATTGGTAGGCTTGAGATATGGATTCTTGTGCTTGTATAGGGTTGATTTCCCACAATTTTTGTGCAACTTGCAGTTGGATATTTAAAGCCACGATCGACTGCCCCAAGGTTTTATAGAAATTAATTAATTCATGGTTTTTTTCTCCAATTAATAGCAATTGGTGATAGCTATATCTGTATAAACATAGAGTATTTATTAATTGCCAAACTAGAATTAAATAACTTATTGCTAACAAAATAACAATAATCATAATCTTGCCGCTTTACTGAAACAATAAATGGTACATCCATCATTAAAGCGTTATTTTAATTGTTTGACTATCTGTTATTGTGATTTTACTACTTTAGTTTGGCTGAAATTGATATCATCAATAAAAAGTCTGTGATTATCCAATTTTAGTCATACAAAAGTTGTAAGACTTTAGTTGGATATTACCCAACTATCGCGAAAGTCTTGCTTTTACAGCAGAATTCAGGAGTTAGAATTCAGAATTCAGAAGTAAAACAGTCTTTATGCTTGGGTTTGAGGCTTAGGATCTGTACTTCACTAACTTGAAATTCGCTGTATGTCGCACCCCGTCTTCTGATGTCCCTTTTTTTGTCAGTTAGCTTAATTTATTGGTAAGTAGATGGACATAATTAAATGTAAAACACAAAAGTTTAAAACCCTGATAGCAACTGGCTTTTCCCTTCTGCCTTCTACTTAATTAAAAGCCTTGCCATTCATCTAGATTCAAAGGTTGCCATTCACCAATTATGACGGGCTGAGGTTGGCTAAGTGAAACAGATTCTTGAGGAAAGGGTATTTCTGATGTTACAGATAGATTTGATAACTCTGAAATCTTAGGTATCTCAGATATATGAGATATCTGCATAGGAATTTTAACAGTAATGTAACAACCCTTCTCCGGTTGCGATTCTATTTGGAAATCACCTTGTAAAACTGCAACCCTCTCTTGCATTCCCCGCAGTCCATAACCACCTGAGACTTTACCAGTATCGAAGCCCCGACCATTATCTTTAATTGTTAAATATACCTCAGTTGATGTTGCGTAGAGATAAATTTGTACTGTTGTTGCTTGAGCATATTTATGAATATTGTTCAGTGCTTCTTGGATAATTCGATAAAGTGGGGCGGTTAAGTGTGTTGATAAGGCAATGGGTAAATTTATCTCAACTTCAGGTAAAATGCCAGTTGTCTGATAAAAATCATGCACTAAAGATTCTATTAGCTTTTCTAGAGACTGGGCTGCAAGTGGATCGTTGCGTAAGCCTTTCACAGATTGGCGGACTTCTTGAGTTGCGATCGCCACTAACCGATGAGCTTCAGTCAGAAACTCTTGTGCTTGATTGGGATCGAGTTTGCACAGTTTCATCGCAGTTTGTAATTGAAAGTTCAGTCCGGTGAGGGCATGACCAACAGAATCATGCAAATCTCGTGCAATGCGGTTGCGTTCTTGCGTTGCTGAGAGATTGGCAAATTGCAAGACGCATTGCCACAAAGAGTTATGCATTTGAGCAAGTTGTTCGGGTGTGTAAAGTTCTTCTACCAAAGTACTCTCTCCGTAACTTCCAGTTAATTGCTTATATTTCTAGGTGGGGAATACTTATGCAATTCATTGGGTATAGGGCATTGGGCATTTGTCAAGAAGGCAATAGTTATTTCTTCCCTCTCCCCCAGCTTCCCCAACTTCCTTATCCCTTTTGTACGGAAACATTAGCGTGCTATGTTAATGCATCGGGATGCAATGCGATTGTATCGGGTGACAATGTTAATGCATCAGAATGCAATGCGATTGTATCGGGTAACAATATTAATGCATCGGGATGCAATGCGATTGTATCGGGTGACAATGTTAATGCATCGGGATGCAATGCGATTGTATCGGGTGACAATGTTAATGCATCAGGATGCAATGCGATTGTATCGGGTGACAATGTTAATGCATCGGGATGCAATGCGATTGTATGGAATGACATTTTTTCCCTTCTGCCCTCTGCCCTTTCATCCCTATGTCCAATTTCCCAGTAACACGTATGCTGCCCAGTAGTATGGTGATTTATATTCTGGGTTCTTTAAGATGGCAAGTTGGGCACGCCTTAAAGCTTCTGCTTTGGTGATACCAGTTCGATTTGCTTGTACTAATTGGTCATAAAACTGGCTCATTAGTGTTGCTGTAGCTTCATCATCAACACGCCACAGCGTTGCTACTGTACTTCTAGCACCAGAACGCACTGCTATACCTGCGAGTCCCAAGGCGGAACGATTGTCACCGGCTGCTGTTTCACAAGCACTCAATACTAAGAGTTCCAGGGAGTTTTCTCGTGATATTTCGACTGTTTTTAGTACATTACTAAGTTGATTGACTTTAATCTTGCCATCCCAGGTGAGAATAAATGTTTCATCCGCTTGGGAACTAAATTGCCCGTGGGTTGCTAAATGGACAATGGGGTAGGAAACGGCGGAAATTTTGTTTTGAAACGCTGAATTTGTAAAGTTTCGGTTAAATAGAACTTGAGAAGGCAGTTCCGATTCGATTTTTTCTACTTCTTTCTGGACATTGGGTAGGGCAGTGAATCCAGAGCGAGATTCACTAAGTCCAGCTACTAAGGCTCCTAAGCGTTCTTGTTTGAGCGATCGCGGCGCTAATAATTGTAGTCCGGGCGTGAGAGCTATGCTATATTTTTCTACTAGAAATTGTTGACCATCATGTAACGCTGCCATTGGAATGTTCCGCAAAACTCCATCTAAAACAAATACCAATGTCTCTACCTGACTCGCGGCTAAATCTTTTGCTTCAGGACGCAGTACCCAATTATACATCTTTTGCAGTTGGGGCCGCGCCAAATCAAAAGCTGTTGATTGCTTTAAATCTTCTCCTAGCCTACTTGCCAGGTTCTCAATTTCTTGGCGGCTGATAAGTGTTTTATAGTAGCGAAAATCACGCTCATCTTTTGTGTCGGCTTTATTTTGGGACTTTGGTAAGCTGGCAATAATCGCCAGTTGATTTTCAAGAATAATCGGATAAATTACTGCGGCTTTTGTATCAACCTGATCTACTTGTGCAGGGTTCCCGTTGAGACAAGCTTCGCGGAAGAAGTTATCTAGTTCGACTAATTGCAACCCTTCAATGACATCTCGCGCTATTTTCAAATTATCTTTTTGATTGGATTCCACTAACAAGCCAACGAGTTCACGATGAATTGGTTCAACTGCTTCGCGGAATGAAAATTGCACATCGGGACTGGCTGCGGCTAAGTCTGCACGCAGAGATTTAATTGTACCAACGGCTTCCTTATAGGCTGCGATCGCACTTTCTGTTTTCCCTTGCGCTTTCAATACTCTACCTAATTGCCATTGCCAACGATAGGCAATATCCCCTGCATTGATTTGTTGCCCTAATTGCAGTGCTTGTTGAGTTAAATTTTCCGCCTCCGCCCACTGTTGTGTGTGTTCGTAAAAGTTACCCAGGCTACCCAGTGCATCAGCTTGTAACCGTACATCTCCTAAATCCTTAGCTTGTTGAACCGCTATTTCCAGGAGTTTGGCAATTTCTTCCCCAGAAGTCTGCCCTATACCTTGCTTTTGCATTTGTATCAATGTTTGCGCCAGATTTAGCCGAGATGCGATCGCACTACGGCTCGGTGGTAATGTCGCAATTTCTTGTTGTAGCTGTGCTAACAAAGTTTTTGCTGCATCTAGTTGAAAAGTCTTAACCAGCAAACTGAGATGATTGACTTGTGCTTGCACCTTTAAATTTAGTGGTGCAGAGGCAGCAGCTTGTTGATAGAAATTCAACGCATCTTGAGTAGATTGGGTTTTAATCTCAGTATTGTTAGTATTATTGATTTGACTGCGGGCAATATTACCGAGACTAAGTTGCGTCAACGTGATGATTTCGGGTAATTTTAACTGATGAGCGATCGCCAGACTGCGTTCCAAAATTAAATTAGCTTGGGGAAAATTACCCACAACCCGCAGCGACTCACCCAAAGTTTGCAACGCTGTTGCTGTTTCTGGTGTTGCAGCCACTGTTTCTATTAATGGTTTGAGTTGTTCAGTATTACTATTAGAAATCTGCGGTAACTTTAACGCCGTTTGCAGTAGAGAAATTGCTTTTTTATAAAGACCTAAATTTTGGAAAGCCTGTGCTTGGTTAGTTTGACTCGTCAGTACCTTATTTGGTTTTTGCAACTGAGTATATAAAGATGTCGCACCTTCCCAAGATTTCAAAGCCGCCTCCGCTTGACCGCGTGTTAATTGTAACCCGCCTTGAATATCCAGCGCTTGAGCTAACGCCAACGATTTCTCCGGCTTTGTTTCTTTTATAGTATTTAATAGCGCAATACTTTCGGTAATTGCACTGTTCGCATTATCCCACTGTCCCAACTGTTGATAACACAGCGACAGATTACTTAAACTCAGCGCTTGATGAATCGGATCTTTAGCGGCTTGATAACCCTGCGCTGCTTGTTGAAATAACTGCGCCGCCTCTGTAAACTCACCTTTAGCGTATGAATTTCGTGCTTGCTGTTCCACAGATAAACTAGGAACTTGAGCGATATTTATCACTTGCGCCAACCCTGGCGATGTCATGCATAATATAAAAGCGATCACCATCAACACCACAAACTTTTTAATTCTCTTCATACTCCCCTCTGCGCCTTTGCGCCTCTGCGTGAGATAAAAAAATTTTATTTACTGAGCTACTGGACACATCGCAGAACTACTAGTAGCAGCAGGTGTTGCTTTGGGTGCTTCGGCAACCAACATAATATTACCGTCAGCAGTTTTCACTAAACCCTGCGCCTCAACAATTTGAGAAGTAGGCGGCAGATTTACCATTGGGGATGCATTCGATACATTGCTGAAACTTTCCCCATCCAAACTGGCTAAAGGACTGAGGCTACTTGTACCCGTCAATGGTTCAAAGGAATTGGGCGGTAAACTACCGCGTCCAGTTACAACAAAGCTACCCAACGGTTTAGCGTTGCGATCTCTGGGGCAAATTTGGGCAAATTTTGTACTAGCGTCAACCAATCCTGTTGGTAGTTCGATGAGTTTTTGTGGAGGTTGAACTTGTGGTTGAGCGATCGTGATTTGTCCCTGTACGCCTAATTCAGAACTTGCGGTGATATCGCTAAAAGGCGTAAGTTGCTCCCGTGCTTGAATGCCGAAAATACCTTGGGTAGTGATACTAACATTACCACCTTTACCAGTAAAGGCATTGGCAGTAATGTCGCTGTTTTCGTTGGGTACAGCGGCGATGAAGGGTGAATTGATGCTGATATTACCGCCATCTCCACCTGTTTCGGCTTTACCTGCGTTGGTGGAAATTTGAGCGCCACGACGGAGTAAGAGTAAGCCGCTGTTGAGGTTGATGTTACCACCATTACCGGATGTAGATTCGGCCTTGAGAGTGCCACTGTTATCTAGGGTAACTTTAGGTGAGGTGACAATAATATCTCCAGCAGTACCCGTAGGGCTTTCGGAGTTAACGAACAAGCCACTGTTAAGGTTAAAACTTGTGCTAGAAATGGTGAAAAAATCAGTAGCATTAACTTTGATTATTCCTGCATTCCCCTGTCCAAAAGTTGAGGCTAGAAGTAGAGCGCCGTCTCGTAATGAGAAATCACTAGCATCGATGCTAATATTACCTCCATTCCCAACTGTTCCTGTTTCCACCGCGCTGCGAATCCCACTAGGAATACCATTTTTCTCTCCAACAACATCAACAGCGCCAGTAACTTTGATATTCACATTCCCCGCATTCCCCCGTCCTGCTTTTTGGTT
>NZ_MTAV01000238.1 GCF_002154695.1 Nostoc sp. T09
GGATATTCCTTCATTCTCGATGCCCTATTTGCCCTAAACACCATTTAAATTGGTATGACTACAGTCGTCTCAAGGGGAGGATGGGACAAAGTTAACTCCCGATGACTGGCGTAAAGTCTGCCGTGAAATACTGGCAGAACGGCGAAAGCTGACTACAAATCCTCTGACATCAACTGAAGGAGTCGCCCTGCAAGTTGATGATGTTTACGTACCACTGGGATTAGTTGAGCGCAAAAAACCATCCAAGCGTCAGGGTGATATTTCTCCAGAACAGGGTTCAGAACTGTACAAGGAGACAGAAATCACCAAAACATTTGAGCATGATGCTTTTCTTGAAGAAGTTCTCAAACAGAAGAACACTCCTAAAAGTAAAGGTAAGCGAATTGCAATTATTGGCGAACCGGGTGCAGGAAAGACAACACTGTTACAGCAGATTGCTGATTGGGTATCTCGTGAGATTGACCAGTCAATTGTCATTTGGGTATCTTTAGCAGATTTGCGAGAGAAGGAACTAAAATCTTATCTGTTTGAGACTTGGTTGACTCAAGTCGCAGAGAAAACAGGTAAAGCTAAAGCCACTAAGCAACTGAAGAATGATTTTGTTGCTCTATTTAATCAAAATAATGTCTGGCTACTGCTAGATGGGTTAGATGAAATGTCTGCATCTTCAGGTAATCCTCTAACAGAAATTGCCCGACAATTCCGTGAAGGAGGATTAATTTCTCAAGCGCGGATTTTGCTAACCTGTCGAGTTAATCTGTGGGATGGCAGCAGTAATGCACTTGATGATTTTGATACCTATCGCAGTTTAGATTTTGCTTATCCACAACAGGTAGAGAAATTTATTCACAAATGGTTCGCTGCTATTCCTGAAACTGCAAAGCAGTTATGCACTGCTTTGAAAGAATCAGGTAAAGAACGGATTCAGGATTTAGTGAAAAATCCTTTGCGGTTGACGCTGCTGTGCTTGAATTGGCAATCAGGAGATGGCAAATTACCGGATACTCAAGCGGGACTCTATCAGCAATTTGTTGATGACTTCTACAAGTGGAAAAAAGATGAATTTGCGACAAACTCTCACCAGCGTCAGCAACTCAATATCAAATTGGGGGAATTAGCGAAAGCAGCAATAGACAAAGAAGCAACCCGTTTTCGCTTGCGGCAGGATTTTGTTAAGCAATTCTTAGGAGATGCTGATGATGAAAATTCGCTGCTGAAATTGGCACTAAATCGCGGCTGGCTAAACTGTGTAGGGATAGATACAAATAGAAAACCTTTTTACGCTTTCTTTCATGCTTCATTTCAAGAGTACTTTGCTGCTAAAGCAATTGATGACTGGCATTTCTTTCTCAACCATGTTCCCAAAAATCCCAGTCAAGGAACTTATCGCATCTTTGAACCGCAATGGAAGCAAACAATATTACTTTGGTTAGGACGAGAAGAAGAAAACCTCAACCAGCAAAAGCAAGAGTTTATTGATGCTTTAGTTAATTTTAAAGATGGATGTCGAAAATTTTATGAATATCGCGCCTATTTTTTAGCCTCCGCAGGAATTGCAGAGTTTAGAGATTATTTTAAAGCAGATGAAGTAGTAACACAAATTGTCAAGTGGACAATTGATAGTCAGAGTTTAATCAAAGAGGAAGCTAGTTCAGCACTGCAACAAACAGACCGCACAAAAGTGATCGCCGCCTTGGTGGAACTGCTGCAATCAACTACTGTGGATGACTCCACCCGTATCACCCGTATACAGGCAGCATATCGCTTAGGGCAAATCGGCACTGGCAATGAAATTGCGATCGCCGCCTTGGTGCAACTGCTGCAATCAACTACTGTGGATTACTCCACCCGTAGGCAGGCAGCAGAAAGCTTAGGGCAAATCGGCACTGGTAATGAAATTGC
>NZ_MTAV01000239.1:0-8100 GCF_002154695.1 Nostoc sp. T09
GCCAAGTGCGGAGCGGATAACCGCTGAAAGCATCTAAGTGGGAAGCCCACCTCAAGATGAGTACTCTCATGACAAAAGTCAGTAAGGTCACCTGTAGATTACAGGTTCATAGGCGGTAGGTGCAAGTGCAGTAATGTATGCAGCCGAGCCGTGCTAACAGACCGAGGGCTTGACCTTAATATACATTGGTTTAAAACAAGTTGCTATGTAATGTTCAGGGTTCTGAATTTTAGATATAAATTTGGCTATTAATTTCAAATTCAATATCTAAAACAAAGGCTAGATAGAGTTCTCCAATTAATAGCTTGATTTTTAGAGAAAAGCTCTCTTCCTCTGATGGGGAGGGGGGCTTTGCCATTCTGGTAAGGAGAAACTTTCAGAGTGAAAAAAAAGATTTTTGCGGTAGTACTGGCTCTTTTAACTTTTATTATGGTTGTATTTGCAGCTTCTACACAGAGTTCTCAAGTTCATGATGAGCAAATCAACGAACTCTATGTTTTTGGGGATAGCCTTTCCGATACAGGCAATATATTCAAGGCTACCAATGGAGTTTATCCTCCTAGTCCTCCTTATTTC
Organism: Nostoc sp. T09; assembly: GCF_002154695.1. Classification (GTDB taxonomy): domain Bacteria; phylum Cyanobacteriota; class Cyanobacteriia; order Cyanobacteriales; family Nostocaceae; genus Aulosira. The sequence goes on from NZ_MTAV01000239.1 coordinate 577, forward strand.
CAAGGGCGTTATTCTAATGGTCCAGTTTGGGTAGAACATCTTAGCTCTAAACTAGGATTGAATAATACCAAAAATATTAATTTTGCTTGTGGTGGTGCAACCACTATCAGCGGTAGTCTTAACGGCATTCCTGGGGCGTTAGCGCAAGTATATAGCTATACAAAAAACCAGCAAAAGCTTAACCCAAATGCACTTTATATCCTTTGGGCTGGAGCCAATGATTATCTTTTCGGGGCTACTAATACTACTTCTGCGATCGCCAATTTATCCAATGCAGTTCAGTCATTGTTAACAGCCGGAGCTAAAACAATTTTGGTAGCTAATTTACCAGATTTAGGAAAGATTCCAGCTACTTATAATACTTTCAATTCTAGTAACCTGAGTGCGGTGACAAGTCTGCATAATTCAGAATTGATTAAATCTATCGATTCACTGCAACAAAAATTTGGTTCTGGCAGTAAAATCATCCAACTCGATGTTAATTCCATATATCGAGAAGCAATTTCTCACCCAGCAAAATTTGATTTCACAAATGTGACTAGTTCTTGTCTATCTAATGTAACTTCCTGTAGCAATCCAGACAAGTTTTTATTTTGGGATAGCATTCATCCGACAACGGCTGCTCATCGCATCTTGGCAGACGCAGCACTAAAAGCAATTTCAATATCGCGATAAATCTCCAGATACAAAAATCATGCAAAATAGCAACGATCTGCAAAAATTACTGGATATTTTACCTCACGAAATTCGAGAAACTTTAGCCCAACACTCACAATTAGACAATTTAGTTGAAGTTGTCATGGATTTGGGCCGTCGTCCTGAAGCTCGCTTTCCCGGTGAATCAGAATATTTATCTCAAATACCTGTAACTCAAAAACAACTCGACGATTGCATACAAAGAGTAGGAACCTTTGCTGAAGATAATCGTGCTGGTATTGAGCAAACTTTACACCGGATCAGCGCCATTCGTAACCGCAATGGCAAGATTATTGGTTTAACTTGTCGTGTTGGTCGAGCGATATATGGCACGATCGCCATGATTCGCGATTTGGTAGAAACTGGTCAATCAATTCTCATGCTGGGTCGCCCTGGAGTGGGTAAAACTACAGCGTTGCGGGAAATTGCTCGTGTTTTAGCAGACGAACTTCATAAGCGTGTGGTAATTATCGACACATCTAACGAAATTGCTGGTGACGGTGATATTCCTCACCCCGCAATTGGTAGAGCACGCCGAATGCCAGTAGCGCGTCCAGAACTACAGCATCAGGTCATGATTGAAGCTGTGGAAAACCACATGCCAGGGGTCATAGTGATTGATGAAATTGGCACACAACTAGAAGCTTTGGCAGCGCGTACCATTGCAGAACGTGGTGTGCAATTAGTTGGTACTGCTCACGGTAATGAAATCGAAAACCTAATTAAAAACCCCACTCTATCTGATTTAGTTGGCGGTATTCAATCGGTAACCTTAGGTGATGATGAAGCCAGAAGACGGCGCACCCAAAAGACGGTTTTGGAACGCAAAGCGCCTCCTACATTTGATATTGCTGTGGAGATGTTAGAACGCCAGCGTTGGGTGGTGCATGAAAGCGTTGCTGGCACAGTAGATAGTTTATTACGGGGGCGTCAACCTAACCCTCAAGTGAGAACTATTAATGATAATCGTCAGGTGACGATTACCCGGGAAATAGCTAGTTCTGAGATTTCAACGCCAGCACCAGAAAATGTATTGGCGTACCCAGTTAAACTCTCAGAAAAGTTACTATCTTTTCCCTCTGCGCCAAAGCAAAAACAAGAATTGCCGCAAATAAATGGCGAATCTCTGGAAGCTGGGAAGCAAGATAACGAAAATTTACCGCCAATGCACCTTTATTCCTATGGAGTTAGCCATCACCAGTTACTAGAAGTGATTCAGGGTTTAAATTTGCCAGTGGTACTGACTAGGGATATTGAAGATGCAAATGCGGTTTTGGTATTGCGTAGCCTACGTCGAGCTGCGCTAACGCACGCCAGAAAACACACCAATTTTCGGCAGATGATAGCAGACAATCCTCTACCTGTTTACACACTTAAAGCTAACACTATCCCAGGAATTACCCGCGCTCTTCGCTCTTTGTTGGGTATCGAAGAACCAGGAATAGGAGATACTTTGGCATCCGATCGCAATCATGGCGAATCGGAAATAGAAGCTTTAGAAGAAGCCAGAGTCGCAGTTGAGCAAATTGTGATACCCAACGGACAGCCTGTGGAGTTATTACCACGTTCTGCTGCTATCCGCAAAATGCAACATGAACTGGTAGAACGTTACCGCCTGAATTCTCAGAGCTTAGGTGAAGAGCCTTTTCGTCGGTTGCGGATTTATCCGGCTTTATAACTTTGACGCCATTACTAAACGTAAAAATAGCAGTGTATCCATGAGCAAAGACACACAGCAAAAACAAAACATACAGGCCGCATATCAAGGACGGCTGTTAGCGCGACCAGTACAACCTACCTTAGAGCCAGCACCACATGGTTTGCAAACATTGGGATTGCATGGCGATCGCGACGCTCTCCTTTACGTACCTCAAAGCTACCAAGTAGAACAACCCGCACCACTAGTATTAATGCTGCATGGTGCACGCGGTAACGCACAGGGTGGTTTATCTCCATTCCTCAACTTTGCCGATTCTCAAGGAATTATTTTGTTAGCACCTGCCTCACAGCAAACAACGTGGGATCTGCTATACGGTGGGTATGGCGCAGATATTGCCTTTATCGACCAAGCCTTAGGCCAAACATTTAGTCGCTACTCCATAGATCCTGCACGGATTGCGATCGCAGGTTTCTCTGATGGTGGCTCATATGCCCTAAGTGTCGGTATTACCAATGGTGACTTATTCAGCCATATCATTGCTTTTTCCCCTGGGTTTATGGCTCCAGCTTCACTGCATGGAGAACCACACATCTTTGTTTCTCACGGCAAGTGGGACAATGTTTTACCAATCGAACGATGCAGTCGTAAGATTGTAAGGCAATTAAAGGAGGGTAACTACGATGTAGTTTATCAAGAATTTAATGGCATACACACAGTTCCTGTAAAGATTGCAAGTTCTGCTCTAGCCTGGTTTGCCGCACCAGAACAATAAAAAAGAGAGCATCCACTTTTGGCAGAAATACCAGGCGATGAGAAATCGCGACTATAAAAACCAAATCCAGCTGCGTGGATTATATTGAGCCTGGGTCGCCAGGCTTTGTTTGTTTAGCCCCAGACTTATAGTCTGAGGGGCTATTTGCCGAAAGTGGATGCACCCATGAAAATCACTAAAGCCTGAAAATACTTAGTATCGCTGTCTGGAATTCAAAATTAGCTAGTTTCAGATTTGATACCTGGGTTTATTTCCGCTATTGTGAACTAGTCTCAAATTTATAGTCTCCATTTTTAAGCTAGTATCACAAAATAAACCCCACAAACAAATAGATTTATTGTTGGGTTACCTGGGACAGAAGCCTCTTTCGCCCTAAGCTCTGGCTCTGCCCAACCTAGATAATAAAGAGTCGTGAATTATTTAATTTATCTTGCCAATAAAAGTATTAACAGCTTACTTGCAATCTATTTCTAACTATGCATTCTATAGCAGTCCTATTTCATTTGTGAAAAAACAAAGTGCATTTGTAGATCCTTTTTTCCTGTTCCCTGTTCCCTGTTCCCTGTTCCCTGACTCAACGAGTAATTTCACAACTCATTTAGGATTGCTATACTAAAAGCTATATAGATTATTAAGCGTAGTGTTTTTCTGATAAGATGGTTTACACTTAAAGATACGATTAATTTGTCAGGTTTTTGAAATGGCAGTTCTATATAATTACAGAAATCTCAATAAAAATTCACCTGACAATAAATTATAGCTAACGGCAGAAAGCCATCAACTTTAGGCAATATATGAGGCAGTAGACATAATTGCTTTTGCTGTGTAAATATATTACTCCGTCAAATGTGATTAAAGTAACTAGGCTCTTATTTAAGCCAATCTAACTAGGAGATAGCATTTTAAAAATCATTAAAAGAATTGAGAGATCTGCTTCTTGCAAGTGTTCCCTAAGAAGAATACTGTAGAACTGCTAGCTTAGAAACTAGTCCAAACTAGGCTTGCAACTGAGGTAAAAGTTGAAATGCTTGACATTTAAAGCTTTCAGTTTTATAAATACACAAAATCTTGGACTACTTGAGTCATTCCCCATTCACAGTGAGTTTTTTATGATTAACGGTCCTTTGCGTGAAGCACCTCGTAACCAGCGAGCCACTGTCATTCGTTCAAGTAACGAATTTGTTCTTATAGAATGGCTAAAGGCTAATGGTCGCCTAATAGCGCGTGAAACGCAAGAATCTGAGTATCTAAATCAAGTAGAAGAAATCTCAGAGATGATCGATCTTGATGATCTACCTTACGATCATGATGATGACGACAGTGATATTGAGTTAGAAGATTAACGCTCTACACGTTATCAACAGCAAAATTTATAAAATTAATCAAGAGTCTAGATTTATTTTGGACTCTTAATTAATTTCATAGAAAAAAGTGTGCTTTGCATAGATGCGGGATGAGTATCTCTCTACTTCCTTTGTTTCTTGTGCCCTGTTCCCTGACCTACGAATAAGTTCACAAATCAAATAGAAGTGCTATGGATAGCAAGCCTGTTTTACTTCTGATATCATGTCCGGTTAATTGCTTTTAAAACCTCATTGCGAGTGTTCGCCCTACAGCCCTTTGGGCATCCTACGGCAGGCGTTCCCGTTCCCTCGTAAAGCCCTTCAGGCATAGCTGCGCTTACCGCGTTAGCGTCTTTGCAGGAGAAGAGGGTTCCCGCAGGGTAGGGTAGCGAAGCAATCACAAGGTTTCAACCGAACATGAAATGACTTCTGGCTTGTGAATTCTGCTGTAGATATATCACTTGACATTTAAGGTGAGGCTGAGAACCGCTTTCACCAATTCTGAAGGATCTATTGGTTTAGCTAGATGTTGTTGAAATCCTGCTGATATCGCCTGCTGCTGATCTTCTGCTCGGGCGTATGCTGTAATTGCTAAGGCGGGAAGATTAGCTCCTTGCTTTTGCAGCAGAGTACGCACTTTTTCCAGCAAGGTATAACCATCTTCATCGGGCATACTAATATCAGTAATTAAGATATCTGGTTTATATTGTGCGAGTTTTTCTAAAGCCTCACTAGCGGAACCTGCACTGATCACCTCAGCACCTTGTTGTTCTAATACAAAAGCAATCAGCTCGCGAGAATCTGTTTGATCGTCTATAACGATCGCTTTAATCCCACGCAGCTCACCAGTAAAATCGAGTGGCGCTGGCGTCGGTTCTATTTGCATTTGAGCAGATCTGAACGGTAGCATCACAGTGAAGGTTGCTCCCTGTCCTTCTCCGGGACTGGTAACTTCCAGAGTCCCACCGTGCATTTCGACTAAATAACGCGAGACTGCCAAACCTAGACCTAATCCACCAGTTGAGCGAGTCGTGGAAGCATCCGCCTGACGAAAGTATTCAAAAACGTGAGGTAAGAAATCAGCGCTAATGCCAATACCTGTATCAGCAACCTGGAGTTGAGCGTAAGAGTCCACTTTTTGCAATCGCACTATCACCTGTCCTCCCTTGGGAGTGAACTTAATAGCGTTGGAAAGCAGATTCCAGCAGATTTGTTGCAGACGATTGGCGTTACCTGGAATCATACCGAGATTACGGTCAAGGACAAACTGCACTTTCACAGACTTGGCTTCCGCAGCCGGACGCAGGGTTTCAGCAGTCGCCTCCACAACAGACAATAAATTGACTGGATGAATCTCCCATTTCAACTTACCTTGGATAATCCGGGAAAGATCCAGCAAATCTTCAATCATTTGCACCTGGAAAGTAGTATTGCGATCGATAACTTCCAGTGCTCGATTGACGGTAGCTTGATCGAGATGTCCCTTGCGCAGGAGTCTAATCCACCCCAGAATGGCATTAAGTGGCGTTCGTAATTCGTGGGAGAGAACAGCCAAAAATTCATCTTTTAGCCGACTAGCTGCTTCAGCATTGGCGCGAGCAGTTTGTTCTCGCTTGAGCAGACTGATGCGTTCTGCTTCAATTTGCTTGCGCGTGGTGATATCTACAGCAGTCATCACCACAGCATAGGGTTGATTTTGCGCATCATACACAGGTGCGAGGGAAAGACTAATATCCACTACAGCACCCTTCTTATGATGCTGCTGGATTTCTAGGTTATTTACAGTTTCATTGTGCAATGCGCGTTGAAAGGTGCGCTCAAAAATCTCTTGTTCATCCTCAGAAACTAAAGGTAATCGTCGGTCAATTATTTCCTTGGCATCCCAGCCGTAAATTTCCTGAGCCGCAGGATTCCAGGTCATAACTCGACCATCGACATGGAGCGTGATAATTGCGATTGGTGAGGCATTGACGACTGCTCGTAGCATATCATCCGTTTGTCGCAATATTTGCTCTGCCCGTTGGCGATCGCGTCGTTCTCGGCTTTCTTTTAATGCTCGCTGTACAGATGGCACCAATCTTCCCAATCGTTGTTTGAGAATATAGTCGGTTGCTCCTTGTTTGAGCGCCTCGATCGCGCTTTCTTCCCCAATTACCCCTGACACCAAGATGAACGGGACATCAGGACAAGTTGCTTTAGCTATCTCTAAAGCAGAAAACCCATCGAATGCCGGAAGTGAATAATCTGCCAAAATTAGTTCAAAATTGGTCGTTTTTAATGCTTCCAGAAATTCTTCTTGAGTTTCAACACATACTAATACGCACTCAATCCCACCATTCTTTAGTGACGTCTGAATTAATTCGATATCAAATTGCGCATCTTCCAGCAGCAAAACATGCAACATGACTGTTTATGTTTCTAATTTATTAGTGAGCCGAGTATGGTCTAAAGTGCATATAATCAGCACAATTTAAGCACAGATAAATTTCTCAGACAATCTCTCTTACGTATAGTATTCAAGTACTTATGATCCCCTATCCTTGGTTAGAAATAGTTTTGAAATTTACTGATTTTTCGGTGAATTTTTGCTATCTATCTTGACTGTGCTACGCGTGTCATACCATTTTAGATTTTGGATTAGAAATTGCCTTCTGTGTCCGGTTTTCCTGAATCCATCTGTTGCAATCATTTTTTAAATTAATATCAGTTGTTTTTATCTAAATTTAAAGCCTCGTCTAATTGTGGGCGAGCTAAACATATCTTTGCCACTAACCACCGACCACTGATATAGGACTCATATTTGATTTCTGAAATACTGTAGAGTGGGCATTGCCTACCATATTCAGGTTTTGGTGGGCAATGCCCACCCAGCCCCTTCAACGCGAACAAATGAACTACTAAATCAAAGGCTGAAACCCGCTCCCAGACTAGGGCAAAAAATGATGCTTCTAAGCTATCGAACTTGATTAGGCGATCGCAGATCCAAAATGGTCAATTTATTGCCTCTTGAATCGAGCATTTTTTTGCAGAATTGAGCGTGAGTTTGATTGTGT
>NZ_MTAV01000239.1:8110-29395 GCF_002154695.1 Nostoc sp. T09
CAATGCCCACCCTACACTTAAGATTAAAGTGTACGGATTTTTTTCAAGAATCAAACCGGATTTCTATAGATTGCTATTTAGGGACTGAAAAATAGAAATTTGCACCGACATCGATTGTTCCTTCTGCCCAAACTCTGCCACCATGACGGTGAATAATCCGCTGGACATTAGCCAGTCCAATACCTATTCCACTGAATTCTTGGTCGCTATGAAGACGTTGAAAGACGCCAAAAAGGCGATTGATATATCGCATATTAAAGCCAACACCATTGTCTCGCACAAAGAAAATTATCTCTTGCTCACCGTCCTGAGCGCCGATCCCAATTTCGGAGCGATCGCGGCGGCTGCTATACTTAACCGCATTCTCGATCAAATTTTGCCAGACTTGACGCAATAAGTTGCGATCGCCTTTTACATCTGGTAGTGTCGCAATTTGCCAAGTAATAATTCGTTGGGGATTTTCCAACTCCATCTGCTGTTTTATCTGATTTACTAAACTATTCATGTCAACAGTTACGTACTGAAGCTCCGTCCTTCCAGTCCGCGAAAACTCTAGTAAATCATCAATCATCTTCCCTGCTTGAGCAGTTAGCTGTTCCATAACTTGAACGTAGTGCAGAACAGTTTCATCGCCAATTGCTGATTCTAAATGTTGCTTGAGCAATGTAGTGAAACTGCCTATCTGACGAATAGGCGCTCGCAAATCGTGAGAGATGGAATAAGCAAAAGTCTCTAGTTCTTTATTAGCCGCCTCTAGCTGGGAAGTCCGTTCTTGAACCCGGCGTTCTAAGGTTTGATTGAGCTTTTGAATGTCAGCTTCTGCTTGTTTAGCTTCCGTAATATCGTTTAACAACCCATCAATTAGAGTTCTGCCATTAATATCAATTAAAGTTTCACTGACACGAACCCAAACTTTCTTGCCATGAGGGTAGTGAAGTTGTGCTTCATACTCCCACTGTTGGCCTGGTGTCCCCCTTTTGACATTTAGCTCTGGTTGCTGTCGAAAAAATGTTTGCGCTGCTTCTAATGTTTCCAAACCCAGTAATTCCAAAAAGCCATTGTTAGCTTCTAGCAGTTCTCTATCTGGAGTAGCACGAAACACTCCCACATGCAGTCGATCGAGCAAAGATTCAAGCTGAAGTTCCAATTGTGCAGCTCGGTTGCGAATTTGGGCATTTTGCCAAACTATACGCACGACTTGGGGCAAGCGGATAAAGTGTTTTGGTGATTTGACAACATAATCATCTAACCCAGCTTTCATCGCTGCTACCGCAATCTCTTGAGTGCCGGAGTTGGTAAACATGATGATCGGTCGTTTGGGATCGTGGGCTTTAATTGCGTGCAAAATATCCAGCCCAGTTGTCCACAGCAGTTCGTAGTCCGTCACCACTAAATCAAAGCGATCTACTTGGAGTGCTTGAGCAAATTGCTCTGCATTGCCAACTTGCTCAACCTGAATTTGGGGAAACTCTCGTTTGAGTTGCCGCATGGCTAAAAGGCGATCGTCTGGATTGTCATCAATCAGCAGAATACTTTGCAGTGCGCGCTCTTGATTCATGAATTTGTGCTGGAGATCAGCATCAATAGGTCAAGGGTCAACTGGCAATAGTCAAAGTTATTTCTTTATTTTGAATTGTTTACCTCCCCAGCCGCTTCTCCCCAATCGCTTTGACTACAAATCACTTTACCGCATTGTTCAACTGGAAAGAATCGAAGGATACTGATTCAGTCTTAGCCAATAACTGTCAAGCGCTTCTACCATTTTAATCAGTGCGGGGAACTTGACTGGTTTGAGCAGGTAAGAATTTACACCAATATCGTAAGCACGGTCTACATCAATGCTTTCTCTTGAGGATGTGAGAATCACAACGGGAATGCGCTTGAGTATTGGTTGCTGCCGCAACCATTCTAAGACTTCTAACCCAGAACGCCGCGGTAGCTTCAAATCTAAGAGGATGAGAGCAGGTAGTGGATAAGTTTCCCGATCGCCATAACCATCTTCACCAGCAAGATAGGCAATGGCCTCATCTCCATTTTTTACAATGCGGATTGGGTTTACCAACTTAGCCTGACGGAAGGCTCGTTGAATAAACAGGATATCATTTGAGTCATCCTCTACGAGCAAAATTCCATATTCACTCAGATCCATCATTGTTGCTGATTCCTACCTTCCAGGTTGAGCCTCATAAACAAAATTTTCTACTTGCAGAAGTTTGAACCCACATTCAGCAGGTGCAATTGCAAAATTATTGTAGCTTTGCAGCATGATAGCTTCACCATTAGATAACAAAGTACAGGATATTTACCACTGCACAGCCGCTGCTACAACGGCAAGCCACATACTTTGCTGAATTTGCTATGGTTTCAAGTTAACAGCACCAAGTTTATTGAAAATGCGATCGCACTGCGGCAAATCACTTATCACAAGTTTTACTTATTTTTTTGAGCAGCTAGTTTCTGCTCCTGCTCATCACACCAAGCTGCAATTAATTCTTTAGCAATACTGCTCATATCCGTTTCTGACTGGACGCACAAGGACTTGAAACGGATCTTTAATTCTTTACCAATTATTAGTTTGACTGTATCTTCGGGTTTTGCCATCCCATCATTCTGGCATGGCGTATGAGGAACATTATCACTATTCCCCTATTCCCATGTTCCCCTAGATTGATATACTCAAAAGTTAAAGGTGATCGCTCCCAGCGCCAACCGGAAAAGCGATCGCCAATTTACCCCCCTATTGGGAGACTAATCAATAATGACACAACTACAAACTAAGGCTTTTTTTGAACAACAACAAGCACTAGTAGAAGATAATGCAAATTATTCGCTGCGATGTATGGCTCAAGCCTTTTTGTCCAATGACAACCCGACTTTGAATCAAACATCCTCTCAATTAACTCCACAAAGAGAACCCATCAAACATACACTCATCGGTTCTGCCAAAGCCGTTCTCAGCACAATTCGTGTTTTGCATCAACTTAGATATGCTGAGGTTAACGATTGGAGTCCCCTGTTACCAACTGGTAATACTGATGAGGTCATGAGCATTTTAGTGCGATCAATTATGGTGCAATAGCTGTCATTATTTTGTTGTAATCAACAATTTCAACCCCCAAATAATTGGGGGCTGTTTTTCAGTTGAAGGGGCAACTTACTGCAAGCTAACGACCAAGTTCAGCAGCGGTAGGCATCCTCTAAATTAAGCGAGAGATCATCAATCTGCCCAATACTTACATTTGTTAAGTGCAATCACGGTCAGAGTTAATACTTTTTGCTAATAGTGTATTAGCTTTATCAGAACTCAGTAGCTAGTTGCTCAAAATATTAAGCTAGATCACATCCTTCACCTTGCCCATCAGAGAATCTGTAAATTTGCCCCAGTCACTTCGTAGTTCCGAAAAATGTTCACGGGGATTTTCATCCATTGACTCAGCCTTGCCATAAGCAATTATAAGCAGCGTCAGAGCTTCTATTGAGCGTCTAGCCGCTTTTGCTGCTTCATCGCTTGATATGTTTTCAGGAGGTGCAGTTGCTATACTACGAAGTGGTTCCCACATTTCCCGATAGAATCGATGTCTTGTATTAATCCGAATAATAACTTGACCATCAATGTGCTGAGTATCAATTAATAAATTGCCCGGAAAGTCCACAGACTCCACAACAAATGGTAAATCCTTGATAGACTCACGATACTGCCGTCGTTCTTCTTGCTTTTTTTCATCGTTGCCTGGCAAAGCGTCTCTAGCTAAATCTTCAATGATTCTTTCCTTATGTTCTGGCTCTACTTGAGCTTTAACACGGCTTTTAGGCATTGTCCGATTTGCTTCTTTGACAGCCTCAAGTAGCGGATAATGTTCACCCTGATGCTCATTTGATTGTCGTGAAACTTCACCCCATACTTCATTAATACAGTTGATTGCTTCTGGAATGTATTTAGACAAAAGCTCACGAAGTTGTACTTTTAAGTCATCGTATGGCTCTACACCCCTCTTGACATTTCTGACTCCAAAGAAATCATCAAGCTCTGGTTTAAATGAAACTTCAATACCAATAAATCGGTGAGAGGACTCAATTCTTTTACCAAATATTTTAGGTAATGTAGTGTAATTAATCTCCCGATTCAACCGAACAAAACTAATTGCTCCCTGATTCTCTTCAAGACGTAAATTTCTAGTAAGCTCATCTTTCTTATTTGTTTCGTATTTCTTACGAATTACTTCGCTAGGGTAAACTGTAATCGTGACTTTGCAAGACGACTGTCCGATCTTAATAACTTCTCCACCTTCTCTTGTAATTCTTTTGGCAGGAAAATGTTTTTTAGTCACCTCAGGTAGTGGAAAATCTGGCTTGTTACCTGTTCTCTTAAAAGATTCTATTAAAGGAGAATAATATTCGGCAAGAACTTTATTATTCCATGTACCCTCCATAAGCATTAGAGGATCGTGTGGTAATAAATTTGTTCCATCAACACAAATTTTAATACCATCATGTAAAAAGTAACGAAACATGCGGGACAATTCATGCTTGATTTCAGCTTTTAGTGCCGTTGCATCTGGAGCTTTTTTTCCTTCTTCTAAACGCTCTACTTTAGACCAGAGTACGATTGTTCCACTATCTTGAGGAACTAGTGCCAAAATACTGTTTGGTAATGGTTCAGTATCAGGAGGAGCAATACCAACAGTTTCACCTTTCTGTTCCTCTTCTAAAGCTTGTTCTAGGTCAAAATAAACATGATACCAAGGTTCATCTTCACTCGTGCGGCTCCAAACATCAATGCGTTGACCGTAATTAAGTGCGGCAAGCTTTGCTCCTACGCCATACTTACCAATTGTGTCAGTTTGCATATAGCGAGTGGAAAAACCTAGCTGGAGATAGCGTTGTAGAATTTCTAGTTCCATACCATCACCATCATCAATTATGGTGATGCAGTGAATGTGTCTCTTACCAGACTTAGCTTTAGACTCTTCAAAGTGCAGAGTAATATTATTTGCGTTGGCTTCTAAGCTATTGTCGATCACCTCACCAAGAGCAGCAGGTAAACTATAGCCAGAGTCGCGGAGTGATTGTAAGGCGTGACCTGTTAAGACGATGGGAATTTTTTCAGTTGATACTGATTTGGTAGAAGTTGCTTGGCTTACCATAAATGTCTCCTGATTTTCTAAAAGTAATTAAGCGGCAAATTTGCCTAAAAGTTGAAAGGTTTGTCTAATATGCCTAGCGTCGAGAAAGCAACCTTAAGGGCTTTGGAATTTTTGGAGTTACAGAAAGGACAAGTCTGAGAACAATTTGCTGGTTTAGCAGGATGAATAGAGTTCAGCAATCGTTGTGGAGCAAATTCCTGAAGTCGGTGGAACCAGTAAGCCTCTAAATAGAAGGCGCGTAGCCGACTATGGCAAATCTCATAGGTAAAATAAGAAGCTTGTCCAACAAAGGGATGATTTGCAAGACGAGTGCGGAGACAGTTATCTGATCTGCCAACATAAACAGCCTCACCCTGATCAAAAAGAAGGTAAACTCCAACAAGATCATTGGGAATCAAGATTCGGACAACTTCTGGGGTAAAGCGGAAGGCAAAACGTTCAAACGGAACGCTTTGAAGGCAAATGCCTCTGTGAGACATCAAGCATTCTCCTGAGAGTCTAGGTAAGTCTGCACAATTTGGCGTACTTTTTGACGTAACCTGTTGGCAGTGCGTTGCGAGACTCCACAGGCTAATGCTGTAGCAGCAACACTCTTGCCGTTAATCATGTCCTCGAAGCATTTGCTCATATTCTTGCCAAATGCAGCAATCACCATGCTTAGTTGTGCTTCTAAATCCAAAGAAGAATAGGATCTTGCTTCTTCATTCCATGTAGGTGTAAATAAAGCTACTTTTCTGCATAGCCGATGCTGCCGAACCTTTGTCCGTTGAATACTGAATCTTGCATTCCTTATGATGTCGTAGCGAAAAAACTTGAAGTTTTCTTCCTGGCTTTTAGAATTAATAGCGAGTGAAACTGCGTGTTCAAGAATCTCGGCTTCAGGTGAACCAGGGTTTAGTGTTCTGAGGCGCTGCTGCATTTCAAGCACAGCACTCCAGCGAGTGTTGAACGATCTTGTCATTATATTTTTATCCTTTTCCGTACTCCGCCGCCTCTATACCGAGTGCAGCTTTGTCTGTTTTCAATTTATACGGCACCAGAATGTAGCGCAATATGCCAAAATCTCTGCGTCCTTTACTAAGACGCACTCTAGATGCCACAAATACGCCTGTAGCTAGTCCAGTTGTTAAGAAATATTAAATATAAGAATTTACACAAATGTTCTTAACGTTGTATTCGTATTGTTTGCAATCTCCGGGGGTTTTGATGTGATCGCACTAAATTATGCTCAACAAACTTATTCATCAAGAATCACCTAACTTGCAATCAGCCTGTTCACTAAGCTTGTCATCGCTAGCTCATAGACCTGCTTATAACAAACGCGATCGCACTCTAGAATATTTAGTAATAGTGCTGTTTGCATCACAACCCTAGCCAACTTCGTAGTGATTGTTCTAACTGCTCGGCATCAATATCAGCCAATTTACCAATCGTCGCTACAACCAAACTCTCATGCACAGTATATAGTCCTCGCTTGACTGCTGTAGCCACATTTAGTCCTGCTGCTTTCCATTCAGATAAGACAAACTCACCATTCAGTAACGATGTAGTTTTGCTTGTCAACGGTGCGATCATGATATCTTGCGATGTATGTGGCGCACTGACGACAACTGCGGGTCTTACTTTTGAACGGGACAAGTCCGAAAAGAGATATTGAACTAAAATGATGTCATTTTTGGAGTAGCTCGGCATAGATATCATCCTCAGTGTTGTCCCAAACCGCATCAACAGATGATTGACTGGCTTGCAGCCAAAACTCGGCTTCATCATCAGGAAGCAGTGTTACTAATACTCTTGTGCCTTCAGGTAGCTCTACTGACTCCAGCAGTTCTATTTTTCCTTGTCGAACAGTAGCCCAAAGTGTTTTTAGCATATCTCTTTAGTTAGGATTATGCTTTGATTTTATGCTTGGATACCTGATCTTGCGATCACCCCATATACAAGTTGCTGAACAAGCTTGTCATTGCTAACTCATCAACCTGTTCATGACAAACGCGATCGCTCTCTAGATAAATTACACTCAAGATGAGACTGAAATATTCGCAGCTTATGTTATGTCCTCTTCTATAGATTCTTTACCACCTGCTCTCGCCAAAATTGTCCAGCGCTTTCAACGCGCTTCCGACCCAAAGCGACGCTACGAACAACTCATCTGGTACGCTCAAAAGCTCCCAGCGTTCCCAGAAGCTGACAAGGTAGCAGAAAATAAAGTCCCTGGTTGTGTTTCCCAAGTTTATGTCACCGCAACCTTGGATGATGGCAAAGTTAAATATCAAGGAGATTCAGATTCCCAGTTAACCAAGGGATTAGTAGCTCTGTTGATTGAAGGTTTAAACGGTCTATCTCCCACAGAAATTGTCCAACTCGCACCAGATTTTATTCAAGCAACTGGTTTAAATGTCAGCCTGACCCCTTCGCGCGCCAACGGCTTTTATAACATTTTTAAAACAATGCAAAAAAAAGCGTTGGAATGTAAATTAGAACAGTAGTAGTGAGTGCTGAGTAAAACTCATGTCTACCAATTTATTATCAACTGATGATGCTGTCGGATTTGGTGGAGTAGTTCAAGAATTTCTCTGGAATTGGGAAAATCAAACATTAAGGGTGGTTTACGAAACCCTTGGTCAAGGTTCACCTTTATTGCTACTACCAGCTTTCAGCAGCGTTTCCAGCCGTGAAGAAATGGGCGAACTTGCTAGGTTACTAGCTCCCCACTTTCAAGTTGTAGCAGTAGATTGGCCTGGTTTTGGTGAATCTTCTCGACCCAGTTTAGATTATCGTCCAGAGCTATATGAGCAATTTTTAGCAGATTTTGTGCAATCTGTGTTTAATACAGCAATTAATGTCTTAGCGGCTGGTCATGCTGCTAGTTATGTGTTGAAATTAGCTGTAAAACAGCCTACTGCTTTCGCCAAAATTGTCTTAGTCGCTCCTACTTGGCGTGGCCCTTTGCCGACAATGGGGGCAAATCCACAGCTAGCGGGTATGGTCAGAGGATTGGTGCGATCGCCTATTGTTGGTCAATTTCTCTACAAACTCAATACCCTGCCATCTTTCTTAAATTTTATGTACCGCCGCCATGTCTTTGTCGATGCGGCGAGACTTACCCCCAGTTTCATGGAAAAGAAGTGGCAAACAACGCAAAAACCAGGAGCGCGATTTGCTTCTGCTGCCTTTGTGACTGGTAATATTGATGCGGTACACGAGCAATCTGATTTTCTGGGATTAATGCGATCGCTATCTGTGCCACTCATGGTGATAATTGCCGAATCCAGTCCACCTAAATCAAAAGCAGAAATGCAGGCTATGGCGGCATTACTAGGAGTTAGCAGCGTTGTGCTTCCTGGTTCTTTGGGTCTGCATGAGGAATACCCAGCAGAGGTTTTAGAAGCCGTGCTACCTTTTTTAAAAGCGCTATCATAGGCAGGCAATAATTATCAATAAAGTTGCCTTGAGATTATGATCTCTGCCGAAACATCCAAATCAGTACCTGTAACCGTCTTGACTGGTTATCTCGGTGCAGGTAAAACCACCTTACTAAATCACATCCTCACCTACGAACACGGTAAGAAAGTCGCTGTCATCGTCAATGAATTTGGGGAAGTGGGCATTGATAATCAATTAGTTATCGATGCAGATGAAGAAATCTTTGAGATGAATAATGGCTGTATCTGCTGTACAGTCAGGGGCGACTTGATTCGCATCATCGGCAATTTGATGAAGCGGCGCGATAAGTTTGACCATTTAGTAATTGAAACTACTGGTTTAGCCGATCCTGCACCAGTCATTCAAACATTCTTTGTCGATGAAGATATGCAAAATCAACTGTCTTTAGATGCGGTGGTAACTGTTGTTGATGCCAAGCATATCTGGCAGCATTGGGAGGCGGATGAAGCCCAAGAACAGATTGCTTTTGCCGATGTAATTTTACTGAATAAAACTGATTTAGTAACGTCAGATATATTAGAAGAATTAGAAAAGCGGATTCGGGGGATGAATGCATTAGCTAAAATCTACCGTACCCGTAATTCTGAATTATCAATGGATGCCCTATTGGGTGTGAAAGCCTTTGATCTGGATCGCGCTTTGGAAATTGACCCCAATTTCTTAGGTGAAGATGCCCACGTACATGATGAAACTGTCTATTCTGTGGCTTTGGTAGAAAAAGGCGCAATTGATGGACAAAAATTAAATGCTTGGATGACCGAGTTACTACGTACCCAAGGGCCCGATATTTTCCGTATGAAAGGCATTTTAAATATTGCTGGGGAAGATAATCGCTTTGTGTTCCAAGGAGTGCATATGATATTTGATGGCAGACCCGATCGCCCTTGGAAACCCAACGAAACCCCTAAAAACGAACTAGTCTTCATCGGTCGTAATCTTGATGAAGCCAAACTCAAACAAGATTTTCTTGCTTGTCTAGCCTAAAAAAATACTTTGCATTTTCCCTCTATGTCTCTGTGACTTTGTGGTTCAAAACTCTTTTTTAACCACAAAGTCACAAAGACACAAAGAACTTTTAACATACTATGAACTTTACAACTAGCAAAGCCCAGGAATTTGAAGAACACTCTTCGGGATTACTTTCAGATTATGTAACTGCGATCGCTTGGTCGCCTGATGGTACAAACTTAGCAGCAACGTCTGCCGCTGGAGAAGTAGTACTGTGGAATCATGGCGACTTAACAACCTTGCAAGCTGGTAATGGTAAATCAGCAGATTGCATCGCCTTCTCCCCAGATGGGAAATTTTTAGCCATTGGGGGACAAGATGGACAGGTAAAAATTTGGCAAGGTAATGAATTAATCGCCACTTTGGAGAATACCCCTGCATGGGTTGACAAGCTAGCTTGGAGTCATACCAGTAATCAACTAGCTTTTAGTTTGGGGCGTTATGTCCAAGTTTGGGATGCAGACACAAATGAGATTGTCGTTACGTTGAATTTCGATAACTCATCAGTATTAAATATTGATTGGCGTAGGGATGGGCAATACCTAGCCATTAGTGGTTATCAAGGAGTTAAGATTTGGCAAACTCAAGACTGGGATGATGAACCATACATTTTATCCATGCCTACCGTCAGTGTAGCTATGGCTTGGTCTCCTGATGGCAAATATCTTGCTTCTGGCAATATGGATCGTAGTGTTACCGTTTTGGATTGGGGTAACCCTGACCCTTGGATTATGCGTGGCTTTCCTGGGAAAATTCGCCAATTAGCATGGTCAGAAGCTACTACTCAATTAGGCGCACCGATTTTGGCATCCTCCAGCGTTGAAGGTATTGTAGTTTGGGAAAAGCTAGAAGATGATTCTTTAGGATGGGAAGCACGAGTTTTGACTAATCATGTTGAGGTAATATCTGCGATCGCTTTTGCGCCTCAAAGCTTCCTACTTGCATCCGCCGCTGCTGACGGCTGGCTGTGTTTGTGGGATAAAGCCCAAGAAGTCAGCCAAATTCTTACAGGTGTATCAGCAGGGTTTTCCTGTCTAGCTTGGCATCCTCAAAGTAATTACCTGGCCGCTGGTGGTGAACAAGGAGAATTACTGATTTGGTCAAAAGTATTGCCGGATTAACAATTTTGGTAGACATCAGGGAATACCAAAAAATCAACTATCCGCCAAGTAGGGAACACCGATAATATGTCTGTTTTACCGAAAGCTTTTGGATGTTTCCTACCATTTGCATATTGTTTTAATTAACAGCCTCTAAAGCATCTATTAGGCTACATCATTACAGGAAAGTTGAGAAATTTGATTGTAAACTTCTGCATTTTCTTCCATAGCTTGACGTAAATCATATTGCGTTTGTAAATTCAACCAAAACTGAGCGCTGTTACCAAAATAGCGAGATAGTCGCAAAGCTGTATCTGCTGTAATACTGCGTTTTCCTGATAAAATTTCGCTAATCCGTGTCTGAGAAACACCGATATCTTTGCTCAATCTATAAGGTGTGATATTTAGTGGTTCCAAAAATTCTAATTGCAGAATTTCGCCGGGATAGATCTTTGGTAGACGGTCATTCATCATGATTTTTTAGTCAGTGGTAATCTACTATTTCAACTTCCGAAGCATTATTTTCCTCTGTCCACACAAAGCAGATTCGCCATTGTTCATTAATCCGAATAATCTACTGTCCTTTTATGTCGCTAACTAGCCTTTCTAAGCGATTACCAGGTGAAACACACAAGTCGTTAATTGATGTTGCTGCGTCAAGAATCAGCAGTTTTCGTAAAGCATTTTTTTGGATATTCGGTGGATACTGAGAAGATGTAAAGCCTGCAAAGATCAGCTTTGTCTCTTCAGATTTGAAACTGACAATCACAATTCTATCGCTTCGCGTTACTATCGTCAAACGTTAGTATATATTAGAACTAGAGCTTTCAAAGTGGCTCTTAAAAAGTCGAATTTATGAAATCGAGCCTTTCTGCCATAGCAAATTTTATCTTTGGGGCGGGGTTTCCCGGCCTTTTACTTGAAGACAATCAGTGACAATGGGCACTAATTAAGAAATTCACCAGTCATTTATCTCAGTAATCGCGGTTGAACGTAGCCAATTTATTGGCTATGCTGTATCACCAGCAGTCTTTATTTGTGAACTATGAAAATACTCAAACGGATTTTAATTGCTTTTCCGCTCTTTCTTGCATCTATGCTGTTAATCGCAAATCCAGCACAGGCATCCAGTTTAAAATCTGCACCTGCTACACAAATCATGATGGTAGCATCTGCACAACCCATTTCCGAATTAGTAGTCCCAAAATTAACTCCAGCATCTAATGTAATTGTCAATCACGCTGGTTGCAATTGTGGTAATTGCGTTCAGTCTAAATTTCATTTACTACAAGGCAAGTTACCTCTTTGATCGTAGTCAGGACTTCAGTCCTTAAAATCAAGACTAAAGTCCTGACTACAAGAATTTTTTCCAGCTACCACTGTGCCACTTGTTGCTTTAATTCTTCAATATCTAAATAATCGCTAATAAAAGCCTTTCGTAATAGAGGGTAAGGAATAAATTCATCATACTTTTGCAATTCTGGCGCTTCAGATTCACTTACTAAATATTCCGACGTAATTCTTTCTTCAGTCAATGCAGAAATTTCTTGGTTAAGGTATTTAAATTTATCATTTCCTAATTTCAAAGTAAGATAATAAGGATTTATTCCACCCATACTTTTGATTTCTAAAGATTCTCTACAGCAGGAATTAAGCCATCTTTCTAATGTGCGGTAAGCTAAGGTGCCTATCCAAGGAAAGATACAGCATTTACCTTTTCCCAATTGCAATATATTCTGTTTATCTAAACCAGCATCTCTTACCAGTTGCCGAACTGTTCGTAAACATTGCAAAGCGTTTGTTTGCAAGTAGCTATATTCTAGGTCTTCCTGCAAAACTTGCCGCATCCGTTGCAAAACTTTGGTATGGATGATACCGCCACCGCCACGCCAATAAATTGTAGCTTTACCCTCTACAGGTTTGACAGAAATCACTCTTTTTTTAAAGTCAATTTCTGCTACTTCCCAAGTTCTCCCTGCTAAGGCAAATTGATTTCCCACAGCAGGCGGCATCAAAATACTACCAATTTCTGTTGTACCTTGCTTTACAACATATTCTTGACTGTCAGCAAATACCGCATAAAACTGAAATTTCCTTACTATTCTTTCTCCAGTTAACCCGATGATTAATTTACCTGTTTCAGTTTGCTGAATATGGTCTATATCAATTAAATAGCGTAGCAATAGTTTAAAATCTTCTGGAGAAATTGCAGCAAACGGTGGTAGGTTTAAAACTTGTTTAGCTAAGGCAGCAGGTGAAAGTTCACCTGTTGCTGCTAAAATACTCATTGTCTGATGGTATAGCAAACTCAAAGGATATTTAACAGGCTTAATTGGTTCAATCCAACGCTGTTCTAAATAAAGTTGGATAATCGCAATACACTGCAACAATTGCCAAGGAATTTGTTCTGGTAGAGATGCTTCTGGTGATGGTTGAGTTTCCGCACAGACAAAGCGCATATCAGCAGCTTCTCCTCTTCTTCCAGTACGTCCCAATCGCTGTAAAAAACTGGCTACAGAAAGGGGTGATTCCAATTGAATCACTCTTTCTAAATGACCAATATCTATGCCTAACTCTAAAGTTAGTGTAGCGGCAGTAACTGCTGGATTATTGAGTTCACGCATAGCATTTTCAGCTACTTGCCGCAAGCTAGCAGATATACTGCCGTGATGTACATGATAAATATCTGGTAGTGCTTGTTCTGAAGCTATTCGGCGCAAGGATGCAATTACAGATTCCGTTTGTGTACGATTATTAGCAAATATAAGACACTTGCGAGAGTTGCTGAGATTGAAAAGATATCTATCGTATACAGTTACTTCTAATTCATCAACTTCATCGTTGAGATAAAAATGTTCTACAGCAAGTTTAATTTGACGTTTTCCTGCTTCAATTTGGGGAGTAATCACTGACTTTTCAGTTCCGGAACGCAACCACTCTTCTGCCATTGAATAATCACCAAGTGTTGCTGACAAACCAATGCGACGAGGTTGTGTTTGCGTTAAGTTAGCCAAACGCTGCAATTGACAAATAATCTGACAACCGCGTTCTGAACCCATAAAGGCGTGAATTTCGTCAATCACCACAAACCGTAAATCACCAAATAGGCGAATTAAGTCATTATGTTTGTTAACTAATAAACTTTCTAAAGATTCTGGCGTAATTTGTAGAATGCCTTTAGGGTTTTTTAACAGCTTATTTTTATGACTTTGAGAAACATCACCATGCCAGTGCCACACTGGAATATCTGCTGTTTTTAGCAAACCGTTGAGGCGCTCAAATTGATCGTTAATTAAAGCTTTGATCGGCCCAATATATAGCGCACCTATGGTAGCCGAAGGGTTTTCGTGTAATTGAGTCACAACAGGCAAAAATGCCGCTTCTGTTTTACCCGCTGCTGTTGCAGCAGCAACTAGCAAGTGAGCGTTAGTATCAAAAATAACTTGACAAGCTGCAATTTGGGCTGGGCGTAATTCAGTCCAGTTGTGATGATAAATATATTCTTGGATAAAGGGGGCAAGCCGATTGAATGTATCACTCATACCAATTTTGGAGTTTAGATTTTAGAGACGATGTATGGAAAGTCTTTACAGATTTTCCAGCAATCTCAAACAATACTACATATCCCAATTTGATATGAATTTTTTCATGAAAAATAGGTAATAGTTAACTTGCTGCTACTGATTACCTATTACCTAAGATAAAAATTACAAATATCAATAACAACAGTATCAAACTCTCAAAATTTTATATTGGAGTAAATATGCACAAACTGATAAGCTCTAGTAAAACAAACATACCAATTAGATAGCCAAAGTTGCTGATGCAGAATTTATGTAATTTGCCATAAGTAAGAAAAAGACAATCAGCCAATAACTTCCCATTTAACGTAAATACGACGAAATGCAGGTTGGAGTTGTTTTAGTTTCTAATTCTTCGATTTTTAACCCATCTGTTGGAGGTGGATCGTTCAATCGCCGATTCCGGTTAACACTGGGAGCTTCGAGAGTTAAGTAAATGATACCCTTGTAAATCAATTCATAGAGCCAATCTTGATTAAGCGCCGTTGCATAGGCTGCCCATTTAGGTTGGGAGCGATTAATATCTTGCAACAGACGATACATTTGTTCGCTGATCGGGTAAGTAGTGAAATAGGGGTTATTGGGAGAAAATAACTCGATTTCGCGCTCTCCTGTTGTGGGGCTACTTTCTAGACGGAATCGCAAATCAGGAGACATAGCCAAAAAGCGATCGCTAATTTGCTGTTGTTCTAGTAACTGTCGTTGCTGGAAATATTCTTGGACATCCTGATGAATTGGCTGATTCGGATTGTGGATTGTGCGGCTGTAATAAGAGCCTGTACGAGTAGTATCAACCTGACAAATTAGGATATAACCAAAGTTAACTGTGCGCAAACCACTGGTATAGAAATTCTGTAGCCACTGGTCTAACTCAATGTTGTATTGATCCCAAGTTTGATTAAAAGCTGTATGACAGTGGGGAACTGAAAACAGAATGTCATTGCGATCGGCAGTACTCAGTACTAACTTATGAGCTGCTCCTCCCTGCCACCATTGCTCTAGTTTAGACTCATACTGCTGGATATTCACCAGATCCGAAACAATAAACAGCTTGCCATTAGGCGCTAGGTACTTTGCACTCTCAGTAATGATTTGAGCAAGAATTTCTTCACCAGTTACACCACCATCTCGGAAGCGACATTCCTGACTAGGACTGGGAACAAAGGGAGGATTTGCCAGAATTGTATCAAAGTAACCAGAAGCTCCTTCATAGAGATCGCCTAAATAGAAGTGAGTATTAGATATGCCATTGAGTTGAGCGTTAAACCGAGCAAAGCGAATTGCTCGTGGGTTAATATCAACTCCGATCGCTTCTTTTGTATAACGACTTGCTACTAAGCTTTGAATACCGCTACCACAGCAGAGATCTAAAACTCGATTAGCTGGATATTGAGGAGCTGTGTAAACCAGCCCCATGCTATCCATACCTACGTACATCACAACGTCTTCATCAACCCGATCTTCTGCCAGGATCATGTAGCGATGATCCGTAGCCACATATAGTCCAGCAACAGCAAATAAATCGACTCGTGAAACCCAATCTTCACCACGCTGGATTAACATACCCAAGCTACATAAGGTTGAGAATACTTCATCCCCAAAGATTTCTTGCAATCTGCCTTGCGTTAATGCGCCTCGCAGCAAGAACAGACGAATCAGATCTGCCAATATGGATTGGGGGAGTTGATAGCGATCGTAGTAGTGGAGATATGTCGGCTCAATTTGTTGCTGTGAGGTGAGATCTAGCAATTTACAGATATTAGCTTCGTTATAACCAGCTTGCTGTAGAAATTTATACAACTTGCGCAGAATGCGTCGAGCAGAAAAGTTTTCATTCTCAAAAGGCGCAAAAGTTTGATTTGAGGTTGAGGGTAATGCTGAATCTGCGGGTAATGGTTGGATGTAAGAGCCAGCGGATTCTAGCCGATAAATGCGGAGTTGTTGATTCGCCCATTCAATCTGTTGTGTAAATTCAAAGTGTGTCAGCCGCAGATTAATTCGCATTTGTTCTAGCCAACTCTCAGGTGCATTGAGAACAGCTAACAACAGCTTAACTTCCGCAAAAGAATAGGTTGAGGGAGGTACTTTTTGCTTAAGATCTACTAAGGTAGATTTGCTGAGAGGATTAAGTAGCAAAATTACATCTCTAGAAAGCTTTGTCTGCAAGTTCCCGTAAAAAGGAGTCTCAGGAAAGAGCACACTTGTTTCTTTGTATTGAGCGCCTTGCTTAGAGAGGAGCTGCAACTCTTCCAAAGACCAGGGACAGCCAACAGTATGACCAAAGAATAATGCTCGATCTAGCTCTGCCATTAAATCAGTGACACTAGGAGCACCTGGGGGAAGTCCATGTGGCAGCACAATATCACCAACTTTCGTCAAATGCTCTTCGTAACTACGAACAGGGACATGGCTTTTGGATATCCAGACGTTCTCAATTGCTAAATAATCAATATCGGTTCCCAAGAAAGTGGCGATCGCTTCCAATGGCGTCTCCACAATTGGTTGCCCTGCTACATTAAAGCTGGTATTCAGTAATACAGGCGGTCCCTGTCGTTCTGCGACTAGTTTGTAGCACAGTCGGTAAAAGTATGGATTATCTTGCTCTGTAACAGTTTGTACTCGGCCTGTACCATCCACATGGGTAACAGCCGGAATCTGATTGTGATATTCAGCCTTAATGGGCGATACAAGCAACATGAAAGGCGCTGCCACTTCCTGCTCAAATACCTGGGAAACAGCTTCTAGAGGAATGACTGGTGCAAATGGACGAAATGCCTCACGGAACTTGACCCGAAGATTTAAGATATCTTTCATCCGTTTAAAAGTAGGGTCGGCCATGATAGACCGATGTCCCAGCGCTCGTGGCCCATACTCCGTGCCGCCTTCAAAGCGAGCTACAATACTGCCTTGTGCTAGGACTTGAGCAGTACGAGAAATCATTTCCTCTGCTGTCAACTGCTCAACCACGATAGAGTCTTGGAAGTGTCGAATTGCTTGAGCGACTTGATCGTCACTGTAATGACGACCCAGAGTTGCCCGAGTTAGGGATACTCGCTTTTGTCCAGCGCCTACCGTATTGTATGCCCATAGCGCACAACCAGCAGCAATCCCACTATCGCCAGCTGCTGGAAAAATAAAAATATCATCCAGTTTGAGCTGCCGCAACAATTCGTAGTTGGCAACGGAGTTTAAGCCCACACCGCCAGCAATACAAAGTTTTCTCAGTCCAGTTTGTTTGATTGCCAGAGTCACAATATGCTGCAATGCCTGCTCTAACTCTTTTTGCACCTTATAGGCTAGGTCAACTAGATAAGGACGTAGGTAGGGTTTACCTTCGCCATTGTCATAGCACTTTTCTAAAGCAGCGACTTCCAAAAAGATATCGTAGGCAGAAATTTTGAGGCTAAAAGAATCTTCTGTTGCCTGAATCCAACGGTGCCAATTAGGCTGCTCTCCACCAAAGGGAGCTAAACCCATGAGTTTCCCTGCTTCCGCGTGTTGAATCCGCTCGCCTACTTGGGTGACAAACCCAGCTTTACGGGTAATGTACTCATAAACAAAGCCAAGGGTTGAAAGTTGCGCTAAGTGCGCCGCAACCATCTCATTATGCAGCGTTGTAATTGTCTGCCCCCGCCCTTCATAGAGGGTATAGGATTCAGTATCATGAGCTGGTGTTGTACTACCTGTAGCATCTACTGCCAAAATTAACGCTTCATCAAATCCCGAAGGCCAGTAGGCAGAGTAGGCATGAGCCAAGTGATGACTGGGAATTCGCATCACCTTATCTGCAATCTCAGCAGGTAGTACTCGACGAAGAATGTCCGGAGCACAATCGTGACCAGGCATATTGGCAGTAATTGTGGCCAAATCGCTCAAGGTGATATTACAGGTATCCAAACAGTAACGCATAGCTTCTGCGGGAATCTGCATTTGTGCAGCTACACCAGGCGCATGGAGCATATAGCCAGGACTATATTTGTGGCGATCGAGCCTTTCTTGTTCAATTGCGACCGCAATTTCACCATCCTTAGCGATCGCGACTGAGCGCTCATGCCCTAAATTCATTCCCATATGGTATTGTGTCATTGCTTTATCTCCTCACTCCATAACCATCGCTAAACCAAATATTGCTGCTAAATATTTTCAGCACAAGGGTCTGATCAAATTGCTATCACTAGTAGATTCAATGGTTTTAATGATTATTTAAAAATCCAGTATTAATGTAAAAGCGAAATCGGCAAATGAATTAAAAACTCTGTTCCCTTGCCTAAATCTGACGAACACTCCAACACTCCACTATGTTTTTCTACAACTATTTGATAGCTGATAGAAAGACCTAAACCTGTTCCCTTGCCCACAGGTTTTGTTGTAAAAAATGGGTCAAAGATTTGCTTTCTAGTTATTTCATCCATGCCAATACCATTGTCAATAATCCGAATTGCCACATAAAGCTCGCCAACAACTTCAGTGTGAATCCGAATCATCGGTGTGAACAAAGCTATTTCCTCATCTCCCTCTCGCGAGATTTGATGGGGGATTGCTTCGCTTTTACAACGAGTCACAACCGCATCAATAGCGTTACTCAGCAAGTTCATAAACACCTGATTCAGTTGTCCTGCATAGCACTCTACTTGTGGCAATTCGCCGTACTCTTTAATCACCTGAATGGAGCTACGGTCTTTCGCTCCTTTGAGACGGCTTTGTAAAATCATTAAAGTACTGTTAATTCCTTCATGGATATCAACAGCTTTAATCTCTGCCTCATCCAGACGAGAAAAATTGCGCAGTGAAAGTACAATTTCGCTAATTCTATCCGCCCCCATTTGCATAGAAGACATGAGTCTGGGGAGGTCAGTTAGCAGATAACTCAGATCAATTTTACGTGCCTTTTCCTGGATCTCCTTCACAGGAGTAGAATAGTGCTGCTGATACAGACAAAGTAAATCTAACAAGTCTCGGATATACTCATTTGCATGAATTATATTGCCATAAATAAAGTTGACAGGATTGTTGATTTCATGGGCAATTCCAGCAACTAATTGCCCTAAACTCGACATTTTTTCTGCGTGTAGGAGTTTAGCTTGGGTTTGTTTAAGTTCTTGTAAAGTTACTTCTAACTGCTGAGTTTGCTGCTTCAATTGCTCCTTTGATTGCAAAAGAGTTGCTTCTGTTTGTCTGCGTTCATGATTCTCAAACCGTAGCTGCTCAATTCGCATTTGTAATGCTTCGTTTGCTTCTTTTAGTGCAGCTTGTGCTCGTTTGCGATCGGTGATGTTTGTTAAAGAACCACTAATTTCTCCCTCATCTTCAGAACGAGCTGATAATTCTAGCCAGATAATTTCTGTACTTTTATGATGAAATCGTAATTCCCAACAGGCAAGATCCTGTTTAGTATGCATTTGAGTTAGAAAATTTAGCCAAAGCTGTCGATCCTCTGCATGAAGATAGTCATCTATTGGGTGATTCAAGCATTCTGAGGAACTATACCCTAAAGTTAGTGTCCAAGCCTTATTTAAGAGTGTAAGATTTCCTGCTTTATCACACTTAAATACGATTTCTCGGAGATTTTCAACTAACTCTCGATAACGTCTTTCTGATTCTGAAATTTGTTCTATTAAACGGTACTGAATCTGAGTATGCAGTTCATTATCAGCTAAAAAATCTGGTTTCATAGAAATATATAAGCTGTTTTATGCGGATGATATGACAGGATTAGAATGAATTCTGCCTCAATATCATGCCTAATTAAAACACTTGCTTTAAATGCCTTTACTTTTCAAATTTACATTGATTAATAAAGGTTTAGAGTAATGTGCTATTTACATTGATGTTTGAGACTTAAAAGCATTCAAAAAAAGTTTATTAAATATTTAATAAAACTCTAACATGTTATTATTTGTATTGATTAATGCCAAAATTTTTATCAAAAAAATATTTTAAAATTTGTTAATTATTTAAGCCGAAACTCTGATTGCTAAATGGCTCAGTAATTCTGTGTGAGTCATCACTTCTGCATAGAGGGGAAAAATATTGCCACAGTAAAATCCTTGCTCAAATACAGTACGAGCTGAAGTGCAGTCCGAGAGAATTATGACGTGGTAACCTTTTTCATGGGCAGAACGTCCAGTTGAATCTATACATATAGATGTAACAGCACCTGCTAGTACAACATCTGTAATGCCTTTTTGTTTGAGAATTTCATGAAGATTAGTATTAATAAATGCATTAAATCCTCGTTTACCAGGTACTTCCAAAATTCTGTCTTGGAAAGAGTCTAACTCTTCAATTGCCTCTGAACCGGGAGTTCCCATCTGAAAAGCATTGACTTCTTTAATCGTTTTAAGAATACCAATCGGCTCGATTAATTCTTCATAGTTAGATGTAAAGAATATAGGAGTTGTAATAATCAGTGCAGGCGTAGAAGCAAGACAATCAAGCAAATGGACTGTGTTTGCGATAACGTTTGTCACCTTAGATGATTCCTCGATTACGCCATAGAGAATTCCTTTGGGTGAAAAGTAATCATTTTGATATCCAATCAGAATCAGTGCAGTCTTGTGAGATTCCATTATTGTATTTATTCAGCTAATGTAAACTAGGACGAAGGTTTCCCTTTTTATCAAAGTCACGAAAAGCAAGTTTAACGCGTCAAGTTCTACAGACTTTTGTCATGTAGTCAATAAAGAAACGCCACTAGCCTCAATTAGCAAAATTTTACCAATAGTTTTTACTAAACTGAATCAGTAATTTCTTTGAAGTTCAGGCATGGTCGTACCAATTTTCTATGAAGATTAACTTATGTAACTTTAATTTTAGCTATTGCCAACAATTATTTATTCGCCAAATTTATAGAAAATGTGCAGATAAAAAAATAACAAAAACTGATAATAAGCAACTGATCTCTTATCAACTTGATACTAATGCTCTCTGACAAATTAACTCGTAATATAGCAATCCGGAATGATTCATGAGAAAATACTGAGAGGAACTGAAGGTAGCGTTTGC
>NZ_MTAV01000003.1 GCF_002154695.1 Nostoc sp. T09
CGATTGCAGATGAAGCTACCTTCATACAACCCCAGGATTTAATTAGTCCTGTACCGGAGGCGGTGAATGAAGTTCCCGCAGATCTCGATGATGCAGGTGTGAATGTGGGTACACCGATTGCAGATGAAGCTACCTTCATACAACCCCAGGATTTAATTAGCACTGAGACGGAGGGGGTAAGTGAAGTTCCAGTAGATATCAACGATCAGGATATTGATTGGGATGCAGAAATTCCGCAAGAATTCACCATTGTACAACCCCGTACTATAGTTATCCAACCATCTCAGGCGGTGAGTGAGGTTCCCGCAGATATCAACGATCAAGATATTGATTGGGATGCAGAAATTCTCCAAGAATTTACCAATGTGCAACCACGTGATATTGTTAGTCAACCATCAGAGACAGTGAGCGAAGTTCCCGCAGATGTGGTGGAAATTCTCCAAGAATTTACCAATGTACAACCACGTGATATTGCGAGCCAACCACCAGAGGCGGACACTGAAATCAGTGAAGCTATCAGTAATGAAGATGTTGTAGATGAGTTTCGAGTCGATATTGCAGCAGTAGAAGCTCCAGAATTTGTCAATAGCTTTACGCCAGAGTTTAGCCATGAAGACAGTACATTTATAGAAGAAATCGTTAGCGAACCATTACAAATAGTCTATGAAATACCGGAAGCTGTTAGCAATCAAGTTGCTGAAATTAGTAGTGATGATGCAGCAATAGTTGAATCAGTTTCAGAGACTATTATTGAAATGTCGCCAGTTGAAACACCTGTAGAACTCAGTGAAGTTAACGAATTAGAGGCATTAAATAATCAAGACGTTAATCTGAGTACGACAGATACCAAAGAAGTGATTGCAGAAGCTAGGTATTTAGAAACTCCAGAAGCTATTGGCTTTGTACCTTCAACATTCAATGAAATCTCAGACTCAACTAATATTGACTTTTTGGAGAAAACAGAAGAACTAAATGTTATATCTAACCTAGCGAATGAAGAACTAGAAGATGAAACTATGCCTGAATTAACTAGTTCAAAATCTGAGTCAATTAGTCAAACTCTTGAAGAAATTTTTGGAGCAGAACAAGCACAATCTGATGAAATTGCCAACGAAATCCCTGTCAGTGAGCCTCAACAAATGATCACTCAAAAAAACATAGTTCTCATCGCTCACGAAAGCAAAAAATCAGAACTAGCTGATTTTGTGAGTCAGCATCAAGAGTTTTTCTCACAGAGTCTCACTGTTGCGTGGCCATCCATTAGTGAAGTCTTGCGTCAACAGGCTGGTATAAATATCAGTCAACAAATCCCAGCAGCCACATCTGGAGGTTATCAAACAATTAATTCATTAGTGAACTCAGGAGATATTTTAGCAGTAATTTTTCTCAGAGATTTTCTTATACCTCAGCCTGGTCAAGCAAATGAAGAAGCACTGTTGAGAAGCTGCAATATTAACCAAGTTCTACTTGCAACCAATGTACCAACAGCAGTGGCGATCGTGCATTATATTAAACATTTATTGGAGCATCAATAAAAGCATATACTCTACTGCCATTGTTCTCTGCATATGGCAAGTGGTTGATGAACTTGACCGAACACTAATGACGCTGCACCGCACTTATATATCGGGATAATCCCTCTTTTATTCCTCTGGATAAATAAAAGAAGGCAATCATTACCATTGGGAAAAAGGATGCTTGACTAAATTGCTGTTGAAATATTTGGGGTTGTCTGAAACTTCCTCGCCAATCCAGATTGGCAGTTCAATTTGTTGTTGTTCATCACTAAGTTCAACTTCTGCTAATATCAGCCCTTTATTGACACCATCAAACTCATCTATTTCCCAAATCAAATTACCGTACTCTATCCTATATCGAACTTTTTCTATTAAAGGGCGATCGCACAAAGTATCGAGCATTTCCTGAGCATCTTCCAGAGGTATAGGGTACTCAAACTCTGACCTGCTATATTTGACATTAAGACCCTTAATTGTTAAGTAACCTTGGGTTCCTACTATACGCACACGTACTGTAGCTTGTTTTGCCGTAGAAATATATCCTTGAATAAATAGGCTACCCTCAGCTAGCTTTCTCCAGCTATCTCCGCTGACTAAAAATTTTCGCTCTATTTCTTTCGCCATTGTATTTGAGATTGACTGTAATTTGTATTTAAATTTATCATTTAACCTAAATTAAACCTTTATTTAATTAAAATTAAACCAACATGGAAGTATAAAATTAGCTTTATTTAATCGCCATACAAAAATCAAAGATAGCTGATTTAAAAGAAATAGCCCATGTTATCGTAAGTAAAAAATAATTCTGCTTAAATCATTTTAATTTGCTAAAAAGAATTATGGGTAAAGCGAAAAAGACTAGCAAAGATATTAATCTGAATGCTCCTCAGTATTACTTTAATCGCGAACTCAGCTGGTTGGAATTTAATCGGCGTGTTTTACATGAAGCACTAGACCGCCGCACTCCACTACTAGAAAGATTGAAATTTACTGCTATCTTCAGTTCTAATCTAGATGAATTTTTCATGGTGCGTGTTGCACTTCTCAAAGAACAATTTCAAGCACAAATAAACCGGCCAACTATCGATGGACTTACCCCACAACAACAATTAGAAGCAATCTATCAATGCCTACATCCAATGGTGATTGAACAGCATCGTTACTTTGAGCAAGTACTACGTCCAGAAATGGCATCGCATGGCATTCATCTTCTTAATTACATTGATCTTAGCCCAGAACAGCGTAGTTACTTACAACAAATATTTCAAAAAAAGATTTTTCCCGTTCTTACCCCTCTAGCAGTAGATCCTAGTCATCCCTTCCCTTTGATGGCGAATCTTAGTCTCAATTTAGCAGTGGTAGTAAAAGCTCCAAACACAGGAGAAGAAAAGTTTGCTAGAGTTAAAGTCCCAAATATTTTACCTCGTTTTATTTGCCTACCTCAGGAATTGCAACCACAAAATGGTAAGTTAAACCACTGGACAGGTGTTGCTGTAGAGCAGATTATTGCTCACAATTTAGAAGTTTTATTTCCAGGGATGATTATTAAAGAATATCATCTGTTTCGCTTAACTCGTGATGCTGATTTAGAATTAGCAGAAGAAGCTAATGACTTATTATTAGCAATTCAACAGGAATTACGTAGGCGTCACTTTGGTGGCTCTGTAGTGCGATTAGAAATACAACCATCAATGCCTTCTTCAGTACGACAGATGCTGATGGCAGAAATGGAATTGGTTGAGAGTGATATTTATGAAATAGACGGCTTACTAAATTTGAAAGATTTGATGTCTTTGATGAAGTTGCCTCTGCCTGAATTGAAAGATCCAACTTGGACACCGATTATTCCACCTCGGCTGCGTCCTTTCCTTCAATCGCGTAAAATTGCCAATGTCGATAGTCAGAAAACCAGCATTTTTTCGGCAATTCAACAAAAAGATTTGCTAGTGCATCATCCCTA
Organism: Nostoc sp. T09; assembly: GCF_002154695.1. GTDB lineage: Bacteria > Cyanobacteriota > Cyanobacteriia > Cyanobacteriales > Nostocaceae > Aulosira. Next base: position 3,478 of record NZ_MTAV01000003.1, read on the forward strand.
TGAATCGTTTAGTTGCTCTGTAGAGAAATTTATTGCGCAAGCTGCCCGCGATCCTAATGTATTAGCAATTAAGATGACACTTTATCGCACTACCGGAGATTCTGAGATTATCGGTTCTCTAATTACTGCTGCTGAGAGTGGTAAACAAGTTGCTGTTATTGTAGAACTTAAAGCTCGCTTTGATGAAGAGAATAATATTACTTGGGCTACTCAATTAGAAAAATCTGGTATTCATGTAATCTATGGAATTGTAGGCCTAAAGACTCACACTAAAATTGTACTGGTAGTACGTCAGGAAGGAGAAGATATACGTCGATATGTGCATATTGGCACCGGAAATTATAATGCTAAAACAGCGAATTTATATACTGATGTGGGGCTACTAAGTTGTCGAGAAGATTTAGGGGCAGATTTAACCGATTTATTTAATTATTTGACAGGCTATTCCTGTCAAGAGTCTTACCGCAAATTGCTAGTATCTCCCGTCAATATGCGCGATCGCATTATTGCCTTAATTCACAGAGAAATCGAACACTGTAAAAACGGCAACAGCGGTCAGATCATTGCCAAAATGAATTCTTTGGTTGATTCCCAAATTATTGCTGCTCTATACGAAGCTTCTCAAGCTGGGGTAAAAATTGACTTGATTATCCGAGGTATTTGTTGTTTGCGTCCTGGAATTCCTGAAGTCAGTGAAAATATCCGTGTTATCAGTATTATTGGTCGTTTTTTAGAACATTCGCGGATATTTTACTTCTCGAATAATGAACAAAATGAAGTATACATTGGCAGTGCTGATTGGATGCCTCGCAACTTAGATCGCCGCGTGGAAGCAGTTACACCAGTTGAAGATGCTGAGATTGTCCAAACCTTGCAAAATATCTTAGCAATCATGCTGGGAGATAATCGACAAGCTTGGGAACTAAAGTCAGATGGTTCTTACGTTCAACGTTGCCCTGAGCAAGATGGAGCAGAACTTTGTGCCCAAAATATTCTGATGGAAAAGACGCAACAATTATCAGTTAATCAGTTGTTTGCCACATTATAAATGCTACAACCAACGTTGATGATTAAACCGAACAAATTTGTTCTATTGGCTCTGGTGCAATTGAATCTACTATTAAACAGATTGACCGTAGAACTAAAATCTTCGCTGCACAATGGCAACTTGAGAATATTCCTCAAGTCATTGCTCATCGTTGCGCTTATCTTAATGAATTAATCTTTGCTCGCTAAATAAAAACTGGGATGCTCCCCTGTTCCCTACCTCTACTTTGTAAGTTCAGCAATTAAATCGGATTACTATATATAAAAACCGAGTCAAACAAATAATGGGTTTCAATAAATTTAGAGTTCATTTATCAAGCGTAGGTATGAGCTATTCTGGCTTTTTATGCCATTGCCCATCATCACCTTTTTCGTAATCGCGTTTTACTGCGCTCCAAGCAACACGAAAGGCACGTTCTTCTTCATCATATTCTTCTAAAGCATTATTAAACGCAGCCCGAAAAATTTCTTGGGCGTGCTTAGGTAAATGTTCTCTTACTGAATCTGGTAAGTCGTCAATTTGTTGATAGGGCATAGATTTGACTCCCTTATCTGAATTTAGTCAGCGATCAGTAGATGTACAGAAATATTTCCAGTCATTGCGGGCGAAATCAAATGAAGCGACGCAATCTCATCCTTTGCAATCGCTAGTCTACCTTAAACTGCGCCGTGTCGACATTCCGCTACCCTAGCCTATCTTTCGGGAACGGGAACACTAAGGGCGAACGCTCCATACCTTGTAGGAAGGTGTTCCGCCAACGCAATGTCATTGTGTAATCAATAATATCTACAAATTAATGGTTTGTTGTTGAAAGTTTGATTGACTATCCCAGTAATCAGCCCTGTTAATTTTTACTTTCAGTAAAGCGATATCAGATTCGTCCAATCCTTGGGGAAACCAGGCTTGCAGTTCCGGCTTCCATAGCTCTTGCATCTTATTACGATCTTTTACAAGTTCTGCGATACCTGAGATGGAAACATATCGCGGCTGGTTCGGTGATGTGAAGCTGATATTGACATGCTGACGATGCTCAATCTCAAATACCTTGTGGGTACTGGCGTTGGTAAAAAACCAGAGTGTGCCATCAGACTCGATATCGCTAGTTTTGTCCATAGGACGACTGTGCAAGCTGCCATCCTCATCGACTGTAGTTAACATGCCACAGCCAATATCTTGAATCAGTTCATGCAGCTTATGAATATGTTGATTCTGGTCAATAGAAGTTGTCATTTACCTTACTCTGTTGTTGATATTGCTTGCGGAGTTAAAAGTTTTGATTACAACCAATTGCCGTGTTTGGTAATTCCCTACTTCAGTATCAACATTTTTTCTTTTTAATTGCGTGAGCCTAAAGATATACTTTTGCTGATATTCACTGACAACCTGAATATTTATAAAGAGAGTTTTGAAAATTAATATTTATTTTCTAACTTTTGAAGGAAATAAATTTTATTCCAATTGGATGATGAAAAGCAACTGAAATAATGCAGGAATGGTAGTGTTATCTCAAAACTCAAATTTTTTTTCTCAAACTTATGCAAGTTCAAGAACAACAATCAGAATATGTTGACGCTACTTTGGCCAACGGCATGGCTACAGTTAAAAGTTCTGAGCCAGGAAATCTGTCAACGATAGCCAGTGCTGAGAAATCTGATGATAAATTTTCAGAAATCGGCAGAGAAATTTCAGATTTTCTGGAGAGACTGCCGCAAAATATAGTTAGTTTCTTTAACGAATACAAGCTGCCAGTCGTCAGCTTTGGTGTGCTGGTTGCATTGATGATTGGTCTGAGAATATTACTTGCAATAACAGATGCATTAAATGATATTCCGTTAGTTGCTCCATTCTTTGAAGTGATTGGATTCGGTTACGTAACCTGGTTTGTCTCTCGCTATTTTCTTAAAGCTTCCACTCGCCAAGAGTTAGCTGGAGAAATTGAAATGGTTAAGAAGCAGATTGCAGACGAGAATGCTTCATAATTACATGGCACGATCGCGCAACTAAATGGCAATCAACCATCGCGAATATAAACAACGCAGAGGGAGTATCTATGAATACTTCCCTCTGGAAGCGATCGCTCAAAATTTTTAGGAATTAAAACTGAAAAACCTACTGGCTAGAACTCAGTCTAGTTGCTGGATTTGAGTAAAATATAAAATAAAATCCAAATTTATAAAAAATGCAACAAGACTCAGTTTTTGTGATATTTCTTGCCTTCGGGTTTATCTGGCTGCTGATGGGAGTTGGCGGTTGGATTGCGCTGCTCAAATCTGAAGGTGAGGAGATTAAGGTTGGCAAATGGGGGCTGATAGTTGCTATCCCGATTTTAATACCGATAATTATTACCCTAATTATTGGGATATTTTACCGCTAATTAGGGTAGGATTTCCTCACCTCAGTTGTCATCAAGTCGGTTGAGGTTGTCTTTGAGAATAAAGTTGATCGCAGTAGATTGCCCAACCAACACCAAATAAACCACTCAGAGAACCTGCGATCGCAGCTACAACACCCCATCCTAAAGGTCCAGTCCAGTTGGTAATCTCTTTCAGAAGTGCCGTACTAGCTTTGCTGACTACATAAGCCGTCCCAGTTGCAGCAATTGTGACTAATCCTAACTCTGCCAGAATTTCCACAAGTTCTTTTCTAGATAAATCCTCTTCAAAATAAATTTTCCAAATGCTGGTGTACATGAGGACATCAGAAGCAGTTAAAAGAATTTGTTTAGGAATTTCTCCACCAGGAGTTGGTGCGGCTGAGGCTGTACCACTACCAACAGCATAAGTAGCGATCGCTAAACTAGCTTCTAATCTTTTTTTACCTAGACTACTCACAGTCTTGTCTCCGTAATTATTTAAATATTATGTGCGCTGTCATGTTCATTACTATTGTGGCAATTTAATTTTGGGACTTCTGATTTTTCGAGTTGTAGCTGAACCATGTTCCATAATTAAAAATGAGATTCTCACCGTCAGGACTGCTTCACGATGTATCAAACAGACCCACCGCGATCGCCAAAAGATGTCCTACCCACGATGTACGATCTCAAGAGCGAAGACCCAGAGGAACCTGGTTTGCCAGATCGGGTTCATATATTCCAACCTCGTCTCTTAGACGAAACCTTTCGTCCTCCTAATTACCCGCCAGACCAAATTTTGGTTGCTAGCGACCTAAATCTTATAATTAGCCATCTTCAAAGCAGACAATTAAAAAATTTAAGAAGATACTTCTGATTTTTTGTGCATAGGTACAACCAACACTTTATCTACTCGGTTGCCATCCATACTAACTACTTCAAAGCGTAGTCCCAACCACTCAAAATGTTCAGCGATCGCGGGAATATGTCCCAGTTGGTTGACGACAAACCCCCCTAAAGTTTGATAGTTAACTCCTGCTTGAGGCGACAATTTTCTAATTTCTAAAATTTCTTTAAATTCGTCAATCGGTAATAATCCATCTAACAACCAAGACCCATCTTCACGCTGCACCACATCAGGGTCAGCTATATCTTCACTCGATGGGATTTCACCCACGATCGCTTCGACAATATCAGTGAGTGTCACCAAGCCCTGGATTACGCCATATTCATCCACGATTACGGCAATATGATTGCCCGATTTTTTAAATAACTCCAAGAGTTTCAGTGCGATCATGCTTTCCGGCACATACAAGATTGGTTTTAATATGGCTTGCAGTTCAAAGGGTTGAGTCGGATTTTGGGCTAAAAATTCTTTGGTCTGCACGACACCTAATAAGTTATCGATGCTGTCCTGACCGACTGGAAAGAAAGAATGGATACTTTCGATGACTTGGCGGCGAATTGTTTCTAACGGGTCATTAATATCAAGCCAGACTAGTTCTGTGCGTGGTGTCATAAATGCACTGACTCGTCGATCGCCAAGATTAAACACCCGTTCTACTACATCTTGTTCAGCTTCCCCTAACAAACCCGCTTCATGGCTAGCCGCCACTAAAAGTTTTAGTTCTTCAGTGGAATGCAGCAATTCTTCGCTACTTCCTGGTTCCAAGCCAATCAGCTTCAGAACAAAATTTCCTATGTTATTTAAAGCCAGCACAGCCGGGCGAAATATAGCCAAGTAAAGTTCTAATGGTTTGATGACCGCAAAGGCTGTTCTTTCTGTGCGCTGGAGTGCTAGGCTCTTGGGGGCTAATTCTCCCAAGACAATGTGCAGAGCCGTGATGATTATAAAGGCAATCAATACTGATAGGGTATGAGCGCTAGTCTGCGCTAAAGATGTTGGCAGCCAATGGAAAGCAGGTTCAATGAGTACAGCCAGTGCTGGTTCTCCCAGCCAACCTAAGCCTAAGGAGGACATAGTAACGCCAAGCTGGGTAGCTGCTAAATAAGCATCCAGTTGATTCACTGCTCGTTGTAAAGCTTTTGCACGAGGGTGCTCTTCCGCCACCAACTGCTCGACACGACTACGGCGTAGCGCAACTAAAGCAAATTCAGCTGCTACAAAGAATCCATTGGCTAGCACCAAGACAATTACAGATAGTAACTTCCCGGCGGTAAGCACACTGAATGGACTGCTGGCAACCATTTATTTTAGACCTCGTCTCAACTTTAAACGCTTTTATCTTGTCCTACTCATACCCTGATTAGCAATCCGCCCTAAACTACTATCAAAAGGTTAAATAACAAAAATTAGTAGGAAAGCGCGATCGCCTGTATTAAATTAGTAAATTTAACGCCAAACGAAAATTCAATAGATCTGTAGTAACTACTAGTCTAATTACTATTTGCAGAGGTATTTATGCCCAGTTCATATCACTTTAAAAAAACACTGCCGGACTGGAAGTTTTAGCTAAAATTTGGTAATAATCAGTCCAATAGCAGATGAGGCACTGTTGTTTGACGACTAATCAAATTTTTCTAAATTCGTGGCTGCATATACAGCAGTAGTGATCGCATTTTGCACAGCAATATCTTTCTGGGGATAGATGATATTTTCTGAAACAGTTCGCTGAGCAACTACACCACAAACAGCAGCAGCCGCAAATTGATACACTCCTGCCATTTTAAACAGTGTGCCGCATTCCATCTCATAGTTTAAGATATTCAAATGTCGATATTCTTCCGTAATCCCATGCAGCGATCGCATCAAATATGGATTGGCTGAATCTGTGCGTTCCTGTCCTTCGTAAAATGTATCTACCGATGCGGTAATTCCTAAATGATGCTCAAAGCCTAAATCTTGCGCTGCTTTCACTAAAGCGACTGTAAGAAAAGGATCGGCTGCGGCTGGATACTCCACAGGTGCAATATCATTAGCTGCACCTTGGCGACACAATGCTGCACTGCTAATGATAATGCTACCAACCGACACATGAGGTTGAATTGAACCACAAGTCCCAATCCGAATAATTTGCCGGATTCCTACCTGTACCAACTCATTCACTACAATACTTAAGGAAGGCGCACCCATGCCACTTGTAGCAGATAAAATCGGGCGATCGTTGCCTAAGTATCCTATATAGGTATTAAGTCCACGATTCTGTGACAATAATCGCACATCCCGCAAATGAGTTTGAGCAATTAAATGCGCACGTTCAGGGTCGCCAGATAACAATGCGATACTGGGAGGTAATGCACCTAGATCTTCTTGACCAAAGCCAATATGATAGAAGCGTTTACTAGCCATACTGTTTTTCTAAAATATCGTTTCTAAGTAAAACTAAAAATTAGATTGAGTTGGGCATATTCTGCTTTGGCATTTGCAATATACTTCTAGTGAAAACCCGATTAATCAAACCTTTGAGGATTTTTCAGAAACTCTCGAAGTTGTTTACCTTTAAAACTTTTAGCAAGTTGACTTACATGAGTGGCAAACGCTACCCATTTTCTATCTAATTGTTCTAGTTTTTCGGCTTGTCGGATAATAGCTCGTAAGTCACCCTTCTTTGCTAAATCTAGCAAGATTGCAACTTCTGCTGCGGGGGGAACAATAAATTCTGCATTGAGTATTTTAGATTTTATATTCGGATCTTCTTGCTCTTGATTACCAATTTTCACCTCTTCATAAACCCATTCCAAACCTAAATGAATCCCTATTTTTTCTAAAAGCTCAGATAGTCTGAATGGTTTGAGAATAAAATCATTGAAACCAGCTTTTTGACTCTGTTGTTTATCCAAGTCAAAAGCGCTAGCTGAAAGAGCAATTACTACAACTTCTTTTAAGTCTGGTAACATCCTGAGACGACGAGTTGCTTCAAAACCGTCCATCACGGTCATGACTAAGTCCATAAAAATTAAATCTGGCTTAAATTCACGCGCTATCCTCAGGCTATCTAAGCCATCTACTGCTTCCATGACTTCAAACCCTAAAGGCTCTAGTAAATTTGCCAAAACAGAGCGATTTGCCCATTTATCATCTACAACTAAAACTTTGCGTTTAGAACTAACAAAACTGATGATGTTACTTTGATCGATATTTTGAATATTAGTTTGTTGGAAAACTTGAGGTAAATCTAAATCTAGCCAAAAAATACTTCCTTTGCCTAAAGTACTTTTAACCTTGAGTTCACCACCCATCATCTGCACTAATTGTCTACTAATTGCCAGTCCTAATCCTGTTCCTTCCGCTTTACGACTATACTCACCAACCTGCTTGAACGGCAAAAATATTTCTTCTAATTGCTCTTGTGCAATGCCGATACCTGTATCTTCAACTTGAAACCGCAGTTTCCCATTTTCAGAGCCAACCTGGAAAGTTATACTACCTTTTTCAGTAAATTTTACTGCATTACTCAGTAAATTAATTAAAACTTGGCGCAATCGTTTTTCGTCTGCTCGAATGGCTTTTGGTAGAGGAGAAAGCGCCTTGTAATTTAGTACAACTCCCTTTTGTTCAGCACCAATGCGGCAGATTGCAACAATACTTTCTAGAAATTCTACTAAATTAAACTCTTTAATATAAAGCTCCATTTTACGAGCTTCTATTTTAGAGATGTCTAAAATATCACTAATCAGTGTTAATAGATGTTCACCACACTGATGAATTATGTTAATCCCATTTTTTTGCTGACTAGTTAAAGTTTTATCTTTCTGAAAAATTTGCGTATAACCTAAAATACCATTGAGTGGGGTACGGAGTTCATGACTCATGCTAGCGAGGAATTCACTCTTAGCGCGGTTAGCGGTTTCGGCTACTTCTTCTGCACGTTGGCGATCGCCAATTTCCTGTTGTAGTTGTAAATTTTTATCTTGTAACTCTAGCGTTCGGTGTTGTACTTTTGCTGCCAGGTTCCGGTTATATTCCTCTAAATCATTATAAAGACGCGCATTTTCAATCGAGATTGCTGCTTGAGATGATAAAAGTTGTAAAACTTCCAATCGCTGTGGTGTAAATGCTCCCACAGTCAAGTTATTTTCTAAATACAGAATGCCAATAACTTTACCTTGATTAATAATCGGCGTAGATAAAATTGATTTTGGTTTATGGTTGATGACATAGCTGTCTGTTGTAAATACTCCTTCACGGGTAGCATTGTTTAAGACAACATACTGCTGAGTTCGATGCACATAGTTTATAACAGATATGGGTAACTGTTCGCTTGATTCTACAGGTATGGGTTGCTGTATATTTATCTCATTTTTTCCGATACTGCCTGAAGCTTTGATAAATAGTTTCCCTGAGTCCTCTAAAATCAAAAATCCTATTTCTGCACCAGCACTTTCAATAACAATGTGCATTAATTTTGCTAGTAGCTTATCTAACACTATTTCCCCAGAAAGAGCTTGTGAGGCTTTCATGACTGTGGCTAAATCGAGAACTTGAGAATTACTTCCAGTCGTGGCTATTTTTGTCAAAGTATTTTCTGTATTGATGTTTGCGATGTTCTGCGATGTCTCAAGACAAGCCACTTCGTGTCTACGCATAATCAATTGGGGATAGCGTGCTTCTAAATCTTTGACTTTAGCCATCGCTCCCCAATGGCTATAAGCTTGGTAAGCATTAGTCATATAGATGCGGGCAATGGTTTGTTTACCCCATGACAGATAAAATTTAGCAGCAAGTTCGTGAGCGAGGGCTTCTTCGTTGATGTACTGGTTTTCCTTAGCAAGTGCGATCGCTTTCTCATAATTTTCTATTGCCTCTATTTTTTCACCTAAAACTCGATGCTGTTCTGCCTCCACTAGATAGAATTTGTGTAGATAATTCATTGGGGCATGATGTGCCCATTTCAGCAATTTTTCTTGATTATTTTGTACGCGTTTAAGAATTTCTTTTTGCCCAAACTGTGGACTATCGATATACAGGGCAATCCGCACTAAAGAATCATAGAAATAAAAGAGACCAACCGTTACCATTCCTGTAGCTGCCGCAAAATAACTTTCTAATTGAACGATATTTTCCAGCGCTTGAGAGTAGTCTTCAAACCAATAACAAAGAACAAATTTGTGGAAGTATAACAATTGAATAGCTACTTGGTCGTTGCTTTGCTGATGAATGGGAAGCATTTTCTGCTCATCGTAGGCTTCACCCTTTAAAATGCAAGAATTTTCAGCCTTTCCCATCATGTTTAAAACGGCTTGCCAAGTGATTTCGTGATAATGAAGTGCTGTTTCTTGCTTGAGTTGTTTAATAGTATCTCCGTAAGTTACTGCTTCTCGTTCAAGGACAGTTAGTTGTTGACCACTTAAATATAAGAAAAGACAGTATTCAAATGCACTAAAGGCAGCATATTCTAAATCTCCAGTCTCTAGTCCGTTAGAGTAATCTGAGCGAAAATGTTCTGAGGTATTCCTAAGGTGTTCTTTCCAATGTCGGACAAAGACATTTACCATGTGGCTGGTCTTGGTGCTGATTTCTTTAGCATTCAATTTTGACAGTAAATTCAAAGCTAATTGACCAAACTGATAGCCTTGCTCAATATCTCCCGCAACCCCGCACAGAAGAAAGCCATAAAGGGCATAAGCAAAGGGAGAAACAGCAGCATTGCCGTATTCGACGGATATACCGACCTGTTTCAACACCATTAGAGGTATCAGTTCTGGCGTAACGATGAAGGTAGCAACAAATAAACTTGATAGCAGCCTCAAGATTGCCAATTTATCAGGGTCGGTCATTAGAGGTAAGTCAATTAAATCAGAAGGTTCTTTTCCATTCAAAATTAATGCAATTTCCTCAAATCCTTGCCCAATATCTGAGTGGTTCACTTTTTCAGGAAATTCCACCCCCAATAACTTTAAGATTTTTAGCCCTGTATTAACCGCTTCTTTGGGCTGGTTCTGTGATACGTAAGCTTGAATCTGGACTGTGTACAGCTTCACTGTATCTATTAGGGAATTAGCGCGGTTTTGCACTATCTCAACAAATCCCTGCATCCGCTTAAAGTCACCACTGAGGTAGTTTGCTTCTACTGCTTCGGTATGTAACGCTAATGTTAGTTCATACTGACTATGCCAACTATCTTCTGTAAGCAGTGCTAACCCTGCTGTGAGGTATTTAACAGCAGTTTCATAGGCTGTTGCTGCTTTAGCTTTTTTACCTGCTATTAAATTCAGTTTAGCTAATTCATATTTTTGAGTTTCTTGGGAGATTAATTCAACTCCAATATTTAAATGATTAACAATCTCAAATATATTTTCTTCTATATCTTTTTCTGATGTATTTTTCAGCAGCAATTCACCTAGTTTTAGGTGTGTTTGCTTTTGTAAACGATCAGAAATTAAAGAATAAGATGCTTGCTGTACTCGGTCATGCAAAAATTTGTAAGTAATTTTTAAATGCTCAGTTGCAATTTCGGATTCAAAAGTCAGAGGGATTTTGTAGGCATCACTTAAAGGTATAATTAAACCTGCTTGCAAAGCTTCCCACAAATCATGAGCAGTTTCAAGCTGAGATTTTTCATTAACAATTGCTAAAACTTCTAAAGTGAACTTATCTCCTATACAAGCAGCTATTTTCAAAACATTAATTGTTTGCAATGACAGTTTTTGAATCTGGCTGACCATCAATTCGACAACATTATCTGTAATATTAATACCTTGTAGCTGCTCAATATCCCATTGCCAAATACCTTGAGAAAAATTAAATTTTATTAAATTATCTTGATGCAGATATTTAAGTAACTGTGTTAAGAAAAATGGATTACCTTGGGTTTTATCAAATACTAAATTAGCTAGTGGCTTAACTATTAATGTGCTGCTATGTATAGTATCAGCCACTAATTCATTCACGCAGTCAATGTTCAAAGGTCGCAAAATAATATTATTAATACTTCTAAACTGTTGAATCTGCTCTAATGTCTGTATTAAGGGATGAGTAGCACTGACTTCATTATCCCGATAAGCTCCGATTAATAATAAATATTTGCTTTCCTGATCGGTAATAATTAACTCTATTAATTTTAGAGAAGCTGAATCCACCCATTGTAAATCATCTAAAAATAAAACTAGAGGATGTTCCTGTTTAGCAAAAACATGAATAAACTGTTGAAATACCCGATTAAAGCGATTTTGGGATTCTGTTCCACCCAATTCTGGTATGGCAGGCTGAGAACCAATAATGCGTTCTACTTCCGGTATTACATCTATGATGATTTGACCATTTTCACCAAGCGCTACTAATAGTTGAGATTTCCAATTTTCTAACGATTCAGTACTTTCGGTTAACAGTTGCTGCATTAATTGTTGAAAAGCTTGAGCTAGTGAAGCATAAGGGATATTACGTTTAAACTGGTCGAATTTACCCGAAATAAAATATCCTCTCTGGTGCACAATTGGCTTATGAATTTCATTTACCAAAGAAGATTTGCCAATTCCAGAGTACCCCGATACCAGCATCATCTCTGTTTGACCGTTGCTGATACGCTCAAAAGCATTTAATAATATATTTACTTCTGCTTCTCTGCCATAAAGTTTTTGGGGAATGAGAAATTGACTGGATAAATCTAGCTGTGCAATAGTAAATTCAGTAATTTGACCGTGGTTTTCTAATTGCTGTAAACATAATTCTAAATCTGCTTTTAACCCCAAAGCGCTTTGATATCTATCTTCTGCTGTCTTGGCTAAAAGTTTCATCACAATCTCAGAAACCATCTGCGGAATTTCTGAATTTATTTCGTGAGGTGAAGCTGGAGTTTTAGCAATGTGGGAGTGAATTATTTCTAACGAATCATTGCTATCAAAAGGTAGCAAACCAGTGAGCATCTGATACAACGTGACACCCAAAGAATAAAAGTCGGTACGATAATCAAGAGAGCGATTCATTCTGCCAGTCTGCTCAGGAGACATATAGGCAAGTGTACCTTCGATTAAATTGGGGTTGTTGATATTTGGGTTTTCTCTTGATAAGTATGATGCAATGCTAAAGTCTATAATATTAATAGTTAAGTTTTTAGAATTAATAACGATATTTTGAGGTTTAATATCTTTGTGAATAATATTATTTTGATGTATCCGAGCAATTGTTGAAGCCAAAGAAATAGCAATTTTTAAAAAATTACTTAATTCAAAGTTATGAGTATCGATGAAATTTTTTAGGGTCTCTCCTGTAAAATCTGACAATATTAATGCCAGCCCATTTTGATAATTTTCTAAAGTCAGGGATTTTACAACTCCTTCTATATTCAAAGATTGGAGTATTTGATACTCGTGTCGCAATCTAGCAAGCTGTTCTATAGTCGGATATTCACTTTTAAGTGTTTTAACGATCGCAGAGGTTTTATCTGACTCTCTGACAGCGCGATAAACACAAGTGTTAGTACCGTCATACAAAACTTGAACGATGTTATAACCAGCAATGTTGATACTCATGTTTATCTTTTCGCTTGTAGAATGGCATTGTTTTACGATCGTGACTAACGAGAATACGTCCCTGTTGTACTGCGCCGCCTACACAACTTTCAGGAACCTCTAACTTCAATCACTTCCCCTGGAGCAGAACCGTGAAGCCTTCTTGACTCATGAGCCGCAGCAATTCACCGTTCTTTTTTCCTGTCCATCCCATCTCGACAACTGTACGTATTTCGTAATCAGCAAGTTCACGCTTTAAAGGACGTGGAGCACATTCATCAAGAAGGATTCGCATAGCCTGTCAGCATTTCCTTCGCTAATTCAAGGGCTGCGATCGCCTGCTCACGACTAACACTAGGAAAATGGTCTAAAAACACATCCAATGAATCACCAACTTCAAGATAATCAAGCAGAGTTTTTATTGGCACGCGAGTTCCCACAAAAACAGGGGTTCCCCCCAAAATATCGGGGTCACTATGAACAACACGGGATGTTAATGTCATAACAAATTCAGCCAAATGGTTGCCAGTCTTTTCTTTAATCCTAATCTAGGTTCTTGTCGTAGAATCTCCGTCACGATTGTCTGATTCAAATCAGTATCAGCCTGATAGAGAACACTCACAAAGGTAAGTACAACACAACTCCCTTCCATTCTGCTTGTTCACTAAAATCAAGTTATGTTGTAGTGCAAGGGCTGCAATCCAAATATCATTCTCAGGTAAAGGACGACCTTGGAGTCTTAACTTGTTTTTGACATCCCCATATCTGTGAGCAGTTTCGGCATCACATACAAGCACTGCGCTGTTGGCAACCAACTCATCCACTCTTGCCAAATTCGCTTGGGTTCGCCCCGATTTTCTTGCGCCGTAATACAACTCACCAATTGCAATACTTGGAATAAAGACTTCGTTGGCTTGAGCAAGGTTGTTTTTGATGACTGCTTCATCTGCGAAAAGAACAATGATGATATTGGTATCCAGCAAGTACCTACCACTCATTGATGTCTACCTGTTCACAGTCTTGCTCAATTGCCTCACGCATTAACTGGAGATCTTCAGGTGGTATTGAACCCGCAAACCGCAGCAATGGGCGATCGCTATCTGTAGTCATAACATTCGCATTCAACAGCAGATAACCTCTCTGCGTTCGGGTGCATTGAGGTTATTATGCCAGCTTAAGAAGCCATTGGAAGCGTCCTAGGCTCAGGAATAAGTTCACCTTCTGATTGCCAAGCTTCCAAATACATTTCAATAACTTCTTCACCGTTATGAATTGCTTCCTCACGAGTTTTGCCGTGAGTACAAGGCATCATGACTAGGTCGGTAAACTCTGGGATTGTGACCAGGAAAAGCTGATCTTCATCAGACCATTGAATAATCATGCTATATCGATTCATGAATCTTCGTCTTCCTCCCTCAACTCCTCTAGTTCAGTCAGTAACTTTTCTAGTTGTTTCTCCAGGTAGAGTGGCACATCATCTCCATCTTTGCCTGGGATTGTCAGTGTTTTTCTCAGGAGAGGATGCCGCCAACGCTCATGGCTACCCTTGCCGCGCTTAGGTAAGTAAACAAATCCTTCACGCGCAATCTGAGCTTTCAACTCTCGAATCTTTCTGGGCATGGATATTATTTTGGCACCTCAGCCTATTTTCTCAATTTGTCAACGGCGTTCATGCAACATATCCCGTGTAAACCGAGGCGCATTAGCGGGAATAGGGTTTTGTTGCATTCGCTTAACAAGTAGCTTGAGAAAATTTTGCCTAGCGCTAATATCAGCGATTTTGGGTGGAACAACTTGGGGTGATTGCACAAAAAGCTCAACTTCAACACCTTCAGGCAAGTCGCAGGCTGTTTGAAGAATGAATGTACCACTACGGTAAATTGCTTTTAAGGCTTGGGGCATAAAAAAACTCCATATTGGGAGTTAGCCAGGTGTATATTGGTTAACGCTGTTTACAGTCTAGACTAGACAATGCCAACTCCGAAACCAAGAATAAACACTATTTTGAGATAACTTCTCATCTCATAACTTTTTCGCCGCCAGCCATTTTAGCGATCGCTACCACTATATTTCTTGGATAATAAATTGTTTTGTATTACAATTGTAATATACATAATGTTACTGCTCAGGCGGTAACTGTTTTTTTTGCTTCAATAATCAAGGAAGTCATTATGATTCCCCGAGAACGCATCCGGAATATTGGTATTTCTGCTCACATCGACTCTGGTAAAACTACGCTATCGGAGCGAATTCTCTTCTACACAGGCAGAATCCATGCAATTGAGGAAGTCCGGGGAGGCGGCAAGGGTGCAACGATGGACTTTATGCCAGAAGAAAAATTACATGGTATAACCATCACTTCAGCTGCTACCACCTGTCAGTGGCATGATACGCAAATCAACTTAATTGATACACCAGGACACGTGGATTTTACCATAGAAGTTGAGCGTGCCCTGAGGGTATTGGATGGGGCGGTGATGGTGCTGTGTGCTGTGGCGGGTGTACAGTCCCAGTCGATCACGGTGGATCGCCAGATGAAGCGATATCGTGTGCCGCGTATAGCATTCATCAACAAAATGGATCGCATAGGTGCAAATCCGTTTCGGGTTGTACAAGCCATGCGCGATCGCTTGCAGTTGAATACCTTGTTACTCCAGTATCCCATCGGTAGCGAAGACCAATTTCAGGGGGTGATTGACCTCATAGATATGGAAGCTTCGTACTTTGAGGGTGAAAACGGCGAACATTGGGTGAAAAAGCCAATTCCTGACGCACTTGTAGAGGAGGCACAACAAGCACGAGATAAAATGCTTGATGCTTTGTCGCTATTCTCGGAACGAATGACCGAGATGCTATTAGCAGGGGAGGAGATTCCGTCAGAACTGATTTGGCAAACCATCCGCCAAGCCACCTTGAGCTTGCAACTAACACCAGTATTGCTGGGTTCGGCATTCAAAAACAAAGGAGTGCAGAACTTGTTAGATGCGATCGCGCTTTATCTCCCATCGCCTATAGATCGGGAAGTGGTGAAAACTGTAGAGTCTGTTAGCCTTTACCCCAACCCTGACGATCCCTTAGTCGCGTTGGCATTCAAACTCACTGTGGAATCCTTTGGACAGTTGACCTACACCCGGATTTATTCGGGGACATTGAAACAGGGCGATACTGTTTACAATTCCCGTACCGGACAACGAGTGCAAATTGGTCGGTTGGTGAGAATGCACGCCAACAAGCGAGAAGAGGTGAAAGTTGCCGAAGCAGGGGATATTATCGCGCTGTTGGGTGTGGATTGTGCCTCTGGCGATACCTTTTGTAGTGGGGAACCACTAGTATCTTTAGAGAAAATGTTTGTCCCAGACCCAGTAATTACACTGGCTGTGACACCCAAAAAGCAAGAAGATAGCGATCGCCTTTCCAAAGCACTCAACCGCTTTCAACGAGAAGATCCAACCTTCAAACTGAGCATTGACCCGGAATCAGGCGCAACTCTGATTTCTGGTATGGGTGAACTCCACTTAGAAATCTACTTGGAGCGCATTCAACGGGAATATAACACTGAGGTATACGTTGGTAAACCCGCAGTAGCATATCGAGAAACGATTGGTAAAAAAGCTTACTTCGACTATCGACTGAAGAAGCAAACTGGGGGATCTGGTCAATACGCTCATGTCAGTGGCTGGATTGAAGCGACAGACGAGCCGTTTGTCTTTGAAAGTAAGGTAGTTGGAGGTGCAATTCCCAAGGAATATATTCCTGCTTGCGAGAAGGGTTTCCGCGAGGCTATGCAATCAGGCCCCCTAGAAGGTTATCCCGTTACTGGGGTAAAAGTCGTGCTGGAGGGTGGTTCCTATCACCCAGTTGACTCTTCCGAATTAGCATTTCGGTCAGCGTCCCATCAAGCACTTGAGGGTGCGATCGCTAAAGCCAATGCCTACATTCTCGAACCAATTATGCTGGTAGAGGTAGAAACACCAAATGAGTATTTAGGTAGAGTGCAGGGTGATATTTCCTCCCGCCGGGGTTTGCTATTGGGTTCCCAAACCATGCAAGCATACTCAGTGATTCGGGCGGAAGTACCCCTAACACGAATGTTTGGCTATTCTACAGACTTGCGATCGCAAACTGCGGGGATGGCAACTTTCACAATGGAATTTGCTTGTTACAGACAAGCTAGTAGCCAATAGTTGATATAACAAGAGGGTAGATCCTTGGATCTACTCTCTTGTCGATCGTTAGGAATTTTTACTACTGCTGGAGTAATCCCCACTTCAAGCGCAAACTCCGCAGCTTTGCTCAAAGGCTAAATTATTGTCAACACTATTGAATAAATGCTAAAATATTCCCTATAAAGGGATTAATTTAAAATAGCAAATTTCATCAAAATATATCTTATAAAAAGTTTCAAAAGTAACAAAATGTTTATAGTTTAAAGCTGGAAGGTAATATGTATGTATATAGAAACTTTTACCCCTACTGAAGCTGCCGCATTTGTTGAATTACCAACAAAGAAAATTTATAAGGAAGTAGAACACAAAATTTTTCCAGAAACTAATCCTCCAAGAATTAATTTTGCTGCATTAGTTTATCTACGTTTAATTAAAGAGATAGACTTCATGACTGTTGATTTTCGTTCATCTCTTTATCAAAGCTTGATTCGAGCATTAGAGCAAAAATTACCAACTATTGAAATAGGAAAATTTGTCAAAATAGAAGTTGAGCTTATTGCCAAGGAGGTATTAGAATTTATCAAACGTTTTCAGGCTTGGAAAGAAAATTTAGTTTCTGATCCCAACATCATGGGTGGAGAAACAGTATTTCCTAATTCTCGGCTTACGGTTCGTCATATTGGTTCAATGCTTGATAAAGGCGAGTCGCTAGAAGTTATACGCGAAGACTATCCTTATTTGACTGAAGAAGATATAAAATTTGCTCAAGTCTACGTGAAAGCTTACCCAAGTGTTGGACGACCTAAAAAGCATTAAATTCCTCATTGACGAGGATATTTCACCAGCCGTTGCACGTTACTTGTGTAACGAGCTTTTTATTGATGCAATTGCTGTTAGAGATAGGGGATTACTTGGTGCAAAAGATTATCAAGTTTTAGAATATGCTTTTAATGAAGAGCGTATTCTTGTAACAGCAAACGTTCGAGATTTTGAAAAGTTTGCTCGTACTACAGAAATATACGCTGGCATTGTATTTATTTGCCAGGGTGATTTATCTCGAAATGAGCAAATCGCTATTGTAAAAGAAGCTGTGAATGCAATAAATGCTGAATTAGAAAATGGACGCGATATGTTGAATCGTGTCCTATACATGGAAGAAGATGGCACTAAAAGGTTTGAGGCTTTTGCGTAAAAGCATCTTATGATGTGCAGACGCATTTGGCTTGAGTGAGATCAGCAACGACCAATTTTGGATGAGAATGGTTAAATTGGTCAACTAAAGGCTGAAGTATGAAGAAATATAAATTACTTATATGGTCGAATTGTGGAATGTCACTGAAATAAGCGTATCTCCTCCCGCCGGGGTTTGCTATTGGGTTCCCAAACCATGCAAACATACTCAGTGATTCGGGCGGAAGTACCTCTAACACGAATGTTTGGCTATTCTACAGACTTGCGATCGCAAACTGCGGGGATGGCAACTTTCACAATGGAATTTGCCTGTTACAGACAAGTCAGTAGCCAATAGTTGATATAACAAGAGGGTAGATCCTTGGATCTACCCTCTTGTCGATTATTAGGGATTTTTACTGATGAATATTCCCCAAAGTCAATCTATAGCACATCAGTTCACAGATACACCTATCAACAAAATCTACGATGTGGTTATAGTTGGTGCTGGGCCTGTTGGTTTAGCAACTGCTGTTGGTTTACGCAAACGTGGTATTGACAATATTGTGGTAATAGACCAGACTCGTGCTTTTCGTCAAGTTGGTCAGGTAGTGGATCTTCTGCCTAATGGGTTAAAAGCTCTGAAATATGTAGATCCTAACGCATATCAAGCAGTCAAAACAGCGAGTCTTACTTTCGCTAATTCACAGCAGTCTGACGACAAGAAAACCACCGAAGTCATGGGACCAAAACCTCCAAAAGCTTCACAAGAATGGGTATCTAAAAACTTTCAGGGGCAAAAAGTTCGGTCAATGTCTCTGAGTTTTGATGTTTGGTTGAATGATTATGGTGAAGGTCGAGTTTCAATTTCTTGGTATGATTTGCAGACTACCTTAAGGCAACTACTTCCCGAAGACCTAGTTAAACCTAATCACCGTTGCATTAATGTTGTGGATGAGCAGGAAAATGGATGTGTCCGGCTCGATTGCGTTAGTAGCGCTAGTGTCGAGGCTAATCCCTATGCATATTGGGCAGAGGAACAAAATAATCATGATACACAGTCCCAAAATTTAGACAGCGCTTCTCGACCATCAATCACAAAATCATTTCGAGCTAAGCTAATTGTGGCAGCAGACGGTATTAACTCTACAGTTCGTAAAATACTTTATGCTGATAGCTCTAACCAAGCATTTGCCACGCCAGAATATTCTGGATTTGCTGCAATATATTGTAGAGAAATACCTGACATACCCAACGAACTGCGATCGCAGATTGAAGAGAAATTTTTGGCAGGCTCGCCAATTGTCACAATAGCTAACTACGATCTGAGCGCTCGCGCTTTTAGTGAATCTGCGAGAATGATGTTAACTAACAGACAAGGAATGAGCTATTTAGTGCATGTACCTGTACCTTTGCATTCAGTGCAAGGGAAGTCTGGTAGTGATTTACTTGAGTTGATTTTGCAAGAGTTAGAAAAAGCTGGTTGTTCCAATGAACTAAAAGAATTAGTGCGATTATCTCCGCCAGAGAATATGTCACAACGTCCTTATTACATTCATCGTGCCGCTATATCTGAGAATATCTTACTAGCCTGGAGTGCAGGACGAGTTATATTAGTTGGTGATGCTGCACATGGTATGCCTCCTTTTATGGCTCAAGGAGCTAATCAAGGATTTGAAGATGCAATGGTAGTTACAACATTAATTACTAATATTGCTAAACAAAATAATTGGGATAACAAGCAAGCCATAGCCTCAGCCTTTGAGAAATATGAGCATCTTCGTCGCCCGTTTATGGAATATATTCAACAGGCAACATTAACACAATTTCCCAACTTATCAAACCAAGCATGGCAAGAATATAGCCAAAAAGTATATACCCGCAACTTTGACCAAATAATTGCGGGATTATTAGTGTAATACGAATTTATTCAAAACCAAATTTGAACGTGCCTATACGCACCACTAGCAGGATCATTCCTGTACATTACAGCAGTTTCCAGGTTATTGAACCACACTTCCAAAGTAGGGGCACGGCACCAGTAAGATTATTGTATGTACCGGAAGATTGTGGATGTTCCCTACCGCGTACTCTAGTTAGTTGAAAAACGCTGTAATTCTTGAAAACGATTAAAAAATATCAACTTACCCTCTACTATTGAAGAGTTACAATCACTTTGATTGTGAGATATTAGGTCTCAATCAAAATCAGACAGGTCGTGCTATGAAATCTCATTCCCACTCTCTTGTGGATGGGGAAAATGTCAATATTCTGTCTGTTTATAAGCTAAATAAATAGCTTCTAAAAATACATCAGGTGCAATACCTACGGGCATTTGCTCTAAGTTAATAATAGCTTGAATTTGTTGGGATAACTTTAAGGATAGTGAGGCTCTTGCCCTAGGCGACATTCCACCACGTCTTTGTAAATACTCTCGAATCACAGCAAAATCGTCTGGTAACAATGGTGATAAATCAGCAATTTGGCTCAGTTCCTCATGGAGTGACTTTGCCTGTTCTGAAATAGTTAAAGTTGCTGAAACTGCGGGTATTTGGTCTTGAATGACAATTGTACCTGCCGCGAAATCACCTAAGCGCTTTTCTTGACGACCCAACATAATTAAAAAAGCGCCGATAAACAAAAACTCATCAATGGGACGCAGCAAACTACGTAAAGCAGCTTGTTGTAATCCAATTGGTCTGCCATCATCTCGCACAACGCGAATTTTAGCAAAGCGTTTACCAAGAGTTTGCCCTTGCCATAGAGTTTCACAAAATACGAAATAACCTGCATAAATTGCAAACGTGATCAGGAAAGCGATCGCCATCATCCACAAAGCTAAAGTAGAACCGAAAACTGTTACCCAAAAATCTGACAGTTGTACTAGAAGTATCCAAAAAATAATGTAAAACGCCAGTAAAATAAGGGCTAAAATATGATAATCAATTATTAAAGCCCAAGCGCGATTACCAATTCCTGCAAGGGTAAATTCTAGTTCTACACTTTCTGGGGTACGGAATTTAACACGATTAAAAAGGTGCATAAGCAATTTAAAATTCGCTCATTAGAAAGCGGTTATAATAAACTACGTTCATCAACAACCTAGGAGAAAAGTACAAGAAGACAAGGGAAAGAGAACAATGACAAATGACCCTTGACTTCAGCAGTACTAGCATTTAAATTTCGCGATCGCGTAACTTCAAACCTAAGCCTTCACGCCGACTCCGCAGGTCATAGTAAATAACAGCTTTGATGGTTTGCCAAAATGGAACAATAACCGCCCCACTGGCAAAACTCAAACCTAGGATTAGTAAGAATGCCAACACAGCAAAAGCACTAGATCCCTGTTGTATCAAAGGCATGAATATTAACTGAATGACAGTGGATAGAATTTGAACCAAAATTTGAAGAGGTATTGTGATCAAAAAGGCCACAAACCCGATCAATAAAATCCGCCACACGTAACCTTGAGTTAACTCCCAGCTACGACCGATGGTTGAGGTAGCATCAACGTTATCCTCAATTGCAAGGGGTACATCCACCAAATAAAAACGTGTCAACAGCCATAAAACTGCTACAAATGCCGCCACACCTAAAATAAAAGCGATTAAACTGACCAACACAACAGCAGCAGGACTTGCTTGTTGACCTATCCCACCCACCACTACAGCGGCTAAAACCCCAACTAAAACAAATACAAACCCGACACCAAACACAACTCCCATACCTACAATCAACATTAACAGCATCGTCAGTAAAAACTGCCATAATCGGGAATTGACATAACGTTCACCAGCAGCGATGCTTTCGGGCTGATCGACCAAATCTCCAAAAGCCAAGCGAGAAATCAGTGCTGTCAGGGCATAAAACTTTGCCCACCCATAAACTGGAACTAGTATCCAAAGATAAGCCCTCAGAGCCAGTAAATAGTATTCCTTGAGGTGAGAACGATACAATCGTATTCCTGCACTCACGACATTTCCAACACTAAGGGGTTGCATGGGGCTGGGAGAACCAAAATCACCAGACATGATGTTAAATTTTCCTCGCAAGTACGGAGATGAATTGAGGCTATCTTAAAGTACACTCAACCCAATCCTTCTAAAATTTATGAATATTCAACGTTGGATTGCACGACGGGAAATAAATTGGCAGCGTTTGGATACCCTGTTACGGCAGTTAGAAAAAAAAGGATTAAAGTCGCTGCGGGCAGTGGAAATTCGGGAATTAGCGAGTTTATATCGTTCCGTGGCGGCAGATCTGGCACGTGCCCGTACTCAAAAAGTCGGCAATACTTTGATACACAGTTTACAATCTTTAACAACTCGTGCCTATACGCAGATTTATCAAGGTTCGCGCCGTCAAGAATGGCAAGCTGTGGTGGAATTCTACAGATGGGGGTTACCAGCTTTAGTACGGCAAACATTCGCATACATCGCTGCTGCTACGTCCTTATTTTTGTTGGGGGCATTAGTGGCTTGGTGGTACGCCTGGCAAGATCCAACTTTTATGTCGCTGATCGTACCCGAAAGCTTGATTTCCCGAGTGCGAGATGATCATAAATTGTGGATGGGGTCAATTGTCGGCATTGAACCCCTAGCATCTAGCAGTATTATGATTAATAATTTGTCGGTTTCCTTTGGGGCTGTTGCTGGTGGGATGACAGCTGGAGCATACACAACATATTTAATGTTATTTAATGGTTTATTGATTGGTGCTATTGGCACGTTGGTAGGTCAAAATCATCTTGCCTATCCGTTTTGGGCGTTTGTGTTTCCGCATGGTTCCTTAGAATTACCTGCTATCTTTTTTGCTGGTGGTGCAGGATTATTATTAGCAAAAGCAATATTATTTCCTGGTGAATACCGTCGTCGTGACGCACTCAAATTCTACGGTTCCCAGGCGGTGCAGTTAGTATTTGGCATTGTGCCAATGTTGATAATTGCTGGCACTATTGAAGGCTTTTTCTCTCCTAATCCCAGCATTCCAGACCCTTTAAAGTATCTTGCAGGGATGGGTTGCTTTGGGCTTTTGGTGATGTACTGTAGTCGCAAACGTCATTCAGGAATGCAGAGTTAATTATTATCTGTACTTATACACATTCTCTTCTTTGACGTTCTACCCTACAAGAAGCCGCTAGCCTGCGGCAACCTGACACGAACGTGTCTATTTATAATTGATTCCGTGCTTTGAGTTGCAAATATCGTTCAACCAACTGATCTGTAATTTGATTAGCTGGTGCATCAAGTACCAACACACCTTTTTGTTTTAATTGGGCAAATGCAACTTGTCGCTGTGCTAATAAATCTAAAGCTACTGCCCGAATATAAGCATCTGTGACATTTTCAGTCAAGCTATGTGCCCGACGATCGACTTGTGGATCTCGGAGTGTGACGCAAAATGGCAGATAACGGGGCGCTAGCCGAGAAAGGGCGGCGAGGAGTTCGGTAGAGGCGGTGACATCAACTATGTCGGTAATTAATACTACTAGTGCCCGGCGACTTTGCTGCTGGACAAAATTGGTTACTGCTCCTAAATAATCAGATTCCAGCAATACTGGTTGAACGGGAGTCAGCCGATCAATTAACTGCGTAAGATGATTTTGACCGCGTTCGGGAGGAATCCATGTATGCATTTGACGGTCAAATACACCCACTCCGACGCGATCGCCTCGATGTAATCCCGCTAAAGCTAAGGACAAAGTTGCATTTAAGCCCCAGTCAAATCGCTGCAATCCCTGCACTTTTGCTGTCATTAACCTTCCGCGATCGAGCAAAATCACCAAAGTTTGCTCTTGTTCTGGTTCTAAAACCCTTACCAATGGTGGTGTATTGCCATAGGCCCCGACTCGACGGGCAGTAGCTTTCCAATCAATCAAGCGTAAATCATCACCAGTGCGATAGTTACGCAGTTCGGCAAACTCTGTACCAATACCCATGCGGCGTTGGCGGATCGATCCAGAAGATTGTAGTGCTAGACGAATTGAAAGCGATCGCAACCCCACTAAATCTGGATAAACTTTCACCCGCAGATTTTGGGGAATCTGCCAATCATCCCAAGCTAATCCCCAAAATCCCAATTGTCGTACCTGAATGTTTCCCCAAGAAAATTCTCCCCGCTGTGTTGGGTTGACGGTATATGTCAATTCCTGGGTGCTGTTCATCGCTACATTAGCTTTTAGTTCCGGTGCAGAAACACCAAAGCCTGTGGGGTAGTAGTCACGGATTTGGATGGCAGCATTAACATTCTCCGATGTTACCTTTAGCACGATGGTATTATCTCGACCAATAGACAATCGCGATGGAATTTCGCGACTAATTTGCACGCGATCGCGCCTCACCCGCAAACCATCCACAATCATCAATCCTAGGACGAGGGCATCAAATAACAGTGCGATCGCAATGCTTGCCGGAATACCGAAAAACATGGCTAAGATAGGGGCGATCGCAATTCCGATAACTAATAACAAATAAACTCTGCTTGCTGGAACCATTTTTGATATCTACAAATTTAATAAATTAATCAAGTATTCAGTTTTTCATAGCCACCAAAAAATACTAACCAGACTACTACAATCACCCAATGCATCACAACAGATGGCCACAAAGACCCACTTTGTAAATAAGCAATAGTACAAATAATTCCTAAAAGTGCTGCCTGTAATAAAAAAACTGGATTCATAAATGTTGGTAATCCAGCTGGATATGCTGTTAAAGCATTTAGAGGATGGTAAACAATGAAAATTGCCAAACTTATACATCCCCAAAGCCAGTTTTTAGTTCTTGAAACATCCTCTGTAATATGAGGCAACAGTAAAACTCGAAAAAATATCTCCTCGGTGATTGCAGGTGTAAACAAGCAAATTAATAAAATTTTGAGGATTTTTTCTAATGTTAATTGGGTCAAACTAAATTTCAAAAATCCAAAATATAAACCAAGTGGTAAAGAAATTAATGTATAAAATCCTAACAGGATTACTACTGAATTCATCCAAAAATAGGAAGCAGGAATCGTTGATATTGCTTTCTTCAGACGATGAATTATCTTTAAATTAACTAAACTATTCAATTGGTTTCGCATTCTGTATTTACTGACTCATCCTCATCTCTCATCGAGGAACTGGAACTTGATTAATTACCGACGCAATTACAGCATCAATTTGTAAACCATCCAGCATTGCTTCTGGCTTGAGAATCAAACGATGACGCAACAATGGTGATGCAACGGCTTTAACATCATCTGGCGTCACAAAATTCCTTCCTTCTAACCATGCAGCGGCTTGAGATGTCTGCAACCAAGCACCAGCTGCGCGTGGCGATGCACCCAAAGCTAATTCGGGATGTTGGCGTGATGTTTTTACCAATGCTAGAAGATAATCAATAATCGCCTCAGATACCTTAACTTCTTTGACTGCTTGCCGCGCCTGTAAAATTTCGTTGACTGTTGCTATGGGTTTGAGACGATTAATATCTCCACGTCGCGCCGCAAACCCAGCCTGACGATTGAGTAACATTTGCTTTTCCGCAGCTTGTTCGGGATAACCTACGGCTAATTTGAATAAAAACCGATCTAGTTGCGCCTCTGGTAAGGGATAAGTACCCTCAAATTCTAGAGGATTTTGTGTTGCAATTACCCAAAATAATTCTGGTAAAGGTAAACTTTCACCATCTAGAGTTACCTGCATTTCTTCCATTGCTTCTAACAGCGCCGCTTGTGTTTTAGGGGGAGTGCGGTTAATTTCATCTGCTAGTAGTACTTCAGTAAAAACTGGACCTTTTTTTAGAGTAAAACTGCGACTATTCAAATCAAAAATATTTGTACCAGTAATATCTGATGGCAGCACATCTGGCGTTAATTGAATCCGGCGAAACTCTGCTTGAATTAACTGTGCCAACACTTTGACTAAAAGTGTTTTACCAGTTCCCGGTACTCCTTCTAAAATTATGTGTCCACCTGCTAGCAGTGCCACTAGTAGCTGTTGTACAAGGCTAGATTGTCCTACAATTATTTGGTTAAGCCCTTTTCCCAGGTGAATTAAACTAGAATGAATTTCGCTCATATTAGGTTATTAAATACTTATGCAAAGATGCAATTAGCGTTATCAAAAATTTCAAAAACTTAATTTAGAATTTTTAATTTCTTTTAAGGTTCGCCATTGCCCCAACCAGCTTAACAGTTCTCGTTCACTCATGGGGCGTTTTTGCGATTGTCGCTTTAATACTGTAGCTAGTTCTATTGAACTAGTACCTGTTTTTTCAACCCAGATATCAATCAAGGCTTGGGGTTCTAGTAAGATTTCCCCTAATCCTAAAGCCTTTTGTAGTTGTAGCTGTTCTTCTTTGCCCACCATTTCCACAACAAAATCGGTGGATTCAGCTTTTTGTAAGACTCCTGCTAAAGCTTGGATATATGCTTCGCTATTATCTAAAATAGGTGTTTCTAAGGCTACTGGTTTACCAAAGCGGCGATTTTGCGCCCAAATTAGAACTAGCAACAAAATACCTGCCTGCAATAAAGCCACAATTAAGGGTTGATGAGCAAAATAACTAAATAAGTCGGCTTTACCTTCTTTTTTGCGCACATCAGCATCTTTATAGCCATGAATGTATTCATCAACAAAGATGGCGTTATTTTGTTTGCTGACCAAATCTGCAAGAAATTTAAAATTACTTAAATAATCTTGATAGGCATTGGCTGCTAAATAGGGAGTTGTCGAAAAAATAACTTTTCCTTTGCCATACTTTTGTTGCCAAACCACAGCACCGAAGCGATCGCCTAAATAAACTTCTTTTTGCTCGGCTTTCTGTTGCCGTCTGCGTGTAGCAATCTTCACATCGCCAAAGGGCGATTTTTGCATAGTGTTAAAGTCTGCTGCTGTTGTTTGGTAACGCACACCCAAAATTACTAAGGTATTACCTTTTTCTATCCATCCGCGTTTTTCCGAATTTATAATTGGTGGATTGAGATTGCTGTTTACCTGTAGCAAGGTAACTGGGCTTTTCTGTGCTTTGATATTATCCCAAGGCTTTTGCCAGCGCTTGATTGAAGTTCCTTGCTCTTGCATAAAAGCATACCAAGCACCATAGCCATCCGCAGCACGGTTATAGGTGGAACCATTACTGATTGTGGTGTTTCTGGGAGCCGCTATCAAGCTTACTAAAATGATGACCGCCAGAGCGATCGCTCCCAGCCAAGCCAAGCGGTTTGAACGCTTCATATTGTATACGAGTTAATGCTGAACTTATTGTCATTTGTCATTAGTAATTTATTCCTCATCTCCCTAATCCCCAGCAATTTCTCGATACGCCTGCTGGCAATGCTCATAATTTTCGGGCAAAATTTCAGCATCGCCAAAACACAATTGTTCGTGAGTAGTAATTAAAGTTTCATAGGGCTGGATGGGCGTTACAGACGATCGCAGAAATTGTAAATATTCGCCATCAGTGCGGCTAGGTTGGTGGCGAACAACGCTAGTATCATGCAAGTGCTGCAATATTGCTTGATATAAACAACGGCAAGCTTCTCGGTAATTACCCTGACGGTAAAATTCTTGCGATCGCGCCAACCACAAACTAACGGATAACTCACTGGTCATGGTTGTTTTGCCAGTTGCAGTATGATTGCCTCTTCTATTCATCCAAGAATACAAATAAGGACTGAATTCTCGCCACAATAGCCAAACCAACCAAACTACGAATACACCTAGTACAAGCCAAAACAGCAGCTTCAGCAATTCACCTAGCCAAGGACTTATTGACCAACCAGGAGGTAATCCTGGTAATGCTGATTCTAAGCGGGAAAACTGATATTCTATCCATTCTCCCACTTGTTGTTGTAACTGAGAAAGCTGCCAATCCCAGCTGGTTTTTTCAAAGGTGTCTGTGGACATAGAGGATGATCAAGGAGATGGGAAGGGAAGGGAGACAAGGAATAAATAACTAATGACTATTGACCATTGATTTTTGACTCTTGACTATTTTGTAATTTGCTACTTTTTATCATGAGCCAACCAATGACAACAAGTAGTGCACCAAAGATGAGAAATCCCAAATCCCAAGCTAACTGATTTGGTCCTGGTTTCACATGGTGGATACCAAGAATTTGGTGATCGATCAGCCCTTCAACTACGTTGAACAATCCAAAACCGAGGAGTATAGACCCGATAAAAGTTTGTGATGACCAAGGAACATCATCACGCCCGCCAGCCCGCCATAACAGGGCTATTCCCACCACAGTCATCACCCAATCTAAAGCATGAAATAACCCATCCCATACCATGTTCAAATCTATATTTGAGGTGCTGTTTAGGGGTCGAACATTACTTAACATATGATGCCATTGGAGAATTTGATGCAGCACAATACCATCGATAAACCCTCCTAGACCTAAACCAAGGAAAATCCCAGCAGTAATTAGCGGCGTAGATCGGTTAATGCTCTCACTTTTGGCCTCCATACTCAACCTCATAGACAGGCATTTTTACCACCATAGAATTTTTTGGCGAGCAATATCTTCTGTCTTGAGGCAAATGCTAGCGTTCTGTTTAAAGTGGACAATTTGCTGTTAGGGAGTCCTTGAAGACGCTAATCACCATATACAGGCATGATATAAGTTGATATTCAAGAGCAATTTTCAAATGACTATTTACTTTTATAAGGTTTGGCAGCCTTATGGCTGTTTTTCTAATTTTTCTCCTCACGGAATTCAAATCCAAGGTATTTACTGGCCAACGGTTGAGCATTATTACCAAGCACAAAAGTTTGTTGGCAGCATAGATGCGGTAATTATACCCGTGATCCATAACGCCCAAACGCCAGAAGAAGCTGCTGCTTTAGGCCGCTGTAGTACTCGCCAAATCCGTGCAGACTGGGAACTTGTCAAAACTCAGGTAATGCGAGAAGCTGTACTCAAAAAGTTTCTCACTCATGCTGAGATTCGAGATATTCTCCTATCTACAGGCAATGAAATTTTAGTGGAAAACTCCCCAAAAGATTATTTCTGGGGCTGTGGTGCAAATAAAACTGGTCAAAACCATCTTGGTAAAGTTCTAATGAGTGTACGTGAAGAAATCTGCAAGTTATTATCTGTGACAGCAATTGCCGAAAAATACTTGCAGCATTAATTACATTGTACGCTTGGTATTTCACAGCCTGAGGGGAATTTAGTTATTCCCCTGATTAAATAGGCTTTCACTCTGTAGCGTTCGTGAGATTTAATTATTCCTTTGCAAATGAAATTTCAGGTTTAATGTAAAGCTTTATACTAACCATAGAAAAAAACGTGAAATTTTTTAATTTGCATAATATTACCGTATACATATTAAGATTTAAGGTTATAAAATTAATTGTTTAATAATTAACTTTTTCTTAAGCATTTAGCTTTGAAACTTCAAGATTTTCCGTAGGAAATTCAGGTAAGCATGAGTTCGATAGACCTTTTCCATGCAGTCTTCTCTTTCTTTGAATAGAGAAGAGTAAAGCCAACTAAGGGTTTTAAATATCTCCCTGACAAGAAGATATTTCTGGAAACAGGTTAAATCAAATTCAGCGAACAACTTTATTTAAGGAAAAGTTGAAGATTATTTTTATACATTACTTTAGTTTATATAACTAATGGCATTTACCGAGCAACCAAGTGGGTTGCAGCAAACCTTTGATCCAGAGGGTTTACTGCACAGAATGACCAACCAGATTAGGCGATCGCTTGAACTCCCAGAAATATTAACAGCTACTGTTGCTGAGGTTCGTTCATTTTTGGGTACAGACCGAGTGATGGTCTATCGGTTTGATAGTGATGATAGCGGTGAAGTTATTGCCGAGTCTATTTACGAGCAGAGGTTGCCATCTCTATTAGGGTTGCACTTTCCGGCAAATGATATCCCCCAGCAGTCAAGAGAGATGTTTATCGCAGCCCGACAAAGGGCAATTGTGGATGTAGCTAATGGCAAAATTGGGTTATCGCCACTCTGCTCACCACAAACCAACGAACCCCTAGAAACAGAGAATATCCACTATCGACAAGTAGACCCATGTCATATTCAATACTTAACGGCATTGGGCGTACAGTCTTCGCTGGTAGTGCCAATTTTACATCGCGACCTGAAAGAGAAATCAGCGAAGCCAGAACTTTGGGGATTGTTGGTATCACACCACAGCCAAGCACGAAGTATTTTGCCCTGGGAACTGAAATTATTACAACAAATTACCGATCAGGTAGAAATTGCGCTCGCGCAAAGCAATCTCCTCTCGGAAGCCCGTTCCCAGCGACAACAACAAGCCCTAATTAACCAAATTGCCATTCTGTTGAACCAACTGCCGACAATCCAATTCCAAACAGCCTTAGAATCTACTATTACGGCTTTTGGTGGTACAGGTGGCAGACTTTACATTGAGCAGAGTAGAGAACTCTATACCTGTGGCGAACAACCACAATTACCTCACGATTCAAAAAACATTGTCATTGAACAGCATCCCGTATGGCAAAACTGGATAGCTGAGTGCAAACAAGGTCAGGTTTTAGCAATTCCAGACCTTTACAAAGAAACGCATTTGCGAGTTTTAGCGGTGGGGTTTCAACCTACTAAGATTCGGGGAATCTTGGTAATTCCGCTATATTACCGCAATAGTTTTCTCGGTGTTCTCAGCATTTTTCGTCCAGAGTTTGATACCGAAATCTTGTGGGCTGGACGCTGCGATCAAAACCAGCGACAAAGACAACCCCAGCTTTCCTTTGATGTTTGGCGAGAACAGAAAAAAGGCCAAGCACCTGAATGGAAACTTGAAGATATTGTTCTAGGACAAGCCTTGGGCTATCACTTCTCAATGGCAATTCAGCAGCAGCAAATGTACCAACAGGTGCAGCTACTGAATACTAACCTAGAACAGCGGGTGCAGGAGCAAACTGGTGAACTAGAAAAATCATTACTGTTTACCAAAGTGATCAAGCAAATCACTGAGCAAATACGCAGTTCATTAGACTTAAAAATTACCCTGCAAACTATTGTGCAGGAAGTCCGCCCCCTGCTAAATTCTGACCGAGTGTTAATTTACCAGTTATCAGGTGAATCTGATGGTCATGTAATCGTAGAAGAAATCAATGGCAGCTATCCATCAGTTTTGGGAATCAAAGCACCGCCAGAATGTTTTCCTGATGAGTATGCTAGTCTTTACGTTCAGGGAAGAGTGCGGGCAATTAACGATGTGTCCACAGCTACTTTAAGTGATTGTCATCGCGAGTTTTTGCTGAATCTGCAAGTGCAAGCTAACTTAATTATTCCCATCAACATGGGTACGCAACTATGGGGATTACTAATTGCTCATCAATGCGATCGTCCGCGAAATTGGCAAGATGCAGAAATTGAGTTAATGCTACAGTTAGCAGATCAGGCAGCGATCGCTATTCAGCAAGCACAACTCTATGAACAAAGCCATACTGCGGAAAATCAGGCCAAGGCTAAAGCTCAACAGTTAGAGCGAACTTTATATGAACTGCGACAAACACAAACACAATTGATTCAAAACGAAAAAATGTCTAGTTTGGGACAGTTAGTTGCAGGTGTAGCACATGAAATTAACAATCCCGTTAACTTTATCTACGGTAATCTGTCTTACGCCAATGACTACACCGAACAACTACTAAAACTTTTACGCCTCTACCAGTCGCACTATTCCCAACCCGATAGCGAAATTCGCTCGTTAGAAAAAGCGATTGATGTGGAGTTTGTGGCAGAAGACTTACCAAAAATTATCTCTTCTATGCAAGTTGGAGCCGATCGCATCTGCTCAATAGTCCAATCTTTACGCAATTTTTCTCGCTTGGATGAGGCGGAACATAAACCTGTTGATCTACATGAAGGCATTGACAACACTTTACTAATTTTGCAACATCGCCTGAAATCCACTGTCAATTTCCCCGGTGTGAAGGTAGTCAAAGACTATGGTGACTTACCGTTAGTCAGATGTTATGCCGGACAAATGAATCAAGTATTCATGAATATTCTTAGCAATGCTCTTGATGCTTTGCAAATGCACGCAGACAATAATCAATCCTTTATCCCTTCAATATGTATTTCAACTAGAGTCTCAGCAGATAATTCCTTTGTGCTGATTCGGATTGCCGACAATGGGCCGGGAATGACAGAAGACGTAAAAAGGCGGATTTTTGACCCGTTTTTCACAACTAAGCCTGTGGGCAAGGGTACAGGACTGGGGCTAGCTATCAGCTACCAGATTATTGTTGAAAAACATGGTGGAATCATTGACTGTGTGTCAGAAGTTGGTAAGGGTACAGAGTTCTGGATGGAGATAGCCCTTAATCCACAATGCAAAGTCAATAGTCAATATATCAATTCTTTACTCCCATCCTCTGAAAGATGGCAGGTTAAAACTAATTTTTAAAACTTAAGCAATAAATGAGCAATAGCTCAGTGAGATAAAAATTTGCATGAGATTATTTGAGCGATTTGTAAAAAATCACTTCATATTTCGACAATATTTATCAATAGCAAAAGTAAAGTTTGTTAGCAAAAAAGACTCTAACAATTCTCAGGTGCTAATCTAGTAATTGAAGCTAATAAGCTTCCCTGGCAGATATAACAGCTGCATTTGAAATTAAGTTAGAGGTATACGCTGTTTGATTTTACGTCTGTCTCGCCAACAAACAGCAACACCCAACGCGAAAACTGATATTTCCTCAAATACTAAACATCAGGGGGCGCTGTAACTACTTTTCATTGCTTTATTACTAAAGTGATGGAATTTAGTACATCCCTGGCTAGGATAAACAATCAGAGGAAAGTGTTCAGGGAGTAGAGGTTTGGGTGTTGTTTTGTTTAATACTCACCTTCGCTGCATTCTGTGAGGTCAAGGGTCAATAGTCAGTAGTTCTTGGATTTGAGACTCTGGACTGAATGGTACGGAGATATTTTTGAATGAATTTTTCCCACGTCCCCGCGTCGGCTTATCTTAGCTCCATTCGACTTTGGACTTTAGACTTTTGACTACCTGAAGCAAAATTGGTATAAGCTTGTACGAAGTTGAATAGCAAAAGTCAGTTGAAATAGCGCCTTATGTCAATTATTGCGCTCAGAGCATGGTACATTCAAGATTATGAGCCGATTCCCGAACTGGAAAAACGTCAGCCAGACATTCGTCTGAGTAAAAAAAGCCTGCTGAGATCGGGATTAAGAGCAGACTTTTTAGAAGACAGTGATGAGGTAAAGAAATCGACTTGGTTTGGGCGCTATCTGGAAGGGGAAAATATTGAATTTTATATTGAAGGTAGTGGTGGCTATTGCGTAGCTAATATTGACTTGATTAGCCATGAAATTTATTTCACTAAGCAGGCGATTTTAGCTCAATTAGACCCAACAATTTTTTTATGCTATCAAACTGAGTATGCCGCAGCGAGTGATGCTTTGCGAGAAGGGGTACAAAAAAGTTTAGAAACTTTGAACTTGCGATCGCGCCTTCCCCTAGCATTAGTAGAATCATACCGTCCTAGCAATGGTCCTTTACGGCTTTCTGTCGGTATTCTGCGAAAAATCCGTAAGAGTTTATTGTTTATTGCAGACACCACAGCGATCACTAGCATTAATGGCAAAGAAACTACGCAATTGATTCCTAGCCCAAATGTCTGTATTGAAATGGGCTATGCCATCCAAAGTAAGCGATCGGAACAAATTTTACTAGCGCAAATGCAACGCCCAGACTTAGAAGGAGACTTTCCTTTTGATTTACCAAAGCAGCAAATTCTCCAATTCCAAGACAGTAAAGAACTGAATAAAATCCTTACAGGCGCAATTAAAGCCCAGCTAGCAAGGTTTAAGTTGTTTTTTTGAAACTCCTACTCTGTTAAGAATTAAAAAGCAATTCATAATATAAGGCAGGTGTTATCTTCACTGTGCTATGCATTTAACTTGGTTAGACAGCAATAGTTGGTTGATTGAAATTGGTGGCAAACGCATACTACTTGACCCTTGGCTAGTTGGTACATTAACCTTCAGCAATTTAGATTGGCTATTTAAAGGTACTCGACCGCAAGAACGGCCAATACCAGAGAATATTGACCTGATTCTGCTGTCTCAAGGTTTGGAAGACCATGCTCATCCACCAACACTTCAGCAGCTCGATCATCAAATTCCAGTTGTGGCTTCTTTGAGTGCAGCAAAAGTAGTGCAGAAGTTGGGTTACACCTCTATCACAGCGCTTACTCACGGTGAAACTTTCATATTCAATGATCAAGTAGAAATCAAAGCTACTCCTGGTATGTTTGCAGGCCCGAATACAGTAGAAAATGGTTATCTCCTCAAAGAGTTGGAGAGTGGTTTAACCTTGTACTACGGCCCTCACGGAACTCATGACCCCCAAATTAAGCAGGCTGCACCAGTTGATGTGGTAATTACACCCCTGATTGACTTGGCACTACCTTTAGTGGGGCCAATTATTAAAGGAACAAACAGTGCTTTAGAAGTAGCAAAGTGGTTGCAACCGCAGATAATGCTGCCCACCGCGGCGGGAGGAGATGTCATATTTGAAGGATTGATCAACAAATTTCTCCAGGCTGTGGGTAGTGTTGAAGAATTTCGTTTGTCGTTAGCAAAGAACAATCTCACCACTCAAGTAATTGAACCATTACCAAGTGATCGCATTGAACTGCAATTAAACAAGCGAGCATTAACCATCTAAGTTTTTCTCAATGCACTGGGAGGTCATTTGGCTTCCACAGTGGTCTTATTCGCCGCATCCTTGATCAGTTGAATATGTTTAGGTAGTAAATCAGCTAAGGCGTAACGCTCTAGCACAGTTTTCCGAGCATTTACGCGAATTTGCTCCATCCGCGTTGAATGGTCTAAGACTTCATCAATGCGGTCAGCAATCTTCTGCGGCGAGAAGAAATCGACTAACAAACCGTTTTCGCCATCTTGAATAATCTCGCTCACCGGTGCAGTATCAGAACCTAAGACTAAGCATCCTGTAGACATGGCCTCAATCATCGACCAAGAAAGTACAAACGGTCTGGTTAAATAGACATGTACAGATGATGCTTGAATTACTTGCAGATATTCTCCATAAGGCAAAGTCCCAGTGAAGTGAACCCGTGATAAATCGAGGGGGACTTTTTTCAGCATCAGGTCTTTGTAGGTACTACCTTCTGGTAAGGATTTGCCGTAGCAAACTCTATCTGCGCCAACAATTACTACATGGCAATTTGGTCTTCGCTCTTGTACATAAGCAATGGCTTCAATGAACTGAGGAAAACCGCGATATGGCTCCATACCCCTAGCTACATAGGTGACAATTTCATCCACACCAGAGAGGTCGAGATTAGGCAATACAAGTTTAGCTTTTGGATTAGGTTGAAAAAATTCTGTATCAACTCCATCGTGCAGCACGGAAATCTTACCTTGAAATTCTGGGGGAAACTGGGATTTTTGCCAATTCGTTGGTGATAGACCGCGATCGCAAGTATATAAATCTAGTAATATCGGTGCGTTTTTTAACCGGATACGTGCTACATCATCAATAGTTAGTGGCTCTGTGGGGTCAAAATCTGCGTCTGAGCCATGAGCATGATAAAACCATTCAAAATAACAGATTAGTGGTGTATCTGGGAATGCATCCTTAACAAATAAAGTTGGTCCCCAACCAGAATGACCGCAAATTACATCGGGTACAAAGCCTCTTGCTTTCAGTTGCTCAGTCAGCTTATATACTGCTTGACCATGCAAAACTGCACCTTCTAATGGGCGGACGTAATGATGGGTTGTAGGGTGAGGATCGCGGCTTGGTTCAAAAATAGCCTTATGGATACCAGGTAGAGTGACTTCTCGATTTTTAGTGGCGAATACAACCAGGTTGTTTGGATCTTGCGCCAGATTTAGAGCTACGTGGCGGTACTGGGCTGGAAAATTGTTATGGAGAAAAAGAACTCGCATACAGTTAAAGCTAGAAGCTGGGGGATCGGGTATGTTTTCAAACTTGTTATATCCTAAATAAAAACATGCGATCGCCTGTATTTTGTGATGGTAGCCCTGTCAAGGTGAATAAATAATCTGCTTTCATGGGCTAATTTTTGGTGATTAGACTTAGTGGATTATGGTTTTAGTTGGAAAACACACCCTAGAGATTTACCATACTCTTTGCCTAAGTTGAAAAGCTAATTCTCACAATTTAGATATGATTGCTATAGTAAAATTGCCTAATTTAATAATATTTTTGATGCCTTCATAGGGGTCATACCCATAATTTCATCTAGCTCAATTTGCTGTGTGTTTATTAATTATGTAAGAATTACTATTATTTCTGCTACAGTGTAATCTCCAAGTTAGAATATGATTGTTTATCAATTTCTAGACTAATTTTTTGCGGCGTCAACTCTAATTTAGCGCGTGAATTATCCAGGAAAGCTACAGATATATGCCCCATCGATTACTTCCCTTGAAGAACGTGACTGGAAGGTTATGACCGAACTCTTTGATAGGGAAGATAGCGATGAAATTGAAACCGATATCAACAGCAGTCTGATGTTGATGATACCTGAACCATTTTGGGGAGATGATCCTTTTGAATTCTTGCGCGAATACCTTTAAAAATTAAAGATTCAAAGCTTTGACAATTTTTAAACAGCCTTGAGGCGGCTGAGGAAAGTTCGCAGGCGATCGCTTTGGGGATGTGTCAGAACTTCATGAGCAGCACCTTGTTCTAACACAAGACCTTGATCTAAAAATATCACCCGATGTGCGACTTCCCGAGCAAATTGCATTTCATGGGTGACTACTACCATTGTCATACCCTCTGCCGCTAGTTGCTGCATGACTTGTAGAACTTCGCCAACCAGTTCCGGATCTAAAGCGCTGGTGGGTTCATCAAACAGCATAATCTGTGGATTCATACATAAACTGCGGGCGATCGCTACCCGTTGTTTCTGTCCGCCAGAAAGTTGTTCTGGATAAGCAGATGCTTTGTCAAACAGACCAACTTTTTCTAGATACAATCCTGCCAATTGGGCACTTTCTCTTGGTGTTTTTCCCAATACTTTACGCGGAGCCAGCGTCAGATTTTCCAGCACACTCAGATGAGGAAACAGATTGAATTGCTGAAAAACCATGCCTACTTGTGTTCGTAGTTGTCGCAAGTAACTATAGTTGATAACAGGTTGGGATAAGTCGATACCGTTTACTACTAAACGCCCATAATTAATACTTTCTAAGCGGTTAAAGCATCTAAGTAGAGTGCTTTTACCACAACCAGAAGAACCAATCACTGCAACCACTTCTCCTCGGTTGATTTCACCAGTGATTCCTTTAAGGACTTTCAGGGAGCCAAAGCTTTTTTCGATATTGTCAAAAATAATGGCGGGAATAGAGTTGTTCATTATCAGTATTAACTACTCTCTAGTCGATTGTAATATTTTTAACCTAGACGCAAGCTGCTTGCAGAGCTACTACTAAAATGCAGAATTAGTACAGAAGAGAGAAGGAAGAAAAAATTAATTATATAACTGGATTCTGTTTGATAGCGTTTTTCGTACAGTACGCTAAGTAGCCTAAACATATCAAGAAACACATGATTTCCTCAAGGCAACCCTACCACAAACCAAGGTTGCACTGGATGCAGCAGTAGGTGTTAGAGCCGAAGGTATTGTTGGGTGGACTATTTCCCGAAATGCGATCGCCGCGTTATGGACAGGCTTGGCTCCTTAGCAGTAGTTTAAATGTAGGCGATCGCAAGTTAACCATTCACAGATGCGTAATCTTCTAAAGCTGCTTTGGCACCAAATTCTATAATCAAACTCAAGTCACATCCATATTCTCCACTACAGCTAAAGGAGCCAAGTTCTA
Source organism: Nostoc sp. T09 (assembly GCF_002154695.1). Taxonomy (GTDB): domain Bacteria; phylum Cyanobacteriota; class Cyanobacteriia; order Cyanobacteriales; family Nostocaceae; genus Aulosira. Next base: position 41,463 of record NZ_MTAV01000003.1, read on the forward strand.
GTATGTGAAGCTCACCTGCTGATTCACAAATGTCTACAGTGTAAAGAGATTCTGGATACCAGTTTACTGTTTTTAGTACGTTATTCAAGTAATCTTCTAAATAGCCTCCTTTGATAATTTCATCTCTTCTTTCCTCCCCTACTAAATATAGTGAACCAGTAATTGCTTGATTTTTGTAAACAAAAAATCTCCATTCTCTAGTAATTGGTTGCTGACCACTGACTAGTACTAAAGTTGTCTCATCTCTTTGCAGTTCGCTGCCTAAAGATTGCATAGTATTTAACACATTCAAATTAAACACTCCAGCACGAAACGATTTCATATTGCTATCAGGTCTAATAAATAAATTTCCATCAGAATCAAAATAATCCATAATTTCTTTTCTTCGACGGATTAGTTCACCTAACGATAGAATAAAATATTTATTATTCAGTAAATAGTGACCAAAATAAGTATAGTATGTAGAACAACGCAGATTCTTTTCATCCATATAAGCTCCTGGAATCCAAGAGGTTCGCAAAATATTTCGACCTAAATTTAGAGTCCCTCGAAATAACACACACTCATGTTCGGGAAAATATTCGTTTGCATCTCTAGGATGAAATCTGAGGTAGTTTGTCTCTTGCCAAAAGTATCCTTGTCTTTTCAATTCTTCTATAAATTCTTCATCCTTATCAAAAATATGTCTTTCAATCAACCAATTAACTTGTTTCATAGCTATCTTATTTGAGCAGATGATGCTCGATACATTTGGGGAGAAGTATCGAGATTATATGTCTTTTACTGGGCGAGTAATACCAAAATTTCTCTCTAGAGCAACTTCATAAAGCTGAAAAATTTTATCCGCTTGGTGAGGCATTGTTGCATGAATAGAGAAAATAGGAAATTTTACCTTTTTAAATCTTTGGTTGGGGCTTACGTGCAAAAAATTCAATCCGATAGTCGCTCACCTCAAGACCTACTTGCGCTTCTACAGCAGCAATAATCTCTTGAGGAAGGGTCACCATCACATCTATGACTTGTCCATCATCCAAACAGTGCACATGGGAGTGGCAAAAGGTGGGATGGCTATAAAGACAACCTTCTGCTTTTTCAATGCGCTCAATTACGCCAGTATTCACCAAAATATTTAAATTTTGATATATCGATGTATAACCAATTTTCTTGTTTTGTTGACGCAGGCGATGGTAGATCGCGCTTGCACTTAGATGCTCATCAGTATCCCATAGCAGTCTCAGGATGAACTGGCGCTGCTGACTTAAGCGCATTCCCCGTTCATGGCAATACTCTAGAGCATCCTCGTAGGATTTGAGTTGCGGAGCCATAAAATTAAGCTCCTAGAGTCACTTTTCAGGGATAGATATATATTACACAAAATCAGCGTATGCATACCTAGTATGACTACACATTGTCAAGTTAGGGTAACGATTGTTATTACATACTCATATCCAGTATGAATAATTATAAAAACCGAGCGTACTTTCCATGTAATTCTTACAAAATTGAAGTAAGCAAAGTTGTGGAGAGCGATCACATCCTCATGTTGTACAACTACAGCAGATGTTTTTTTGAGTAGGAAATAGCCGATGCAATATGCAAGGTAAATTCCAGATCTGAGGTAAAAGCCTACAAGCCTGGAGATGAAGTTGAGAGGCAAATAATATGAACGCCGAAGACCTCCTGAGGCTTTATGCTGTAGGAGAAAGAGATTTTCATACCGCAGATTTACAAGGAGCACACCTGCAAGAAGTAGATCTAAGTGGGGTAATTCTGAAGAAAGCAATCTTGTCTGAAGTAGACCTCAGTGGGGCAAATCTAGTTGGGGCAGACCTAAATGGGGTTGTTCTCAAGCAAGCTAACCTGAATGGAACACGTCTACATGGATCGCACTTAGTTGGGGCAGACTTATATGAGGCTAACCTAACCAATGCAGACCTAAACGGGGCAGTTTTGTGGAGAGCAACTCTTAACAAAACAATTTTGAGTGAAGCAAACCTGAGTAGGGCAAACCTGGATGAAGCGATTCTTAGCGGGGCAAACCTGAGTAGGGCAAACTTAAAGGGAGCAAAGCTGAGTAAAGCGAACCTGAGTAATGCATATCTAACCGAGGCAAACCTTGGTCGGGCAACTCTGATTGAGACAAAACTGATTTCGGCAGATCTGCGTGGAGCCAGTCTGGAGTTTGCTGAACTGGCTAAGGCAAACCTCACAGAGGCAGACTTAAGCCGCACAAATCTAGAGGGTGCCAACTTGAGTGAAGCAAACCTGAGTAGGGTAAACCTGACTGGAGCGAATCTAACTGGAGTAAATTTGCACAAAGCAAATTTAATTGCAGCAAAATTGATTTTGGCTGGTATGCGTGGGGCAAACTTGGAGTTCGCAGAGCTGACTCAGGCAAACTTAACTGAGGCAGATCTAAGTTGGGCACGCTTATCTAAAGCAAACTTGAGTGGTGCATACCTACGCCGAGCAATTCTCACAGACCTAGATCTGGATTCAGCGATCCTGCGTGGTGCAGATTTATTTGAGGCAAAGCTGAGTCAAGTAAAGATGAATAACGTAGACCTGAGTTGGGTAAAAATGCCTGATGGCACAATCCACTTTTAACTAATGTCCATGCTGCTGCACAATACCAATTTTTTCACCAAAAGTAGCAGTATTTTACTGCTACTTTTTATCTGATCATGATGCTCTAATTAATGTGCCTAGAGGCGAATTTCCCAACACAGCATTAGCCAAATTGCCTGGTATATTTCCATCAATTATCCAGCAATCAATTCCTAAATAGGAGATAGACATAAACTCTTCAACTTTTCTGGACATACCACCAGTAACATCTATAGATTTACTTTCACCTAGAAAAGCTTTTATCTGAGAATAGTTCGCTTGAGTAATATTAGATATTATTTGCCTTTTTTGGTCATATACACCTGGATAGTTCCCAGCATTTATTAGCCGAATTTGAAACTTTTGTTTTTTGTGAAAATATTTAGCTAATTCTGCTAATAAAGTGTCTGTAGAGAGGATAGTACCACCAATTGCTTTATCTAAAACCACATCACCAAATACTAAGGGAATCAAACCTGCTTCTAAACTGTTTTCTATAGCTGAAAAGTCAATTTTGATTAGCTTTTTATCTTGAGTAACTGCCATAGTTACAGGTGGTAGGCTAATTACTGGCAAACCCGTTTCTAGAAAAATCTTCGCTAGCAGAAAATTTAGATCTAAAGCATCTTGGTGAACTAAACAAAAACCCAGTTTATCGACATCAGATTTCAAGCCCTCAATGGTATTGTATTTTTTCGCTGACTGATGACCGAACGAGCCAGCACCGTTGCCAATAATTAATTTTAGATTAGGATTTTGATTTACAATCTGAGTTACTTCCACAACCAGTTGTTGCATTATTTCGGGTCGAGCAGTATAAGGTTTATCCTTATCAGTAATTAAAGACCCGCCCAGCTTGATTAATGCCAGATTCATCATGAAATGATATCACCTCAAAACTACTATTTTGAAAATTCAACTGTGATACAAAATCTTTCGCTACCTGCTCTATGGTATTGTTATGAAAATTAGGAGGAAGATTCAAGCCCAGAACTAAACGAGCAGTATTCTCCATTTTCTGAATACCTGTCCAAGGACGCACAAAGATATCTAGTTGCTCAAGCTGAATAATTAACCCAATGATATAACCTTCTAAAATACCGCAGCATTTTTCTAGCTCATTATTATCTTGATTACTCACCCTTAATATTAAGAAAAATTCTGATTCTTGCTGTAATCCTACTGGCTCAAATAAAGATGTCCACTTCTCCTCGCCAGCTAAAATTTGCTTAGTTAGTGTTCCACCTCTAGCAAATTCACGACAGAGTATCTGTGCGGTAGAAAGGGTGACGTTACGAGCAGTATTTTGACATGGTTCTATTGATGTGACTACAGGTAGCCAGTCTCGTGGTGATTGTACCTTATATTGTCTGCCTGCATCTGTAAGAGAGATCGCCTGCTGCCAATTATGTTGGTGTAAAAGTTGGAAAAAATTAACCAGTAATTCCTCTAAGCTCGATTTTGATTTTTTGTAAAAGATGCAACTCCATGCACAGAGTAAAGCCCAAGAGAAACCACCAAGGAAACCCCAAGCATTGCTGTAAATATCTCTGGCTTTAGCCCATGCGCGTACTGCTCGCAATAGCTGTCGGAAAGTGTCAAGCGATACATATTTACCAGCTACATCTGTAATTACATCTGCTTCCCAACAACCGATAATAGCTTTTAAGCTAACTGGGTCAATGTTTTGTGGAGTTTTCATCTCCAATTGCCAGTTTTGGGCCCGTGCGTAAAGTAAATCTAGAGATATTCCTTCTAATTGCAAACGCAGTACTGGTACTCGTGCATCTAATACTAGTTGACTGTGACACAATCCTTGCAACCTTTGTTGGACGCTAACTAGAAAAGCTTCCCCAGATAGATAAGTTGGAATCACACACACAGTATCCAAATCGCTTTCGGGACTTTGTACGCCAAGACGCGCCGAACCTAATAACTGTAGTGATGGTTGAAAACCCAAACATTCTGCACAAGCTTGAGTCACAACTTCTAACACAGTTTCACGCTGTAATTGCTGTGCTGGAGTTAGTTCAGGTTCCAATTGGTTAACCAACTCTCCCAATTCGGAAGAATGCGTGACTCCTCTTTCTCCCAAATACACAATATGTCTCACCTCAAAAGGCTCATCACCTCGACGGCTAATTAAGGCGATAGAGTCAACTGTAAAACTAATTGGATGCCATTGCGGTAATTCAGCAAAGGCTGCTTCCGGACTGGGGAATTGTCCGACGCTGAGGTGGGGTGTAAAACCTGCTTTTGTTTTGCTGCTTTGTTCGTTACATTGCGGAAACAGATTTTGAAGTACCGCCTGTAACTCATGCAATGCGTTTTCAGGTTGGGTGACAGGGCGCAACCAGGCTGTAGAACTTTTGCGGTGTGTAAATGTTTGGAAGTCGGCTAAGGTAATTTGAAATGGTTGCAGTTGAGCAAGTGCAGGCGCAATAATTTCCACGGCTTGAGCAAAATAGGATTCTGGTAAAAAGCCGTAGAGTAAATTAATGTGAGCCATCCAACGCTCAACTCTGGCATCATAACGCTGACGAATGGTTTGGATAGCAGGTAAAACATTGTCTGGCGGAATCACAACTACAGCACTTTGATAAACTGGGCGCACTGTAGATAGAGGAGACACATCACTCGGAGTGAGAAACATAGGCTTCTCTCCGCGTCGCTGCGTCTGTGTTTCTCCCTGTCTTCTTGCTGAAAGAACTGCACGAAGACCAAAATGATCGGATGGATAAATTTTCCCCTCTGTATCTGCTATTGGTTCACAAGCAAACAAGTCAATTGACTGCGCTTGCCAATCATTGTTTTGACTTCGCAGTAAAATGCGATCGAGCCTAGCTGGTATTCCCTGTAAACTCATCAACGCTGCTAAGGGGTTGCGTTGCGGGTCAAATGTATAACCAGCTGCATCGGGATGTAGTTGTTGCCAAATATCAACAAACCCAGCACCCGCTAATATCTCTTCTTGTTCGTTACCTCGCGTATTGAAGTCACCAGCTATCAAGCTATTTCCTGGTAGCTTTTGGAGATATGAAACTATGGTAGCTAGCTGATGCTGGCGTTTTTCTAAGGCATTTTGAGCGTAATCGCTGGTTAAATGTACGGCTGCAATGTGCAATAATTGACCGTTAATTTCACAACTCCCCACCAATACCCGCTTGTGTCCAGAAAACTGATGCTCAACGAGTGTAAAAGGCAGACGCGACAATAATAAATTACCGTAAGGTCGCACTGTTTCGGCTACGCTGGATTCGGATATGTAATAATTGCCTACCCAACTTTGTGATAAAAGCAACTCTACTAAATCTGGCGTCGCTTCTTGGATGGAGATAATATCGGCGTTACATTGACGTAAATGCTCAACAATTGCTGGTAATCTTTTTTCAGTTTCGATTTTATCCTGTTCGTAGAGGTCACAAAGCACGTTAAAACTAGCGATCGCCAAACTTTCTAAATTGACGGCTGCGGCTGGTTGTAAATTTGGTTGCCAACCTTGGATATCGTATTTATAAACAAGTCGCGGATTGAATATTGCTGTGCTATCTAACACAGTGACAACTTTCTCTTCGACATTCTCTGTAGTCTGGGTTTTCCACGCCGCAGCAGGTAACTCTCCACTGGAAATCAAATCCAAATGCTGTTCTCGATCCCAAACAATCACATCTCCACAACGGATATAGCGGATGCGATGCCAAGGAATATCTCCATCTGTCACCCATTGTGCCAGAGGTTTTTCTCGCATTCCTGTAGATGAAAGACGTTCTTGATAACCGACAACAAAAGCGCTGCTATCAAGACGTACATCCCAGATAATGCGATCGTAAACTTCGCGGCTGGTTGCCATTTTTTTCTTTTCTGATTTTGACATCTTCCTTTCTTCCTGAATCACGAGAAAAAACCAAGCTATGTAACGAAAAGTAAAATCTTTGGATTTGGCTCGTAGTTGCGCTAAAGCGCTAAAGCGCAACTACAAACCATGTATCGACTCTGCCTTATTTAATGCACCAGCCAATCCACTGCCTGAGCTTCAGTAATATCAGGCACATCTAGGCGCTGCCTCATCCGGGAAAGTACTTTCTCTGAAACTTTGGCAGTGCGTTCGCAATTTCTCCGCAGCAGTTCTTGCCAAGTTGTTTCCAAGTAAACTATGCGAATGTTGGCTTGATAGCTAGCAAATAGCCTTACCAGCATTCCCCGCAATTGGCGGCTGAGATTGGTTGCATTCCATACAAAAGATTTTCCATCTCGCATATATTCTTTAGCTAAGGCTTTAGCGGCATTTGCTACTACGCCTTGGTCATCTTCTGGCTCGACACCCATTGTCTGCCGCAGTTTATCTAGGGAAATTACTTCCCAGTCTGGTATATTTTCTTGAATCCAAGTATCTTTTCCCGAACCAGGTAATCCTGACATCATCACCACCTGCAAGCGGGTGTCATTGTAAGCTTCATAGTCTGGATTGCCATTTTCTTTTTGGAAATACACAAACCGACTATGCGCCGATGGGAATGTTCGCGGTTGGTGAAAGCAGTGATTTTCCTGACAAAATTCGCGAAAAAATTCGATACGTTCGATTAATTGTGCTTGGTCATCACAATAACGTCCTTTGACATCTGCTTCTGCTAGCAAACTCAGCATATCGCATCGAATGATTTGGCTGGCTTTGATAACTGCGCGTTCGGGGTTGGGTTTGTCCCAAAACCACAGGGGTAGACTGCCGTATTTAACCAAAGATGCGATCGCTTCTCGTTCTTTAAATGGTACTTGCAAATCCCAAAGAATCTGCTGTGCCATTTTTGCGCCTTGGAGTACGTGACCTTTCGAGGAAATGGCTCCGTCTGCTGCTATTTCAGTCGCAGCAGGTTTGGCGACATCATGCAGTAAAGCCGCCGCAAACAAAAGCGATCGCTCTTTAGCAGGTAATGCTCGCCATTGGGGTAAAGCTACTAATGCCTCACATACTAATTTTGTATGAACGAGAACATTTCCTTCTGCGTGGTAACGCGGATCTTGGGGACAATCAGCAAGCGATCGCAGCCAATCAAATTCTGCTTCCAATGCTGACCAATTGATCGACCAATCGGTTTCGCTTGGACAATAAGGAAAAGACCAAGATTGCACAGAGGAATTCATAAATTTTGTAGAGGGAGGGTGGGGAGTGTGGGGAGTATTGCCTATTGCCTTCTTGCCCCATGACAAATGACTACTACCCAAACAAATCAGCATCGGCACCCAGAAGATTAGGTATAATCGGACGGTTGAGCCAATGTCCATCGGATTGTTGGATGGTAGTTAAAAAGCTCGAACGCACGTATTTATAACGCGCAGTCACCGTATCTTCTGGTTCAACTTTGATGTATAAACCTTCCATCAAAGAACTTTGGTCAGTTTGTTTGAGGGAACGCTCAACATCGAGTCTTTTTTCCTGACAAATTTCGCCCAAACGTTGCAGATATGCAGGGGTTTGATAATGAGACTTACCCAGCAATCCCAACAGTTGTTTATAAGATTGGAGTTTGCCAGAAAACAGCACGGGTACAGAAACTAAAGGCAATCCAGTTAGTAATTGCTGGCGGCTTTTGGTGCTGAGAAATACCTGCTTTTCTAAATCCAGCACGTCGTATTCTAGAAAGTAATGGGGTAAGGCATCATAAAATACTGTGTGCTTGGCGTACAGCCATTCTCCAAAGAGAATATAGCGACTTCCCAATACTTGCCAAAATGCTAAAGCGTGAGTATGCGCCCACTGTTTGAACAAGTTAAAATGCTTTTCTCGCACTCCACCTGTTAAATAGTGTCCCCGGCTTTGCAGTCGAATTTGACCATCAGCCGCAAAACTAATTGCAGCATTTGCACCATCAACTTTTTCTTCAACTACTACGTACTGTTGTTTGATTGCATCAAAGGAAATACTATCGAGGTCTTCATCCCCAGGTTGCAATCGCGAACCCTCTATGTGATGGGTACGCGGATATTTATAAATTTGTTCCATGACTTTATACCTTGGCGACTGCAATCAAATAATTTCGCGACGAATTGAAACGAATAAGCAAGTTTCCTAGATGCTTTGATCTCAGGATTGCTAGCATTCGTCATTGAACTGAATTTGATTGAGACGAGGGACTACATATGCCGTTACCGTAGTTTTCCAAGAGTATTACTTTTATAATACATATACTTCACAAGCTGAGGCAATGTTTCCGGAAGCATCCCACTTCGAGGAAAAACTTTTGGGTCTACAAGAAATTGATACTAATAAATTTATGCTCCAATCCCGATGGTTTCAGATATTGCGTTCTCTGGGATTAGAGTTTTGGTTACCCTTACCTTTGTTGGGATTAGCCTTTTGGCTAGGATGCGGGTTTGTCATGGATGGGGTGTTAACTCGCTCTTACCAAACCATGAGATACATAAAGGTTGATGCTCAATCGGCAAAGCAGCCTAACAGAACCATACTTTTAATCCAAGCAGAAATCAACAAGCGTTTAGGTATTTCCAGAGTTAAAGTTAAGACAGATTCCCCAGTGGTTAAGGAATTAGAATTTAAAATTTTAGTTACAGATTTAAGTCAACTGGAAGCAGCTATTAGCCAAGAGTTAGGATTACCTGTTGAGGATGTGAGGAAATTGATGCAAAATCAACCGCAGAAAAAATAAGTCAACAGTCAAAGGTGATGACTTACCTCATCTAAAAGTTTCTGACTCTAGACTCTGGACTTTATAACTCTGGACTTTTTTTCAACTTTTGCACTAATATTTGCACAGCCAAAGCCAATAGACCAACAGCGACTAGAGCAAATATTCCAGAACCCAAGGCGACTAAGCCGACTACCAATGTACGAACGGCGGAGGTTAGTCTGACCACTAATTGATTATCTGAATGGATGGGTTTGTTCGCAAAACTTGTGGCGATCGCAATCATCAACGAATATAGTGCGTATCCTAATCCTCCCGAAATGATCGCTCCAGTTACACAGCGTAACGGACTGGTTTGTACCTGTGCTTGAGCATCTGGTTGGGGAAGCGAATTTGGATCAGTCATAACAATTTTAGATTTTGGATTTTGCGAAAAGTTGTAAGGAGGGTTTCCCTCCGTAGCAAACTTTTTAAGACGGATTTTGGATTGACCATCCTAAACTGACGATGCGATTTTAATTCCATGTGTAGCTGTTCTTGTCACAAACAATTCTAGATCTTCGTCAAGAATGGCGGCTCTTATTTGTTGCTTCACTGCTTCGGCTTGCTGTTGCGATTCAACAAGAGCAAAAACTGTTGGGCCGGAACCGGACATCATTGTTCCTAAAACGCCTGCCTGTGACGCAAACAATTCTCGCAGTTGCAGAACTTGCGGATATTCTGGCAAGACTACGCGCTCTAAATCATTATGCAATTTTTGAGCGATGTCTGCTGCATCTTTATTGGCGATCGCTTTGACTATTGGCCCGGAATGAACTGCATTAGCACGGGCTACCAAACTAGCGGTATCTTGAATATAAGTATTACCAAACTGCTGCCGATAAGTTTTGTACGCCCAAGCAGTGGAAACTTCCAAGCTCCGATATTTTGCCAATACTATATATATGTTGTCTAAATTCGGTAGGGGAGAAAGTTGCTCGCCTCTACCTGTAGCGATCGCTGTTCCACCTGCGATACAAAAGGGTACGTCTGAACCTAGGATAGCTCCTAATTCTTCTAGTTCTGTCTGAGTTAGTCCCAGATTCCACAGTAAATCTATCCCCACCAACACTGCTGCGGCGTTTGTCGAACCTCCAGCCAACCCAGCTGCTACAGGAATATGTTTGTCGATGGTAATTTCTACACCACCATACTTGGCAAAGGTATCGGGAAATTCCTTCACCATAAGTTCGGCTGCACAATATGCCAGATTACTTTTGTCTGTAGGTACTTGTGGGTGGTTGCTGTGGACGCGAATATTGTCTGTACTTAAAGAACGCACACTAATCTGGTCTGCGAGTTCGATACTTTGCAGTATCATGGCTAACTCATGAAATCCATCTGGGCGATCGCCAATGATTTCCAGATACAAGTTGATTTTAGCAGGGGCAATTAAGCTGTAGGAACGCATAAGAATTTTGGATTTTGGATTTTGCGAAAAGTTCTAAGGAGGGTTTCCCTCCGTAGCAAACTTTTCAAGACGGATTTTGGATTGTTCTCCAAAATCGTCTAAATCATCGGTTACAAGTAACTGATTGGCTAGAGTTACCCATTGGGAGACGCTGAGGTCTTCAGCGCGTACCTGGGGATTTATCTCTAATTGTTCCAGTAAGTGGGTCAGGCGATCGCGTTCTACTACTGGTTGTAAATTATTTCGTAACATTTTCCGTTTAGCTCCGAACCCCAACTTGAGTAAATTCTCTAATTTTCGCGGGTTAATTGCTGGTGTTTCTATTTGTCGAGGACGCAACCTAACCACTGCTGAATCTACTTTTGGTGGTGGATGAAATGCACTTGCTGGCACTGTACAAATTAACTCACATTCTGCTAGATATTGCACCCTTATGCTCAATGCTCCAAAAGTTTTGGAACCTGGTTTAGCATACAACCTTTCTGCTACTTCTTTCTGCACTAATAACACTATTGAATCGAACGGTTGGGGATTGGGATTAGCAATAGTACCAAGGAGTTTTTCGATTATCGGTCCTGTGATGTTATAGGGGATATTAGCAACTACTTTATTTTGATTTTGAAAATTAGGAAATGCTCCTAAATTACCTGCTAAATCTAGAGTCAAAAAATCTCCTTGCATGAGGAGAAAATTTTCTCTTTTACCCAGTTGCTTTGCTAATAAATCACACAAATCGCGGTCGATTTCCACAGCCACCAAAGATTGGACCAATGGTAATAAACGACGGGTCAGAATACCTGTTCCGGGGCCAATCTCCAGAACGCGATCGCCCTCTTTACACTCCGCCGCCTTCACAATTGCGTCCAGAGCCTTTTCACTTTTGAGCCAATGCTGAGCAAACAGCTTGCGCGGTCGCACCATCTATTTTCCTCTGTATATATAGTTTCTAGCGTTTCGTAAAAAATCCGTTTCTTACTTTTTTCTTACTTTTTACTACCCTTTTTTGACCCATTTACCTCACTTTGCTATTGACTTTTGTGTCTAAGTATGGTTTATAACTGCCAAAGTGTGGCAACCTGCCAGCGCGGATTTTGATTGTATAGCCCTGACTTCCAGCCGCTATAAGATTTCAGAAAATCAGACTTTAACTATTCTCTATGAAGATGTGAATAAAGTGAAATTTAGGCGATCGCTTATTATAGCTTGATATTAATTTTTAGAATTTTTAAACGCAGAGGGGCACGGAGGTAGCGCAGAGTAACGCAAAGGTTTTGGAATTTTACTCATGACTATATTAACTAATTCCTCTCTGGACCTCCGCGTGAGAAAAATTTTATCGAAATCACCATTGATACCGTTGTATATATATATGGTAGTTTTAGAAAATCTTAGATAAACACTTAATTCATCATGTCGGAAACACCTTCGGATAGCATTTGGATTGTGACCGATGAAACTCCTCAAATATCCATTCCTGACGGTACTAGAGGCGGCATTACTAGAGGAGGTGACTGGGGAGAGGAAACAAGAGAAATTACCAGAAGCAAAGGAGCCGGAGATGCAGTTAAAGTTAGTGCACAAAAATTAGAGCAAGAAATGTCTCACTTTCTGCAAGTAGTGGGACGCTTATTTAATCGTGCAGAACAGCAAGCTAAAGTTAACTCCGGGATGCAGCTAGAAGAAATTGAACTCTCGGTAGAAATTAGCGGTGAAGGGGAAGTAAAGTTAATTGGCAGTGGTGCTAAAGCTAGCGGTAAAGGAGCAATTAAGCTGACCTTCAAACGGCAAGAACCAAAATAAGATGGTGAAAAATTGGGCGATGCCTTCGGCAACCCGAAACGGGAACGCGATCGGCACTAAATACTTTGTAGAAGACTTGGGGAATGGTGTCATCTTAGAAATGGTGCAAATACCAGGAGGAAGCTTTATGATGGGTTCGCCAACAAGTGAAGCACACAGAGGTAACCCTGAAGGTCCGCAGCATCAAGTACAAGTACCTCCATTCTTCATGGGTAAATATGAAGTCACTCAGGCGCAGTATCAAGCAATTATGGGTAGTAATCCTTCTAGTTTCAAAGGAGAAACAAGACCCGTAGAACAAGTTAGTTGGGATGATGTAGTAGAATTTTGTCAAAAGTTAAGCCAAAACACAGGACGCACCTATCGATTACCTAGCGAAGCCGAATGGGAATATGCTTGTCGATCTGAAACGACTACACCGTTCTATTTTGGCGAAACAATAACGACAGAGTTAGCGAATTATCGAGGAACAGACTGGAATTATCAAGGTACATTGTACTCAGGCAATTACGGTCAGGGTCCAAAAGGTCAATATCGTGTAGCACCAACAAATGTCGGAAAATTTCCGCCTAACTCTTTCGGCTTATACGATATGCATGGAAATGTATGGGAATGGTGTCTAGATAGATATCATAAAAATTACGAGGGAGCGCCCAAAGACGGCAGTGCATGGCTGAGTGGGAATAATAGTGTTGAGCGGGTGCTACGCGGTGGCTCTTGGAACTACAATCCAAGGTACTGTCGTTGTGCTTATCGCGATCGGTTTCCGCATAAGGTTAGTACCCACATTCCGCAGGTTAGTTTGAAAATCTTGGTATTTTCTCTAAACCCACTCTGAGATGGTTTTCAGGCATTAAACCTCTATTCTGCACTCTGCGATCGCAACTCTGGTAAGTGTCAAAATTCAGGTTATTGACACTATTCTCAATAAATTGAGCCTGTTTGAGACTAAAAAATTCGCTCACCACCCATAGATGATAAAAAGCGTGAAATTGTTGCCATAAATAGGTTTTAACCGTTTTACCAAAATTCATGTTTTAATAAAACAACCTGCGGAGGGCAAAATTTTGAGTACAATTACTCATGCGGAATATGGGTTAGTAGCTTCCATGTTGGTTTTCGGTTGGTGTGTGTGGTTGCGTGAGTGCTCCCAAAAGTCAGGCGTAGGTTAGGTTGAGGAACGAAACCCAACATTCTCTACTACTACACCCATGCGGATGTTGGGTTGAACGACAATGAAACCCAACTCATATTTGCTCTCTTACCCAAACCCGAAACGCCCTCATCGCTGCATTTCTCCCCTCAGTTTTACTCCGCATTAAGTATTCAGGAATAACTTGAGCAATAGGTAAATTCGGAAAAATAGAACTAGTAGATGCTACATATTTACCATTAATCAGCACATTAATTTCTAATCTAGTGCCATTCCAGCGCCATAATTCAGGCACACCCAAAACTTCATAGTTATTAAACCGAGTGCGAGAGGTAATATCAATTTCAATTGCTAAATCTGGAGGTGGGTCAATTGTTAAATCAATTCTGTCTTTTCCACGAACAGCAGCTTCGTTTTGAATATAAAAACAATCATCAGGTTCTACCCCAGCATCCATTTTTTCTTGGTCAAAAGTAGTAGAACCCAAACTCCAAAATTCAATATCGAGTTCTTCTAGTAGCGCCTTTACAAAGTCCCCAATAATAACCTTAGCTACCTCATGCTCTGGTAATGGAGCCATTATTTCCAAAATTCCTCGACTGTAAGATATCCGAGAAGTGCGATTTTCGCCCAATTCTGCCAAAATATTTTTGTATCCTGACCAGGATATATTTTTAATCAATAATTGATGACCGGCAGGTACAATTAGTTGGTTGAGTTTAAGTAACATAACTTGCCTCGCTTCTACAGTTCACCTAACTCTCACCAATTTCATCATACAGCCAGTAGTATGTGTTATGCCATACTCAAGAGCGATAAAAGGCCCTACTATTTAAATTAACTGTTTTAAATTTTGAATTCTTTACTGTTGAACTTTTGGCTGAGTAACGGGAATCTCAATTACAAATTCTGCTCCTTGTCCTGGTACTGAATTACAAGATAATTTACCACTATGTTTATCTACTACAATTTGGTAACTAATCGATAAACCTAATCCAGTTCCTTTACCCACATCTTTGGTAGTAAAGAAAGGGTCAAATAATTTAGATCGGATTGCTGGAGGGATTCCCTTACCGTTATCTGAAATTCGGATAGCTACGCGATTCCTATTGATAACTTCTGTACAAATGCGAATCTGTGGATTTGTCATTTGCTCAAAGTTATTTACTAATGACTCTTCTAAAGCATCGATAGCATTACTTATAATATTCATAAACACCTGATTTAATTGACCGGGGTAGCAATCAATCAGGGGAATTTTAGCATATTGTTTAATTACCAAAATTTCTGGATGATCTGGTTTGGCTTTTAGACGGTTGTGTAGAATCATCAAAGTGCTATCAAGTCCTTCATGGATATCTACCTGTTTAAATTCAGCTTCATCCAAGCGGGAGAAATTGCGGAGCGATAGAACGATTTCACGAATGCGCTGAGTCCCTACCCGCATAGACTGGAGAAGTTTTACTAGGTCTTCCTTGAGAAAATCAAGGTCAATATCTGCAATTTCTGCTTGAATTTCTTCTGGAGGCTCGGGATAGTGTTGTTGATAGAGTTCCACCAGTCGCAACAAGTCTTTGGTGTATTCGCTGGCAGGAATCAGATTACCATGAATAAAATTAACTGGATTGTTAATTTCATGGGCGACACCTGCAACCATATTACCTATTGAGGACATTTTCTCACTGTGGATAAGTTGGGTTTGGGTGCGTTGTAGTTCGCGCAACATATCTTCCAAATTTTGTGCTTGTTGTTGTAATTTAATTTCTGCTTGTTTGCGTTCTGTGATGTCAGTTGATACACCCAAAATTTGCTTGAGATTTCCTTCATCAGTACGGTTGAATGGCGTTTCCCGACTGTAGAGCCAGCACCATTCACCGTTGGCTCGTCTGACTCGAAATTCAAGCTCAACAATATCACCATCTTTAGCGGTAAGAAATTTCTCATGGTGATGCCTGATTCTGTCCAAATCATCTGGATGCATAATGGTAGGAATCAGATTTTCTCCCATCTGGTAAATTTCTACATTAGAGTAACCGAGAAGAGTAGCAATTTCTTTATTTGCGTAAACATTGCGTTGTTCTTCTAAATCGAAAATGTAGAGAATATTAGGAGAAGAATCGGCAATGCGTTGAATGAAGTGTTGGCTGGCTTGGAGTGCTTCTTCTGCTTGTTTACGCTCAGTAATATTAAACGTTGTTCCCACAAGTCGATAAATTCGACCTTCGCTATTTTTTAAAGGATTGATTGTGGTAAACCACCAACTTTCTTGACCGTAAAAGGTTAGACACTCTTCGTATGTGATAGCAACACCTTTATCTATACAGCTTTGATATCGTTGATGTATTCCTGCACCTTCAACAGTACCAAACACATCCTCTGGAGTTTTACCTATAACCTGTGCATTACTAAATCCTGTTGCTTTTTCTGTAAGTGAATTCCAGCCAGCAAACCAAAGCTCACCATTTTCTAGAACGTTAATCACAAATATTAGTTGATCGACACCATCGTAAATACTGCGTAAGAATTCCTCTTTTTCTTGCAATTTATCTGCTGCTTGTTTGCGTTCGCTGATATCACGAGTAATAGTTGCCAAACATAAAGGATCGCCAGTCTCAGAATTCTTAACCAAGAACATACTGAAGTCAACTGGGATTGCTTCTTCAGTTTGAAAGTGTCGGAAACGATATTCCCCCTGCCATAAACCACATTCCATAACAGCAGGTAGAATGCATCGCCCCATATATTCTCTGTCTTCTGGCAAGATACAATCAATAATCCTGAAGTCTTCTACTGCTTCTAAATTATCAACACCAATAAGCTTGAGTCCAGCTTCATTAATAAAAATTGGTTTTCCTTCTAAGCTGGCAAAACCAATGAAGTCACTGCTGTTCTCAATCAAAGAAACAAATCTTTGTCGTTCTTGTTCAGCTTGCTTGCGTTCTGTGATGTCAGTCGCTGTTACCACCAACTGAGAAATTCGTGAGGTGCTATCTAAAAGAGGTGTGATATTTAATAGCCACCAAGTTTCCTGTTCATGAGCATAGAAAAACTCCTCATAGAATATAGTCTTGCCCAAATTGATGCATTCACGGTAGTGTTGGCGATAGTAATGTGCCATCTCAGCAGGTAGGGCCTCTGCCATTGTTTTTCCTAAGAAAGGTTCAAGGGGAATTAGACTATTTCTGAGCATGGCTGGATTGAATTTAATGTAACGAAACTCTCCGCCATCATCTAAAACATCCAAAACAAAGATGCCATAGTCCACACCTTCCCAGATGCTTTGCAAAAACTGTGCCTGCTCTTGTAGTTGTTGCTGTATTTGTTGGCGTTGGCGTAGCCCGTCGTAGACATCGCTAATATCAAATAAGCAACCATACCAGAGAATTTCTCCTTCTGGCTGGCGTTCTGGTCGAGAGAAGGCTTTAATCCATTTCTGCTGACCGGACGGAGTTATCATCCGCCACTCATTTTCAAAGTTTTGCAGAGTTTGGGCAGATTGAACAGTTTTTTCTTGAATCAGAGGAGCATCTTCAGGGTGAATATGAGCAAATACTAACGACGCATCTTCTTTTATTTGTTCTGGCTCTACTCCTAAGATGTCTCGACATCGCGAAGAAGCATAAGGAAAAGACATTCTACCATCAGGTGTTAGCCGAAATTCATAAAGCATCCCTGGTACATTATCTGCTAATCGTTGCAACCTGGCTTCGCTACAACGCAAAGCTACTGTACGTTCTTCAACTCTGGCTTCTAATTCTTCATTGAGTTGTTTGAGTTCTGCTTCTACCTGCTTGCGGTTAGTGATGTCCAATAGTACGCCACAGAAGATAATCTCTCCTTGGTCGTTTCGTATAGGAGTTGAGTCTCCTTGCCACCAAACAATTTCTCCGTCGGGCTTAATCAACCGTCCTTCGTAGTGCCAAGGAATGGAATTTTCTATTACCTCTACTACTGAAGCAACATAGTTTTCAATATCCTCTGGGTGTACGCGAGCAAAAAAGCTATTGAAGTCCTGTATCATATCTGCTGCTGTAATCCCTGCCAGTTCCCAAATAAAGTCGCTGATATAGTCGACTCTCCAAACACCATTACGGTTGGTGAACTGAAAAATTGCACCAGGTACATTAGCGGCAATATCTCTTAAAAGCTTTTCGCTCTTTGTTAAGGCTATTTCTGTCTGTTTGCGATTAGTAATCACTTCAGTAAAGATGATGATGCCACCAATTGCACCAGAATCTTTGTACCAAGGATGAATCTCCCACTTTACCCATTCGGTTGTCCCGTTAGCACGAGGAAAGGCATCTTCTGCGGATTTCTCAATGGCACCTGCTAAACAACGTTGGTAAATTTCCCGCCAATACTGAGGAATCTCAGGGAATATTTCATAATGAGAGCGGCCAATAATGTCCTCATCACCCAAGCTGTAATCTTCCCGCCAGCGCCGACTAGCTGAGAGGTAGCACATCTGACGGTCAAATACAGCGATCGCAGCTGGGGTGTATTCTATAAACAAGCGCATCTGCTGTAGGCTATTTAAGCAGCGATTAGACTCCACTATCTGACGTAGTTCTATCAGCTCTTGTTGAAGAGATTCGTAAGTATTTTTATCTACAGAGATGAGATTGCAAGTCATAGTTTTGTTACTTGCTAGCTAGGGAAATAAAGGCAACTACAGCACTTATTGTTCCCTACTCAATTCAGCAAACAACCATTATGGCTAAAGAATCTTCTTTGTGTCTTCGTGTCTTTGTGGTTCAATATTTTTGATTTCAAATAATTCACCCAACTGATGCTGAATCAATAACCCTTTAAGTGTTGCATTTTCAGCCTTTAAAGCCTGAGTTTCAGCTTCTAATTCACTAATTCTGGCCTTCAATGCTTCCTTGGTTGTACCTTGTCTGTGAATTACAACTTCTCGATAAATTGCTAAATTTGCATCTTCGTTCATCCATCTTTGATATGTCTTGGTATGCTCTTGCACTGTATGTCCCATGTAATCGGCCATCGTTTTAATGGGAACTTGCAGTCGATGCCCACGTATGGCATAAGCATGACGTAATTCATAAGGTCTAAAACCTAGATTCGTAACTCTAAATCTGATATAAACTTTTGCCGTTTTATTACTTAGTTTCCCCTCGTTGTAAGGGAATTTCACATTTTTTAAATCAAACAGTTCCACCCAATGGGGATGTAATGGCGGAATCCCACAACTGCGTTCACCAGTTTTAGTTCCATCGGTCAAACTAGGATTTAAATTTACTACATGAAAAGTATTTTGGGGATTAGTAAAGGCTTCTATATCTACAGCAAATAATTCATGAGGCCTTAAGCCATAAGTGGCTAACATCCCATATGCCCATTGCCATTGTTTAGGTTGTGTCAGATTATCTTTACTAGCATATACTGATAAAGGCAGGCCAATTTTAGTAAAGCCTTGGATAATTTCTTCATCTGAGGGGACTTTGCGAATTGTTGGATATGGTTTAGGAGTGGCATAAGCATCAATTGTTTTTAAGCCATTAATACCGCAAAATTCGCAAAACTTTTTCAGTTGCCATACTAAGAAAAACCGCCCAGATGTATTAGGTTTAGTTCTTTCTAATGCTTTTTCTATAGCATATAAAGACATTGGTAGATGTTGAGGTAGTTTTTTCAAATGTCTCAGATAATGAGTTTCCCAAGTACGTATGCCTTGCCTATTCTTCTCATGAGTTTTCCAAAACTCCCGCTGATAATCTTCAATCCATTCACTGATGAGTTTGGTAGAATTTTCCTGCTCTGGAAAAAATACTTTTTGAGCTTGTTTTCCTAGTAACTCTGGTGTCCACCGGAATTGTTTTGTCATCAATAACAAATCTAATTCTCGTGCTTTTACTACTGCTGTTTTCACACCTACATCATTAGCAGCAAACCCAAACGAAATGGTATACTGCTTACTTGGACTACCATTTTTTCCTACATCACCAGGTTTACAGGGAAAAGTCCCTTGTAAACCAATAGTTTTCGCACTAGTTAGCTTAAGTTTTACCTTCACTCTTTCCAAACTTAATGCCGAGTTAGCTTGTGCAATAGCGTGTTTTATCCTAAGATATTCGCGCTCTATCTTCACACCTTCGTCTGATGCGGAAGATTTGGCTTTCCATTGTTTCCATTTGGATGGCTCCCATTGGTCAATTCCAACACCATCCCATTCAGCATTACGGAGGTCGTAGTTACTGGATTCATTGCTAGACATAAGCTTTTTTGGCTATTTCTAAATTCAATGGCATAGAGTGAAGTGCTGTGATGGGTTTGAAGATAGCCAATCACAGCCAGAAAGTAAAGCTTTGCAAAGTCCGTAGTTGAGGCTGGATAGACTGACTCAAAATTGACAACTTTATACGGAATAGTTACAAAAAACAGTGTAATTAATAGAACAACCCAACAAGTCCAAAGCTATGAGTAACATGATGAACATAACTAGAAGATATCTCTTACCATTTATTGTTGTGGCGATCGCTACTACTATCAGCAGCTGTAGTTCTAACCCCACCTCTCGTCAGGATACTATTAGCGACGCACCAACGCCAACGACAACATCTAACAGCGCATCATCCCCATCCCCCAGCCAAAGCCCTAGTATGGCTCAACTGAGGGCTAAATCAGACGCTGTTGAGACACCCTTGCCTCAAGCATCCCCTAGAGAAACTACACCTGCCACAAAGTCATCCTCACCCAAAAAATCTCCTACAGCAAGTGCACCTGCTACAACTTCTCAAGTTGACGCTGGCAAAACTACTAATGTCACCCTATACACAAGTGATGCCCAATGTCAACAACTGATTGCCCAAAAAGTTCCAGTATCGGCAGATGAGCCTGTAAACGGTGCAGTGAGTAAAATTTTAGAGCAAAGAGATTCAGGCGACTTTAACTTATCTAGTTATCGAGTTAACGTTAAAAATGGCGTTGCTACCGTTGATTTGCGAGTAGCTCCTAACTCTAAACGGCAATTAGCTTCTCTTTCTAGTTGTGAACAGTTTGCCCTGTTTGGTAGTCTCCGTAAAACATTGACAAGTAATGCTCAATGGAAAATTAAAGATGTGCGTTTTACCGAGAAAGGTCAGGAAATTGTGCTTTAGTCAATTATCTTTATTTGCCTTAAATAATCAATGACCAAGCTAACTATTTCCATCTTTAGCCTGATTATTAGACAAAAGCCATTGCTCAACCAATTCTGTCATGATGTCGCTCATTTGTCGCTCCTGAGAAGCGGCTGTCGCTTTAAGTTTTCGATGCAGTTGCTTAGGCAGATAAATAGTTGTGCGGATATATTCTGGATCGGTACTTTTGCTGAGGGAATTAGGTTGAGCTTCAGTTGGCTGTAGGTTGTCTCGTTGTTGACGACTGCGCGCAGCATCAATTAGGTCATCAAAACGGCTAGTTTTTTTCTTATTATTCAAACTAAACTTCTCCATATGAATTAGTAGACAATTAGCAGCTAGATAACAGACAGATTTAATTGGTGGGCAATGCCCACCCTACTACAAAATTATTAATTTTTAACGAAAGATTGAGTTCATATATGATTATTTAGTCATTTTGAATTTTCTAATATTTCTTTTCCAGCCTCAGCGTAACAGCGCCATGCAATTTGGGCATAAGAATCTTTGACAGCATTGACTGGTACTCCTTCTAAAGCTGCTCTTTGGAATACGGCCAAGCGTCGAATTCCAGATTTAAATACAGGTAACCCTGCTTTTAACAAAGCTGCTCTAGCATCTTCTCCCGCTTTATTGGGATTTGGTGGAATGAGAGTCAGCAAAATCCGATAATTCGTCTTAAATTGCTTAAGTGCTTCAAGCATTTGCATTGTCGCAGCTAAAGCGATCGCGTCAGGAGTGGTAGGTATTACTAGTAAATCGCATCCCTGAGCAATAGTTTTTAGTTCATTGATATCTGGCCGGGCTGGCGTATCAATCACAATATGCTCATAAAGTTTTGCTAGAAGTATCCCCTGCTTTTCATCAGCAACTTTGAATGGCAAACAACCTCGGTTAGACCAATCCAAAGCACTGCGATTGAGGTCGCCGTCCACTAGCAGTGTATCAGCTATGTTCTGAAGATATGTAGCAAGGTGTAGCGCTGTAGTTGATTTGCCAACACCCCCCTTAAACGCCGCCACAGTAATAATCATTTTAGATTTACAAGCAAATAATCCCAAGATTCTACTACATATCTAAACATCTGGACATTTATTGAATGTTTAAACATCTACACATACAAATTTTCAAGCATTTAGATGTTTTGTACTTAAATATTAAGCACACATATAATTAAAAAACGAATATTTGCTATGCGTATGTTAATAAGTAAAGTATAGATTAGCTAGCAAAAAATACACTAAGTATAAAACTAGACGGTTTAGTTTGAATTTTGAACGATCTTCAAACTTCCTCTTTCACAGGCAATACAATCGTAAATTCAGTTCCTTGATTGAGTGTGGAATTAACCTTAATCGCCCCACCATGCTTTTCCACTACAATTTGGTGAGCGATCGCCAATCCCAATCCAGTACCTTGACCAACTGCTTTTGTAGTGAACAAGCATTCAAAAATCTGCTGTCTCACCGCCTCTGTCATCCCAATGCCATTATCTGCAATCCGAATCGTCACAAATTCCGGCTCTAGCATTTCCGTACAGACGTTGATGACAAGAGAATTATCGACTCGCTTTCCTTGCTGCCAAACTTCTTCTAGGGCATCGACGGCATTAGCCAGGATATTCATAAAGACTTGATTGAGTTGTCCTGGATAGCACTCAACCTTTGGCAGGGGAGAGTATTGCCTAACAACTTTGATTTCAGGTCGTTGCCCCAAGCCTTTAAGACGGTGTCGCAGAATTAATAGAGTACTGTCAAGTCCTGGATGTATATCGACCTCAATCTTTACAGATGTGTCAGTGCGGGCAAAGTTTCGCAGCGACACGGAAATATCTTTGATGCGCTCCGTACTTAACTGCATAGAATTGAGGAGGTTTGGCAAATCTTCCAGAAGAAACTCCAGATCTGTTTGGGCGATCGCTTCTTGAAGCTCAGGTGGAAGTTGGGAGTGATATTGCTGGCATAATTGCAGGATGTTAGTAATATCGGCAACATACTCTTGAGCAGGAAGCATATTGCTGATGATGCAGCTAATAGGATTATTCATTTCATGTGCTACCCCCGCCACCAGTTGACCAAGCATAGAGAGCTTTTCTTGTTGCACCAGTTGCACTTGTGCCTGTGCCAACGCCGCTGTTCGCTCTGCTACCCGCTGTTCTAGGCGATCGCTCAGTTGTTTGAGTTGTAAATGCGATCGCACTCTGGCAATCACTTCTGCTTGTTCAAAAGGCTTGGGAATATAATCAACCGCTCCTAAAGAGAGTCCTTTCACCTTGTTTTCCGTATCCGTCAGCGCTGTCATAAAAATGATCGGGATTGTTTGCGTTAACGGATCGGCTTTGAGTTTCTGGCAAGTTTCAAACCCATCGATTCCAGGCATTTGTACATCTAAAAGAATCAGAGCAGGTGGTTTATGCTGTACTAATTCGATTGCACTTTCTCCATCTTCGGCAACTCGAACCGCAAAACCTGCACCTTTTAAAGCTTGTGATAGTACTGACAAATTAGTTGGATTGTCGTCAACAATCAAAACAAAATCAGAGTCTTTCATCGGTTTAAATTTTAAATATTGTTTTTCTAGCAAATAAATTCAAAAACCAAGAATGCAAGATTCAGTTAGCCTGATTGATCCATTGATTTAATAGCTCACGCAGTTTTTTTAGTTGGAAATTTTCGGCAAGCTGAATTACTTGTTGCGCAAAGGCAAAATATATAGGATTGCTCGCTTTCAAGTCGTTCGCTTCATTCACCACACCATCGACGTCGCCCTGTTTCACCAATTCATACAAGCGATTCAATAAGTTAAGAGCAGGTAAATAAATATCATTTGTTTCTTGCTTATTTGCATCAATTTGTGATTTCGCTATATAAATCCATTCCAAATTTAGGTGAACTTGGAGTAATTCCAATAGGGTTTCAGCCGCTACAGGTTTGGGTAAGAAAGCATTCGCCCCAGCCTCTAAACTTTGATTTTGATCGCTTTCAAACACACTTGCTGAGGAAGCAATAATCGCCACATCTTTCAACTGAGGAGATTGCTTTACCTGTTGAATTAGGGCAAAGCCATCCATCACAGGCATGAGTAAATCGGTAATAATTAGGTCTGGTAGAGTGGCAACAGCTCGCTCAATTCCCTCCTGTCCATTACTGGCTTCCATCACCTCAAATCCAATCGGTTCCAGCAAATTGGCAATCACCGAACGATTTTCCCACTTGTCGTCTACAACCAAGATGGTGCGTTTTTTACCCTGATATCCTGCGATCGCTCCCTGCGGCATCTCTCTAGAAGCCGTTGCCCATCCTTTAGCTTCCGGCACATCCACATCAAACCAAAAAATACTTCCCTTACCCAATTGACTTTGAACTTCCAAAGCGCTATCCATGAGGCGGACAATTTGTTGACTGATAGCTAATCCTAATCCGGTGCCTTCCGCCTGTCGCTTGAAATCTCCAACTTGTTCAAAGGGAAGAAAAATTTTCTCCAATTGCTCTGATGACATCCCAACTCCTGTATCCTCCACAAGAAAACGAATTTTAAATTTAGTTATTTGTTGTTTTTCTTGACTCATGACATTTACTTTTAATGTCACTCCCCCGTTATCTGTAAACTTGATTGCGTTTCCCAGGAGATTAATTAAAACTTGCCTCAGTCGTTTCTCATCTGCATGAATTCCAATAGGGAGTTGAACGTCAGGTTGATAGTGAAAGGCAATTACTTTTTGCTCAGCTTTGATGCGGCAGATTTCGACGACTCCTTGCAGAAATGAAGGTAAATGGAAATCAACCGGACATAGCTCCATTTTGCGGGCTTCAATTTTAGACAAATCGAGCACATCGTTAATTAGAGTCAACAAATGAGAGCCGCATTGATAGATAATTTCAATTCCTTTAAGACCTTTTTTTGTCAGGGGTTCAGTCCGTTGGAGGATTTGCGTATAGCCTAGGATACCGTTGAGGGGCGTGCGCAACTCGTGGCTCATGTTGGCGAGAAATTCACTTTTAGCTTGATTGGCAACTTCCGCAACATTTTTCGCCTCTTGGAGTTCAGTCGTTCGTTCTTCAACTCGTCGCTCTAGTTCATCATTAGCTTGTCGGAGTTTCGTTTCTGCCCTCTGGTTTTCATGAGTCATCGCCGAGAGGACAAATGTAGTGATAGCGATCACACAAATGAATGATTGCAGCAGGATGAGTGATTCATTGGGCGAGGCTTGTTTGGCAAAGGAACCAAAGCCGCGAACAGTTCCAAAAACTGCGATCGCAGACACAATCAGTACAAGTAGAGTAGATTCCCGCGCTTTAAACCGTACTGCCGACCAAATCAGCGGGGGAATGATCATGTATTCAATTGGATATCCTCCTGAAAAAGCTACGTGATCGATTGCCATCACCAAGAGCAAGACAAATACAAACTCGGTAATTTGTCGCCGTTCAAAACTTTTTTGAGATTTTTGGAACCATGCCAGCAATAAGGGTGTTACGACCAAAATACCCGTGCTATCTGACGCCAGCCAAGTTCGACACACATCACCAAATGCTGTCCAAGGTGTAATCCCACTGGCACAAAGCGTCAATGCAGCCAGTATTGAACTGATCAGGGGGCTGGGTATAGTTAGGATGATAAATTTAAAGACATCTTGCGATCGCTCTAAAAAATTGCGGCGTTTGATCAAGCGATGAATCAAAAAAGTTGCAACAACAGGAGTGATGAGATTAACAGCAGGAATGATGCTACTAATTAATAAATTGTTTTTGAAAAAAAGAATATAGCTAACAATAAAATCACTCACAAATAATATAGGCCAGACACGATAGCCTACCAGCAACATTGCTGCTAAAAACACACCAAGTGAAGGCCAAAATACTGATGCACCATTGACGAATGTCATGGATAAACCTAGATATCCAAGACAGAGGTGAACAATAGGTATAATTAGCGCTGCTATCACAAAGGGGGGATCGAGTTTAAATAGAGATTGTGGCTTGATTGTAGTCTGCTGCATTTCTTGCCTCCGTGCAGATAACTGAAGGACAGTAACCCTCAGAAAAGGTTATCAACCTTATGATTCCCAAATAGGCGTTAACCATTGACGCTAGGATATCTACTAATAGAAAAACTCGAAAATAGCTAATGGAAGAAATACCAATTTGTACTGAATTACTCTTCCCCAAAGTATTGCCAAAATTACTGAATAAAACTAACTAATAAATACTACGATAAACAAAGCAAGATACTAGATAAATCTCCGTATATTTTCAAATTAAATATTTTTTAAAGTCATACAGCTAAGTTTTAAGTACCAAATTATTAGCTACAACTAAGTAGGACTTTTTTATAGTGAAAAATTGATGAATTAAATGACATTTATAACTTAGAAGTTTCTCCGTAGGCGGCTGCGTACTCTACTACGGGGAAGCAAGCTAAGCGTAGGGTTTTTAACGCAGAAGATTACCCAAAGAGCTTGTCGTCGGTAGTCCATCCGTGAAGCGAGCTTTCAGAATGTAAAAAAACTTTGTGATACCATTTCTTGATAAAGACAGGACTTACGCAAAATTATAAAAAAACGTAGACGCGTTCGCGGTAGCGACGCCAGGAGCGTCAGCGTTGCCGCAGGCTAGCGGCTTCCAAGGGTACCGCAAAGGAAAGAGGGTTTTAGAGAGTTCTTGCTTAAGCGCTAAAGATGTTCCTAATTAGCCAGGGTCGGCAGGCTTTGTATGTATTCTCAGTTCACACAGAATTGGTATTAGGAGACATCATCTGCCAAAAGCGTTTCACATTGAAGTGAGGGGTGTTACCTCTAATCCGCCATCAGTCCTAATCAACTTCTGCCTTCTTTATGCCAGGGAACCTGTCCACCGGATTGGATAACTTAGTGCTCTCTGCATGATTTTCAAGCTATTATCCTGAAACATCACAATATTTAATTCAATAATTTATATATAGGCAAATCAAATAAAAATCCGGAATAAAATATGTATTCCAAATAAACAATGAGTAACTTCGTTAATTTAGGAATTGGGTAATTATTGCTAACAAGCCTAGAACGCCACTCTTGTAGCAATCACAGTTGATGTACACCTAGATGCCAAGAATGCTATATAGATAGATAGACAGGTCGGCTGAAAAAGTCTACAATCAGAACTTATGATAGTAAATTTACCTATTGTCCAATCAACCTAAGCATAGTAAAGATTTTCTAGTGTTTCAGCCTTGATGCCGAAGCGCCCTATTAATATTATGAAAGTCTTTTAGTAAAGGGCAGCAAACCAAATGGATGTAAAGCTGATTTTAGTGGGATTAACAGTCGTATTTACGATTTCGTGCTTGTTTTTTGGCACAAAAAACGGATTTTATGACTCAGATAATTATCACGGCAATGGCTCTGCACATTGACAGAGGTCTGAAGGTCGGCTTCTGACCCTCAGAACTTCGGAAAGGAAAACGGGCAAGAGGAAAATTTCCTTAGCCCCTAGTTTGAGGGCTTCTCGTTACCCAACTTTTCCGAACCAGAGCGGGTTCGGCGGAGGTGTCCTCCCCCATCAAAAATCCGCATTTTCAGGGTGAAGGGGCGCAAAATAAAACTTACCCCTGGGTCACAAAACCAAAATACCCACAGTTTTTGGCTTTTGGGATATTTCCATGACAATGAGGTTTGAGGGGAGGAGAACATGAGAGATAATCTTTCATCGTCCTCTCGTATTGATGCTGATGAGGCAGCTAGCGAATTAGAATGTTTGCCTTATAGTGTCCAGCATAATGATGAGGGCGTATGTTTATTAGTACGGATGGGTCCGTACCGCATCTTGCTTGATTGTGGTTTGGGGGATATTTCATCGCTGGTGAAGGAGCTAAAACAGTCGGCACGCCAACGAAATTCTCCCTTACCAATAGATTTAGTTTTGATCAGTCACGCCCACCCAGATCACGCTAGAGGATTGCTGTCACTGCATAAGGCTTTCCCTCATTTAGCGATATACGCCAGCGAGGTAACCAGCAAGTTACTGTCATTAAACTGGTTAGACCAAGATCCACAAGAAATTCCCCAATTTTGTCAAGCCTTACCGCTGCGATCGCCTGTGGAATTTCAAGAGGGCCTGGTAGCAGAGTTGTTTCCCGCAGGGCATCTACCAGGGTCAGTGGCGATTCTACTCACCTACACCACCCCAAGGCGTACTTACAAACTACTGTATACAGGTGACTTTTTCTTATCTAACTCGCGGCTGGTAGAAGGCTTGCGTTTAGAAGAATTACGGGGATTAGAGTTAGATGCTCTAATTATTGAAGGTACTTATGGGACATCGCGCCATCCTCACCGTCGTAACCAAGAAAATCAACTAGCAGAGCGAATTCATCGAGCGATCGCAGATCGCTGTTCTGTACTGCTTCCCACACCTGCTTTAGGTTTGGGTCAAGAACTACTAATGCTTTTACGCAGCCATCACCACTTCACAGGTAGAGATTTGGATATTTGGGTTGATGGTGCTGTAGCTATCGGCTGCGATGCCTATCTAGAACTACTGGCCCATCTCCCCCCATCAGTACAAAACTTCGCCCGTCATCAACCATTGTTTTGGGATGAAAGGGTACGTCCCCGTGTGCGGCGTTTGCAAGCAGAACATCGTGCCAATATTGGTAAGTCCCCCTGTATTGTCCTTACTGACTCTACAGGTGATTTGAGTAAATACTGCCAAAGCGAAACAGGCCCTTGGCTAATTCTCCTCCCAGAAAAAATAGATATAAAAGTTCAAAAACAATATTCAGCACCCACGACCATTGAAGGCTATCTCCTCGCCCAACATAGTGATGGTCCTGGTACTACCCAGCTAATTCATAATTTGCGACCCCAGCACGTCATTTTTGTTCACGGTTCCCCTTCCTACTTGGCAGATCTGACTGCCTTAGAAGAGTTACAAAACCGCTACCATTTGCATTCACCTTCTGCTGGGATGTTGGTAGAACTGCCTATTGGTGACACATTTATACAACCAGCTGCGCCAGAAACTAATTATGAAGGCGAACTGACAGAGTTAGGAACTGTAATCACAATTACCATCCCAGATGCAATTACAGCTGATCCCCGCTGGCGATCTTTTGCTGATACAGGTTTAATCGAAGCCCGTTGGCAGGGTGAAGAAATAGTATTACGGGGTTTATCGCAACGAGAATTACTCAATCAAAGTAGCGATCGCTATACATTGACTGATGTTGAATGCTGTGGAACCTGCCGACATCAACGAGGTCAGCGATGTTGGAACCCTAATTCCCCCTTGTACAACTTCAAGGTAACTCTTGAAGGTTATTGTCCTGCCTATGAACGGTTAAATGAGAATGAATAGGGGATTGGATAGATGAAGGAGACGCAAACAAATGACAAATGACAAAAAAGTTAAGAGTCCAGAGTGGAAATATTGACTCTGGACTCTTGACTCTCGACTATTTTGATTTATTCAGGATTTGAATCAGTGTAACGGTTATGGATACGCTCAGCTTCCGGACAGTCTTCGGTTAAAAGAGGTTCTACATTACCGCGTGGCACTGAGGCTAGCTTTTGGGTTACAGCACCAATACTTTCGAGCCGAACCATCTCTTCCCAAGAACAAACTTCATCTTCTTCTTCTGTTTCATAGCGTAGGGTCACTAAATCTCCCTCTATATCAATGATGCGGGCGCGTTCGATCCAGCGTTGCTGGTCCCGCAAAAAAACACATACCTCCCGCCCATCGCAACACAATTGATAAATCTTGCGGTGTAGCATGTACTGCTTCTGCCTTTTTAAACAACGTAGTTAAACCTTTCAAAATTGGGTTTTACCCCAGTGCATAATACCCTTAAGAAGCCAGTTTTACAGTTACGTGTAACTACGTATTTTGACCCAAACCAAAGACTTGCGTGTAGTTGTCAGAATCTTTGGAAATGTTGGGTCATCACTTCATAGTTACTACGTTGGTGAAACTAAAACTTCTTCAGGTTCCTTCAGCGAATGTATTCTTCATAGAAGTCATACAATTCGGGATTTATCCTAACTAGGTTAATCCTTGCTGGTGAGTTCTTCCTACCATTATGTAATAATAGATACTCCGAAACAAGCATTGATTGCGGTTGTTTGAGTTGCCTACTTGTAGTCATTGGCATTGCTGGGAAGTCCGGGAACTCGGCTGTACTTTTACCCCTATGTATTTGATCTTAACTCATTCTCTGGCTGTCCTGAATGGTTTTAGACAACAACATCTCAAGAGTTTTGAGTTTAGGGTGTTTTGACTGATGTGACACGTCCCGTTTAGGAGCAACTATGCAACGCCAAAGTCAATTATTGTCAGGGTATCAGCAAGATTTGTTCCCTAGGGGAAATTCCATGATTAATTTCGAGGATGCTTCTCGTTTAATTTGACCTGCACGAACCGCATCGGAAAGCGCGGCTAAAGCTAGCAAATCATCTGACTGATAACATTTCGTCGCTAGAACTTGATGGAGCAGACCCTCAGATTCAACACTAAGACATCCAGTTTGGAAAGCAGATTCAACAATTGTGCGAATCATTTTGATTAGGGCTTAGTTAGCAATTTGTTACCTCCATTATGAAATAATTTATAATTTTACAAACTGATATAAAACAGCAAGCAATGGTGATTATAATTACATTATTTTGTGATCTCCATCATAGGAACCTTTATACTGTCTGACTCTTGAATTGTCGATATATTAATAGACTTAGGAAATAAATAATCCACAATTTTCAAGCCAAGAGTAGAAACTAGACCTCAATATATGATAGTTAAATATACACTAGTTTTAAGTAAATGCCGCAAAAAAAATTTGACATTTTCAATTCTACTTAGGAATAATAATATACATAAAATTACGGCAAAACCTGCCGGAAATCCTCATCTTGATCGCTCAATTGTACCCAATCTAGATTTAAAGACCGTAATTTTTGCACCAAGCGATCGCAAGCCGGGCGTTCAGTAGCGTAATGTCCGGCGTCAATCAAAACCAAACCGCGATCGCGGCTTTCTTGGAATTGATGGAACTTACAGTCAGAAGTTAGATAAGCAGAAGCACCAGTTTTCACTACCGCCGAAATATAACTAGCACCCGAACCCCCCAAAACTGCAACTCGAGAAATTTCTTGGTGTAAATCGGCAGTTGGTGAAACAATCAAATTTGGAGGAGCAAGACGGGTGTGGATTACCGCCAATAATTCCTTTAATGTCATCAAAGGCTGTAATATGCCAACCCGACCATATCCTAAACCATTTTGTGTAGGGACTATGGGGGTAACATCCTTGAGTTCTAAAATCTGAGCCAAAACATCAGCAGTCCCATCCTGTACTTGGTCGAAATTGGTATGAGCGCTGTAAATACCAATATTTTTGGTAAAAGCCAACCGCACCATATCCGCGATCGCTTCACCACGGCGTAGGGATTTGGGAGGGTTAAATATTAGGGGATGATGGGCAAAAATTAGATTAGCATTACAGGCGATCGCTTCATGCATCACCGCCAAAGTTGGAGTTAAACACACCAAAACCCTAGCTGGTTGTTGTAAAATCCCTGGCTCAACCTGCCAACCGCAATTATCCCAGTTTTCACTCCAAGCAGGATTTGCCCATTCTTCAAACCACGTAATTAAGTCAGCAATTTCCATTAAATTTTAGCAGCTACCAAGCGGGCTAATTATTTTATGCCCAATTAAGCTAACAGAAAACTGTGGCTTAAGTAATATTTAACGATCAGCCCCATCAAGCAAAAAGTTCTAACCAGAGATGTGGACAACCAACTCTCTGACATGACTCCGCTGACGATGCTCCCAAACATAAATTCCTTGCCAAGTACCCAAAACCAAATGACCTCGATTAATCGGGATATGTTCAGAGGTGTGGGTGAGGGCTGTACGGATATGTGCCGGCATATCATCAGGGCCTTCCGCATCATGAATGTACTTGCCTGATTCTGGTACAAGTTTCGCCATAAAGTTAGCCAGATCCACCAACACATCAGGATCGGCATTTTCTTGAATCACTAAACTAGCTGAAGTGTGGCGCAAAAATAGAGTACACAGTCCAGTTTCCACCCCCGACTCAGCAACGATCGCTTCAATTTTTGAGGTGATATTTTGAAAAGATTTGCCAGTAGTGGAAACTCTGAGTAGCTTTTGGTAATGAGTCATCTGCAATGAGTTAAAAGTCCACTGAGCGTCAGAATACGCTTGCTAATTGAGAATATATCACACAACTTGGGAAGAGGTGGTTTGTCCGGTGACTGGGTTGCTGTTGTCTTTTATGGAGGTTGAAATTATTGACTATGGAAACAGTCAAGACTACTGGGGAATTATTGCAACGTTATGCTTCTGGAGAAAGAGATTTCCCAGGAATTGACCTAGAAGGTCGTGTTAGAAAAGATATCTCACTCGAAGGAACCGACCTGAGTGGAATAAACTTGGCTGGTGCTAACTTGGCTGAGTGTCCTCTGGAAAATATCAACTTCAGAGGAGCTAACCTTGAAGAAATTTGGTTTCAATCCTCTAACATTCGGGGTGTTAACTTCGAGGGTGCTAACTTGCGAAACGCTAATCTCACTCACTCGCTTGCTGATGGTGCCAACTTCACAAATGCTATTTTGACTGGAGCCGATCTCAGATGTGCCAGTATGGAAAATGTTAATTTGACTAGAGCCAATCTGAAGGATGCTGTTATTGGCGGTAGTTATACTGGGGAAGACATAGATTTTGAGGAAAGTGCTCCTTACTTGAGAGATGCTATTTTCTTCGACACCATTATGCCCGATGGTAGTATTCAAACTAATTCCTAGTGCGATCGCTCCTAGCTCATAACTTGAGTTAAGTAACGAATTCCAAGTACCTATGGCAACCTTGAGTATACGTGAATTAGAGATGCGATCGCCTAGCATTTTTGAAAGTAAATCGTCTTTGCTGTGGCAATAATCGACGCTGGAGTATTCTTTACTATATCCGTCGAATAAATGCCAAATTCCAAATCCAGATGACTGAGGAAATAGAAAGAGCCGATAATGATTCACCCTGGAAAGAAATATTAGAAGCATACTTTCCCCAAGCCATGCATTTTTTCTTTCCAGAAACAGCCAGATTAATTAACTGGGAACGTCCCCATGAATTTCTAGATAAGGAATTTCAGCAAATAGCCCGTGATGCTGAACAAGGAAGAAGATACGCAGATAAATTAGTCAAAGTTTGGCAAATTCAAGGACAAGAAATTTGGCTATTAATTCATGTAGAAATTCAAGCCAAACCGGAAGAGAGCTTCGCAGAAAGAATGTTTTCCTATAACCTGCGGATATTTGACAAATTTGGCAAACCAGCAATTAGCTTGGCGATTTTGTGCGATGCCGATCCAAATTGGCGACCAAATCAATACAATTACAATTATCCCGATACTAAGCTCAATTTTGAATTTGGCACCGCTAAACTTCTCGATTATCAAAACCGTTGGCAAGAGTTAGAAGCTAGCGATAACCCATTTGCAACGGTTGTCATGGCACATTTGAAGACGCAGCAGACGAGTAAAAAACCAGGAGAACGCAAAAGTTGGAAATTTAGCTTAATCCGGCGATTATACGAACAAGGACTGCAAGAAAGAGATATTCGTAACCTCTACCGATTTATTGACTGGGTTATGATTTTACCAAAAGCATTGGAAGCGGAATTTTGGGAAGAATTTAAACAGTTTGAGCAGGAGAGAACTATGAGCTATGTAACAACTGGTGAACGTATTGGCTACGAACGGGGACAACAGGAACAAGCGCAAAGTCTCGTCCTACGCCAAGTAAAAAAACGGGTGGGAGAGTTAGCGCCAGAAGTTCAAGAACGCATTCAAGCCCTTTCCTTAGTGCAATTAGAAGCGCTTGGCGAGGCTTTGTTAGATTTTACAAGGCTAGAGGATTTACTTAGCTGGTTGGAAGCAAATCCTCCAGGTTAGGATTTTCAGGTGTGGGAATGGTTGATCTGTAGCCTCTAATTAAGTGCGATCGCTCCTAGCCCGTAAATTGAGTTAAAAATATTTTAGGACAGCATTAGCGATCGCTTCATTGCCATCTTTAGCAATTGGTTGAGATATCTTTGGTTGCAGAAGAGATTGATGCAGAAAATCCCAACTACCTTCAAACAACTCAGTTGGGCTAAGGATTTGATGTTGATTATAATTACTCAACCCTTCAATTAAAAAAGCCGCTTCCGCAAAATCTTCGCGAGTAACGGTAACAAGCGGTACTTGCAAACGGGTAGCCTCCGCAAAAGTACCGTAACCAGGTTTAGAGACAACTCGCCCACAAATCGGCATAAAATCTACAGGTCGGTGTTTTCGGTCAGTAATTTTCACTAAATTAGGTAAATCTGGCGCAGATGGATCGAAAACAATGAATTGCCAATCGGGGAAAAGGCTCAGATTATCGTAGGGAAGCTGCTGTAAACCCAAGCCGCCGAAAGTCAGCAGAATCGTTTTTACTAGGGGTGCGGTAATCCCCCAACTTGCACGCAAATCCTCAGCAGCGTAGCGGGGCGAACCACCTGTTAAACCTACATCTATAATATTGGTGAAAGCTGACATCGGTTCATGGAAAGGGAGGCGATATAAGCGATCGCATTTTGAATAACAATCACTAATCCAGTCAGCAACTTCCAAAAATTCCCCGCCCCAGTCGCGATAAATTAAATCCCAGCCAAAATTACTAATCGACCAGCAGGGAATGTTGGCGGCTTTGGCAATTAGGGACGCGAGAAAGGGAATATCAGCCAAAATCAGATGGACACGATTTTGACGGATAAAATTGACTTCCGAAGCAATTAAAGAATGTTGCTTTTTTTTAATTTCTAATAACTTTGCTAAAGTGGCTGCTTTATCCATTGTCAAGCTATCTGCTTGCACCACACCCAAATCAAATGCTCTAGGGCGATGGATAAAATCGCCTTCGATATAGCACTCTAGTAACCAGCGTGGTGCAGTAGTCACCATAATGAGCAGAACTTCGGGACAGAACTTTTGAATAGTTGCGGCGACTGATGCCATGCGAGTAGCATGACCAAAACCGTGGTTAGTAATAGCTAGGTATAAAATTGCGCGTTCCATAATAGATAAGAGCAACAGCTGAGAGGGAATGCATCTGCAAGCCACAATCAATTTACCGGGTTCTGGCAACTTTGGGTGATGATTTTGGCAAGTGAGGCGGGACTGTAATGGCTGAAGTGAAAACCCCGCAACTCAAAGGCTGTCTTGCTGGTAGTAAGGAGATGGGATAATGAATGCGATCGCGTTGATTAGTTAGTCACTCTGCTCAGAGTAGGGTGAGAGAGGCACAGGATTAAATGCGTTGTAACTCAACGTTATGTTTTAGTGCATAACGGCAAAATCATCTTTCATCAAGCTTTTAGGTAGTTTGATGATCTGAAAACAGTCTACTTAATATTTCTTTTATAAATAGTCTTTAAAAGCAGTGTTTAAAGTAGGTTATCATCAAGAAAAATTCCGGTTTCACATTAAAATCCAAGCATTAGCATTGCTCAAGCAAAAATAGCAGAAATATTTTTGCTTGAGCAACAAATTCCTCAAAAGAGCCGTAATACAAAAGAAACAGGAATAAAACTGGTAATTAACAGTCCATCAGTTAAGTTTATGGGCAAAGGAGTGTTTTTTAGATAACCATCACTAACTGCGTACACCAAGACGCATAAAAAACTACCTGAACCCTTCTACACCTTTGCTTAGTTTTCACAAACTTGGTGATGTTTGTCATGGGCGGCATCGAAGTTACTTGAAGTTAGTTATAGCTCAGGAAGTATACCAGACTTAAAAGGAATGATAGTAATTGCTGTTTCAGCTAGCGTTGTTGATTGCGCTCACCAAGATACTCAGGAAGTTGGTTGTGACGGTTTTCTACCCAAACCTGTTCGGTAATAGGATCTTTAAGAAAACTGAAAAATGCATTTAGGCTGGGAATGGGTTAATCGAGAAAACGAGCGGAAGAATTCACGTCCCACTTCAGACTTACTACTGCCAACTACCCTTATAGTTATCTCTAGTGAGGAGATTGCTAGCTTTGTTGATGTAGCAATGAAGTGTCATCTACGAGCTATTGTCAATCGAAGCTACTAGAGTGGAAGATAGAGATTGACAATGGATGCTATTTGCTACCCATATCTGTCAACTTGCTAAATTTTTAAAGAAAAACAAATTCGCCTTTTTTAACATTTGTTAGAGGTATTAATGAGCGATAATGCTACTAACCAAGGTGTCATCTTAATCGTTGATGATAATCCTACTAATTTAGAATTATTGCTCGATTTTCTAGAAGAGTCAGGGTTTAAAGTTTTAGTAGCTGAAGATGGCATAAGTGCAGTGGAGATGGCAGAATATGCCTCACCAGACTTAATTTTATTAGACGTATTGATGCCAGAAGTCGACGGTTTTGAAACTTGCCGACGGTTAAAAAGCAATCCAGAAACTCAAAATATTCCGGTAATTTTCTTAACTGCACTTGTAGATAAGGTTGATAAAGTTAAAGGGTTGAATTTGGGAGCAGTGGATTACATCACTAAACCACTGGCACATGACGAGGTTTTAGCTCGCATTAAAATTCACATGCGCCTGCAAAACCTCACGAAAAAACTCACCGAGCAAAATCAGTGTTTGGAAGCGGAAATCTTTGAACGCAAGCAAGCAGAACAAAGAATCCGTGAACAAGCAGCTTTGTTAGATATCACAACAGATGCAATTATCGTACAAGACTTGAATAATCAAATCCGATTTTGGAATCAAGGATCTGAACGTCTGTATGGTTGGAATCAAGAAGAAGTGCTCACAAGAAATGCTAATAAGCTGCTTTATCAACAGGAGACATTATTTCAACTGCAAGACATCCAAAAAAGTTTAATGAACTGTGGCTTATGGGAAGGAGATTTACATCAAACTACCAAAACTGGTAAAGAAATTATCGTTGCTAGTCGTTGGACAGTGATGCCCGATTTGGCAGGACAACCTAAATCTATATTAATTGTTAACACTGATATTACAGAGAAAAAACAACTCGAAGCGCAGTTTTTGCGAGCACAGCGTATGGAGAGTATTGGAACTCTAGCAAGCGGTATTGCTCATGACTTAAATAATGCGCTCACACCAATGTTGATGATAGTTCAACTCTTAGAAATAAAACTTGCAGATGAAAATAGCAAACAATGGCTGGCAATTTTAGAAACAAATATTAAACGAGCAGCAGATTTAGTCAAACATGTGCTGTGTTTTTCTCGAGGACTTGAAGGAAAATTTAGTACATTAGAGATAAACGATGTCATTTCTGAAGTTGAACAAATTGTTAAACAGACATTTTCCAAATCTATTGCAATACATGTTGATATTCCCAGGCAAAGCCTTTGGAACATCTCAGGTGATGCTAATCAACTCCACCAAGTAGTATTGAATCTTTGTATTAATGCTCGTGATGCTATGCCAGACGGCGGTATTCTGAAGATTTCTGCCAAGAATGTCTGGATTGACAGCGAATGTGCTCGCAGGAATATTGATGCTCAGGTTGGTCCTTATGTAGTGCTTACCATATCCGATACAGGCAAGGGTATTTCAAAAGAAATAATCGATCGGATTTTTGAGCCTTTTTTCACAACAAAAGAAGTCGGTCAAGGCACAGGGCTGGGACTTTCAACAGTCATGGGAATTGTTAAAAGTCACAATGGTTTTGTGAAAGTAGTAAGCGAATTGGGAAAAGGAACAGAATTTCAGATATATTTGCTAGCTACACAAACAATTGAGACAGAAAATACATTAACAGGCTATGATGATTTACTCACAGGAAATGGAGAATTAATTTTGGTTGTTGATGATGAAGAATCAATTCGGGAGATTACGAAAACTGCTTTAGAAAAAAATGCTTACAATGTTTTAGTTGCTAAAGATGGAATTGAGGCAGTTGCCTTATATACAAAACATAAAACAGAGATTAATGTCGTCTTAATTGATATGATGATGCCATCTATGGATGGGCCGATGGCTATCCGTGTACTGAAAAAAATTAATCCAGAAGTCAAAATTGTAGTAGTTAGTGGATTGACTTCTAATCATGAATTAATTGCAACTTTAGATAATAGCATCACAAGCTTTTTACCAAAACCCTATACATCACAAGAATTGTTAAAAACTGTACAGGTTACACTTTATTCAAACTCACGCTAAAAACACACGCAATGCAGTCTTTAGACTTGAACAGAGCATTATGAATTAGTAATAGCGAGAACCGAGCGTCACTCGCCGGGCTTGCCACAAGCTATTATAAACAGGACTTACGCAAGCAAAATTTGTCATTGCGACCGGAACGTAGTGTAGGGAAGCAATCCCAGAAATTCAGGCGATTACGTCGCTACCCTACCCTGCGGGAACCCTCTACCCTGCGGGAAGCTAACGCAACGAGGGAACGGGAACGACTTCGTCGAACGCTAGTAATGACGGAATTCCGTGACTTTTGCGTAAGTCCTAATAAATTACGAATTATTGTGACTAATTCCAGTCCTGTTCTTCCTTTTTGCCGCGACTTTTATAAATTCCCCCAACATCGTGGATCTGGCGAGTTTTTTCAAACAACTGTGTTTCCGTCAAACCCCAACGCTGCAAGACTTTATCTAAGTCTTGTTGGATGTCGCGCGCGCCCGGAAAGCCTTGATAACGAATCAAGAGCCGAGCTAGTTCTGCTAAGTTATGGTCTGTCGCCTCTTGAGCTAGTAAAATATCAATAGTGGGGCGATCGCGGTTATGAAGAGGATGCTGTTGGTCTTTACTTCCGGATGCTTCAGCCATCGTCAGTCCTAAGTTATGAGTCTTGAGTTTTAAGTGTAGCTGAGAGACGGAGAGTAGAGAAGCCAAAACCAACACTGAAGAGGTAAATGTCAAATCCATAACTTCTCACCTCCTGAATATTCCACTCAGCACGTTAGCGACGGCAACCACACCTTAACTCTTACGGCTCTCACCACTGTCATTGAACTTTAAATAAAGATACATTGTCATTAAGAAAATACATGAAAGTTTAGATAAGGGTGAATGATATTTCACCCAAAGCCAAGCAGCAAGGGAGCAAGAACCCGCTATGTTTGAACACTTCACTTCCGAAGCAATTAAAGTAATTATGCTAGCTCAGGAGGAAGCACGTCGCCTGGGACACAACTTTGTAGGAACAGAGCAAATTCTCCTCGGGCTGATGGGAGAAGGAACTGGGGTTGCTGCTAAAGTGCTGACCGAATTGGGCGTTACTCTTAAAGACGCACGTCGCGAGGTCGAAAAAATTATTGGTAGGGGTTCTGGCTTTGTACCACCGGAAATTCCTTTTACTCCTAAAGTAAAAAGCCTCTTTGAGCAATCGTTTAAAGAAGCTCATGGTCTGGGGCACAACTACATTAATACAGAACACTTACTCTTAGGTTTAACCGAGGCTGGTGAAGGTGTAGCCGCCAAAGTACTGCAAAATCTCGGCGTTGACCTCAAGAGCATCCGCACTGCGGTGATTCGTTATTTAGGTGAAAACGCAACAGTTTACGCTGCGGGTAATGGACCAAAGCGCACCCAAGCACTCAGTCTAGAAGAGTTTGGCAGAAATCTGAGCAAACTGGCACAAGAAGGCAAGCTAGACCCGATTGTTGGTCGTGATAAAGAAATTGAACGTGCCATTCAAATTCTCGGACGTCGGACTAAGAACAATCCAGTGTTGATTGGTGAGCCGGGAGTTGGGAAAACAGCGATCGCCGAAGGTCTGGCTCAACGGATTATCAACCAAGATGTTCCCGAAGTTTTGCAAGACAAGCAAGTAATCAGCCTCGATATGGGCTTGCTAGTCGCAGGAACTCGCTTCCGGGGAGATTTTGAAGAACGCATCAAGAAAATCGTCGATGAGATTCGCACTGTCGGCAATATCATCCTCGTGATTGATGAAATTCATACCTTAGTTGGTGCTGGGGGAACAGAAGGCGGCTTAGATGCAGCCAATATCCTCAAGCCTGCTTTAGCTAGAGGTGAACTCCAGTGCGTTGGTGCAACCACACTAGATGAGTACCGTAAGCACATTGAGCGTGATGCAGCCTTAGAGCGCCGTTTCCAACCGATTATGGTAGGCGAACCCACAGTCGCAGAAACCATTGAGATTCTCTATGGCTTGCGGGGAGCTTATGAGCAACATCATAAAGTGACAATTTCTGATGCAGCTGTAGTCGCAGCCGCCCAATTGTCAGACCGCTACATTAGCGATCGCTTCTTGCCAGATAAGGCAATAGACTTGATTGATGAAGCTGGTTCTCGCGTGCGTCTGCGCAACTCTCAGATTTCTCCTAACAAAGAACTGAAGCGCGAATTGGCTGGTGTCACCAAAGCCAAAGAAGATGCAGTCAGAATCCAAAATTTTGATACAGCTGGTAAGCTACGCGATCAAGAATTGGAACTGCAAGCAAAACTGCACGCCGAAACTCAAACAGGTACATCAGGCAAAACTCCCGTCGTGGATGAGGAAGACATCGCCCAAATCGTGGCTTCCTGGACTGGTGTCCCAGTCAACAAGCTCACAGAATCAGAATCCGAGCTACTGTTGCATCTGGAAGACACACTTCATCAACGGCTCATCGGTCAAGAACAAGCGGTTACCTCTGTATCTCGTGCCATCCGTCGCGCCAGAGTTGGGTTAAAGAACCCCAATCGACCAATCGCCAGCTTTATCTTCTCCGGTCCTACTGGAGTTGGGAAGACAGAATTGGCGAAAGCCTTAGCCGCCTACTTCTTCGGCTCAGAAGAAGCCATGATTCGCCTAGATATGTCCGAATACATGGAAAGCCATACAGTCTCCAAGCTGATTGGTTCACCTCCTGGTTACGTAGGCTACGACGAAGGCGGACAACTTACAGAATCCGTGCGGCGCAAACCATACACAGTGCTGCTATTCGATGAAATCGAAAAAGCACACCCCGATGTATTCAATATGCTGCTGCAAATCTTGGATGACGGACATCTCACCGACGCCAAAGGTCGGAAAGTGGACTTCAAGAACACCTTGATCATCTTGACATCTAACATCGGTTCCAAGGTCATTGAAAAAGGTGGCGGTGGTTTAGGCTTCGATTTCGACAACCAAGCCGATGCTAGTTACAACCGCATCCGCAACTTAGTAAATGAAGAACTCAAAGCTTACTTCCGTCCAGAGTTCCTCAACCGTCTTGATGAGATTATCGTCTTCACCCAGCTTTCTAAGGATGAAGTCAAGCAAATTGCTGACATCCTCTTACGTGAAGTTGCTGGTCGTTTGACAGAGAAGGGTATTACCTTAGAAGTCACAGAACGCTTTAAAGAACGTGTAGTTCAAGAAGGTTACAACCCCAGCTACGGTGCTAGACCATTACGTAGAGCTATTATGCGTCTGTTAGAAGACTCTCTGGCAGAAGCTTTGCTAGGTGGTCAAATCGTAAGTGGAGACACAGCCATTGCTGATGTTGACGATGATGGTCAAGTGCAAATCCAAAAATCGGAAAAACGGGAGTTACTGTTAGCAAATGTTGGCTAATTTTATACCGTGTCACTTTTGCTGTAACATATGAGAACCATTCCACATCCTGCCTGCCGCAGAAGAGCGAGAGAGGAGTATCTTTGATAGAACTGAAGTGAAATGGTATTAGCTCTTTAAAACCCTGGTAGAAATACCAGGGATTTTTTTAGGGAGTTGTTGAATGCGCAGGATGAAGTCGCTTCGTCAAATCTTCTAACTCCCGGCCATCAAGCAGCAATTCAATCACTTCACGACCTTGCAAGATAAATCTGTCAACTTGCTGTTCAAAGGTTATAGTACCTCGTAAAACCTCAGCTAGAGGTTTTCTTAAATGTAGAGGATGCCAACGATTAGGTTTTGTTGCTTCAAATCTGTGATCGTGAAAATCCCATTTACCGGAATTGGCTTTCAATCTTGAGCGCAATTTAGTATATTCCTCAGAGTGAAAAAAATCCCCTTCAACGGTCTTCCACTTATCTATAGCAAAATCTAGAATTAGACAAAAATCGGGGCCTAGATGTGAATTTGAAGGCTGCACGCAATGATCTGAACCATCTAGAAGAACACCAATGAATATACCTGGAAACCAACCATCTAAAATATCTAACCCTAATCGTCCCCATTGAGGTTTTACAGGCATACAAGGAATCGGCGCATCTTTTTTCAATCCAATTCTCTTTGAAACCCAACGCCAATCTGCGTCAGCAGTACGTAAGGTTATGCTTTGCAAGTTAGGTTTTATTGATTGAGCAGGTATATAAGAAACTATACTTTCATAAGAAACTGGTGCTGCTGGCCCTAAATTTTCCTCAACCAGCATATCCATAAAACCACGAACTAGACTATCGTCTGATTTTGTTTCTACCCAAGATTTCAAAAATTTATATATATCACTCCAAGTTAGAGCCAAGTCAGGATTTTGTTCATGTTGCCGAGTTGATCCAGTAATCAGAATTAATTTATATCCTTGTGACCATTTTAAGTTGGTTTTTGCATAGTCACGATATTTGGAGAGTTGCTCTGGACTTAAGTATGACCATACCTTGTGTTCAAAGATAAAGGCAAACTGTCCAAGATCTGCCACCATATCTATTTGTCCACCAGGGAAGGTATGTTGTGTTTGCCACGCTGGTATTGTATGAGTTAAAGAAAGAGGTTCTGGTAATTTAGGATTGAGATAAATTACAAAATCACGAGCAAGCTCCTCTTTATTTCTCAGAAGCCAAGCAAAACCTTCGGTAATAAAATTCTCAATTGGATCAAGCTCTTGGCTTTTGGGATATTTACGTAGTGCGCTAAACAAGCTATCTGACAAGCTTTTATCCTCCGTAGCTTTAAAAGCCTTCAAGGTAGCATATAGAGCCAGGTATTGTCCTTATGCGATC
The DNA here is from genome assembly GCF_002154695.1 of Nostoc sp. T09. Taxonomy (GTDB): domain Bacteria; phylum Cyanobacteriota; class Cyanobacteriia; order Cyanobacteriales; family Nostocaceae; genus Aulosira. The sequence goes on from NZ_MTAV01000003.1 coordinate 84,185, forward strand.
GCCCCACTAATGAGTAGTTCAATATACTTTCGACATTCGACGGTACATCACATCTGAGCGTAAAACGTACTTTCGTCCTTGGATAACAGGAGTACCTTCATGTACTAGTTCGTGGACAAAACACAAAGCCATACCTGTAACTGGAACAACATCTATAGTAGGCAAATGGTCATAATATCGACGCGACAGATGAAAACGGGTTTCACCACTAGAAAAACCTTCATTCAGGTAAATCATGAAAGTCAATAAACTTTCCTCGCCGTTAGGTCTCTGATAAGAACCATCATGATGAATCGCAAACCTCTGGCCTGGATCATAGCGATAGAAACGAAAACGCTCATTCAGCCCCAAGGCTTGCCATTGCCCAATAGTATTAGGTATAAGATTTGACACTCGCTGCCATAAATCAAAAGCTCGTTCCTGGTCATCTAAAATGACACGCTGATTATTGCGGATGTCGGGACGTATTTGAAAACCTCGGATGGTATTAATCGGAGCATCTGTATAACCAATGTTTTCGGTTAAAGTAATATACTCAGTGCATTCTTCTGGTGAGAGAATATTATCCAACGTGAAAATTTCGTTGCCAAGCAAATTTTTCTTGGTCATGGTTGAGTATGAGTGCATTTTTTGTAATGACGCACATCATCTTTCATAGTTTCAATCGCGATAGCGCTAATAGCGATCGCAATCACCGTATTGAGTAATAAATTCATCAACGGTTAGAAGTTTTGGGGCTGATTTAACCATTGTGATTGTTCCTGATCTACGGCAAGCCGCTTCTCTGCGAGACGCTACGCGAATGCGTCTACGCCAATTCCTAAGTAATAATTTTAGTTTAGGGATTGGCGATCGCGATCAACTCTAGCAATTCTCAAAAATCTTGCTACACATTACTCCCTGCATTTTTGCGTTGCAACTCCTCAAGTCGCGCTAGTACTTCTGTGCTGTGAACATTGGGATTAACTTTAACAAAAGTCTCTCGCAAAATGCCCTCTGGATCGATGACAAAACTGTGGCGCATAGAGACGTAACCAATCCAAGAACCATAAGCTTTACTCACTGCGCCTGTGGTATCTGCCAACAGAGGGAATTTTAGCCCCTCTGAATCACAAAATTCAGCGTGGGAATCAACATCATCCGCACTCACACCAATAATTTGCGTATTCTTATCGATGTATTTGGGCAAGTCTTGCTGAAAACGACGCGCTTCTATCGTGCAACCAGAGGTGAAGTCTTTTGGGTAAAAATACAGCACTACCCATTTACCACGCAATTCTGAGAGAGAAATTGTCCCATTACCTGTGTTGGTTGGCAAAGTAAACTCCGGTGCAGGTTGATTATTTGCTGGGAGTTTACCACCAAGCGCATCAGCAACAGAAGTAAAATTCAGCCAACTGAGGAGAGCAACACAGCTGGCAAATAATATGCCCAAAAAAGTACGGCGAGAAATCATGTGCAGATAAGAATTATAGCTTTACATAAGTTTACAATTCTTCGTTGCTATTTGGCTCTGGCTCAGATTCGGGAGGAATATCTGTACTTTCGATATATTGGCTATCGAGGAGAAAAGCTCCCTTCGCAAAGCGAATACCCCAATATCCACCAGGACGACGATCCATCACTGTACCTTCTTCGCCAAGATGAATTACATCAGGGGGGCGGAGCATGGGCATAGGGTCAGCCGTTTTGACGTAAGCTGGTAGTGCGACAACCCGAACTTTACTACCAATAATAAATTCTTTAGACATTTTTGATAAAACAAGGAGTTTTGAATTAACTCATAACTCAAAACTCCGATCTTTTGCTAGGGGCTAACCGATTTTTTTAACTGTGACTGTTGGCTAGACGAAACAATGCTTGCACATCAGTTAAGGGTAAGTACCAAAGTAATTCTGGTTGCCAAGTATCTAGGTCTAAGTGGGAGTGGTAACCGCGTTGGTATGCTTGCCATAGTTTGTCCCAACTAAGCTGCTGTCGTTGATTTCTGTAAATGATGCGTAACAGTCCTAGCCCTAGCATCAGATTAATGAGTCGAAACTTAGATCCTAGTAGAAATGCTTGTACTTCTGCTTCCCCAATTAGGTCAGTACCATAACCTGTGATAACGTGAATAGCATCGTGGAGTTGTTTGCGGCGAGCACCTGTGGTGAAGGGTTTGAGGTTGTTTTGCTCCAAGAAGTCAGTCAAGCTTCTACCAAAAGTCCCCAGAGGAAGCAATCGCAATTCCTCTATGTAGACAATTTGAGGAACAACTAGTCCCTGTGCTTCAGCTTGGCGGTCAAGTAAATCTAATAGCTGTTGCAAGCGAGGAACAGGATTGGAAGAAGCGCTGAGGGGTTGCATCATACTCTTGTGTTTAAATGATTTGGCAAATATTTTTCAGTCAGTCGTAACTGAACTCAATTTCAACTTGAATTACTTACCAGTGTTATGAAAAATGACTGAGCATAAGCGCTCAGTCATTTACTCTATATTCACTAGAATAATGTTGATAATTTCGTACCATTCTTAAGGTTATACCAATTTGAAAAAAGAATGCGACAGATGGATTCCCATCAAGCAAAACACACAAAGCAATTCCCAATCCAAAATCTAAAATCTAAAATGGTATTATATTTTTAGTCAATTCATTGTTAATAAATTCTCCTCGAATTGAAGTTAATTTAGGAATGCGGTAGACAGTGGTATTGTGCCTTTACTGATGATTGTGCAAAAGCTTAGTTTCGCACAACGGTGCTAGAGTCTAAGGTTGTGTACCTTGGTTAGAATGGCGTTGTTGCCAGCGCGCACGTGCATTTTCGCGCAATTGCTGAAATTTTGCCTGTTGTTCAGGAGTTAGTACTGCTTGAATTTTTTGTTGTGAAGACTGCATAATTTGCTTCATTTGAGCTTTTTGAGCTTCAGTTAAATTCAGCGCTGCAAAACCTCCCTTGGGACGTTGACCTGGCTGTTGGCCGGCTTGACGCTGACCTCTTTGTGCTTGACGTGCTTGGAATTGCGCTTTTATCTGGTCTCTTTGTTCTTGGGTGAGAACTGCTTCCATTTGGGTACGAGTATCACGGCGAATTGCTTGTATTTGGCTTTTCTGTGCATCCGTTAACCCCAATTGTTGCCATATCCCGTTCTTACGAGCTTTTGGTGTTTGTGTATTTTGAGCTTGTGCAACTAGTCTATTGGAAGAAAAACCTTGTTGCGCTTTGACTGCAAAGGGGGTAGCAGTTAAAGTTAAGGCGATCGCTCCAGCTACTAGTGATAATGCTTTGACTTTCATGGATAACCTCGTGTGTTGTTTCCTTATTTCGATGTCACCATCATAAGAAATCATTTTGATCGACTACATGAGGAGAAAGTCATGAATACACCCATGACTTTGGTCATTATTTACTTGTGAGCAATAATACTAGTCATTTAATGTAAATTAAACTAGAGTTATAAAACTGGTTACAAGGTGGATAATTTTTATATTTATCTTTAAATCCATTTGCACCTAACTAAGTATATGTGCGTAAATAAATTATATTAACAAATTAAGTTTAATACTTAGTCTTAATACTTTAACTTAATCATAGCAATCTACTTTTTATAAAAACTATTAACACATTTAATTTAAATAACATGAAACGTCCAATTAAATTTCACAATCATCCTTTTCGATTTCTACTTTATTTAGAGTGGATATTGCTAGCGATCGCTACTATCAGCGCTGTAATGCCATATCCATCACCAAAATTTTCTAGTCGGTTTCCAGAAATTGCAACTGCAAGTTTGATTATTTTTGGATTAATGGGTTTGCGACTGCCCACTGGTAATAAAATCACTAAAATAATTTATACTGCTTTTGAAGTTTTATTAATTTTAATTACTGGCTTTGTTGGGGGTAGGGCTTCTAGGCTTTTTCCTTTTATCTACATAATTTTAGTAACTCGCAGTTGCTTAATTTTTAATTTATCTGGGCGTTTAGTAGTCACATTTATATCATTTATTTTATTTCTGTTAACATTACAGCAGAGGTTGCATAACTTTCCAGTATCGCCACAAGCACAAGAGCGTTTTCAATTCTTTACCCTAAGCCTGTCTCTATTATTTGGGTTAAGTTTAATTTTTGTATTACTGTTGATGAATACAGTATTATCTGAACGTCAAAGTCGCGAAGAACTAGCTATTGCTAACGAAAAACTTCGTCAATATGCTCTACGAATCGAAAATCAAGCAACCCTAGAAGAACGTAATCGCATCGCTCGCGAAATTCATGATTCTTTGGGACATTCGCTAACAGCGTTAAATCTACAATTAGAAACTGCTTTAAAACTTTCACAATCTAACCCGAGTAAAGCTCAGAGTTTTTTAGCGAGAGCAAAAGAATTAGGTTCTAAAGCATTACAAGATGTCCGACAATCTATTTCTACTATGCGTTCTCATCCCTTGCAAGAGCAATCTTTAGAACAAGCGGTTCGAGGATTATTAGAAGATTTTCAACATGCAAATGGTTTTTCACCAATTTGTATAATTAATCTAGAAGATTCTCTACCCAATGAACTTAAAACTGCTATTTATCGAATCATTCAAGAATCTTTGACAAATATTTCCAAACATGCACAAGCCACAGAAGTTAGGATAGAACTAGATAAAACTCCTAGAAGTTTACGTTTAACTATTGAGGATAACGGGAAAGGCTTTGATTTTAAACAAAATACTACTGGTTTTGGATTGCAAAGTATGCGCGATCGCACTTTAGCGATCGGAGGTGTATTTAATATTCTTAGTGCCCCTGGCTATGGTTGTAAAATTACAGTTGATATTCCCCAAATGAGGTTGAATAAATGATTAAGGTATTGCTAGTAGATGACCAAAATTTAATTCGCCAAGGATTAAGAGCATTATTAGAACTAGAAGCAGATTTAGAAATAGTGGGAGAAGCAGAAAATGGTGAAATGGCAATTGATTTGGTTGCGCAACTACAACCAAATGTAGTATTAATGGATATTAGAATGCCCATCATGGATGGAGTTGCAGCTACCAGAGAAATTCAAAAGCGGTTTAGCAATATTAAAGTTTTAGTATTAACAACTTTTGACGATGATGAATATGTAAAAGCAGCCCTAAAAAATGGCGCAATGGGTTATTTATTGAAAGATACACCCTCGGAAGAATTAGCTTTCGCTATTCGCGCTGTTGACAAAGGTTATACTCAACTAGGTCCGGGAATAGTGAAAAAACTTTTGACTCAGTTTCCTACTTTAGAAGCAACTCAGTCACCACCAATACCGCCTAGTTTGGCAGAACTTACTCCTAGAGAAAAAGAGGTTTTAAGCTTAATTGCTCAAGGTGCTAGTAACCGCGAAATTGCCCAAAAACTTTACATCTCTGAGGGTACGGTGAAGAATCATGTCACAAATATGTTGAATCGCTTGAATTTACGCGATCGCACACAAGCTGCAATTTTTGCTAATACATATTTGTCTTATTTAACTGAGTCTGATTAACTTTTTTATTCTACGCAGGGTAGAATAAAAAGTAAGTTATTCTTATTTAAGTAATAAGGTTATTTAAACAATTTCAGGCATTCTGTTTTTAAAATGCCTTGAGTCACCTTGATATTTCTAAATGACTTAGCAATTACCTCTTCACAAGATATATCAATTTGTGACTGATTGACAGAAATCAAATCTTGAATTGAAGCACCATATACAATTTCTGATATACCCGTCCAAATACAAGCGGTTGCACACATTGGACAAGGTTCGCCAGTTGTATAGATACTATAACCTGACAAAGAAGGATTTTTAAGTTTAGCTGTTAAACTACGAATAACATTGATTTCTGCATGAGCAGATGGATCGTTATCTCGTCTTACAGTATTATGACCTACGGCAACTACTTCGTTATCTTTCACAATCACTGCACCATAAGGAGCATCACCTTTTTTTGCCTCTGTCAGTGCTAGATGCATAAAAGAATCGTGGTTCATATTAGCTAGTAAATTGAAAAAGTTACTTGTTAAGAATATCTCATTTTGAATATTATTTCTGCGAACTACTGAAAAATAGCTACTGTCAATTATGTTACTAAGCAGAGAAAAAGCTGAATTCTACTTAACAGATCTAGATACGCCAGTAGGACAAGGGATTAATTTAACTATTGCCGGACTAGTTTTTTTGTCATCAGGCATTTTTGTGGCAGAAACTTATAATATTCCTAATGTTGTTCGGCTCCAGTTAAATATTGTAGATACTGCTATTTTTATAATTTTTGTAGTTGAATATATCATGCGTCTATGGAGTGCAGAAAATAAAATTAAGTATTTTCTCAGCTTATATTCAATTATTGATTTAATCGCTATTTTGCCATTTTTTCTGGGAGCAGTAGATTTAAGCTTTATTCGATTGCTACGATGGTTTCGGATTTTAAAATTAATCAGAGTTATCGATCAAAGATTTTTCTTTGGCAGCATCAGTAGTGAAGATGGAGTAATATTTGCGCGAATATTATTTACATTATTTGCGATTATATTTGTTTACTCCGGCTTAATTTATCAAGTGGAACATCCAGTTAACCCGAAAGTTTTTACCACTTTTTTGGATGCATTGTATTTCTCAATTGTCACAATGACAACTGTGGGTTTTGGCGATGTGACACCAGCTTCAGAATTAGGTCGATGGCTTACAGTATTGATGATTTTGACAGGTATAGCACTAATTCCTTGGCAAGTGGGCGATTTAATTAAGCGATTGGTAAAAACTGCTAACCAGGTAGAAACAATTTGTGCGAGTTGTGGTTTAGCTTTTCACGATACAGATGCTCGGTTTTGTAAAAGCTGTGGAGCTAAATTACCTGCTATGAAGGTTGAGTAATTAGAGGTAGCTTTACGTATTATGGTACGTGTAGTATGATTGTAATGTAAATGTTTTCCGTAAATGTTGTGACTCATGGTGTTGAAATACATTGTTTGAGACCTTTAAATCTATGGGAATTCTAAATTTAGAATTCTCGAAAGGTTGAGTGGTGTACCAATCAGGAGTAAATTTTATGGATGCCTTGTTACATAACCCAATTGCAGATATGTACGGGCCAGATTTTCTACTGTTGTACAGCAGCGTCATTATCTTGATAACGATCGCCTGTGGATGGCTTGTACAAGATCCCACAAAAAATCAATCTTTGCCTTTAATTCCGAGCGAACCAGACCCCTACGAAATTGCTTACTTGCGTTCGGGAGTATCAGAAGTAGTAAAAGTAGCGATTTTGAATTTAATTCAGAGAAATTATTTACAAATCGCTGAAAAAGCCATTAGCAAAACAGCAAAACTTCGGAATTTGTCTGAGCTAGAGCCTATAGAGCGTGAGGTTTTTTCTAGTTTTTGCTCTACCCCATCAATCAAATCTATAGAGTCAATAGCTGAAAAAGTGCAACCATACTGCCAGATTTACGAAGAGCAGCTAAATGATGAGCAACTGCTATATGCTCAAAAATGGCAAGCAGCGAATATTCAAGTTGGCTTGATTGCGGCGACAATTATTTTGGCCCTAGGCGGTTATAAGCTCTTAATCGCTTTAGGAAAGGGACGGCACAATGTAGGCTTTCTAATTGGCGTGGGTATCCTGTCAATTATCTTTATTCTATGGTTTGTCAGCAGGCGATCGCACCTAAGCCTTCGAGGCAAGGCTTATCTGCAACAACTGCAACAAACATTTGCTGACTCGAAAACCAAGGTAAAATTCGGCTCCCCTTCTGCATTTGACAACAACTTAGTCCTAGCACTCTTTGGCGTTGAGGCGCTGGCTGGTACTTCCTACGATTCATACTACAAAATATTCTTTCCCCCAAAATACTCAAGAACAAGTAGCCAGCAAAGAAGCTCTTCTTCATCTGGTAGCTCCTGTAGTAGTGGTAGCTCTTGCGGGGGCGGGAGTTCTTGCAGTAGTGGGAGTTCTTGCAGCAGCGGTAGTTCCTGCGGTGGTGGTGGCTGTGGCGGTTGCGGTGGTGGCGGTTGTGGAGGTTAGCAAGATTTAAAGTCTCAAAATATGTCAAATCAACCTATTCCAAGTTCACAAACACAAGCGCCAACAATTAAGTTGCTAATTGCTGCTGTGGCAATATTGGTAGTGGTGGTGATCGCTAAAATAGTTCCAGATATGCGAGGGACTGACTTTCTGGTGTTGTATGGTGCAGTAATTACCATGACACTGCTGGGAAGTGCATGGCTAGTACAAGACTCTACAAAAAACCAACCTTTACCTTTAATTCCGGCTGAACCAGATCCTTACGAGATTGCTTACTTGCGTTCCCAAGAAATGGGAGTTGCTAAGGTAGCAGTCATGGACTTAATCCAACGTGGTTATTTACAAATAACTGAAGATTCCATCAAGCAAGCAGAAAATCATGGTGATGTATCTGGGCTAACACCAATACAGCGCGAAGCATTTGATTGGTTTTCTGTCTCAACTAAAGTCAGGTCATCTGGACACTTGTTAGCGAGCAAGTTACAGCCGCACTGTACAGTTTATCAACAGCAACTACAAAATCAGCAACTTTTGAATTCTGAGCAAGTGAAACTTAAAACACAAGGAATTGGCTGGATAGGAACTTTGATTATTGTCGGTTTGGGTGGTTTTAAGTTTGTAGTAGCCTTATTAAATGGACACCGTAACGTGGGTTTTCTCGTCGTCATGGGGTTTTTTTCACTACAGCTTTTATGGACTGTTTGTCAGACAAATTTTCTTAGCAGTTTGGGGAAAAATTACCTGAAACAACTGGAAACATCATTTGAGCAATTGAAACAGAAAATCAAAGCTGACATTCCTGAAGAAACATAAGCCAACTAATAAATACAATGATAAGTCTTCCACCAGACATGATATTATCTCGTCTCCCGACTTTAGGTGTAGGGTTAGGTTTTCGCCAACCATTTAAAAGCGATTTATTTCTCAACCGTCAGCAAGTAGACTTTCTCGAAATAGTGGCGGAACACTATCTAGATGCACCTTGGCACAAACAGCAGGAATTAGAAGTACTAGCGGCGCATTTCCCGATAATTCCCCATGCTATTAATTTGTCATTAGGCAGTGCTGAGGGTTTGGATCGAGATTATTTAAGAAAACTAGCAGCCGTAATTAAGCAGCTTAACCCGCCTTGGTGGAGCGAACATATCTGCTTTACCAAAGCAGGTGGAGTTGATATCGGACATTTATCACCGCTACCTTATACCCAGGAAGCTGTGGAAGTTGTTTGTCGCAACATAGCCGAGGTGCGCCGTTGGATTGATGTGCCATTAATTTTGGAAAATATCACTTATATGGTGACGCTTCCTGGTGCAGAGATGACAGAAGCCCAGTTTTTAGCGGAAGTAGTAGAACGTGCTGATTGTGGGTTACTGTTAGATGTGACGAACCTGCATACTAACGCTGTGAATTACGGCTATGATGTGCATGACTTTCTCCAACAATTACCTATAGAACGTGTAGTACAGTTGCATTTCGTTGGTGGACATTGGCATGATGGTGTGTTGATTGACAGCCATTCTCAGTCAACCCCAGTCGAGGTTTGGCAACTCATGGATGAAGTGTTAGCCAAGGTTCCAGTTAAAGGGATTGTTTTAGAAAGAGATGAAAACTTGCCACTGTTTGCAGAATTAGTCGGAGAACTGCAACAAGCAAGACAAATCGGTAGGAGTCATCATCGATGGGGTTAGTACAAACTCAGCAAGTTTTAGCCCAACTTTATACCAATTCTGAATTGAGAAACCGTTTCTTTGCTAACCCGCAAACCGTTGGCGCAGAATTGGGATTGAGTGAAGCTGAAACACAGCAGTTAGCTGAAATCTCTGCACAGCAGGTAAATATTTTTGCGAATTCTCTCAAATGGAAGCGGTTGGGAGAGGTACGCGAATTACTCCCACGAACTGCAAAAGTGTTAGGTAAAAACTTCAACGATCTATTTTGGCGATATGCCGAAACCCATATACCACAGGGTATTAAGAAACATCGAGAAGATGCGATCGCATTTGCTAACTTCATCCAACAACAAGATATAGAGCCAGCTTGGGTAAGCGATCTGGTACGCTACGAAAAAACCTGGCTGTTAGCTTATGAATCTCATCGCTGCTTGCAAGTGTGCTGGTTTCGTTATCCCGTTGACAAACTAGGAAGTGGAGACAACATTCCACGCCAATTAACTCTAGCAATTTGGTGGCGGTTAACAGAGCGATCGCGTACCAATTTTGCCAAAATATATTTTTGGGCTGCGAGTTGTGATTCTTAGATTGCTTAAATTTAGCTCAATATGGATCTTCCCGCTGCTATTAACACCATTATTCAGCAACAACCTTACCCACTTTTATTTACTAGTATTAGCGGTTCTCATTTATATGGCTTTCCGTCAATTGATTCTGATTATGACTTGCGTGGTGTACATATTTTACCCATAGAAAAAGTAATTGGCTTAAATACTGGGTCTGAAACTATTGAAATATCAAAAGTTCGTGATTCTGTACAAATTGATTTAGTAACTCACGATCTCAAAAAGAATGGCTATGTTTTAGAGCAATTGTATTCACCTTTAATATTACACAATCTACCAGAATATGAAGAATTAAAATTTATTGCTAAAGATTGTATTACTCGTCATCACAGTTACCATTATTTTGGTTTTGCGGCAACACAATGGAAACTTATTGAAAAAGAACAGCTACATCGAGTCAAGCCATTACTTTATGTTTATCGAGTATTATTGACTGGAATTTATTTAATGCAAACAGGGATAGTCGAAGCTAATTTAATCAAGCTTAATGAAGTGTTCAATCTACCATATATTTCTGATTTAATTTCCCAAAAGCTAGCAGGTGGGGAACATTCTTATTTATCAGATGTTGATATAGCTTTTCATCAAAAAGAATATCAGCGATTGCGCGATCGCTTACAGGATTCCTACGTAGCCAGCCGACTACCTGAAGTACCTGTAGCGAAGGCGGCTTTACATGACTTACTGCTACGCCTAAGAATTAGGAGTTAGAAATAGCCAATTCTTCAGTTCTAACTCCTAACTCTTTTAAAATTTTAAACTCCAAGCGGCAAAGGCTAAAGCACCCCAACCAGCTAGAAAAGCTGCACCTCCCAATGGTGCAATTGCTCCTAAAGATTTAACACCAGTTAAGCTAAGGGCGTACAAACTCCCTGAGAAAATAGCAATACCAATAATAAACAGCCAACCACTTGCTATCAGGGTAGATGGGGGCGACTCGGCGCGACTGAGCAGTAGTGCTACTAGCAAAAGAGCTAGAGCGTGGTACATTTGGTAACGAGCGCCAGTCTCAAAAATTTCTAGCGATCGCTCGGTGATTTTTTCCCGTAAGGCATGGGAAGCAAAGGCACCAGCGGCAACAGATAAACCGCCTAAAACAGCTGCTATGCTTAAAAAAAGCTGCGTCATTAGACCTAGCCTTAAATTGGTGTAGAATTTAGCAGATTAGAAGTATTAACTGCTAATTGAGATTTAAGTTAAATCTCAAAATGATATGATATAGCGCCGTCTTCGCTCACCTTAAAATTAGCATTGAATTCTTTAGCTTTCTCATCTAAATATTGCCTAGCGGTGATTGCAGGTAGTTCAGATTTAATTGCAAAACCGACAAGAGTCATTCGCCCTTTATTTTCTTGTAGCATTTGATAAAAAATCGATTGCAGGCGATCGTTCATTTGTTGATTTATTGCCTTTTTCTCTTGCCTGCTTTGACGATACAATCCTAAACTTAGCCATCCCCCTAAAATTAGAGTAGGAACGCCAAAAATTAGACCTTGCCTAGCAGTAGCATCGAGTAGATAAAGAGCATCTTTATTTACAAATTCTGGTGCATAGTCTTCCTCCTCCGTTGGCGTTGGGATGGGTTTCAATATATTATGTTTCTCAATTCCTGCTGAGACTGATAGCGTTAAAAACATGAATCCGAGTGTGAGTAGCCAGCCTGCGGCTAATTTTTCAGCAGTCTTCATAGTTGCATCTCAGATTTGAACCTTGTTTGCGATTCTAACCTTACTTTGACTCAGGTTGAATTAATTGCAAAAATCTAGCAATAATTTTGTGAAGAAAGTATAAAAATTTGGTAGGCAAGGATGAGGGGGAACGAAGGATACGCGTTAAGAGTGCAAGGTTACAAATTGTGGCAGTCAAAAGTCAATAGTTATGGATTGTAGACTTTTGACTGCCTTAAGGAAAGAATGTGCAAGTTTATTTGCGCAACAGCTGATCAACCTGAGTATTTCACAATCGTTACATACGTGTAGCTTCTAGCAGGCGAGAAAAGTAAAAGCGAGTCTTAGTCATCGCTTTTCGTTGTACGGCAAAACCGTTAGTTTCGAGAATTTTCATGACATCAGCTTCGCGGTGCAGATAGGCGCGAGTTGTCTTACTCGGCCCAGGAAAGAAACTGCCAATTTTCTTGAGTAAAGTCAAAGCGCAGGTTTTAGGTGCAAAACTGAGAATAAGCCGTGACTGTGCTAATGAACACAGGTGAGAAATCATCTCATCTGCTTTTTCTTGAGGGTAGTGAATGAGCACATCCAGACAAATCACAGTGTGGTAGCTACCATTTAAGGATTCTAAATCTTGCACAGCAAACGTGGGATTTTCAGCTTTTCCTAAGGTTTGTAAGGCTCTCTCTTTGCCCTCTGTCACCATTTTTTCCGAAATATCGCTGGCATAGACTTTAGCACCATCTGCTGCCAAGGGAATGCTGAGACTACCTACACCACATCCAGCATCGCAGATTGACAAGGTTGCTAAATTGTTATCAGCTTTTAACCAGCCGATGACTGTATCCACAGTTTGTTGATGTCCGTTGCGGATGTCTAGCTGGACTTTGTTAACTTCACCATCGCCGTAAATCCGCTTCCATCGTTCAAACCCTGTGGAATTAAAATACTCACGAACAATCGTTTTATCGTCGGCTGCGTTCATAAAGTTTGATTTCTAAGGGTTCCCAATGCTTAAAATTATCATTGATGGGAACCACAAAGTACGCTCGTTTTTACAGATTTTTCGTAATGTCTCTCAGCCCAGGGCTAAAATGCGATCGCTTGTTCTTGACTAAGGAAAGAAAACGAGACACTGCAATTACTGCAACCATCAGTCGCTTGGCTGAGAAACCCTACAAACAGTGCTGTCTCAACGCCTCATCAGTTGATTCTTCTGGGAAATTTGGTATAAATTATGCAATCATCGGCGTTCTGTACACAGCAGATTGCAGGTGATATCATGCCCGCTAAATTAGTTGCGATATGTCCGCCGCGAACGTAACGAAGTGCAGTGTTCGCGGAGCGTTCCCGAAGGGTAGCAATCCCAAAACCTTTGCGATTGCTACTCTTCGAGAACGCTTTCAGCGAACGCTTCGCTCGCAATGACAAGTGTTCAAGCGGACATAATTATGAGGCCCTGACGCAGGTTTTGAATTACGGAAGTTCGTGTGGGAACACTAAAAGCTGAACCTTAAGGATTCAAGCATTAGCGGACATCACGTTAGCGAACAACTCTACAACGGTTCAAGAACCCTAGTTTATCGCGGATATAAAGAGCAAAGCCTACAGCCTGTAGTCATCAAGCTGCTGAAAAATCCTTATCCCAGCTTCACTGAACTCTGCTTAGTAATTTGGGCAAATATGAATGGCACTAAGACAAGCTGAAAGCTTTGATTTTTCAAGCTTTCAAAAAATGATCGGCTCGTTGAGATTAAGAATACGCCAAGCAGCTTGACGGAGTTTTCCCATTGGAAGCAACGCTAGTTCTCCTTTTTTCTTAGCCGTTTGCATAATCAATAAAAGCACCCAAGTTTCCCTGAGGAAAAATGAGTGCTAATAAATAACAACATTACAAATATCATCTATCTGCCTTGATAGACCGAAGTAGCTATAACAATAACAGCTATTCAGTAAATAAACTGCAAGCGAATTTACAAATGTTTTGTTAATAATGCTACTTCGATAAGATATAAGGTGAGGTTCAAGGGAAAATGCTAGTGCTCAGATCAATTTTAAATGCGGACACCAGTCTGAGAAGCATCTGGATAAACTCGCCATTCGTAAATCTTATCGCCATCAAAACGATAGATATCGACGCAAGGAACTTGAACGAATTTTTTGTCCAGTTTCTGAATATAATTAGCATCCATTTCTAAAATAATGGTGTTGCCAATCTCCCACATCCCTCGTGTATTGTGGGTTGTAAGTTTGAGAGTTTTATAGATATGAGTTAACAAATCTCGACAGGCTTCTGGTCCAACTACAGGGTCGTTTGCACCGATTTTGTAAAGTAAATTGGGAGTAAAGAATGTCACAAATTCATCCCAATTTTCGGCGTGCAAAGCTTCATACATTTTCTCCAGTTTTTTTGTCAATGAACCGCCAGAGGTAGCAGCTTTAGGCTGGGCTTCATCATTATCAAAGACAAATACCGGATCGATATTCATATAAATTCGCAGTTCTTGGACTTTATCGCCTTTGAAGACAATTGTGTCGCAGCAAGGAAGTGTAAACACTTTACCGTCATGGCGAATGTAAGTAACATCCATTTCACAGATAACTGTGTCTCCTACTTCCCACATATGCTTAATGTGGTGATAAACTTTGGCAACTGTTGCCAGGAAACCAACAGAAGAATCTCTAATACCTTGCGGGCCATAAGCAACTGGAAAGTTGCTGAATTGATAGTGGGCGTCTTCGGTGTAGAACTTAACAAAGTTTTCAACATTCATCGATTCGCCTGCTTGAAACATCCGCCGGACAATTTCAGATTTTGCACCAACAAATGTCTGTGAATGTGCCAATGTCATTGTATTTTTATCCTGGTTATTTTTGCTTTCAATGATATTTTTGAGATGTTGAACAGCTTGGGCGATCGCTTCTGGTTGAGAAGCTTTAATAAACCATTGGGCTTCTATTTGTTCAAGGGCTTTGTCACTAGTAGGTTGTAAATTTATTGTGTAAGTTAGAATCGGCACAGTCCCAGCATTGCCATTGTCAAGTAATGTCACCTGGTTACTTAACTCACCAGTGAAAAGTGGATGCTCCACCACAGTGAATGTTACTTTTCCAGCTTGCTTGTCCACAGTGACTCTTTCTTTCATGTGCATTCCCGGCGTTTTAATTTCGCGGAGAATGCCATTGTCATATCTCTCTAAAATCTTTAATTCTTCAACTACATGAGGAATATATGGTTGGGGGTTTTGCATTTTGTCCATTAAAACATCCCAAACAGTTTCCAAGGGAGCATTAACAGGAACACTGTATGTAGCATATAGTCTTTGACTATTTGATTTTGGTTTTTGGGAATTTAAAAACCAGTAATTTGTCCCATTAGCTTGGTTATATTCCGCCTCTGCTCTAGTAAAGTTTTCTTTGGCTTTACGAGTAACTTGATTGAACTCCAGCTGTTCGCCGTTTGGTCCTTTGCAGTACAATAGTGCCCACCCTTCAAAATCGCCAGTAAAATCTGTCTTGGCAAATTTGGGGGCAAGCTTTTTCATTTCTTCTGCTGAGTTAGCCCGAATAATACGGTTAACAACTACTTCGGTCAGTCCCCGTCTTTGACATTCCTCTTCTAATTGTTTTGCAAAAACATCAATATCTACATCATCTTTCACATAGAAGGAAAGGTGCGGTGCATTGGTGTAACCAACAGCAGAAGGTATTTTTTCAAAAGCATTCGGTGCAGCAACTGTTAAGTTAGCATCACGGAAATGAATGATTTCAACTACTGTGTTGCCAAAAGAAATGAATCTGACATCTAAAGACATGTCTGAACCATCTCTGATGTTGGCAACTCCTACAGACTTTGGATCAATTCCCTTTTCAATGGCCTCAACCTCCTCTTTTTGAAAGAGCAAATTGTGCAAAGCTTCACCGTAAAATCCATCTCCACCAATAGCAACTTTACCTCCCAAAACTTCAAGGTAAAATTCTAGAGATTTTGGCATGTCATAAACTGTCAGACCAAAGTGTTGTACACCTTGCAGGTAATGCCCTAATCCCGACTTACCATTCTGCTGATTTTGCTTGCTATTCATTAGAGAAACTATCCCTTCTTTGAGTTGATTTGTTGCTCCCACTTTTACGATTAGATCCGCAACATTAGAACTATATTGACCAGCCAAAGTTATCTTGCCATCGTAAACAAAAGTGTAAGCAGCTTGCTCTGGAAATGGTAAAAACCGCTGCACATACTTAGCCTGGTCTTGAACAGCAGCAGCATATTCTTTTGAGGCAAAGAATCTTTCCATTTCTAGATGATTGGCAAAGGCAATTTCAAAAGCAGCTTGATACTGCTTCTCTGGGGCTTCATAATGAGATACCCCAGGCGCATCTGGGCGAGAAGTATCTACTTCCTCTAATAA
>NZ_MTAV01000240.1 GCF_002154695.1 Nostoc sp. T09
ATGGCAATTGTAGTGCCCGAAATGGCAATTGTAGTGCCCAAAATGGCAATTGTAGTGCCCGAAATGGCAATTGTAGTGCCCGAAATGGCAAATGCAAAGCTGAAAACCCTCGCCTCTGCACCTGAAGATACTATGAACTACCAACCCTTACTCCGCCCGTGGCCTGTTTCTACATCCAGCTCAGTCAAAGTAGATTTCTGACTGGTAAATTAAGCGCTAACTGGAGACGATCACTTGGCGATCGCAAACCGAATATCAATTGGGATCTCCAATATAGTGATTGCGTACGCCAAAATAGTAATTGGGTGTCCAAATATAATAATTGCGATCGCAGAATACCTGAACGATAAAAAACGCCAGGAAATATAAGTCAATACAGTTTTAATGACTAATCTCACACTAATCTCAGAATATCAGTGCTTTGGTGGCAAAGTCGGCTTTTATTCCCATTTCTCTTCAACCTGTAACGGAGAAATGCGTTTTGCTGTCTATCAACCACCGCAAGCTACTACTGAACCTGTACCGATTCTTTATTTCCTCTCCGGTTTAACTTGTACGGAAGAGAATTTTATGGTGAAAGCCGGGGCGCAGCGTTACGCGGCGGAGTATGGTTTGGTGTTAGTTGCACCAGATACTAGTCCTCGCAATACTGGTATTCCTGGGGAAGATGATGATTGGGATTTTGGTACAGGTGCGGGTTTTTATGTAGATGCTACGACAGAACCTTGGCGATCGCACTACCAAATGTATAGTTATGTCATCCAAGAATTACCTGCTGTCATTACCGCCAACTTTTCTACCCAAGCTGACAAACAAGGTATTTTTGGACATTCAATGGGGGGACATGGGGCCTTGGTGTGCGCGATGCGAAACCCCAAGCTATTTAAATCTGTCTCAGCTTTTGCACCAATCGCTGCACCTACACGCTGTCCTTGGGGTCAAAAAGCATTCAGTCGGTATTTAGGAACCAATCAAGAAGGTTGGCGTAGCTATGACGCTAGTGAATTAGTTAAGCAACTAGGATATCACAGCCCAATTCTCATTGATCAAGGGACTGCTGATAAATTTTTAGCCGAACAATTACAGCCAGAAGTATTTGAACAAGCTTGTGCACAAGTGAAGCAGCCCTTAAATTTGCGTTACCAACAAGGCTATGACCACAGTTATTATTTCATTGCCAGTTTTATTGAAGACCACATTCGCCATCATGCGATCGCCTTGAGGTAAAGTACGAAGTGATTAAACATCATTATGAATCACTTCATACTTCAGGATGAAGGTTTTTAAGGATGAGCAGCCAGAGCTAAAAAATGACGCAACTTATCAGCCAAAACATGAACATGAGGTGCAACAAGCATAGTCTTGTGAGAGCCAGAAACATAGTCAATATCCAACCCCCCAGCCACCAAATCACCCCAGCCAAACTGCGGGTCATACTCTAAACCCACAGCATTCGCCCGAGATTGATTTGTAGTCCGCAGCAGCAGCATTCGACCAGGGTAAACCTGCAACTGATACTCATCAATCGCC
>NZ_MTAV01000241.1 GCF_002154695.1 Nostoc sp. T09
TGCTCTGAGTGCTTTAGCTGATAAACTGCCAGAGTTGTTGCCAGAAGCACTCAACGCCGCCAGGGCTATTCAGGATGAGAGGGAGCGCATCTCTGCCCTCAGAGCCTTAGCTGACAAACTGCCAGAGGTATTGCCAGAAGCACTCAACGCCGCTAGAGCTATTCAGGATGAGTATTTTCGCGCTTCTGCTCTCAGAGCCTTAGCTGATAAACTGCCAGAGGTATTGCCAGAAGCACTCAATGCCGCTAGCAGGGCTATTCAGGATGAGTATTCTCGCGCCTCTGCTCTCAATGCCTTAGCCGACAAACTGCCAGAAGTATTGCCAGAAGCACTCAATGCCGCCAGGGCTATTCAGGATGAGTATTTTCGCGCCTCTGCTCTCAATGCCTTAGCCGACAGACTGCCACCACAGTTATTGCCAGAAGCACTCACCACCGCCAGGGAAATTCGGTCTGAGAAATACCGCGTCGATGCCCTCAGTGCTTTAGCCGACAAACTGCCACCACAGTTATTGCCAGAAGTACTCAAAGCCTCCAGGGAAATTCAGTCTAAGGAATATCGCGCCTTAGCCCTCAGTGCCTTAGCTTCGGGTCTGTCAAAAATACCGAATGCTAAACTTTTCTCCTTGTGGCAAGATACACTTGATGAGTTATCTGTTCGCACTCGCCCTAACTTGCTACAAGATATTAACGCATTGTTTCCAGTTATCTTTGCGTTAGGTGGTGAAGTTGCAACGGAAGAAGTTGCCCGTGCCATTATAGATATGGGCCGATGGTGGAAATAATTTGTAATTCATAATTCGTAATTGAAAGGACGCTGTCTCTTCACAACTGCGATCGCGCAAATTTATTGGACAGTACACTAAGCGTAGGCATCCCCTACTAAACCACCCTTAATTATCCGCTAATGCTCGTAATGCGATCGCAGATTCGGGTAACATCCTATATTTAAGCGTGGTCGGCGCTTGGGAAATCATCAAATCACCCAGTATTCTGTTCAAATTATATAAAGCGATCGCACTCTGTCTGTTCACAACTGCGATGTCTACGACAAGCCGATGCTGCGTCTACGCAAAATCAGCTTTCTTTAGCAAAATCACCTCATCCATAGAGAACCTCAACCCATTCGTGACCAACCAGATCGGGTTGCTTATCAATGAGTACTCATCCATAGAGAACCTCAACTCATTTGTGACCAACTAGATCGGGTTGTTTATCAAAGAGTACTCATCCATAGAGAACCTCAACTCATTTGTGACCAACGAGATCGGGTTGTTTATCAATGAGTACTCATCCATAAAGAACATCATCTCATTTATAACCAACGAGTTAATTTTCTGCGTCAAGAGGTTGCACTAGGTGATAACAAATTGTGCTGCTACAACTTAGAGAACTCTAAGGGGCAATGGCTACAGATTACGCATAATTACAGAATTATATCCCTAAAATATTGTTAAAAAAAGCTAAATATTTGTGATTTTCCCTGAGCCGGAATACTGCTGTTTTAAGACAAGCTAACAGTAGTACCGCGAAGCGAAATTTAAAATAAAGTTAATTTTTTTACGCCGTGCTGTACGAGAAAAATTTATGAGGAATAATTTATGACTCTAGCCAAACGTTCATCTCGCATTCTCGAAAAAGCTCAACAGAGAGTTTCTGGAATGCAAACCATCGATCAGAATCTTGATTTTGGCCATTCTAACAACTTGCAAAATATGCAACAACAAATTGAGCAATTACGCGCCAAGCTCAACACTCATAATAATGCTCTAGCTGTAATTGATGCTTCTAGAACTGATATTGAACAGCTAGAAAAAAGCTTGAGTGTGTTGTGTGAAAATATGCTGATGTCAGTTGGAGGGAGATACGGCAAAGACAGCGCCGAATATGTCAAGGCTGGTGGTGTGCGTAAGAGCGATCGCATTCGCAAAGGCACTAACACTCGGATAAAAACTGGTGCAGAGCAAGCGGCTGTTAAGTCTGATGAAACTACCTAGTATTATTTCCTAAGATTCATACTTGATGTTTGAAATATTACGTAATTGGGTTTCGGTGGGCGATGCCCACCCGACTCAACAACCTACAGGAGAAACATCAATATGCGTAGCCAAACGAGTGCAGCAAGCACGC
>NZ_MTAV01000032.1 GCF_002154695.1 Nostoc sp. T09
TGCAGGGCGATGCATTAATATAACAAGGCGATGCAATTCGATTGCAGGGCGATGCACTAAGTGGTTACGCAAAATTATTTATGTCATTGCGAGCGAAATGAAATGTAGCGAAGCAATCTCCAAACCCTTGCGATTGCTACCCTGCGGGAAGGCTTCGCCTACATGTCGCTTCGCTCCATTCGCAATGACAAATGTATATTTAATTTTGTATGAGTACTTAATATAACAAGCCGATGCGATGTCTACTACAAGCTGCTCTGCGTCTACGCATTCAAGACGCTCAAATCTCCGGCATACCGCTATTTAACAGGGGGAAGCTTTAGTTCGATGTTTAATTTGCTTCCTATTTCCATAATATTATTTGTAAAATCTGTTATACCTGCGATCGGGGCAGCGACTACACTAGCAGCAGTTAGTAGAGCTAGTAGACGCTTTCTGAGTTTGGGTGTATTGCGTTCTTGTTCTGGCTTTTGAATTTCTGCTTCTACATCATCAATATCAATAATGATGTCGTCGCGGATTTCTGGCGGGAATTGGGCGGCAGTTTGGCGCAGGTTGCCGATTAGTTGCAGAATTTCGGAGATGTTTGCGCCGCTGGTTTGGGTGAAGTTAGAGGCTTGCTGACTGGCGTTGTCTTTGACTTCGTTGGCAAAATTGGCAATGTTTGCGCCTTGAAGGTTATTTGTGAATTGAGGATTTTCTGACACAGCCTTTGCCTCAGCTTTATTAATAATTGGTCTGCTTACGGCTAGTTTAGCAATCTCTCGCATATCTTCGTATACAGTCCTATCATCTGCATCGTTATCTCCTTTTTGTGATTTTCGACGCGATTCTATTGATTCGTAGCCGTCTAAAAGTTGACGTAAATCGAGTTTTAATTTTAGTTTGCCGATGGTGACTGTCCTTTCACCCATTGCCTCAAGTCCTAGAAGTTCTTGGTAGTCGAGGGGGGGATGATTGGGATAGCCAGGGACAGGAACCCATTCGGTGATTTCGAGATTGGGGAGACTTTTGTGGATTTTGTTGAAGACATCGCGGAGAATACCGAGAAATAAGCGGCGGGTTTCTTTGCGTCGGCTAATGGTGATGAAGATTTTTTTGTCTTCGGGATCGGCTTTGATGCGAGCGATGTTGTAGATTTCGTTGTGTTCTTGATATTGCAGCATTACTCCACTGCGCCAATAGATTTGGTTATGAATTTTTTCGTGGGTGATGACGATGAAGCGGGAAATGATGCTTTCGGGGAGAACTTTGTAATGGTATTGAAATTCTAGGGTTTCGCCTTCTAATTCTGTTGCGTCTGGTTGGTCTTTGGGTAGAAGTCCCGCAATCAGAAATTGTGGTGGCTGACATTCTAGGGCAAAGCAAAGCTCAAATTCTTTCATCAGCCCGATTAGATAGCCGTGACGCTGGGTGGGGTAACGCTCTGGATTGAGGATGCGGATGAGATCGGCGGAGGTGAAAATGCCTTTGCTTTTAGTTTTGAGAATTTCATCGCTTAGGAGTGCGTAAATACCTTCTGTCACCCAGTTGGGTTTGAGGACGTTGGTATCTTTGAGGATGGGGTGATCGCGGAAGTTGAGAACTAAGCCGAGTCGATGCAGCAGATCGATCAGTTGCTCTTGGTTTTGTTCTTCGGGAATATTGTTTTTGTAGCAGATGCCGATATAGGAGTTGTAGCTGATAAAGTCTTCACTCATGGATTCGAGTTTTTGTTTAACTTCAAACCATGTCAGGGGTAGAAGGTCGTAGACTTCTTTGAGGTTGGCGATTTGCTGCAAAATGGCGGCGCGAAGTTCATCAATGCCGATATTCTCTTGGCAGGAAGTTTCGATAATGGCTTGGATGTTAGGATATTTTTCGCGTAATGCCTTGCGGTTGATGTCGAGGGGTTGTTCGTCTTTTTTGTTGCCAACGATAATCACGGGGGACTTTCCACCGAAGCTTTCGATTAGTTTCAGCCAATATTCGATGCGGTTTTCTTCTTCACTGGTGCGACAATTACAGACTAGGAGATAGAGGCTGCGCTTAGTCAGAAAAAACTGATGGGTGGCATGATAAATTTCCTGTCCGCCAAAATCCCAAACATTCAAGCGGATGTCTTTGCTATTGACCTGCACGTTCCAAGTTTCTACATTGAGTCCGTCGGTTTGGGGTTGATTTTGATCGTATTGATTGTGGATTAGTCGCTCAATGAGGGATGTTTTCCCGACGCTACCCTGTCCAATTAGTAAAAGTTTGGCTTCGTTGAGTGGACGCACTTCACCGCTACGGAGTAATCGCAAGTAATTGAAAATGTCTTCAACTGAACCAACATCATCAGAAGCTCCTAAAATCTCTGGTGAAATAGGAAGCGGATTTCTTCGTAAATCTAGTTGTTCTAATTTCGGCAAACTTTCGAGCGCCTCTGGTATCTCGGTAATTTGGTTGTTATAGAGGTCAAGCCTAGTCAGATTGGTTAATTTAGCAATCGCCTCTGGAAGCTTGGCAATTTGGTTGTAATTGAGGTCAAGCCTAGTCAGATTGGTTAATTTAGCCAGCGCCTCTGGAAGCTTGGTAATTTGGTTGATACCGAGACCAAGCTCTGTCAGATTGGTTAATTTTGCGATTGCCTCTGGTATCTCGGTTATTTCGTTGGAAAAGAGGTAAAGTTCACTTAGATTGTTTAAATTACCGATCGCCTCTGGTATCTCGGTTATTTGGTTGTTATAGAGGTCAAGCACAGTCAGATTGGTTAATTTTGCGATCGCCTCTGGTATCTCGGTTATTTGGTTGTCACTGAGGTCAAGCCTAGCCAGATTGGTTAATTTTGCGATTGCCTCTGGTATCTCGGTTATTTGGTTGTTACTGAGGTCAAGCAGCCTCAGATTGGTTAATTTTGTGATCGCCTCTGGTATCTCGGTTATTTGGTTTTTATGGAGGACAAGCACAGTCAGATTGGTTAATTTTGCGATTGCCTCTGGTATCTCGGTTATTTGGTTGTTACTGAGGTCAAGCAGCCTCAGATTGGTTAATTTAGTGATCGCTTCTGGAATCTGGGTTATTTGGTTGTAACTGAGGTCAAGCTGCGTCAGATTGGTTAATTTTGCGATCGCATCAGGTATCTCGGTTATTTGGTTGTTACTGAGGATAAGCTGCGTCAGATTGGTTAATTTTGCGATCGCATCAGGTATTTCAGTTAGCTTTACTCGAATTAAGATAAGTTTCTCTAAATGTAGTATTTGCGTTACCACATTGGTGATGCTCTCTAAAGGATTGCCACTAATATCCAACTTACGCAAATTAGGCAAACCCAATAGTTCAAGTGGAAGCGTTTTTAAATTGTTGCCTGAAATCTTTTGGAGATGGCGGTTTCCTACGACTTCATAACCTTCAACCTTCTTTCCCAAAATCAAAGACTCAAGCTGCTGCAACTTACCAATTTCCCTAGGTAACTCAGTCAACTCTTGCCCCGACAAGTCTAACTCTCGCCAACCCTCAGCCGCCGCGCGATCTATCAGTAGCAATAACTCATCCTGCGTCATAATTCCAAGGAAAAGGGTAAAAGGAAAGAAGATTGATAAAAATTATACAAAAGGCAGAAGGCAGGTGGTCACTGAGCGAAGTCGAAGTGAGGCAGATGGCAGAAGGTAAAACTATTGCTATCCCTAGCATTTACGCTTTCAAGATATCCTAACTTATGTAACTATACCTATAATCACCTGATACAATCGCATTGTTATCCGATGCAATTCAATTGCAGGGCGACGCATTAATATAACAAGGCGATGCAATTCAATTGCAGGGCGACGCATTAATATAACAAGGCGATGCAATTGAATTGCAGACCGATGCATTAATATGACGAGGCGATGCATTAATATAACAAGGCGATGCAATTGAATTGCAGGGCGATGCATTAATATAACAAGGCGATGCGATGTCTACGACAAGCTACCCCGCGTCTACAGATTCCATACACTCGCATACCCGACATAACGCCCGCAGGCTGTAAGCCTGGGGCTATCAGTACAAAGCCCACCTTCGTGGGCTAAAAAAATTAGCCTGCAAACGCAGGCTTTGTTCGATTAGCCGCACCCTTCTAGGGTGACGGCGGGATTGCGGGATAAGCCAGAGGTATTCTCACCAACAATGGTTAAGTAGAAAATGCTGGTTTTGCGGTTAGCTTAAGATTGACCCTTTCCTCGCTCAACTCGGCAAGTTTGCCAACAGTAGCATCAATATTTTTCCTGGCATCACCAAATAACATCAAGGTATTGTGCTTGTAAAATAGTGGATTTTCCACTCCGGCGTAGCCACTAGCCATACTGCGCTTCATGACAATCACAGTACCAGCTTTCCAAACCTCAAGTACTGGCATTCCCGCAATTGGGCTGTTGGGGTTTTCTAAGGCGCTAGGGTTAACAGTGTCATTAGCACCAATGACTAACACTACATCTGTCTCAGTGAAATCCTCATTAATTTCATCCATCTCTAATACGATGTCGTAGGGAACTTTCGCTTCCGCTAACAGCACATTCATGTGTCCAGGCATACGACCGGCTACAGGATGGATACCAAAACGAACTTTAATGCCGCGATCGCGCAATCGTTTGACAATTTCTGAGACTCCATGTTGTGCCTGCGCTACTGCCATACCGTAGCCAGGGACGATAATCACACTCTTGGCACGAGATAGGAGTTCAACTGTGTCTTCAACTGTGGTTACAGTAACTTTACCCTCTATCTGTTCGCCATCTCCAGCACTTGCACTTGTCTGAGCGCCAAAACCTCCTAAAATGACGCTGATGAAGGAACGGTTCATGGCTTTGCACATGATGTAGCTGAGGATCGCCCCACTACTACCTACCAAGGCACCTGTGATGATCAGCAAATCGTTCGATAGCATGAAACCAGCAGCAGCAGCAGCCCATCCTGAGTAGCTGTTGAGCATGGAAATCACTACCGGCATATCAGCACCGCCAATGGCCATGACGAGATGAATGCCTAAGACTGAGGCAATTGCAGACATGATCAATAGCGGTTGCAGTCCAGTTATTGCCTCTGCACCAATAAATTGGCTACCAAGCCAGATTGCAGCCGCAAGCATAGTCAAGTTCAGTAAGTGCCGTCCTGGTAGTAGTAACGGTTTGCTGCTGATGATACCCCGCAGTTTACCAAAGGCAATAATCGAACCTGTAAAGGTGACTGCACCAATAAATACACCAACAAATATTTCTATTTGGTGAATTGTGGATTCTACAGGCGTGAGCGATCGCGATTCTTGGAGATAATTGGCAATACCTACCAGAACTGCGGCTGCACCGACAAAACTATGCAGAATTGCCACTAGTTCTGGCATGGAAGTCATCGCCACCCGCGAAGCAACAATTGCACCAATCACGGCTCCGGGGATAACAACTGACCCCAAGATGCCGTAAGCATTCATATCTAGGGAAAGCGCTGTAGCCACGAAGGCAATCAGCATTCCCACAATGCCGTAAACATTGCCTTGGCGAGCAGTTTCCTGGTCAGACAGTCCCCCTAGGCTGAGAATGAATAAGGCGCTAGCCACAATATACGCCACTGTCAGTAAGTTATTTGACATATTTTTGTTCTACCTTTGGAACATCTTGAGCATTCGTTGAGTGACTAGGAAACCGCCGGAAATGTTAATCGTGCCTACGAGAATTGCGATCGCTCCCAGAATAGTAGTAGATGAGCTTGCTCCTCCAGAGATTTGCAACATCCCGCCAATAATGATGATGCCGCTAATAGCGTTGGTGACGCTCATCAGTGGTGTGTGCAAAGCAGGTTTCACATTCCAAATCACTTGCCACCCAATAAAGCAAGCTAGGACAAATACTATGAAATGAGAAAGGAATTCTGGAGGCGCATTAATACCAATACCGAGTAAGGCTAAACCAACTAAGAGTAGCCAGAGAAAGTTACTTCCACCTTTTGCAGAACTGGGAGTTGAGGAGATTGAGGCAGTTGTTAAGACTGGGGTAGGCTCTTTGACTTTATCTTCACTTTTGCTACTTTTGTTTTCTGTTACCTCTACTTTTTTCTCAATCTTTGGTGGGGGATAAGTAATCTCGCCAGCATGAACAACTAAGGCACTCCTAATTACCTCATCTTCGAGATTGATTTGGAAATTACTCGCTCCACCCATGTCTTCGAGCAGATGGCAAAGATTGTTACCGTAAAGTTGACTGGCTTGTTGCGCCATCCGGCTGGGTAAATCTGTCAAACCTACAATCGTTACTCCCTTGTAACGGTAGATTTCCCCAGGATGAGTACAAGCGCAATTACCACCTTGCTCTGCTGCCAAATCAACGATAACTGACCCCTCTTTCATGCTTTCAACCATTTCTTGGGTAATCAGCACAGGTGCTTTTCTACCAGGGATGAGGGCTGTGGTAATGATGATGTCAACTTCTTGAGCTTGAGCAGCAAACAATTCCATCTCAGCTTTGATAAATTCGTCGCTCATCACCTTGGCGTAGCCGCCTTCACCAGTACCGTCTTCGGCAAAGTTG
Organism: Nostoc sp. T09; assembly: GCF_002154695.1. Taxonomy (GTDB): domain Bacteria; phylum Cyanobacteriota; class Cyanobacteriia; order Cyanobacteriales; family Nostocaceae; genus Aulosira. The sequence goes on from NZ_MTAV01000032.1 coordinate 6,522, forward strand.
AGTTCGAGAAACTCTGCACCTAAGCTTTCTACCTGCTCTTTCACTACCAAGCGGGTATCAAAAGCTCGTACAATTGCACCCAATCCCTTTGCAGTACCAATTGCTGCTAATCCCGCTACACCAACCCCAATAATCATCACCTTTGCAGGTGGCACTTTGCCCGCTGCCGTAATCTGACCGTTAAAGAAACGCCCAAAGTGGTTAGCAGCTTCAATCACCGCACGGTAGCCAGCGAGATTTGCCATCGAACTTAAGGCATCCAGCTTTTGTGCCCGACTGATACGGGGGATGGCATCCATCGCCAACACTGTAGCCTGGCGTGCTACCAGTTTTTGTAGTAGTTCAGGATTTTGGGCAGGCCAGATAAAACTGATCAGCGTGCTTCCCTGATGCAGGAAATCTGCCTCATGTTTACATTCATCAGGATGCATTTGGGGTGGGCGCACTTTAAGTACAATATCTGCCTCTGCCCATAAAGTTGCAGCATCCGGAGCAATCTGGCAATTTGCTTGAGTATAAGCATCATCAGCAAAGTTTGCCGCACAACCAGCATTTCTCTCAACCAGCACATCAAAACCAAGCTTTTGCAACCGTTTGGCTGTGTCTGGCGTAGCTGCTACACGGTGTTCGTCAGGATAGACTTCCTTTGGAATACCAACCTTCATTGGTGTTCTCCTTTTGATTTAGCTGAGTTCCCCAAATAAAGAGAGACACTAAGCAATTCAAAATTCATAGGACTTACGCAAGTGTCATAGATTTCGCGTTGAGGCTGTCAATTGTCAATGGTCAATAGTTCTTAGACTTTTGACTTTGGACTGTTGACTCTTGACAACCTTTTTATTGAGTGTGCCAGTTGCGTAAGTTCTAATTCAAATCTAGTTGTTGATAGCTATCCTGGCTGCTGGCTGTATGCAAGTTAAATTTGGAATCCTGAGATAACAAAGGGTCTACAAAATGAAGGATTCCAGTGTTTAGTTTATGTGTTGCTAGTAGCGATCGCCGCTAGCCGGAGGTTTAGATCTTGCACCAACCTCAAAAATACTCTGAAATAAATTTTGGTACGCCAATCGCACGCCACTTATGGGAATGGGGAGAACTCTCCGAAGATTGGATGCCTTCTCTACCCTATCCTGCGGGAACTCTCTTCTCCTGCGGAGACGCCGCGCTAACGGCAAACCACTTTTCAGGTGTCTACAGCGGAAGCTGCTCCAACAACCCTTGTAAACAAAGTGTCTTTGCTTTTTGCCTCCCCTACTCAGGTTTTATCTTTAATATTTGGTTGAATTACTTATGTTAAACATAATATTTAGTATAGTGTATTGTATTTAAATTTGTAGTAATTCTTCATAAGTTTTTAAATAATTATCAGCAGAAAAAATTGTTGCAATTTTGATATTCTTAAGATTTACATTTAATTGCAAAAGACAAAAACCTTAGTAACTTGCCATTTAAATTAATACAAGTTTCTAGTTATTTTAGAAAGCAGATATGTAATTACTCTAGAATATATTTTGCTTATTTTTAGCGAATTTGCTATCACTATGCTAGTAAATTAAACCGAAAATAAAAGATTTAAAATTGAATATTATACTTTATATAGTATATCCGAAAAAATCAAAGTTTTATGTCTGTAACTGAACTTTGCATTCGGCTGTGATATTTACTAATGTGGTCTACTTGCAAACTTTTAACCATAACCCTTCCAAAAAATAATCCTGAATGCTGATGTGATTAGTCAGAATTCAGGTAATAGGTATTAACAGAGGGAAGACTTAGCTTAGAGGAACGAAATCCTAAACAAAGCATGGACAAAACTAGAATATTGCTGTTATTTGACAATATTATATTGCGAGATAACAGCGTTCTTGCCTGTTAATTAAATTGAATATGAGCTATTAAATCTGCCAGGAAAGGTGTCTAGCTTTAATTAATAAATTAACACTATATATCTAGGGGTAAATATATTGCAACTAAACTTTACTTTTAAGAAATAAATGCTCTAGAATTGCTAATTACTCAACTAGACACTGACTCAAATGACTTTCCGTACCATTACCAGTGCTGGTAACCAAATGGCGATCGCTACAGATGGCAAGCAGGGGAGGTAAACAATTTAAAATTAACCCTATTGCCTTTTAACCCTTGAGCCAAAACTCATTGCAATCCTGCTGACTCATACAAACGTTTGAGCATGGCGGTGATCTTTGCACCATAATCTAAATCTGCTGACCAGCGTCCTGATAACTGATCAATTAATGGAGCAATACCACGCGTAACAAAACGAAACCTGGGATCTACTACTTCGTTCACCAAAGGTTCTAAACTGGCGTAAGCTTTTAAATGTTGGATGTGCGCTCTCACACCAATTCTGGCACTATCAAAAGATGCTGCCTGTGAACTACCGCCAATCGTACCTAAACCTGCAAAGTTATTTTGCTGAGGTCTAATATCACCACCAAAGCGTAAAAATCCAGTTTCAACGCACATTTGGCAAAAGGCAATATCGTAGTTTATACCCTCTGTACTAGCTTCTTCTCGATAGAGTTTTGGGATGTCAGGAAATTGCACCAAAGCGTTTTCATTGTTGTTTCTGAGAAATAGCTGTAACTGTACTTCTGAAGTATTACCATTCGATATAATGCGGTCGAATTGACCAGGGCAGACAACTAAGATTGAACGCAAACTTACAGTACGAGTTGCCGCGTCCCAGCTGACAGAAACATTAAAATCTCGTAGTTCAATCGCTTTGACATAGACTACTTTATGATATGTAATTCGGCGAACTTCAGGTATTTTTGATAGGTCAATTCGTAAACGATCTACTAAATCAATTGGGATATAAGCATTGCCATTGATCAATATTCCTTGCTCTGAATATTTCTGTCCATTAATATTAATATTAATGGGTGGATAATTTGGTTCTGGAGTATTTCCTTGACTGGGATCGATCGCTCGACTCCAAGAAGCCAATCCATCAGCAATTCCCAGAGCAAAATCGCGGCGACGATTTTGTAATAAAGACCTGTCATCAGGATTGCTAAGGAAACCTACCTGCATTAACAAAGAAGGGATCGCTGTTTGACGACAGAATATTAGCCGACCTAATCCGCTATCTGTATCTGGCTTAACGCCTCGATTTGGCAACTGAGGTACGCGGCGCAACAGTCCCAACAATAGGAGTTCAGCATTGCTTTTTCGCTGCTCGTTGTTGGCAATATAGAAGACACTAGCCCCCCGCACATTGGGACTGCTAGCTGCATCAGCGTGAATTTCTAACGCCACATCAGTAGAACGACCACGGGAATTTATCCAAGCGATAGTATTGGCAGCACTGAGATCATCGGGAACTGATAAAACTTCAAAACTCCGCGCCCGCAATTCTGTCACAATCAAATCCCGCAACAGAATCATTTCTCTAGCTTCTGTTGTCCCACCAGCGATCGTCCCTGGATCAATTCCTCCAGCTTCTTTGCCTCCGTGAGCAGCAGAAATAAATATACGCCCCATCTTCAGTATTTCCTCTTATAAGACTCAGCCTAAGCAATCCTATATTCATTCTTGGTTGAGCAACAACAATATAATAGCCATCAGGAGTCCTTGATCATTTGTCCTTTGTTATTTCTCCCAAGTTGATGACCAATGACTAATGATCAATGACTAATGACTAATGACTCATGAGTAAATATGCAAATTCCCCGCTTGCACCCAGATACGATTGAAGAAGTTAAACAACGTGCTGACATTGTAGATGTCATCTCTGAGTACGTAGTTTTACGCAAGCGTGGTAAAGATTTTGTGGGTCTATGCCCCTTCCACGATGAGAAAACTCCTAGCTTTACTGTGAGCCAGACCAAGCAGATGTACTACTGCTTTGGCTGTCAAGCTGGGGGAAATGCCATTAAATTTTTAATGGACTTAGGAAAGCGTTCCTTTGCCGAAGTGACTCTAGATTTAGCGCGGCGTTACCAAATCCCTGTGCAAACCCTAGAACCTGAGCAAAGGCAAGAATTACAACGACAGATCTCTTTGCGTGAGCAGCTATATGAAGTTCTCGCTTCGACAGCACATTTTTATCAACACGCCCTGAGACAATCTCCAGAACAAAAAGCACTACAGTATCTCCAACGCGATCGCCTACTCCAAGAGCAAACAATTCAGCAGTTTGGCTTAGGTTATGCTCCCACAGGTTGGGAGACACTCTATCGTTATTTGGTAGATAGTAAACACTATCCAGTGCAACTGGTGGAAAAAGCCGGATTAATTAAACCCCGCAAGGAAGGGGGCGGTTATTATGACGTGTTTCGCGATCGCCTGATGATTCCCATCCGTGACGTTCAAGGGCGGGTGATTGGGTTTGGCGGGAGAACCCTTTCCGATGAGCAGCCCAAGTATCTCAATTCCCCAGAAACCGAACTTTTTAGTAAAGGTAAAACTCTATTTGCCTTGGATCAAGCCAAATCTGGGATTTCCCAACTCGATCAAGCTGTGGTGGTTGAAGGATATTTTGATGCGATCGCTCTCCATGCTGCTGGGATTAATAACGTTGTCGCTTCCCTGGGTACTGCCTTAAGTTTAGAACAAGTACGTTTGGTATTACGCTATACCGACTCAAAACAATTGGTGCTCAACTTTGATGCTGATAGTGCTGGAACTAATGCCGCAGAAAGAGCGATTGGGGAAATTGCCGAACTGGCATATATGGGCGAAGTCCAGTTAAAGATTCTCAACATTCCTGATGGTAAAGATGCTGATGAATACTTACACAGCCATACCTCCGAGGACTATCGCCAACTATTAACTAATGCCCCACTGTGGCTTAATTGGCAGATTAATCAAATCACCAAAGACCGTGATTTAAAACAGGCTACAGATTTTCAGCAAGTAACTCAGCAAGTAGTGAAATTGCTGAAAAATATAGTTAACAATGATACGCGTAACTATTATGTTTCTTATTGTGCTGAACTTCTCAGCTTAGGAGATAGTAGACTGATTCCTCTAAGAGTTGAAAATCTGCTGACACAAATTACTCCTGGTAACACCTACTCTCAGCCCCTACTAGGAAGGAGAAAATGGGAGAATAGCAGATCTTCTCCAACTTCAGTCGCCAGGCCGCAATCGACTGTTGCTGCGAGCGAACGCGGTTTATTGGAACGAGCAGAAGCTCTATTGCTACGGATTTATCTACACTGTCCGGAACAGCGTCAAGTTATTTTAGACACATTAGAAGAGAGAGACTTACAATTTAGCCTTTCTCACCACCGCTTTTTGTGGCTACAGATTGTAGAAGTACCTAGGGGGATGGAAGTAGATTTAGTCTCAACTCTGCAAGACAAATACCCAGAGTTTCCTGAGGAGATGGGCTTAGTATCTCATTTGTTTCATCTTAATGAGAAAAGCCAGAAGGAAATATTGCGTACTCCTCAAGTTGTTCAAGCTGCGATCGCTTGTATGGAAAGAGTATTGCGAGAAAAGCGCTATCGTCACTTTTTGGAAATGTGGCAAGAAACCGATCCTGAAGCAGAACCAGAGCGATGGCAATCATATTATCAAGCTTTTTATACCGAAAAACTACGGCTTCAAGAACTAGACCGCCAACGGCAATTTTCAATTACAGACTTGTTATAGGCATCCTATTTATTAGTGTTTATCTGGGTATTGGATAGTTTTTTTAAGGATTATCAAGAATAAATTGTCGAGAATTTTTGAGAATAAACGTGTTATTTTCTTTGATTAAATCCCCCGTGCAAAGCACTGGTAAGCGCTCTTGATAAGCTTTAATAGCGAGGATATATTCGTGGTCAGCTAGTTCGGTTTTAATTAAACGCAATTTATCGAAAACCACACCAAGTAATGTGATTTCAGCACTTAATTGGTCAGCATTAGGGGCTTCAATTTGCATCACAACTCCCTGAATTGTAATATTAGAGGCATTGGTTATTAGCTCGCTTAAAATTTCAATTTGTGAGCGATTTTCGACTTCTTCTAATATTTTGAGAGCTTCTTGAATGCGAGTAGGATAATCACCAAGATGTTGCTTATTTGGTAACAAAATTTCAAACTCACCATGTTCTGGTTCTTGTTTGAGCCAAACTGTAGCATTATCAAGAAAGGGACGGTCTTCATGCCATCCATGAGATTGCAAGTAATGCTTTAGTTGTTGTGGTTCGATAGTTTTGAGAATATCTGCATCCCGCACGGTAACTTTCATGGTTTTATTCCTTGACCAATTCCTTGCATAATTGATTGGAGCGCGGCAAATGTAAATTGATTGGTTCTTGGTATGCTTTTTGAACTTTGAATTTTTTACTCCTCGTCATTCCAATCATCATCTTCACTCCAATACTGTTGCGGTGCATCGCCGTGAATTTCTAAAATCTTGGCTTTTTTGATTTTGTTATCAGGTGGATTAATTGCTTCTAATTGCACATCAAATTCCCAATGATCGCCAAAATCATAAAGATAGGTCATGTTTGCACCCGGTTCTAGCGGTAAATCACCAATGCGGACTTGATCGGCAAATGGGGGTGATTCCATGTAGGGATGACCAATTTTACAAGTGCGACCAAAACGGTCTTTATAACTAAATTCGTATAGGTGATCGTAGTCAAAATCAAAAGCATCAAGGATTGTACTAGCTAACCAGCTTAATTGTCTCTTAGCTGGTATAGCAATACGCCGCCAAGACCTAGAGACAGATACTTTAAAAATATAAATACCGTCGGTGAAGCCTTGTTTGGGAAGAACTAAATTATGCTCCCATTCTAGGAAGTATGGTTTAAAAGTAGGCTGCAATTCGCCAAAATTTATATTTACCTCATCCTCAAACTCTCCTGACATGCCAATGGGAAAGAGTAACCTAAATATGGCATCACCTAGAGGTAATCGCTCCACATTAGCTATGCGCCAGCCCTTACCTTCTGGTGGTTTTCCCTGTTTGATAGCTAAAAATCCAAATAATTCTAAAAGTGCGATATTATGCAATCCCGGATAATAACTAACATCCTGTTGGTGTTCATATTTAGCAAACTTTAAGCCTTTATCTGGAACGCGCGCCCAAAATTGAATACACTTAAATAAATTATTCCATGCATCTTGACGCTCACCCAGAATCTCGTTATTTCCCCAAATTAACCAGGCTTCTAGTAAAGTGAAATAACGTTCGGTGAAGTTGAGGCTAGACCAAGATTCTAAGACCGCTTCATCTAATACTAAAATTTGTTTTTTACTTTGAGATTTAATTTGAACTATTCCCGAACTGCGTAATAACAGATAAAGTCCATTGATGTAAGGATATGATTTTTGTACAGGACGTTTAAGTTTAGTTTCTATTGGGTGACTCAACCGTAAATTAAGCTCTGATAATACTTTTAAAGGCAGAAGATTATTAACGCTACTGACTTCCACACCTTTCGGTTGCAGAAAATCGATGAGAGTCTGAAAGTCACGCAGAATTGTACCTGGTTGATTTTCATCAATGCTTAGTTCTTTGAGGAGTTGCTGCTGTGACTCTGTTAAGGAAGGCAGTTCAGGATTGAGCGTACGTTCTAATTTCGCAAATAAGTCTTCCATAATTTAAAATTAAATTAAAAATTCAATTTAAATTTAACCTTGTGTGTAATTCTTTGCTCTTTATACTACGAATCAAGAAATGCACAAACTTTAGCAAAGATGAATGGTAATATTTTCGCTTGCAAGTTGAAAATCCTATAAATTTGATATGAACAGTAACACTCGCCTCCAGATGATCCTAGCTGACACACCTGTTGGCATGATATTACCTGCGATCGCTCAACTTAACCTACCTGACTGGTGGTTAGCAGGTGGTGCGGTGCGAAATACTGTTTGGCGTTCAATTTTTGCTAATGACTGCGAGTTAGTTATCAAGGACTTTGATATTGCATTCTTCGATCTCCAAGGAAACCGTTCCCAAGAACTAGCAGCAAAAGCCACCCTCACAGAACAGTTTCCTGACGATGAGTTTGATGTCAAAAATCAAGCTAGTTTTGCCCGTTGGCGTCCTGGTCGCATACCCTACAATAGTACAGAGGACGCAATCAAGGAATGGTTACATACTGCCACTGCTGTAGGAGTTCGGCTAGATGCACAAGGGCAATGGCAATTTTTTACTCCTTACGGGTTGGATGATTTATTTAATGGCATTATCCGAACTACGCCTGTGCATACTTATAACCCAGATGCTCATAAAAAAGCATCCGGCTTCCTGCAAAAGTGCCCTAAATTGCAATTAGCAGAACGCAACTCTATCTAAGCCTTTGTAGGGTGGGCAATGCCCACCATATCCAGCTTTTAGCTGACAATATTAATTATTTATATAGGACTCATATTTGATTTTTGAAAAAAACTCAGGACAGTTTTATTCCTTCTTCCCTGTTCCCCGTTCCCTGTTCCCCGTTCCCTGTTCCCTATTCCCTCCCTACGTAAATAATTTCAGTAATCAAATCGGATTGCTATAGATGATTTGGCATTAGCATAAAATACTTGTCAACACTATGTTTTGTTTTTAATTTTTAATTTTGAATCACTTAGCTGGCTTTCAAAACGGCTATAAACAATTTGAATAGGATACCAAGTAGAAAACCAATACATATCTTGAATAACTTTGTAAGAGTTATTGTTATCTATTTCAAACTGAACTAAAGCTAAATTATTTAATCCAATTACTTCGCGCCCATCTTGAAACCAGGGCAATTTCCAAAACGTTAAATACTGCAACCATCTCCATTTCCTATTTTTCGCTTGTTGCTTGGAAGTCATCAGCCATGCCACGTTATTACCAAAGTCAGCAGTCTGAGTACTTTTTCGTGAAATCCATTCCATTACAGCATTCCATTCAGGCTGACGGGGTGAAAGATAATTGTGGCGGGATTTTCTGCCAGAAATTTCTACCATATAAGGTGAATTTGACCATCCTATCCAATGTCGACTTTTTTCTGGTAAAAGCCATTGTTTGAGTCGTGTATGAATGATTTGAGTAATAGTCTCTTCATTTTTAAAGGCACTAGCCGTTAACTGCACTAAGACCGAATTTCTGTGAGAACCTACAGAAGTTCTGGTATAAGATAAACGGACAACAGAACTGTAGTGAATATCCCCAGAAAGCACAATCACTTGTTGGCGTTGCTCAAATAAAGTTGTGAGAAACTTTGCCAATGCTTCGTAATTAATATTCCAAGCATCTCCTACATCTACGCCATAAACTTTTTCTCGTTGTAAATGCCAATGGTGAATCCAATCAATTACTTTGAGACCAAATAGATTTGTTGGTGCAATCACAAATGTGGCTTGCATTTGCGATCGCGCTTTGGGTTTATGTGTTGCTTGTTCTAGAGGCTGAGAAAGTTGCTGCCCAAAGGCTTGGGGAGATAGCAACATTGGCGGCGCAATTGGTTTTTGATCGGCAGGATAACCGCGCCATGTGCGTGTATCTAAAACAATCACTTCATGGCAAAAACTCCGCACTGTATAATGCCAGGTAAGTGCTTCAGAATCTCGATCTAGCACCAATACTGAGCCATATCGAATAAACTCTGGTAAGCCTGTGCTGGGGTTGGTAGGTGGCATTCCTAAGTAACGAGCGATCGCATCCCAGGCTACAGCATCCATCCCTTGAGAAGCCGACCATTTCTCAGCCGCTTGCAATAATTTTTCTCCAGGTTGACCGCCTGTAAATTGCTTGGGTGTATTGCCCCATGCTTGAAAAACTGCATAGGCTAACAGGGCATTTTGAACAGTTCTGCGCCCCAAAGGTCTTCCTAGGACTCGCAAACACCAAGCTTGATTGAGGTTCCAGTCATCGCTAACATCATGGTCATCGAAGATACTGTACATGGGAATATTTGCCAAGGCACGCCGCACTTTCCAGAGGGTGTGGATAAATTGCCGCATATCTTGCACTTCTTTGTCCCAGCGTCGGCTGACTCGATGACCATCCATAACCTCCCGTCCTTTAGGTAAGGTTGTCGGCCAGCAGACTGGAGACCATGACAATAAATAAGATGCGTAATACTCACCCAAACTCAGCAGGTGACTGTTAACCTTGGCGGTTTTATTGTGTAATCCGGCGGTGAAACCAGCTTGGTTAGTTGCTACCTCAGCCCGATGTCCGGGAAGCAGTTGTTTTGGTGTGTAATAACTGGCATCTGTAGCTGTTTGCTGTACAAAAGGTAGCCGTTCTTCCCAACCCAGCAGTGCATCGCCCAACTGACTGGATACCCACAACAGCGGATCGGCAACATCATCACCATAAATCTGGTCGCCAGTCAGGAAAAGTTGATGGGGTCGTTTTCGCGGCTGGTTTGCTGCTTTCTCAATCAAGCAATCGAGAATCGGTAAGGCATCAAACCCATCACCGTGGGGTTTGCGACAGGAACCATGTACAATTTGCAAATCTTGTAAATCAGTTGGTGGCAGGACAAATGTTGGTTTTTGATGTGCAAAATAGCTGATGTTGACATTGGGAAAGCGGTGAGACCACAAAGCTTGCGACAATGTATGCTCAGTCTGGGAAGATTCTTCAATAAATTGCAGATCGTATGCATATATGCGATCACTACTCAACAAATACTTACCCGCAGATTCAGCCGTTACTGCCACAATATGTAGCGAGTTCCCTAACGCAAAGGTAGAACGTCTGCCTGCAAATAAACAATTTGTGATTAATGTACCGTTGTCGGCTGTTTCGTAAACTCGGAGTAGCACTTCACAAGGACGTTTAAGCGCTACCCAAACTGTAACTGTTTCGGGTTCTGTATGTTGTAACAATGGCCCCGCCAAAATCAGCGGCAATTCTTGTAAAAATTCGTCTCCAAATGGGTAGTTCATTGCCAACTGTGCAAGCCTTCTTTGAACCGTATTGCAATGGTTATGTGTTTTTCTTTGCAAAGCTTGACGACAAACTACTTTTTATAGTACAAATATACTATTAAGCGTTGCGATTTTGCATAAGAATTTAACACTCTCAACTGAAAAATATCATCTCTACGCCAACAGGAGAGCAAAATTAATGAAGTTATCGAAAATGGACTTGAGTAGCTTGATTGCGATCGCTCACTCTGACGGATATTTGCAGTTATTGCTCGATCGAGGCGACGAGATAGAATTTTTAGAAATTCCCGCACCAATCCAAGCTTATGAAGGATTGCGAGAACTAAACGAGATTGTATCTGAACCTGCGGCACTTCCTCCCCAAGAAGAACCTATTGCCCTATTACCAGTTAGCTCATCAATGGCCGCTGCGATCGCCTACGATAGTCACGAGCAAACTTTACAGGTTGAGTTTCGTAATGGAGCAGTATATCAGTATTTCGGAGTAGATGAAGAAACTTGGGAAGATTTTTATTCTTCTGACTCAATAGGCAGTTTTTTCAATCAACAAATCAAAGGTAGATTTGACTGCGAACAAATTGGTGATGAGTAAAAAAGTTTAGATTCGTTAAAAGGTTGAGGCTTGGTAAAATTTACCTTGCCGCACGTAATCAATATCATTGCAAACAGCATCGTCATTACCTTCACACCCGGTTTGCCCAAAACGCCTATTTTTTCCAGCAGCCTTTGTAAAAGTTCCATATAGCTATCGTTCCGGTGCTTGTTTCTTCTCATCAGCACCCTAATGGATCGATAGCTTTCTTATAGGTGCTACAGCATTAGGGAGCATCCACTTTTGGCAGAAATACCAGGGAATTAGAAATCACGGCTTAAAAACCAAATTCACCTGCGTGGATGATATTGAGCCTACCTACGGAGTACACACAAATCCTATCGCCCGCAGGTTAGAAGCCTGCGGGCGTTTCTCAGGCTAAAGTCATAGTATGACTACCAATGAATATTGATGAAGCATTAGCACAACTACAACAAAAGTGATTACCCAATATCTACCTAGCTCGATCAAGGATCTCAATGCCATTTGATATCCAACTATTACCACGCATTGATGCCAAATCTCTCAGAGAAAATGGCAAACAATATTATATAGATGCTCAAGGAAATCGCCTCCCCAGTGTGACGACTATACTTAATGCCACCAAACCTCAAGCAGATCGTGATAGATTACTAAACTGGAAAGCGCGTGTTGGTACAGAAGAAGCAAGCCGCATTACCACTGCTGCAAGTCGTCGGGGAACGAAGACACACAAGCAAATTGAGCGCTATCTTCTTGGGGAAAATCCTGTCTGTTCGGAAGCCAGTCTTCTTTATTGGGAAAGTATCAAGCCTGTTTTACAAGAAATCAATACAATTAGACTCGTTGAAGGCTCTGTTTTTCATTATGATTTGAAGTATTCTGGCAAGGTTGATTGTATTGCTAGCTATCAAGGTATACCTTGTGTTTGTGAGTGGAAAACATCTGATAAACCTAAAGGTTCAATTGAGCGTTTATATGAACATCCTCTGCAACTAGCAGCATATATTAGGAGCAGCTAATAAATATTATGGTGATTTTGGTATTGAGATAAATCATGCACTGTTGGTTGTGGCGATTCCAGAGATGGCGGCGGAGGTTTTTTGGTTGGAACCAGATGTGATTAAATATTATTGGGAGCAGTGGGAAACAAGAGTTGCTGAGTATTGGAGACGCAAGAAGTATTGGGATTTTTAAGGTGCGTATTGCCCACCTTACTCCATCACAGCTAACACAGATTTTGGTAATAATTTATCTTTAAACCAAATAATTTTTGCTGGGACATCATTTAATTTCACGCCAGCTTTTTCTAAATTCAGCCGTTCAGAAATTGCCAAAATTAAATCATCTCTTCCAGCACGTCGCACTTGAGAAAACTTTTTTTGTAGATATTCTGGTCGCCAATAACCGACTATTTCTAATAGAAAGGTACGGCCATCAGGATGGACTAAGCGAAAATCGGGAATCATTACACTCCCAGGAATAGGAATTAAATCTACTTCTCGCTCTAATGCCCATTCACTTTTGAGCGCATCCCATTTATCAGCAAAGGATGCTTCTAGCATACTATCGTAGGGTTTACCTGGGGAGTAGTGGGAGACTAAACCACATTCGGAGTTGAGGGTAAAACGTCCAGTTCTCCAGGTATTGGTGTAAGCGTCGCGGGTTTGTAAGGTAGAAGCCAAACTCCATCGAGTCACGTGGAGTAAGGCTGGGATAAGTTTAGCGATCGCCAACCCATAACGCGTACTTGGATTAAATAAACTCGTCGGCCCATCAATGGTAATTGTAAAGCCGTGGTCAGCATCGCCCTCAATATAAGCCATCAATTGAAATAACTTAAGATAGCGAAATAACAGCTTATATTCTCCAGGTACATTGCGATGAGCATTTAACACCAATTGACTGGCTTTATAAAATACTCCCTGCACTTGTGATAAATTATATCGATGCAATAAATCTTGCGCTGTGGGTGTATCAAAAACCGTCAAAATCTTATTTTCATTTAAATCCGCATATAAACCATCATGAACCTGTTGTGGTAAAACTTCTCGCTCAAGTTCATGAGTTAATTCATCAGCTATTTTACTCAGAGTCAGTTGTGTCGCTTCCCGACTAGGAACAGATTTAGCAGATAGCGCAAATACCCTTTCTCTCAACATTGGTGGTTCCAGGGGACTCACCACCTCAAATGTGCAAAAACTGCTTTTAAGAATATAAGCCAAACCTCGTTTGACGCGATAATCTGTATTGTCTCCTTCAAAATCTGTCAGTTGGCGTTCTAGCATCCCCTGAGTTTTGCCAACTGCTGCTTGAAAATAAGTAATTAACTCATTAGCTAAATTTAAATGTTTATCATCAATTTTCAATCGCTTGGGGATGATTTCTTCACCGTTGTGGCGGTGCATTAGTAAGTCTGTGGGTAACATTGGGTTTTTATCTCACGCAAAGGCGCAAAGGCGCAAAGAAGAAAACAATTGTGAATTGTTAACTATGTTAAATCTGAGGAGTCTTCGTTGCGCTTTGTTGAATAATTGATCTCTAACTGTTCCGCAGCCTTAGCACTTTTTTCTTTTCCAGTTCCATACACAACTTGCAAATGTCCTTTATTTTCCTTCTTTTCTTCGTGTCCTTTGCGCTTTGGCGGTACCCTACCCTCCGGGAACGACTTCGTCGAACGGGAAGCCGCTTGCGCGTCTACGTTACTTTTCTCCATCCCCCGACGCCGCGCCGAAGTTCTCTCCTCACTCGTATCTTCAGCCACTACTTCGTATAATATCGCCTGCTTATTGGCAACATTTCCCTTGCGCAACACCCTCCCCAAACGTTGAATATATTCTCTAGTCGAACCAGTACCAGATAAAATAATCGCTATAGAAGCTGCTGGGACATCAACTCCTTCATTCAACACATGAGAAGCGATCAAAGTATTATATTCACCCTCGCGAAACTTGGTTAATATTTCATGCCGTTCTTTTACAGGTGTTTGATGAGTAATTGCGGGAATTAACAACTCTTGAGAAATGCGGTAAACGGTAGCATTATCAGCAGTAAAAATGATGATTCTTTCGGGATGATGTTTAGCCAATAAATTAGCTAAAATTCGCAATTTACCATCCGTACCCAAGGCGATTTCTTTGGCTTCACGGTGTGCTAACATCGCTCTACGACCATTTTGCGATCGCGCACTCATTTGCACAAACATTTGCCAACCTTGAATACTCCCTAAGGAAATCCGCGATTCTCGTAAAAAATCGTTGCGGAGTTGAATTAACTCGTTGTATTTTTCCCGTTCGTGTTGGGATAATTTCACCTTAATTTGGACAATTTCATGTTCCGCTAACGCCTTCCCTGCTAAATCTTCAGCGCGTTTGCGATATACTTCTCTACCAATGAGGATATTTAAGTCAGCGTGTTTACCATCGGTACGTTCTGGGGTAGCTGAGAGTCCAAGACGATAGGGTGCGATCGCATATTCTGCAATTACCCGATTAAAATCCGTCGGTAAATGATGGCATTCATCAAAAATCAACAAACCGTATTGATTTCCCAAGCTTTCAGCATGAATGGCTGCGCTGTCATAAGTTGCAATTAGGATGGGTGTCTTATCTCTAGAACCACCCCCCAACAAACCCACCTCAGCATCAGGAAACGCCGCTACCAAATGTGCATACCACTGATGCATCAAATCTAAAGTTGGGACGACAATTAGCGTCGTGCGCGGTGTGGCTTGCATCGCCATTTGTGCCAAATAAGTCTTTCCCGCTGCGGTAGGAAGCACTACTACCCCTTGTCTTCCCGCTAGTTTCCACGCCGCTAATGCCTCACTCTGGTGGGG
This sequence comes from Nostoc sp. T09, assembly GCF_002154695.1. Taxonomy (GTDB): domain Bacteria; phylum Cyanobacteriota; class Cyanobacteriia; order Cyanobacteriales; family Nostocaceae; genus Aulosira. The sequence goes on from NZ_MTAV01000032.1 coordinate 21,776, forward strand.
ATAAGGTTCCATTTCCAGAGTTGCAACCAAATCTAAAGGATAAAATTCCTTCGCCTCATCGATAAAGTTAGCCTCTTCCGCTTGGAGTGCTTCCACCAGAGAACGATATTGAATTGCCGGCATACGAAATTTCTCCACCCTATCATCCCAGGTGGCATAGTCCATCCAGGCTTTACCGCGTGGTGGTGGATGCAGTATGAGTGTACCGCGATCAAAAGTTAATGTAGGGGTGCGAGCCATTGAGAGCTTTCTCCCGACGTTTTCACATTTAATTACTAATAGCGCAAAATGTACGCATATAGTCTTTTGATTATGAATCAATAGCTGGGCAAGATTGAATCTCAATCAGGAAATTTAGCTGTGAGCCATAGTCAAAAATATGTTTCTGACAATTTATACCTATTGATTTCCTATTACATAACCATAATTATTCTTAGCTGATTACTAAAATATTTTGCAAAAACATAGGTTTTAAAAAGTGTGAATTAGCCTAAATCTATACTCAGTAATTACTAAAAGTTAATTATTTAAACATGTGTATACTATTATTGCATCATAATAAATTAGACTAAATTCAATGACGGCGATCGCAATTTTATCTAAGTTGTAAAAATTACTTGTTCCCTGTAGAATCAAAGCAGTGAAACAGTGCTCTTGGTAGCTTTACCCGATCGAAGTAACTCTACAAGTGAAAGAATTACCGCAATGTAGAAAACAAATCTGGAGAAGATAAAGAAAATTTCATAATTTCTGGGGAGATACAATAATCTTATTAAAAATTTGTATTAGTTTTTACTACCTTGGATAGATTTGCCAAAAGTTGTTATTTACTTACCTATTTATTCAAAGCAAAATAGGTGTTAAGCAATCGCTTTGTTTAGCTAATTGTGGCAAAATTCCCTTCAGTTAGCTGCATCATCAGGAGACGCCACTTTGAAAGGAATCATCCTCCGACTTGTGCCTTATGCTGTAGCAGTATTGGCAGTTGGTACTGCATTACTACTGACAATATTGTTACAGCCACTGCTCAGTCAAACCATTTTCTTACTGTTTTTTGCTGCTGTGGCGGTGAGTGCTTGGTATGGCGGTATGAAACCAGGATTATTGGCTACTGCTTTGGCTACTATCGCTGCCACATATTTTTTTATCCCTTCTGTATCTTCACCTTTAATTTACCCTGTAGATAGCATCTTGCGCTTAGGCTTGTTTGTGCTAGTAACAACGCTCATCAGCTGGCTGAACTCGCAGTTACGTAATGCCAAGCATTGTCTAGAAAAGAGTATGCAGAAGCTACAAGCAAGCGAGGCCAGATTTAGACGGTTGGCAGAGTCTAACATTATTGGGGTAGTTGTAGCCGACATGAATGAGGCGATTATTGAGGCTAACGATGCATTCTTAACAATGGTAGGTTACACGCGGGAGGAACTTTTATCTGGGCGAGTGCGATCGCGTGATATGACACCGCCAGAATATCAAGAAATTAGCGATCGCGCCATTGTAGAATTGAGAAATCAAGGCGTAATTCAGCCTTTTGAGAAAGAATATATCCGCAAAGATGGTAACCGTGTTCCCATTCTCCTCGGTTCTGCCTTGTTGGAAAATGAGTCAGAAGAAATAATCAGTTTTGTTCTTGACTTAAGCACTATCAAACAAACAGAAAATGCTTTGCGTGAAAGCCAAAGTAGATTTTTTGCCTTGGCTGATGCCACTATTGAAGGTGTTGTGATTCACGACAATGGGAAAATTCTAGACGTCAACCCAGCTTTCGCCAAAATGTTTGGCTATGAAATTGATGAAGTTATTGGCATGTTGGCAACAGATTTATTAATACCAGAATCACAAAAGCTTTTCTTGGAAAATATACATTCTGGCTATGAAAAAGCTTATGAGGTAACTGGGTTAAGAAAAGATAAAACTACTTTCAGTTTAGAAGTGTTTAGCAAAAACTCTGTTTATCAAGGTCATCATGTCAGAGTTTGTGCATGGCGTAATATTACAGAACGTAAGCAAGCAGAAGCAGCAATTATAAAGAGTGAAAAACGATTTCGTAGGCTGGTAGAATCTAATATTTTTGGTGTTGCTTTTGCTAACTTCAACGGTGGGATCCACTATGCCAATGAATATTTTCTGAATATGGCTGGCTACACTTTTGCAGATGTAGTTGCAGGTGAGTTGCATTGGAACGTCATGACACCAGCAGAATACCTAACTTTAGCTGCATATGCCGCAGAAGAACTCAGAAAAAATGGAGTTGCGACTCCTTTTGAAAAAGAATACATCCGCAAAGATGGTAGTCGCGTTCCGATTTTATTTGGTGCTGCATTATTGCAGGATTCTGAGGGTGAGCAAGAAGAAATTATCGCATTTTGTTTAGACTTAACTGCACGCAAAAAAGTAGAAGCAGCACTGCGCCAAAGCGAAGAGCAGTTACGGTTAATTACAAATGCTGTACCCGTTTTTATTTCCTATGTCGATGCCCAGCAACGTTACCGCTTTAACAATAAAAAATACGAAGAATGGTATGGAATCAAAGCTTCTGAAGTTTATGGCAAACACATCAAAGAAATTGTCGGTGAGTCAGTTTATAAAGCAGTTCGTCCTTATATAGAAAGAGTATTATCAGGAGAAACAGTAACTTATGAAAGCCAAATTTATTCTCTAGATGGCAACAGCCATGACGTTAATATCTCCTATGTTCCCCAGTTTAATCAACAGGGAAGAGTAGAAGGATTTGTTGCCCTACTCAATGATATTACAGAGACTAAGCAAGCTCAAAAAGCTCTTCAACAGAGTGAGGAACGCTTTAGGAAACTTACAGAAAAAGTCCGTGTAATTCCTTGGGAGGTGGATGCTACCACAGGAAATTTTACTTATGTGGGTCCGCAAACTATGGAGATTCTCGGTTATCCATCAACAGACTGGTACGCCGACAATTTTTGGGAAGAACACATTCATCCAGAGGATCGAGACTGGGCAGTTAAGTATTGTATAGAATCTTCGCTCTCACTGGATAATTATGAATTTGAATACAGAATGTTGACAGCAGATGGCAGAGTAGTCTGGCTATATGACATTGTGAATGTTTTGCGGAGCCAAGGTAAGCCGCAGCTACTACATGGATTCATGCTTGATATTACCGAGCGAAAACTCTCAGAGCAAGAACGCGAACGACTACTAGCCGAAGCCGAAGCTGCCAACCGCATGAAAGATGAGTTTTTAGGCACCCTTTCCCACGAACTGCGTACTCCTCTCAACGCCATGCTGGGCTGGACACAGTTACTCAGAAACCGCAAGTTTGATGAAAGTACTACAGCCCGTGGCTTAGAGACCATTAACCGCAATACCAAGGCTCTAGCACAACTGATTGAAGATGTCTTGGATGTGGCTCGGATCATTCAAGGCAAACTCTCCTTGAATCTCCAGCAACTAGAACTTATACCAGTTGTAGAAGCGGCAATTGAAACTGTACATCCAGCCGCCGATGCTAAAGAAATTCGCATTGAGTGCAGATTTGATCCGACAGTAGGAGTGGTGGTAGGCGATGTCAACCGTTTGCAACAAATTGTTTGGAATTTACTCTCCAATGCTGTTAAGTTTACACCCAAAGGCGGCAGAGTCGATGTGCAACTAGAACGCATCCATTCTCACATTCAACTTCGGGTGAGCGATACAGGGGGAGGAATTAGCCCTGACTTTCTACCATACGTATTTGAGCGCTTTCGCCAAGCCGATAGCTCTAGCACGCGATCGCATGGCGGATTGGGTTTAGGGCTGGCGATCGTGCGTCATCTGGTAGAATTGCACGGAGGTACAGTCTCTGCGGAAAGCCCAGGAATTGGACAGGGGGCAACCTTTATTGTGAATTTCCCGATGAGAGCTGTTTATGTAGAAGATACAAAATCAGCGTCGAGTCAACTCCCCATTGACAGCGAAATTTCCCAACAAAACCCGTTATCACTTGATGGCGTGCGCGTGCTAGTTGTTGATGATGAGCAAGACGCTCGGCAATTAATTACCACAGTTTTGTCACAGTATGGTGCTCAAGCGATCGCAGTTGCATCTGCTGCTGAGGCCCTAGTTACTGTGCAACAATTCCACCCTGATGTACTGGTAAGTGATATTGGTATGCCAGAAGCAGATGGCTATGCACTGATTCGTCAACTCAGATCCCTGCCCTCAGAGCAAGGCGGAAGAATTCCCGCAGTAGCACTCACAGCTTATGCTAGAGCAGAAGAACGTACACAAGCTCTGTTAGCAGGCTTTCAACTCCACGTCCCCAAACCTGTGAATCCTGCTGAATTAGCCGCAGTAGTCGCCAATCTCGCCGGACGGACTTGAACTACTATATATCAATCCAATTTTTCAACAAAGGGCTGACTTTAACCAGTAACGTTCTCAAGTTTTTATGGGGAACTAATTTGTCGTGCTGTAGGCGACCAAGAATTATACCAGCATATCTGCGGTGAGTACGGGCGAATTCTTCAATTGCTTGGCGAGAAAAATATTTTTGAGTTTTGGAAACAAAGTTGTCGAATGCTTGAGATTCTATCAACCAGTCAGCAGCTTTTTCATTAGCTTCTCTCTCCTCATCATTGTCTTCTAAAACATCTAAATTATCTAAATAAACACCTTGGTGTCCTGCGACAATATGTGCTAACTCATGCATGAGAGTGAACCAAAAAGAGTCAATCCGGTCATATCTTAAGGTCAAGGCAACAACAGGATTTTCATTTAAATAAAAAGCTGCTCCATCGAGGTAAGTTTTGCTTAAATGAGGCACAACGACAAAATGTACACCTAAATCTGTTAGTAATTTAGGAATTTGCACCACAGCTTCTACTTGTTCAGCACAAGCAAGAATTTTAGGAATAGCATCTTCTAGTTTTTTGCGGTCAAATATGGTAATAGTTTGTTGTTTGGCTAGATTCTCAACTCGTTTTATCCAAGCTAACTGAGACGCTATTTCTGGTTGTTGATGTTGGGAGTAACGGAAGTTAACTACTAGTTGAGGTGATTCATCCAATGTGGATATTCCCAGAAATTTACAGACTTGTTGTTCTAAGTCATCAATGGATTCAGTTTGTTGAATCCATTGATGTTTAATTAGTTCAGAAATAGGGACAATACTATACAAACGACTTTTACGAGCAATATCTAGTTCCTTAGTTTCTTTTCCAGCTAAATGAAGCCGATACTTAGCTTCTAGATTTGTCCAGAACTCAGGAGAAGTACCCAAAGCTTGCGATAATTCGATAGCTGTTTCAGGAGTAATTTGCTTAGTACCTCTGATAATTTCATTGATAGTTTGAATAGGACGACCCATAATTTCTGCAAGATCCTTTTGTGTCCAACCACGGGCTTCTATTTCTCGATGCAAAATTTTTCCTGGTGCTGGAACTCTTGCTGGTGTTAGTTTCTGGCTCATAATGTTGCTTTCTCCTGTTGCCTAAGCTAGTGATAGTCTTCGATATCGATAATGTTGAGGTACTGTCCCAGATCGTCCTCATCTAATACGACAATCAGACGCCACTGGTCATTTAAACGTAGAGAACGCTGTCCTTTTTTTCCCCGTTTTCCTTGGAGTTTCTCAAATCTCAATCCTTTCTGAGCATACAAGTCACGCTGATCTACAGCAGCGTCAATAATTGCCATGACTTCAAAAAAGTCATCTACCACACCTGGATACTTATGAGCATTTTTTTCTTCTGTGTACAGTGCTTCGAGTTTCTTGCTTGTGAACTGAAAACGCAAAGCCGCCCCCAAATTAAATGCAGTGAATTCTGCATTTAATATCAGTTTAATTCGGTCATGGGGTGAATGGGCGTAATAATTTTTCTTTAATAGTATTATTGTACTATAAAAATGTTGCATTATAATCCTTGGGCAATAGAATTTGAGCTAATGTATACACCTCCAAATTCTTCCACCTTCGCTTCTTCTGCTCAGACTAGAATTAGAATGAAGATGACGTAAATTCCCCAGTAGCTAAAGTGTCAGACTCTCTGCCATTGCGCGATCGCTACCTTGCTTTAATCGACGAAATTGTGGACACCACCCTCAAGGGCAAAATTAGCTCTGTAGAGCAGGTGTATCAAATGTTGCTAAAAGGAGTGAATCCTGGCACAGGAGAAGTATTTGAGCTAGTTTTGAGCGATCGCCTCAGTACGATCCAAAACCAAGTAGATAGTGAAAAGGATGAACTCAAGAAAGCCAAGGCTACCCGGAGTTTAAGAGCAATTAAGACAATTCAGAGCCAATGGCAAAGGTGGCAAGAACATAACAAAGCTACAGAGGCGATCGTCTCTGGTGTGAAAGAAATTACCACAGCTTCAGATGAAGAACGTCTGGCAACATTCCTCCGTTTTACCGACCCCAATCAAAAGTATCCGCTCAATTCGCAACAGCTACAGCAGTTAGCAAAATCTTTACAGCAATTTGCCCAAGCAGATTCTGATTTACAGCAGATATCAATAGGAATTAATCGGGGTTTGGCTTCATGGCAGCGATTGCAAGACCATTTAGTTAGCTGGATGTACGAGCAAAATCAAGCGCTGGGATTTGGGGGTGTACCCGGAGAAAGCGGCCCGTGGGCAACTTGGGCAAAGCAGATCAATAGCCAAGTACCTCAAGCATTACTGCGTACCTTGGCAATGGAGCAATCTGCAATTGAATTTGCCGCACAGCAGCGCAGTATTACCCTGAGTGATTGGGTAGAACTGGCATTAATTCTGCAATACTTGCAAAGGGGATTAGTCAACTGGTTTGACCAACAAGCTTACAATGTGCAAGCAGGTTCAAAGTTATCTATCTCAACCTACTTAACCTTTGCAGTGCTGTGGAGTCAGTTGGCAAGTGGTTTTCAAAGCATTGCCGCAGTGTACAGCAATGGCGCTGCTCAAATCATGCTCCAGATTCTGCGCAACTTTTCCCTGCGCCCATATTTTCCCCTCTATGGGGGCATTTTTGCCTCTTTTGCTGGTAACTATTTACGTGATACCTTAGATTATCTAGACGAACCGTTGCAGCGAGTCGAAGGAACTCAAGAAAAAGCGAGAATTTTGACAATTTTAGGCTATTCCCAGCGTGCTTTAGGGCAATATCAACGCTCCATCTACTTCCATCAGCAAGCATTAGAGATAGCCAGGAATGCAGGCGATCGCCCTTGTGAAATTGCCAATCTCAACCACCTCAGCCGTACTTACGTCCAAGAGCAAGATTATGTCGAGGCGATTAACAATAGTCAACGAGCATTGATACTTAGCCGACAAGTAGGCGATCGCACAGGTGAAACCAATGCTCTGATCAATTTAGGCTACAGCGAAGTCATGCACGCTCAAGAATTAGAGCAATTAGAACCAGAAACTTATGAAATGGCAATTAATTATCTGCAACAAGGCTTAAAGTTATCTGAACAATTAGGTGATATTCAAAGTAAAGCTTTGTGTTTTAGTAGCTTAGGAATTGCTTATTTGGTTATTGGGCAACCGCAAGATGCAATTAAATATCTAGAAGAGGGTTTTAAAACATCACAGGTTTCCGGTGATTTATATCTCCAAGGTCGCAATTTAGCTTACTTAGCTGAAGCTTATTATCATCTCCAAAACTCTGAAAAAGCGATTTACACTGGCAGCTTAGGTATGTATTTGTTGGAGCAAATTGCTTCTCGTGAATGGCGACAACCAGCAGGACTACTCACAATTTTACAAGGACAAATAGGAACAGAAGCTTTCCAAAATTTCTTGCAACAACATCGTTCTAAAATCATTGCAATTATCGGTGTAGATGGATACGACCACATTCCGCAGTTGTTAGCAGCATACAAGGAACAGATGTAGCGGCAAGGATTCTTCAAAAGATTGAATCTAAAATATTTGCGAAGTCATAACTTTTACTGACTCTAAGTATTACCCTGTGAATATACAGATCGGCAACAATAGGGAATATGGCTAAAATCATCGTTACAGGAGCAGCAGGATTTATTGGTTCTCATCTTGCAGAAGCACTGCTGCGACAAGGTGAAGAAGTAATTGGCATCGATGAATTTAACGATTACTACGACCCGGCATTCAAGCAAAAGAATGTTGCCAACTTACAAGTGTTTCCTAACTTTACACTAGTTGAAGGAGATATTCAGTTTTTGGATTGGCAGATACTACTCCAGGATGTAGAGGTAGTTTACCATCAAGCAGCGCAAGCAGGAGTCAGAGCTAGTTGGGGAAAAGGTTTCCGTGCTTACACTGAACGCAATATCAATGCAACGCAAGTTTTATTGGAAGCAGCCAAAGATGCGAAAAACCTGAAAAGGCTGGTGTATGCCTCGACATCTAGCATATATGGTGATGCCGAGACTTTACCCACCCACGAGGGGATTCCCCCCCGTCCTGTCTCTCCTTATGGCATTACTAAGCTAGCAGCTGAGCGTTTATGTGGGTTGTATCACAAAAACTTTGGTGTACCTTTTGTATCTCTGCGTTATTTTACAGTTTATGGGCCTAGACAGCGCCCAGATATGGCATTTCATAAGTTTTTCAAAGCTGTTTTGTACGATGAAGCAATTCCCGTTTATGGCGACGGACAGCAAACGCGAGACTTTACCTTTGTGAGTGATGCTGTCGCAGCAAACTTAGCCGCCGCCACCGTACCTCAGGCTGTTGGAGAAATATTTAATATTGGTGGTGGTAGCAGAGTGGTGTTAGCAGAAGTTCTAGATACGATGGCAGAGATAGTTGGCAAACCAATCAAAAGAAACCACATAGAAAAGGCAATGGGAGATGCGCGTCACACCGCTGCTGATGTATCTAAGGCACGAGAAATTCTCGGATATCAGCCAGAAGTATCCCTGAGGGAAGGTTTAACCAAAGAATGGCAATGGATTAAGCCGTTGTATAGCTAGTTACAAATATATCAACAGTCTACAGCCATCAAACTAGCCAATGTGCTGTAGGCTGTCATCGATAATACAATACTGAATCGCGATCGCTACTGGCTCAACTTCAATTTTCCGAATTCCTTCATTTGCGAGTTGTCGCAACAAAAGATTCTTGAAAGTCACTCTCTTTGGTGAAATAGTAGTAACTATGACTTTCATTTTGGGGAATAACTGCGTTAACAACTTGTCCAAGAACATTCTGACCAGATTTTTCTAAAATATCACAAGCAATAGCGGCGTGAACAGAATCAACTACCCCAGGACGAACTACGAATAAAACACCATCAGCCATTTGACCTAATGTAGCTGCATCAGCTGCAACGTTTAATGAGGGAGCATCAATAATTACAAAATCGTAGTTAACAGCAAAACTCTGCATTAAAGAAGCCATGCGTTTAGAATCAAGCAGAGATGCTGGCGAGGGAGGTACGACTCCAGCAGTCAAAACATCCAAATTATCCATATTATCCATAACTTTGTTGATGGCTGTCTTGATTTCAGCTTGTCCAACAATCACATTGCTTAGACCTTGAGTATTTGTTAAATCCCAAATTTTATGCTGAACTGGACGGTGTAAATCCCCATCTACGAGTAAGACTTTACGCTCCATCTGCGCCATTGCTAAAGCTAAATTAGCAGCTACTGTTGACTTACCTTCACCTGGGACAGAACTGGTGATCACAATAACTTTTAACTCTTTATCAGCGCTCATAAACTTCAAGTTTGCTCGCAGCATCCGGTAAGCTTCGCTAATCGGCGAACGAGGGGTGTCTCTAACAATCAGTCTTGATCTATATAATTCTAGCTCTTCATAACCACGAGTATATTTTTTGGACTTGCCAAAGGAAGGAATTACCCCTAATAAAGTAAATCCTATTAATTCTTTCGCTTCATCAACAGTCTTGATTGATTTATCTTTAGCTTCCAAAATAAAGATAATCACCAAAGTAGCCAGGATAGACAGTAAGCCAGCACTCACGGTCATCCAGGAAGAAGAAAGGGGCTCATCGGGAACTTGAGCTTTAGCTAACTGGCTGGCATTACCTACAGTCTGGCTTTCCGCTATTCGGCTCTCTTGCAACTTTTGTAGAAGTAGTGAATAGGTAGATTGAGCAGCTTGTACTTTACGTTCTAACTGGCGCTGTTGTTGCTCCAATCTGGGCAAAGTATTCAGTCTTTGCCTATACTCAAATTGTAAATTCGATAAAGCATCAGCTTGGCTAATTAAACCTAAACGAGTTGACTCTAATCTAACTAGTTCTGCTGTGAGTTGTTGTTGTAGTGCTCCCGCCTGCAACTTATCTTTTACATCTGTATTATTATTACCAACAGCCTGTTTTACACGTTGTTGAAGTATTTTCTTTAAAGCTTCTAACTTATTTTCTAGATTAATAATTTCTGGATGGGTATCATGTAAAACAGTACGCCTAGCTGCAAGTTGAGACTCTCCCTGCTGAACTTCTTTAAGGATATCTTGTACCCCTGTAGACTGGTTAACAGAAGTCATCGCTATTGCATGTTGAGAGTTCATTCCCAATTGCTTGCGAATCTCTTGTGACTGTGAATTGGTATTAGCCATTTGAGATTTAGTTTGGCTTATTTGCTTTTGCAACTCGGCGAGCACTTCGAGTGACCTAGTTGCTTCCTCTTGTAGAGCAACTACTTTATTTTTTTCTTTAAACTCTGCAAGTTGAGCTTCGGCTATGCGGACAATTGATTCTGCTTTTGGTACTTGTTTTTCAATAAACTTACGAGCAGCAGCTGTTTCAGTTCTTTGAGAAGATACGTTGTGTTCTAAATATACAGCCATTAGTGTATTAACAACATGTGCGGCTGTTTCAGGGTTCATATCTTTATAAGAAACTTGTAGAATGTCGGTTTTTTCAATATCCTTGACTGTCAATTTTTCAATAAATTTTTTTGGGGTTAAGGGTAAGCCTTTATCATCTTTGAGTTGAAGTCTGTCTATAGTCTTTTGCACGACAGGCAAAGAACGTATAACTTCTGCTTCTGTATTGAGAGGATTACTTTGATCTTGAGCTACCGATTCTAGCTTACCTAATTCTGTTCCAACTCCTGTTAAGGAAGATATCTTATTTGTTTTTTCAAATAGGAGTTTTCCTTCCGCTAAATAATCAGGTTTTTTTAAAGATAAAGGCAAAGTAGAAATTAGAAAAAATGCCAAAAACATTCCACAAATTCCCAGCCAACGGCGCTTTAATACTTGCCAATATGTATCAAAGCTTAAAACCTCATTCTGTGTTTCCATAATTTATTTCCACTTTATTCTAATTAATAGATTGTTTTAACCTTTAACCCACATTTTATTTGCATATATTTACTCGTGTGTTATGTTAATTGTTATTATTAAATTTTATTAACTAAAAATAGTAAATGAATCATTAAATCAAGTTACTATTAAACACTAAACAAAGAACTTAAACTTTTTTGAGTATTATAGTACACTGCGGAAATCGCACCAATAACTCGCTCTAAATCTTCAGTTGTAAGATTAGAACCAGAAGGCAAACAAAGACCATGTGCAAATAAATTTTCCGCTACGGAACCGCCAATACATTCACAGTCAGCAAATGCAGGCTGTAGGTGCAATGGCTTCCACACAGGACGAGTTTCAATTTGTCTTTCGACAAGTGCTAAACGGATTTGTTCTCGATTTGCACCAAACCTATGAGGATCTATCGTCAAGCAGGTTAACCAGCGAGTAGCACTTCCAAAACTAGCTTCTGGCATAAATGCTATTCCTGGGAGATGTGCTAAAGCCTGTTGGTAGATCTCAAAGTTACGTCGTCTAGCTGCTACGCGATCGCTGAGAACTTGTAATTGACCGCGACCAATCCCCGCCAAAACATTGCTGAGGCGGTAGTTGTAGCCTATTTCTGAGTGTTGGTAATGCGGTGCAGGATCGCGGGCTTGGGTCGCTAGAAATCGGGCTTTTTTCACTAAATATGAGTCATCTGACACTAGCATCCCGCCGCCAGATGTGGTGATGATTTTATTGCCGTTGAAGGAGTAAATACCAATTTTACCGAAGGTTCCAGGGTGTCGTTCTTTGTAAGTAGCGCCTAAAGATTCGGCTGCATCTTCAATCAAGGGAATTTCATAGCGATCGCAAGCTTTAAGAATCGGATCGATATCTGCACTTTGCCCATATAGATGTACAAGCACAACTGCTTTGGGTAATTTGCCAATCCGGGCGCGGTGTTCTAGCGCTTCTAACAACAAATCTGGATTCATGTTCCAAGAAGTGCGATCGCTATCAATAAATACTGGTTTAGCTCCCTGATAAACTATCGGATTGGCGGTAGCAGCAAACGTTAGAGTCGAACAAAAAACTTCATCCCCAGACTCAACCCCAATTAATCGCAAAGCTAAATGAATAGCTGCTGTTCCAGAACTGACAGCAGCAGCATAACCAGCACCAGTAAATTGACAGAATTCTTGCTCAAAAGCGTCTACATGGGGACCAACAGGAGCGATCCAGTTAGTGTCAAAAGCTTCTTTGACGAATTCTAGTTCGCGATCGCCCATGTGTGGAGTCGAGAGCAAAATAGGTTTAGACATAATAATTTTCAGTAATTCAGATTTGCTGTTTGCTGAGAAGAACGCAATAATTTAGAACTTTTCACCTTCAAATCCTAAAAACAATCCTAGATTTACCTTTGAGAGATTTCAGCATCTACGCAATATTTAATGAAACTATACATTAAAAATGTTGGGACAAACTTTATACTTTTATGGCATTTTTCTTCATAAAACGATTTAATACAAAATGAATTAAGCCATTCAAATCTGATAAAAAATATTTCGTATTTGTATCAGATAAACTGTAATTTAAAGACCCGTCAAAAATATCTTTGATAAATCTGGAGAATTTAGCATAATATTTATCTTCATAGCAAACAGGCTCAAAACTAATTTCGTTAGATAATAAATATAAAAGATAGGGAAAATTTACCCCAATAGAAAGAGACCCCATCATAGATTGCCAAAATCTCGGATTTATTTCTAGCAGCAAAATCTCTCCAGTTTGAGAATTATATCTCAGGTCAAGATTAGCGATTCCATTCCATTGGAGAGCCTTCATAGTTCTTCTGACTACATCAAGAATAACTGAGTCATGGATGAACTTTAATTTGTCAATTTTGGGAGTAAATCCTCTAGTTGCTCCTAATTGCTGCTGTATTGTGTAAGCAACAATTTCTCCTTTTCTACAGAGAACACTACAACCCATATCATAACCATGTATATATTTCTGAATAATATATTCATCCCTAGGATAGTTGAGGATAACCTCAAGACTTTCTGCTTTCGCTAAAGAGTCAAATTTTTGGATATTTTTTCCACCGCTACCATCAATTGGTTTGATGAGTACAGGATAATTAAACTCGCTAAGATTATCAGTTTCTCTCAGTAATACTGTGTCCGGTATTGGAATATTATGCTGCTTTAAAAATAAATATAATCTCCACTTATCAAAAGCTGTATCTAAAGCGTCATAGCTGGGTAAGACTACTACTTTACAAAAATTGGATAACTGGTTTCTATATTGAGAAACAAACTTAAAGCTGCCTTCTGAAGCAGGAAATACTATATCTATTGCTAGATTTTTTATTATGTCAATTACCTCTTCTAAATAAGCTACTGAACTTATCTCGTTTTGCGAATAAAATAAGTTATCAACATAGGATGAATGCTGATAAAAAGACAGCCAATAGTTATCATCGTTTACCCCTAAAGGTACGATTACGTTGATTTGAAAATTCTTGTTAGCCTCTTTTAAACAGCGAATAGTATAGTAAGCAAGAGGATTGTTGCACTGATCGGGAATTAAAACAGATGGTTGATTAATTTTCATTTACTACGATCGCAAACAATTTAGTACAATAAAAGTGTTCAAGGTCTAATTAACGTTCCGCTTAATATGGGAAATAGAAAGTAAAATTATCTAAGTTACATTATTTAGCGTGAACGATAAGCGGGAAAAAAGTCTGAATTTAGTAGTTCTGAGGCTGAGATCGCCAGAGCTTTGGCTCTTAAATCTACCAATTCATAATAGTTTTTCTCATCAACTATCAAACTTAACGTCGAAAAACTGTGAGTTAGTTGAGAGAATCCGGATTTGAAAGTATATAAACTATCTTCTGTCGATCCTCCAACTCCACCACCTAAGTGTAAAAATTCATTGCCACGTTCCTGTGCCCAATATCGTGCATAGTCAGTTTCTAAGCTACCTGGCGAGAGATGAACGAATTGATTTCTTGTTCCACCTAGTGTGCTTTGAACAATTCCACAACATTCTGTATACAAACCACCACAAACTATCTGATTTTCGTATTCAACAATACATAGATGCAAACTTTCTCCTAACAAATCGTTCATCTGAGAGAAATATTCACAATTAAAGGAGTAATATCCTGTCGTTGCATTGACACGTCCCATCGTTTCTTCGTAGATGGCAACAAATTCTTCCAGATAATCTGAGAATGGCACCATCTTTGCAATCATTCCCAAACGCTTACACTTATTAATTGTGCTGCGATGTCCTTTTCTGGTATGGTTCCACAAATTAGGCTGTCGCAAATCAACTGAGACAGTTTTGCCTTTGACTGCCAATTTTTTTTCTTGAAAAACTTCACTAAAGTTTTCATTGAGGATGGGATGTAAACGAAAGAAAGCAGAGCATATACCGCGAGTGCGAAATTCCTGCTCGATCGCATCAAGAGCAGCGTCTGCAAATCCTGGTGTGTTTATAGCTGCTTCACTCAATAATATTCCTGGATAGCCGTAGGGTGACACAACATCAAAAATTTCCATAGCATCTGCCGATACTACATCCCCACAATTGCGTATCAAGTAAGGTACAAAGAGCATTTTCTCTCCATCGGCGATCAAAATAGCCTCAGGAATTGCTCGTAGTCTGTTTGCTTCTAAACGCAGGTATTCAGGTAATTGATAAATATCATGCCTAAGCTTCTCTAAAGCTTTAGACCACAACAGATCTGACGAACTAACAACTTGAAGATCCATAGATTTCTCCAGTTCTGAAAACTTGGTTAAAGTACAGTTCCTTTAATCAATATCTTCCTCTGACCACAAAGCAGGAAATACTGCCGGATCGCTGTAATCGGGATCGCCGTTAGGCAATTGCCGACATACACGCTCAAGAAAATGATGAATTTCTTCACCGTTATTCCAAAAAGGTTGATAACGGTTGGCATAATCCTGTAGATATAAAGCAAACGCCAAGCGGACTGAATTGCTGTAATTGGGATAGCTGCCGTGAATAGTACAACAGTGATGAAAGCTGATTTGACCTTTTTTGATGATTATCGGTACTTCTACAATCTCTCGGTCTTTTTGAGTGAATTTCTGTTCTATTTCTTTGAGATTTTTGTTATTGAAGCAGCGCAAATGTTCAGTACCCGACCACTTATGACTACCATCGAGCACAACTAGAGGTGCGCGATCGCGATCAATATCGTATAAGGGAATCCATGCGGAAAGCATTTTCCTAGAGGTGCAGTTAGAAGAATAAGAGTAATCGGTATGCCAGCCAACTATCCCTTGAGCATCAGTGGTGACTGGTGCTTTGTAGACCAATGTATCTTCAAATAAGCGAATTTCTTTAGTTCTAGCTAACTTAGCAGCGATCGCGCCAATTATTGGCTGAAGTGCGAGATGGCGTAGTTCTCTTTTGCGATAAGAAACGTGTTGATTATTGCGTACAGCATCCCCATCTCCAGGTTTCCAATCGCTGTAGCCAGTACTATAGGGAAGTGTTGCGTCTCGCTCTCCACGATAGAATTTTTCACTACCCGCGATCGCTTCGTCTATAACTGCATCGGGTATGACTTTTTTACTGATAAACCAGCCGTGTTCTTCATAAAAAGCAACATCTTCTTCAGTTGGTAAAAGAGCTAGCTGCTCTTTTGATAATTTCTGAGTCAGAGTTTTCATGTCAGATATATCCTCTTGCGTTCCAAGCTGACAATAAATTGTGCGATCGCTGACGAGATTAGATTCCTAGCAAGCTATTCCTTGTTGAATTTGTTTAAATCTTCCTGCTCACAATTATGTTGCTTAAATGTGAGTTTTCTCTAATGCTCATCTTCCAACTAAAGAAAGAGAAAACTTGCCATATTTTTGGGAAAAATCAGTAATTTTTTCGCTGATGTAGGCAATATCATCCAAACAATAACGCTGGTCTGTAGGTATTGTTAAAATTCGATTTGATAAATCTATGGCTAAGGGATCTTTGGATGAATGTTCTGGTGTTTGCTGCCAATGAATCGCTGGAAAAATATTTTGGGCTATCAGATAGTTACGTAAAGCATCGCGAATTTCTTGGCTTTGACATACTATTATACTATTAAAAGCTACCGAACCAGATGGCCATGAAGTAAAAAGTGGCTGCCAATATGGACTATTTTTAATTAAACTTGAATTCAAAAAATATTTGACATTTATTTCCCTCTTTTGTCGAAATTCCGAAATATTCAAGCTTCGTAGAATCTGAGATGTGAAGATAGAAACTGCATAATTAAAGTCAGTTTCGAGTTCTATTTCACTTTCAATTTCTAGTTGCCGATAGATATGTTTCGAGATGTTTGCACCGCCAAGATAAGCTTGCTTTAATAGCATAGCTGTCAGTTTTTTATAACTAGCCGATGATTCTGCACAAATAGCTTGTGGCAAGGACATCTTTTGGGGAGACCAGATCATGCCTCCATTAGGAATTGGTAAAGTTTTACGTAGAGAAGCTATAGCATAGTGAGCTTTACTTTCCTGTGCCCAAGCAGAAAAAGGGTCGTGGCTGTGGTCTTCAATTAAGATAATATCCTGATGCTGAGATTGCCAATCTTGCCAAAGTTTTCCTTGCCTAATTCCAAATAAATTAACTGCTAAAACTAAATCACCAGCTAAAGGATTGAGGGATTGAAAATCAGGAGATTCTTGAGTTGGTAAATCTCGATACCAACATATGTCGAAAATCTTTTTCAGCTTGCCAACAAAATGCATACATAAAAATGATGGGATATGCAGCCGTAAACGATTTATTTTGCTTGGATTTAACAGACTTTCGAGCAATATTAAACAAGCTGTACCAGTAGAAAACAATTCGTATGGTTCAGGTAATAAACTATTCGATGCTGATACAGTTACTAATTCATTTGACCAATCAAATTCAGACCCTACTTCCCATCGTTTGTTCATAGATATTGACCTAAAACCAATACGATATTGTTGGAAAAGCTACCTTTAAAATTTTTCTAAAGCTTTCTAGAGAAATTTTGGTTTCCTACTATGAACTACCTATTTTAAAAATAGAGGTCCATAAATCACTCTCACCATAAAGAAATAAAATTTCATACTTTTCCAGTACTACCTTGAAATTCTTCACCAGTCGCATAACCTTCTTGACTAATATTCTCTTTTTTCAAAACTTTGAACACAGTTAAAACTAGAATTTTTAAGTCTAGCCATAAACTCCAGTTGTCAACGTACCAAATATCTAATCTAAATTTTTCTTCCCAACATCCATCTAATAATCGACGACCATTGATTTGTGCCCAACCTGTAATACCGGGTTGAACATGGTGGCGACGTGCTTGTTCAGGAGTATAGCGATCGAGATACTGTACTAGTAAAGGACGAGGGCCCACCAAACTCATGTCACCTTTAAGGACATTCCAAAGCTGTGGTAGTTCATCTAAACTGGTTTCACGCAGGAATTGACCAAAAGCTGTCAGGCGTTGTTCATCGGGGAGTAAATTACCCTCTTTATCCAGTTCATCGGTCATAGTACGAAACTTATAGAAGGTGAAAATCCGGCCGTCTTTACCTGGACGAGGTTGAGAGAAAACGATCGGATTACCCATATAGATGTAAATAGCGATCGCCACTAACAACAACACTGGTAAAACAATAATTAAAGCGATCGCGGCAATTAATCTATCTAATACAGATTTGATGAATCTGCTAGAGTTTTTGAAATTAGCACCCTGAAAATTTTTCGCATTCATAGATACATCCTTGGTTTTAAGAAATTGCAAAAACAATATGCAAGAAGATATTGGGTATGAATAGGAAAACAAATATCCAATCTCTTTAGCTTTCCGGTTTTTTGATTAACAACTTTTGCTTTCCAGGCTTTGCTACTGTCGGCTAGCTATCTTGAAGATATGCACACCGAGAGGTTTAAAGCTGGTATTCAAAGATCCGTTGCTAACTGCAAGCGTGCTGTTTTCAAATAGAACAGTTGCTAGGACGGCATTTTGGGGAAGACCAGTCAGCCTAGCAGCAACATTTTGCTCTGCTGAGTTAACGGCAATCACATATGTAATTTGATTCCAAACTAGTGTCAGAATATCGATGGCAGGAAAACTGATTAACTCTTTGCTCTGGTCGACAGAGAATTGATTTGTCCTATTTGGCCCACTGGTAATCTGAAAGCTCACCTTTTTCGAGCGATCGCCAAACAAGATTGCTGCACCAAGTTGCTCAGAACCCGTAATTTCTTTGGCGGCTTTATTGTACATTTGCCAAACACTTTCCAAATTCGGATGGTCTCGCTTGTGCCAGTAAGAAAAGATGAGAATACCCCTAGCACCGGAGACAATAGATTGCCAAAAGTCGTGATACGCTCCTTCAGGTGTAATCACTTTTTTGCCTTGTTCGTAAAATAGCTGCAAGATCGCTACAGGAATTTTTTCTCCATTTAGATAATTAGAGCCTATTTTGGCTTGGGCAACCTTGATGGCATTCATCGTAGATTCCATGCGCCACCGCACCCATGCATGAGGCTGACCTGCATAGGTTGTGTAAATGCTCGCGGGAATGACATCCAAGTCAGCTACATACTGCTGAACATCGTCAGTATCGTAGTGTCCGGGAATGTACATATAATTCGGTCGCTTTTTTGGGTCATACTTGCGTGTCCACTTCGCATAGTTGGCAATGAGCGCCCTTTCGCCTGCTCTCCAATAGCGTCTTTCCTCAGGAAAATTCCACCATACCACTGGCTCGCTCTTGGCGAGAGCAGCTATTGTAGCTGCCGCTTGATTTTCTGGGATTGGCTCCGATTCACCTGGCAGATTAGCGAGAGCATACATCTTACCCTCTTTTGCTGTCTGAACAAAAGAGGGGGTAAATTGGTAAGTATGAGCGATGTTCCATCCAGATGGTCGCGTCGCGTTCATCTCTTGTACAGAGTGTATTGAATACAGGCCAAGTGGAAACTGTTTCCCTTGAGGATAAATATCTTCTGTAGTTAATGGTGCGGCTTTCGATATACAAGCGACGAGCACCATGACAATCACCGTAGCTATTAATAAATTTTTAACTTGGTAGACGGCTTTTTTCTGAAACCAAGTATTCCGCCCGTTGAAAGTTAGAACGGCTTTCATTTAATACCTTCTGAAAAATACTTGCCAGTTTCTTGTAAAGCAAGTCGCGGTCAAATTCCGTGTCTGCGAGTTTTCTGGAAGCAGCCCCAGCGCTTTGCAAACGTTCAGGGCTATTTAAAAATTGTGCGAGTTGGATTGCACCTGCTTGTGGGTCGTTACCAGAAATGCTGATACCAGCACCAGAACTTTCTAGAATCTCTTTCTGCCAACCTCCATAGTTAATGGCAATTGGGCGGCCTGCGGCTAGGGCATCAAAGAACTTATTGGCAGAGTTATGCTCCATTTCTGGAATTGGCAGAAATAGAGATGTAGCAACAGTACATGCAGAAAGAAGACCTGGCATTTGGGCTTTGGGTATAGACGGCCACATCCAGAAATTCTTCTCCAGAATCCCTAACTGATGACTAATTTCTTTGATTTCATTTTCACAAGCACCTGAGCCAACAACCAAAAATCTTGCTTGAGGTATCAGATTTTTCATTTGGCTAGCTAAATGGGCAAAGTAGCTCACTCCATTGATATAGCCTAAAGTGCCGGTATAGATGATCAACGGGCCACCAGATAGTTCGGGATGTTGAGATAGAAAATCCCATCCAACTGACTCTGGAACGTTAAAACGGTCATTATCGCAAGCATTAGGAATTACTTCCACTTTCTCAGGTGCAATACCCTGCTTGACAATGCCTTCTTTCATGCCGGGAGAAAGCGCCACTATATGAGCAGCATTTCGATAAGAAATCCGCTCTAATTGACGTGCCAAAAATATAGCTAGTGGGGAGCGTATAGCTTTTACTGCTATTGGCATTTCTGGCCATAAGTCTCTAACTTCAAAAACATAAGGAGTACCACGTAACCATTTTCGTAATAGAGCAGGTATAGCAATAGTTAGCGGAGTACTAGTAGCAAAAGCTAGATCGGCTTCTGGTTCTCGGAGTACTTCTAAGGAAGATTTTAAGGCAAAATTGAGAAATGCTAAAATTCTCCTTGAGTAACTCATGTTGTTACTGTATTTTACAGAAATTGCATTTAACTTAAATTGACCAATTTCTTTATCGAAAAATTTAAAAATCTCATCTTTGGGTATCTCATGAATTTCTGAGTCTCCACAAATCATATTAACCTGCCACTGATCGCGAACCAGACGAGTGCAGAATTCCCAGGATCTTGTACCTCCTGCTACTGAGGGAACAACAAAATATTGGTGTAGATAAATTAGCTTTTGTGTATTCATCAGCTTTAATGCTCTAAAGAATTTGACAAGCGATAAATTAAATTCTGCGCAGCATTATAAATTTGTAATATCACAAGTAATTTCCTCCTTAAGCAATCCTAAATCTTTAAATTGTTAAACTTTTGAAATTTATATAATTACTACTTTTAATTTGGTTTTTCATCCAAAACGGTAACATCAACAATAAGCTTAAAATTGGATAGTTATTATATGTTGTTCCAGAGAATAGAGAACCTATATAAATCGGTAGAAAAAGTAGAGATAGAATCTTCCAATTGCGATGGAGATTACCTTTCCATAAAATTAGTGCATAAATAACAGTAGATACTAACAGGGCTAAAAATGGAAAAATGCCAGCGTTATATAGCAAATCTAGATAAAGATTGTGTGGGTAAGAATATATATAGTTACTACCTTCTCCCAACAAGTAATTATCTTTAGCAAAGAAAGTTGAAAAGTTATTCAAAAATTCACCTCTTGTGGCTATGGAACCAGAAGATGCGCCACGGTCATAAAACCAAAAAGCTCGAGAATCCAACACAGAAGCTGATAAGCCTGATTGGAGAATGTATATTGAAAGGGAAGATATTATGGTAATAACGGATATTTTTAGCCATTTTACTTTGATAGATAACATTGAATATAAAAAGGCTAATAGCATAGTAACTCCCACGATAATTGCACCGCGAGAACCTGTTTTTATCATGATTAATAATGCAATCAGTAAGCAAGTTATAGTTGCTAATATACTGAAAATGGAAATTTTATTTTTTTCTTTAGTATAATTTTCGTGAAACAACACGAGATGCAGCATAAAAATAGTGCCAATAATGCGGTAATACACATTAGGTCCAAATACAAAGGATTGCCTTGTAGAATGACCAGATAAAAATTGAGTTAATACTCCCAGAAAAACTAATGATATTGCTGGTAACCATCGAGCTAACTTAGAACCAGGAATATCGTTCAGCAAACGGTCAATTATATTATTCCCAAAGACAATAACGTTAACATATAAAACTACAAATATAGCTCCACAATAATATTCAAAATTGTATTGATAAAATTGAATTAAGAGTGGCGACAAAGCAAATATTGTAAATAATTGAGCTAAAATTTCTGATTTCCAAATCCTAAAATTTCTTCTAATAACAAAAACAATTGTCCAAAAAATAAAAAATAAAGGAATTCCCGAGATTTTCTGTTCTCCAGAAAATGTTGCACAAAAAATTAGAGCTAAGTCAAGAGCTATAAAAATTAGATTTTTTTCCTGTGTAAACTTTTGTTCATAATGAGTTTTATTCATTTATTTTCCCCATGATGTAGATAAATTATGTTTTTGCTTCCAACCTCCATTAATGACTAGTTGTACTCAGACGCAGCAAGCTTACATATTCTTGAAGTGATTGCTTGCTAATCTGCTCCCAGGAATATTTTTTTTCAACTAGATTTCTGGCAGCAGATCCTCTGATAGAAAGTTCCGAGCGCGCTACTAGGAGATTTTGCATACCTTTAGCGATCGCAACTGGGTTTGGTTCAACTGCCCATCCAGCCTTATTCACCGTCACCTCTTTGGCCATATTGGTACCAGGCGTTAATAGGCAAGGAATTCCATAAGACATCGCCTCTAAGACTGCCATTGGATGTCCCTCAAAGCGCGAGGTATGGATAAATAAGTCGGCGCTTTGGAAAACAGCTTGTTTTTTATCTCCCCAAACTGGTTCTTTTAAATGAATAAGATCCTGAATTTGATAATTAATTATCAATTCTTCAAGTTTGGCCTTACTTCCCGCTATATCAGACCCATATAAAAGTATCTGAACATTATATTTTCTTAAATTATCTTGGATAATTGCACAGGCTTCCAATAATAAATCTAAGCCTTTATGATGAATATCAAGTCTGCCCAAAAAGACAAACTTTAATTCTGGCTGAGTACCAGGGTTTGCCAACATTTCATGTGCCGGGATATTGACACCATTTCCAACTACAAATGCTGGATGATTCCAAAGGTTTTTGACATCAACTGCTTCCTCTTCGCTTAAACAGTGTATTGCAGTTGAATTCTGCACCATCCAGTTAAAAAATAAAAAGTTACCTACCTTTTTCTTCATCTGCTTAACCTGCTGTGCCCCTTGCGTCATACCACCGTGAGGCTTAATTACATAGGAAATTTTCCTTTGAACAGCTTCATAGGCGAGGAGAATATGCTCCAAGATATAGGTACTATGAAAAACAATCAGATCTGGCTTGTTCAAAGGTTCGGGCATTGATGCGATCGCCCGATAGCGCGGTAAATCCCGGATATAAACAACTGGATAGGGTTCAGACTTTTCGTATCGTCCAATTGTAGAAGTAGTCACTAGCCCAGTTTGTACTCCTAAGCACTGTAGGGCTGCAACCGATGGAGGAATAGCAAATGTTAGCCCGGAAATCCGATGATCTACAATCGGCGCAACGTGCAGGACTGTGATTGAATATCGCTTAGATGATGTCATATTCCTGCTCCTTATAAGGCCTGCTTTTAAGTTTGTGCAGTGCATACAAAATCACGCCTAAACTACCTCCTGCACTGAAAAGTGTTGCTATAATCAGGGCGATCGCTGCCCCATGCAATCCTCTTATTGGGATCAAAAATAGGCAGGCTATAGCAGAGATAGTCGAAACCGCAGCCAACAAAGGCATTTGGATACGGAAGTACCTAGCTGCGGTCATTCCATAACTCAAGAAGGTTGATATATAGTCAATCGTTGCCGCAATCATGAGCAACACAAATAAATCTGCATGTTGGGCATACTCAGGTTTGTAGAGGATAGTTAAAATTTCCTTGCCCCCAACAACAGCTACTAAGATAACGATGACACCTTGCACAGCAGCGATCCCTACCAATTTTAAAAGAAGTTTGCGGAACGCTATACCATTTCCTTGGGCATAGTATTTTGCCAGTCTTGGACTGCTTGACTCTGCTAACGCATTCACCACTATTTTTCCTCCTACCATCAAGTAAGCCAGTGCGGCAAAGATGCCTAGACTCCGTTCGTCTAAATACTGGGCGATAAAGTATCGAGGAATATTAGTGTTGAGCGAAACCAGCATCATCACAAATCCCAAAGGAAAACAGAGCCATGCTAGCTTCTTTACTGTTGCCAAATGCCATCGAGGTTGGAATGTAAATGCTCTATCTTCAACTTTTGACATTCGATTGAGTATTTCGGCACCGCTAGGAATGTCGTAGCTAATTAGAACTACTAACCAAGCAAAAACTAACCCGATTACGCCCCATAAAAGGTTGCCTGTTATAAATACTCCTATGCCTAAAAGTAGCAGTGATAAAGGTCCTTTAATTATTAGTGATATTGCAATGCGATCCATTCGTTCGTGCTGCTGGATTAATCCATGAAATATGTCACTAATAGATTCACAAATCTTAGCTAACCCAACCAGGAAAATAACAACACAGGTTTCCCATCTATATTGAGATGTTAGAAGAATTATTGAAATCACTAAAAGGGCTAAAGCTGCCCCAATTATTCTTAGTGCTAAATAATCTCCAAAAAGATATTCTTTTTTCGCATCTGTTGCTTGCACAACTCGTAATTGCAAATTTGTCAACATGACTACAGGGGCTGTTACTGCCAATCCCAAAGTAAACTGCCCTACCATTTCCGGTCTACCAAGTTTAGCTAAAACCACCAACATTCCCCACTGGCAAGCTACATAGACAGTATTACCAATGAATGTCCAAGAAAAATTACGGCGTAGTGTTAGTGGCTTAATTTCTTGCATATACCTTTGTTTGTTTGAATTTATTTGCCTGAAAAAGCAACTATTTGTGTTTCTAGCTCCAGTCCTTTTAACTAAGAAGGTTTTAATGCTATTTCTGAGAATTTATGAACATCGTGGTTTTACTTTCGTCGACATATTGCCGTTGAAATTACCTCGAATAGTACTATTTGTTAAAGCATCTGCTTTCAGATTTCTCTCTAAATCTTCAGCTTTATATCCAGCCACTATTTGTTTGAGCAACAACCGAATAGAATGCACGTCATTGTTGGTTGCTGCTTGACACAAAGCCTCCACAGTAATTCCCAGATTTTCGGAAATTATTCCACTGGCATTTTTCACAACTAATAATTTTTTGTGTTCAGTCGGTTCGTATTCTTCTCCTTCAATAAACAGTTCCTCAAATAACTTCTCACCCGGCCGTAAACCTGTGAATACAATGGCAATGTCTTTGTGTACTTCATATCCAGAAAGGCGAATTAATTCTTTGGCTAAGTCAACAATTTTCACCGGCTGTCCCATATTCAGCATTAACACTTCACCAGCACGACCAAGCACCGCTGCTTGCAAAACAAGTTGTACTGCTTCCGGTATGGTCATGAAATAACGACAGATATCAGGGTGGGTAACTGTTATCGGCCCACCTGCGGCAATTTGTTTTTTGAAAGTGGGAACAACGCTTCCGCGACTGCCTAAAACATTGCCAAAACGCACGGCTACATAAAGCTTCCCACTTTCTCTTGCAGCTTGCAAAACTAACATTTCAGCAACTCTTTTACTAGCCCCCATGACATTGGTAGGGTTAACTGCCTTGTCTGTAGATATCATCACGAAATGTTTGATATCGTATTGCTTTGCCAGTTCCAGCAAATTTTTTGTCCCTAATACATTGTTAGTGATTGCTTCTGCTGGATTTAATTCCATTAGAGGGACATGCTTATGAGCTGCGGCATGAAAAATCACATCGGGTTTGAATCGCTCAAAAGCATTTTCTAATCTAGACCGAAAGCGAATATCAGCAATGAAGGCGGAAATACGTGGGCTATTGAATTGTACTTGGCTATCGTATTTGAGTACTTGGACAAGTTGTTCTAATTCCTGTTGGATATTGAAGACAGAATTTTCTCCATGTCCTATGAGTATCATTTCGGCAGGGCGATAGTTAAAAATTTGACGGCAAAGTTCGCTACCAATTGAACCACCTGCACCGGTAATGATGACTTTCTTCCCTGCAATAAATTGGGCAACTCTTTCAATATCTGTCTGCACAGATTCACGTCTGAGCAAGTCCTCAATACGGACATCGCGAATGCTATCTACTCTTACACGACCATTGAGGATTTCATGTATACCAGGTAAAGTGCAGGTGTGAACTCCAGTGGCTTTGCAAATATCGACAATTTCCCTAATCACTCGTCCTGCAACTGTCGGCATCGCAATGATCACTTTTTGGATCTGGAGAGATTGTACAACCTCAGGAATTTGGAAGCGATCGCCTACAACAGGAATCCCCCGAATGTGTACGTTCAATTTTTGAAGATCGTCGTCAATATAGGCTACAGGATAAAACCCTAGTTGAGGATTTCTTTGCATCTCTTGTACAAGAGAAACCCCTGCACTACCAGCACCAACTACCAACACCCGCTCGTTTTTGAAAAAAAATGCTTGTTTTTGGCTAGTTCTTTCTAGAGCTCGAACGCTGAAACGGAGTCCACCAATAAAAATAAAGGAAAGCAATCCGTCAATAAATGGTAGCGATTGTGGCAGTTTCTCTCTAGCCAAATGCGGTATATATTGAAGCACGTCAAACAAAAGGCTTTGGATGACTACCGCAGCCAACATTAGCATTGCTATATACGTTAGTTCCTCAATACTGGCATAGCGCCAGTAACGTCTATAAAAACCAAGGCTCCAAAATAAAATTAGCTTGACTGCTAAAAAAAGTGTTGTTACAGTTCCTAGCTCTTTTATGTATGCGTTTAAAGAAAAATCGCCGTCTAAACGAATAATCAGAGCTAATAATGGTGTGATGGCAAATAAACCTATATCACACACAAACAAATGTTTATTTCTCAGATGTAGCAATCCACACAGAAAAGTATTAGCAACTTTCTGCACTGCTGCGTAAAAAGTCAGGAGTAGGTAGTTCATGCTCGTAAAGCTTTTAAACCCTGCTAACTTGCTTATATTTGTTGATAAAGCTTTAAAGCTTTATTTATACAAGCAGTGGAAAAATTGTATTTGTAATAGACATAAAAAGCCTTGCCCTGGAAGGTTTTACCCAAATAGTTCTAGATTTTTACTAATACATTAGGTATTAAATACTGACCTTTGTCTGCTAAAGGAATTCAATAATATTGTGATATTAATGACAGCAAAGGATGGATTATAATCATCGCCAAAATAATTGCGATTACAATCTTTTTATAGCAGGAATCAATAATTTATAATTATTTTTCCTACTGACTGATGTAGTGAGACAACAAAGACAAGCTTATAGATAGTTGATATAAGCTAGTTTTAATTGCTCATGATAACTACATAATTTTGTTCAAAGTATGGATGTGGATATTGAACCTACTTATCCGGTGCATCCTAAATTTGGAAGAAACATATGACGAAATTTATTTCGCCGTTAAAATAAATTAAACAACTGAGTACGTCTAAAGCAAACTTATTTTCAGCCTATGTTAACAGGCTATTCTGTGGAAAGCCTTTTTGCATCTATGTTTTTTGCAGTATTGACTTCCATTCGTAAGGAAATTTTCCAAATCGAGGCACACCTTGTTTATCGCTGCTTACATTTAAACTTTAGTTGCCTATTATTTATGATTGCGTTAGGTATGTAAGTTGCCCTAACCTTCTGAGTTACTTACGCGATAAACAATGAAATGTCAAACTAGTTTGTTCTAACTTAGTCTATGAAAGCTTAGCTTCCATTTCTTAGTTTTACTTGCCAGACTAGTAACTATCCTCCTACAGATAGATAACATTGAGAGCACAGAAATAAAACTGTTTTTATTTCCCTAAAATTATTATCACTTTATTTCACTGAATGTATATATCAGTTTATAAAATGCAATATCTGGCAATTTTACGCTTGTATTTAATCTTCTATCACCTTTTGCTGGGCTAATTTATATAGATTTGATGAACTGCTCTACTTGGGATCGGTAAATATATATAGATTTTATAAAGCGCAGCATTTGGCAGGATTGTACTAAAGCTTTAGCTTTTTGCATCAAGCATAAATCAAGCTACTTGATAGCTAATATAAGCTTCTATGAGAGCATTCTTTTTTTAAATAGAAAATTAAACATCTTGCTTATTATTGATATCAAGCTCAGTAAAATATACTTCTAGAAGTGGTTGACAATTTAAGAAATTTTGTAATTATTTAAAAGTCAAGATGTGGAAGCCGGAAGTGTTGACAAAGCTGTCATATTGATGAGAATGTGCGTTGTCGCATCTTACCACAGGCAGATTAAAAAAGCGATCACAGAAAATTTGCAAGGTTTGTTGAGTAGCTCAGTCCTCTATGTTTCAAATCAGATATAGGAATCCGGTTTAATTGTTGAAAAAATTACGTACACTTTAATCTTAAGTGTAGGGTGGGCATTGCCCAACGCCACTTGCTTTAAGCCGGGAAACCCGTCCAACGCAGTGGCTCCCCTACGTGTATTTCAGAAATCAAATATGAGTCCTATACAGTTGAGATAAGCTTTTTTTCTTTTCTCTCACCGCAATAGATAAACTTGCTTAACTGAGCTAACTCTCCTGCTACAATGTTTACCACGTTATACCTTGTAGTTAACTTGAAGAGAATTGGTGTTAACTATGGATGCAAAGCAGCTTGGAATGAAGCATTGCTTTCAGGTAACTTATGCTTAACTCTGGAATTTTTACTTACGGTATCACTCATATATATGATAGGGAGAGTCCGGTTTTCGACCTTTCCCTCTTTATCTAGGTTTAGCAACAAGTTTATTAATTACAAAATATTGAGTTAATTAATTCCCTTTCGTACCAATTCTGGAATTTGAGAAGGACGTTCGGCTACTGGAACTTGCGCTTCTTGGAAAGCAGCTAATTTATGTTGTGCTGTACCAAAGTTAGGATCGCGTCCGATAATCGTTGCTAAAGTACCCGTTTGACGCCAATGTTTTCCTGGTGGCGCTTGTCTACCTGCAATGTAGGCAATTACTGGTTTATCAATTGCTTCAGCTATGTAGCGCGCCGCAGCTTCTTCACTACCACCACCAGGTTGACCTACTAAGACGATCGCTTGTGTAGTTTCATCTTCATCGAGAATTTGCAACCATTGCAGAAATGACGATCCAACGATCGCATCACTGCCAATACTGACACTAATCGACTGTCCTAAACCAGCTTTGGTTAATTCCCAAGCAACTTCGTAGGTGAGTGTGCTACTGCGACTGACAATTCCTACTGAACCAGGGGTATAAAATTCACTAGGGTGGGTGCCTAAGAGAATTTTGCCAGGTACAATGATTCCCGGACTGTTGGGCCCCACCACTAGGGTTTCAACGGACTCGGCTTTACGCAGTAATTGCACCATGTCCAAAGGAGGTACACCAGCAGAGATGATAATAATCTGGCGAATATTAGAGGCGATCGCTTCCAATGCTGCATCTAGTACATGGTAAGGGTTGACACAAATAATTGTCGTGTCAATTGGCCCAAATTGTCTTACTACCTCCTCAACCAGATCGAATACTGGAAGATCATATAGTTGTTGTCCACCAAATCCGGGATTTACACCAGCAACCAAATTAGTACCATAAGCTTTCATTTGGGTAATATGAGTTCCTGAGATAAATTCACTGAACCCTTGGATTAACACTTTACTGTCTGGCGTTAAGTTCATAAAAAATTACGGTAAATTTGACATCCCAGCACCAGAAGTTACAGGGAAGAGATTGACACATAAATGGTGTCACATAATGCCATTTTGACTATAATTCACAACTATTGTCTTTAAAAACTGATTAAATCTAGCTCATCCTGAGAGGATGTTGAATAAGTATTACATAACACATCAACTTATTGATGCTATCCCGGAATTACTTAATGAATTGGAGGAATGTATGTCTCTTTTTCAGACAAGGCTAAGACGGGGATCTATAAAGTTAATATGTTTAGACAAATACTTTTTAAACATCCTATTTGCTGTATTCATTGCAGCTATTTTTACATTCAGGGTGAACTGTTATTACCTTTTATAAGCAGTTGATTTGGCAAGACGGACTGATTCCGCCACCGCCTCATCTAAATTTTCTACTAATATCAGCGTATCGCCTTGGGTCGGAAGCGTAGCTAAATATTTTCTAGCTGTATTAAACTCAGAACCTGCAAGCCGAACAACCAAGCGGGGAAAACTGCTTTCACGCCGATGTTTGCTGCCATTAGTACGTACAGCTTGTGATTTAACGTCACTTTTATCTTGTTGCAGAAATTTGCTCAGGATTTCAGCAAATTCGGCACATTCAGGAATGCTACCTAGGAGGTTCACTAATATTACTTGAATACTTTTGTCAGCAGCCAGAATTTTTAAACTCGTATCTAGGCGATCGCAGAATGTAGTCTCAGAAGTGTCACTCAAGAAAGCATGGCGCAGATTTAAGCAAAGACCAGGCTTACCACCACCATTGACAACTAAATCTAAAGTTGCCAATACCGAACCAGTACCATTACCGAGAATACCGATTTTACCGTGCATTTCTAAGCCATCCCATTTAGACAAATGGCCGTTTGTTTCACTATGACTATGAGTCTTGACTAGTTTTGCTGCCATTTCGGCGATTTCTAAATGACGTCCAATTGCCCGTTCATTAACCCTAACTTTACCATTGAGGGCCATCACTTGACCGGAGGCATTAACTGCAAGCGGATTAATTTCTACTAAGTCTAAGTCTTTTTGGATAAACAGCTGATACATCTTCTCGATAACATTGCTAATCGATTGCATCAGCACACCCTCTAAACCCAGTTTTAAAGCCAGCCGTCGGGCATAAAATGGAGAAAATTCCTGTTCCACAACAACATACTGCATTTTTTCTCCTGCCGATTCCCAATCAATATCTGCTTCCTTGCAACCTAAAAGTACTGGTCGGCAGACAGCGGTATCTAAAACCACTGCTAAATATAATTCCTGCTTGGCATCATATTTTGATTCTGCCAGTAAAACTTCAGGTAACTCGCCCCAAATCGGCAAATTGAAGATCATTTGCGCGGAGGCGATCGCATCGATTGTTGTTTCGACAATCCTAACCCCACCAGCTTTTGCCCGTTCCGCTGCATGTACTTGAGATTTCAGTACAACTGGGTAGCGAATTTTTAACCGCTTCAAATCCGTGGGATGGTCAATTCGTTGGGAGGGCAATACAGGAATGCCTATTTCTCCAAACCATTCTTTAACTTGGTACTCCAATAAATCCATTGATCCGCACCTGGTAGTGACACTTACTTATAAAGTATTTCTTTGAATATTGTCTTCAATCTTTCGTAGCATCCTAATTAAACAATCCAGCTTTAGACATCTATCAAAATTTATTTTTCAACGATCAATTTTATCGAACTCAGTAAATCAGGTAAATTAAATGTTCCAGAAATAATTGGCTGCATTGCAACAAGACGTTATTAATCTCCTCAGTAAATTTCCCAGGATGTCAAGAAAAGACCATACTTATAAAAAACCTCAGTAATGTAGATTTATTTTTCTACAATTCCTAGTGTAGAGTGTGAAGCGCGATCGCGTAACGCATCACTCTCAATTATTGGTAGGTTTGGCTGGCGATCGGGCATCTGGCAAAATTCAAATTTGCGATTTTAGCTACATTCTTAACATAAATCTTATTTGGTTTATTTGGAGATAATTTTGTCACTACTGTACTGCAAATACTGAAGAGAAGGACAGTAGCGCTTATGCATTTTACGGTAGATGTAAAGCAGTGAAAATGCCTAAAAATTTTATTATTCCCATTTTTTAGGTGTGATTTCTACTTTAAGCAGGTTTGTCAAATAAGACTTGTAGAAGTTATCAAGTTGAGAGACGTGAATAATCTCTGCTCTCTTTATTTTTGCTGAAAAGTCAGAATTTGTGTTAGAAAGTTGGTCAATCTGATTATCTGGCTTTGGTTGGTTAAACTGTGCATCTGCAATCAACAAACGAAAGTTCTACCTTTCCTACCCTCGAAGATAAGAAAAACAATATAGAAGAACAGCGGGAACGCTCTATGACAGTAGCAGTTCAGCAGGAAGACTTACAGCTGTTAACCAAAACTTTGCAGGAACTATTCCTTGCTGAAGTTCCATCTGGCGGAGTCTTCCAAGTGAAGTGTGCCGTCAATAATGACGGACTAATGATTCTAATTCAACATCCAATGGGTTTGACAGTTGACACCCAATTACTCTTTCAAGTACTTGAGGATACAATCCGGTCGGTACCAACCCAAGGAGAGCAAAATGTGCAATGCTTTCTGAGAGTATTTGGTGAAAAACGTCCTTATACCAAGCGTTCCCTCTATATCAATCAGAGGGTAGAAATGGATGAAATTAATCTCTACCCTACTCTACAAGCAACTGCCTTGGAAGAGTCTACAGATAATTCCTCTAGTAATAGGTTAATCTTCCCGCCATTCTCTCTGCCCATTTCAGCAGCTTCATCGCTTGATGAGACTGATTCACCATCTGCACAGAGCATCCCAGCAGCTTCATCGTTTGATGAGACTGATTCACCATTTGCGCGCCCTTTCTCAGCCGCTTCATTCGATGAGGCTGATTCACCATTCGCACAGAGCACCCCAGAAGCCTCATCGTTTGATGAAGCTGATTCACCATTCGCGCGTTCTTTCTCAGCAGCTTCATTCGATGAGACTGATTCACCATTCGCACAGAACGTCTCAGCAACTTCATTCATAGATGAGGCTGATTCATCATTCGCGCGTCCTACCTCAGCTGCTTCATCAATCGATGAGACTGGGCACGAAGCACCATTCGATCCTTTTGCTGGCACACCAGATTTATTAATTTCTAAGCGAGCAAAACCAATCAAACCAATTTTGTTAGGTGCAGCTTGTGTAGGAATTGTCGTGTTAGCTGGCGGAGCTTACTTGCTGACTAGTCCTTGCGTAATTTCGCAGTGTAAAGAAATACAAACTGCCGAGCAATTAAAAACGGAATCTAGACGATTAATGCGCCATGCCAAATCTGAAAAAGAATTAGCAGCGGTACAACAGCAACTAGAAGCATCAAGCTCAGACTTAGAAAAGATTCCCTCTTGGTCTCCCCAATACCAAAAAGCTGAGGAACTACAAGCAAGTTTATCTGGGTCGTCAGAAAAAATCGCTCAGGTGGTAAAAGCTTTGCAAGCAGCATCCTTGGCGATGAGTAAAACTAAAACGCCCACTAATAGCCTAGAGGAATTGCAAGCTAGACAGAAACTTTGGCGAAGGGCGATCGCACCATTAGAAGCGATCGGTTCCAATAGCGAATTGTACAATCTGGCGCAAGTGAAATTACTGAGTTATCGTGTCGGCTTGAAAACTGTTAATCAGCAATTGCTAGGGGCAGAAAAATGGTTGAAAAAACTCAACGCTGCTCAGGCTGTAGCTAATGCAGCCGTCCAGCAAGAGACAATGATTCAATCCTTGCGTGACTTACAAAAGGTGCAGTCTACTTGGCAGGTGGCAGTTAATGCATTAAATATCATTCCCCAGACTAGCTCAGTATACCAACAAGCACAAACACTCTTAGGAGAATATAAACCAAAACTAGCAGCAGCACGCGATCGCGCTACTAAAGAACAATTAGCTGCCAAAACTTACCAACAGGCTATTAGCACAGCCAACCAAGCCAAGGCATTTGAGCAAAAGCAACAATGGCAGCCAGCCGTACTTCAATGGGAACGGGCTTTGCAGTCTGCTAAACAAATTTCTGATGATAGCTTTCAATATCGCCTGGCTCAAACTCTGATTGAACCCTACTCTGCTGCCCTGAAACAAGCACAAGCAAAGCTAGAAATGGCTAATAGTTTGCAACAAACCCGCACTGATCTAAATAAACTTTGTACTAATGGAATGCGGATTTGTAGTTTTACTATAGATAATCGCGGAATTACTGTGCAGTTAACCCGTGAATATGACCTAGCACGGCAAAGTACAAGTACTTCAGCTAATGCTAATCCTCCAAAATCAAATGTAATTGCTGATGGAAATCAACACTTGCAAATGTTACAGCAAGCGCTGGGAGTAATTAGCGACAATGCTCAACTGTCTTTGTCTATTTATGATTCTCAAGGCAAACCAGTATATACGCGATCGCTGGAAGGGTAAGCATAGTAAACAGTAGGGTTGGGCAAAGCCCATCCTACTAAATAATTTTGATATGGATGTATGCAATTCAGTACTGAGTTTTGTTGCAAAAAAACAAAACATTCTAATTTATGAGTATTTTTAATTCAAAAAGATATTTATTAATTTTTCATTGGTTATGGCTTCTGGAATTTATGCGATCGCTAATATTGGTCGTTTTAAAGTCTTCGTTGGCGATGTCAACACTGTTAAACTAGTATGGCCTCCAATACTGGAGATGCTCAACACTGGAACGTATCCTCACGCGGAATTGCAACGAGAGTGGCAGCAATTAGGACAGCAAAGACATTTCACATTTCACACTCAACAAGAGATTGCAGGCAATCGAGAAATTATTGGTATTGAGCAGATGGAACGATAGTATTAATTTGCCAAAATTTGACCATATATAAAACGAAATTTATGACTAGAATCAACCTGCTTTTACCATCCATACAAAGAAGCTGAGAATTTGCTCAATAGGAGGAAGAAAATAATCCATTAAATCAATTGTGATTATTTGTCCTTCTAATTTGAGAAACCGCCACTGTGTACCGCTACTTACTGTTCCGTAAATTGTTGTGAGAGGCTGTTCTCTGGCTTGATTAAATCGCTGTGCAGCTACCATTTCTGCAATACATTGTCCTAGCCCAGATTTAAGATCAGATTTTTTCGCTTCAACAATCACAATTGCAGGTGCTTCCACTGTTAATTGTTCCGAAGAACGACTTATGAGAAAATCGCATACCCCGTTGAGTCCGACACTGGCATCAACGTTAAATTCTTCACCTGAAAATACGCTGATTGTGGAATTTAAGATGCGTCGTACTTCTAGAAGTACAGGATTTATAATTACCTCAGAACGTGCTTTTTCTGTATCTACAGCTATAGCCCAAGGTAAATCTTCTAAAATACCTTGTAATCTTTGACTGGGAACAATTTTTTCTATCGATTCGGGGAAAAAACGCACTCCCTCTACAGTTTTTAGGTGAAAATCTTGTTTGACTTTATCGATGCTGAATTGACTGTATGGCATGATCAATAATGACAATTTTAAACAAGAATGTGACAGATTAATTTATTGTTTCACACAACTATCCGCCATATTTTAATTGTTTGATCGGAACTACCAGTGGCAAGGAATTTACCATCTGCACTTAAAGCAATAGAATTAACTTGCTCTGAATGCCCCGTAAGTGTATGCAGCAGTTCGCCTGTAGAAATACGCCACATCTTGATGGTTTTGTCAGCACTACCACTCCAAAGTATTTCTCCATCTGGGTTAACTGCGATGGATTTCACCTCATCTGAATGTCCAGCCAGGGTATCTAGCAGTTTACCTGTGATCAGATGCCAAATTTTGATGGTTGTATCAGCGCTACCGCTAAAGAGAATTTTGCCATCAGGACTTATGGCCAGAGATTTGATCCCGCTACTATGACCGATGAGTGTGCGTAATGGATCGCCAGTGCGTGGATTCCACAGCCTGATTTTACTATCAGAACTTCCACTGGCGAGCATTGTGCCATCGGGACTGATAGCAGCAGTATCGACTGCGGATGAATGCCAAAGGGTACAAATGCGATCGCCTTTATGCAAATGCCAAATCTTGATTTTATGACTGCCACTGGCGAGAAGTTGGCCATCTGGGCTGATGACTACAAAGTTAACAGGTTTTTGATGCCCCAACAGTGTATGCAGTAGTTTACCTGTTTTTAAATGCCAGACCTTGACATTACTTTTAGGATGTTGATAGCTACCGACGGCGAGGTAATTACCATCAGGACTCACAGCTACAGAAGAAATTTCTCCTAAATTCTCTGTGAGTGTACGGATAAGTTTGCCTGTATGCAGATTCCATACTTTGATAGTTTTGTCTGCACTACCGCTAACTAACATTTCTCCATCCGGTGCAATAGCTACAGATGATACATTGCCTAAATGTCCGGTGAGGGTATGACAGAGAGTTGCAGATTCTGGGCTAGGTTGTTGGTTGAGATTGGCGATCGCCTGTAACATAGTTTCAACCTCAAGAATACTTTGGCGATCGTCAACAACTGTGAAATACTCCTTTAACTTGGTAAGATATTCCCGATCTTCTATTCTGAGTGCAGATTGCATTGCCTTTAAAGGATTATTTACCTCTTGTAGTGAGACTTGGTGCAGTTGCAACCATGTATTGATAGAATAGTCAACCTGTTCCTTTGCCCAAGAGCGATCGCTTAAATAAGATAAACTCACAGCTAATTGCAAAGCTAACTCTGGAATCCAGTAACGTCGCTCCTGTTCTAGGGCTTGATAAACTTGTTGATAACCTGTAACTATTACTTGTACTGATTGTAAATCTAAATTATCGTCAAGCAAACTCATCAGTAACTCCGGTAATAGTGGAGGAACATCATGATGAATTAGGTGATAAATATCCGCCACCCAGCTAGTAATCAGACGGTGACAGTTAATCAAGACTTGGCAAAGTCTTTCAAAATCCTGATGATTAATTTCATATTCTAGGGATAACTTATTAATATCAATACCTTGATTTTGCCATTTTTCTGCTTTTTCTAAGATTGCTAAATTTCTCACATTATCTTTACCTATACTATTAACTTCGTCTAAATCTTCTCCTAGCGATAACAATTCATCTCTAATTTTTCTCCATTCTAAAGCTCGACTTTTAGCAGAATTTTCTAATATCGCTTTGTAAGGTAATCTCGATATAGTTTGATAGTAATAATTTCCTTGCCCCAATCCCCAATAAGCAATACGGAAATTTAGATAATCTCCATCATGCTCTGATTCTAAAATTAAAATAGGCTCTGTTTTTAACATACTAAACAGAGCCTTAATGCTAGATTCGCTATGAAAACGTTTGCTATCCCATGCGCCTGCTAAAAATTCTGTTGGTCTGACTGAATTGTGGAGCGAGTAGTGCTTGTTAATAAACTCTCGTAACCCTTCAGATAACATTAACTCAATTTCTGGATTTACTTGATTTTTATTAACAAATCTGTCATATTCCAGTTGTGGAGGGGCGATAAAAATTTTTAGTGGGATACGTCCATAATTAATGTAAGACTCTAAAATTTGGGAAGGATATAATCTTAACGGCCAGTTTTCTAGAATTTTGTGAACTTCTGGTAACTTGAGTGCTGTTTCTCTCTCTTTTTGAGTTATTTCTAATAAAGTCTGATGTTGATAAACAGCTAATTGATGTTGTAGGCGTTTTTCTTGTGTCAATCCTACTTCATAGTTAAAATTTGAAGTAGCAATACTTAAAGATTGATCTGATTCGGCAATTGTTAGGGGAATTTCGTACTTAGTTGCATTTAAGCTTTCCTCCATCCGTTTTTGGATGAAAGATGCAATCACAGGTGCAAACTCTATTACTAACTGTATGAGTAGTCTTATTCCTTGCTCCATAAGGAGATTCCTGTTAAATAAATCATAGTAAAGAGTAGCTCGATTCTTTCACTATTTCTGCCATTTATCAAGAATAATTCAGAACTCAGGAGTCGGAATTCAGTATGAATTTTGTACGACTGGGTAATGAATATTGGTTTAAAACCTTGCCCCTTGTAGGCGAAACTAGTATTCAATATTCTTCCTAATTAAAACTCTATCCCTTTATGGGTAGAGTATTCTGAATTCTGAATTCTGTCTTCTGGCTCCAATTTATCAATAAAAATAAATAGCTGGCGATTTTTAATCGTCAGCTATACAAACAGGAATTACCTACCCAGGGTTTCTAAAATCTGCTTCTGAAACTCATAGTCTCAATTCAGACAATAAACTAAAATGATGATTTAGGAATGTTGGATTACTTTATCTATGCCTTAATGGTAGATAAATCATAGTCAGTATAACTGGCGATCGCCTTGAGCCTAAACTACATCGAAATTAAAGGCTACTCAATATCTATAAATACTAAATTACTAACACCTGCGAGAGGTGTTTATTTTTATTCCTCTATGTTAGTTGCTGTAGAGAAAATTAGAATCTTACTCCTAGTTGCCCATTGAAGCCACGAACAGAGTTGTAACCTGCACCTACAAAAATGTGATCTGTAGCGCCTACCTGAACACCGCCAGAAACAGCAACACCTTTATCTTCTGAATAATATCCCAGCCCTACATAAGGTGAAATTACTGGTAAATTGATAAATTTCAAAACATCTACTCCCGTAGCACCATCAGGACCAGTTCCTAGTTCAACGCCCAAATTTAAAGCTCTAGCACCCACTGCATAGGTGACATCGCCATCATTTCCACCTACTGACACCCAAGGTTGTGGTATTAGTTGAGCAGAGGCCTGATTTGGGGTAAACAAAGTTAAAAAACCTAGTGATGCAATTAGAGTTTTGGCAATTACTGCTTTTTTCACGTTATTCTCCTAAATTACTTGCCACATTTTAATTGTTTTGTCAGAGTACCACTGGTTTTACACTACTGTTAACCCAGATTTATCCTAGATGTGTAATGGTGACGAATTAGACTTTGCTTAAGTGCCCACTCAAATTAGCTTAGATGCCTTTTTGGTCTTTATAGCAATGAGCCAAAATTCAACTACATCGTTAACTTGTTGTACTACTACTCGGTTGTTAACGGTAAGCAAATTGTAAAAGTTGCTCCTTGACCGACTACGCTGCTAGCAGTGATGCTACCATGATGGGCTTCTACAATCCGCTTCGCCAAGGCTAAACCCAAACCACTACCACTACCTTTCCGCGAGGGATCTGTTGTATAAAATTGTTCAAAAATCCTTGGTAAATCGCGCTCGCTGATACCCAAACCTTGATCTTGAATTTTCACAACAGCTTGCTTCCCCTCTTTATACCCAGAAATTAAGATCTGAGAATTGGGTAATGAGTGTTTGATAGCGTTATCCAACACATTCAAAAAAACTTGCAATAGTCGCTCAGGATCGCCTTGTAGTGATAAGTTAACAACGTTGACTTGCACAGATACGCCAACAGTTTGCATACGCGGTTCCATTGCGCTAACAGTACGGTTAATCAGACTGCACAATGAGCAAGTTTGCTGTTTTATTTGGGTAACTCCGGCTTCCAAACGTCCTAAATCGAGCAAATCATGAATTAGTTGGGATAAGCGTTTAATTTCATTTTCGATTGTTTGAAAAAAGCGATCGCGTAATTCTGGTTCTTCGTAGGCTCCACTTTTGAGTGCTTCTACAGTTACTTGAACGTTGCTAATCGGTGTGCGCAGCTCGTGAGAAACATTTGCCAAAAACGAGCGACGTTCTTGATCGAGTGAAGCTAGTCGCGCGCTCATCCGGTTTAACTCTGCTGCTAACTGATCCAACTCATTGTTCTGGTTAATTAAGAGCTTGTCACCAAAATGACCTCTACCTAGGTGAATAGCGAAGTTTCGCATTGTTTCAATCGGTTTAGAAAGGCTGCGCGCAAGACGAGCGCTAATCAGCGCACACAGCAAAATTACCAACGTCAATGCTCCTAAAACACTCCAAATCACCCTAGCAAACTGACGCTGATACTGCTCCAGAGTGATGGACATGCGTAGCAAACCCAGCAATTGACCACGACGCGAGATTGATTTAACGATGTAGAGGCGATCTTCATTTGATAAAACTCCTTTTGCAATCCCCTGTGCCTGATGATTTTCTAGGGCTTCGCGGATTCCCGGAACTTTGTACCAGTCTCTAACTTGTTTGTCGATTCTGGAATCAGAACTAGCTAGTAAACGAGCTTGTTGATCAAAAATGCGGAGTGTTACTGTTTGTGGTGCGCCATAGCGTTGCACTAACTCCTCTAGCTTTTGAATATCTTGTTTTTCTAAAGCATCAGCTGCACTCTCGCTGAGGGCTGTTGTCCAATTCTCTAAATCAGCTTGTCGTGTCCGCATGAAGTAGGTATGAAATGACCAGAGAATGTAACCTGCCATGAAGGAGGTTCCTAAAGCTGTGAGCAGCAGGTAAGTAGCTAATAACCTGGCATATATAGAATTGAAATGGATGCGCCGTAGCCAGTCCATCATGAGGACTGCTCTCCAGAACGACGCTGCAATACTGTTTTTATACTAGCTAGCAGTTCATTAGTTTTAAATGGCTTAGTAATATAGTCATCTGCGCCTGCTTCTAAGCCCCAAATCTTATCAACATCTTGGTCTTTTGCTGTGAGCATAATGATGGGAACATCTGAAAATGCTCGAATTCGCCAACAGACTTCCATACCACCAACCTCTGGTAGCATCAAGTCGAGCACAATCACATCTGGTACTTGCTTGTGGAACTGTTTGATAGCAGTATGCCCATCAGCAGCTGTTGTTACCTGATAGCCTTCTTTTTGTAGTGTGTAAGTAAGGCTTTCACGCAAAGGAGCTTCATCATCCACGAGTAAAACGTGAGGCATTTTATATTGCACAATCATCAGCGCCCAATTTTAAACTACATTCGGCACTGAGTTCAACAAAGCAACTCATACTTACTGACAAGAATTGAGTAAATACATTGCCTTTTCCGCATTTAGTGGCAAAATCTTTCTCTTTGTTTAACAAAATACAGCGTAGATCCGTAGCAGTCAGACAGCGCTCGGTAGAGCTTTAGCTGAACTTGTCATGACATGCGATCGCCCTTGGCGTTGGCGCAGGTATCCCTTAGGAGAAGCCATCATATCCCCTTAGTTATCCATTCAAAACCTCTGCTACTCTAGCTTCCAGTTGTCCTAAATTAAATGGCTTGGTGAGATAGCCATCAGCGCCTATACTTTCATCTAAATGCCTAGTCAGCATAAGTACAAATACTTCTCTATGATTTTGCATCTCTTTGCAGAGATCGTGAATATTCACATCTGGTAAAGTCACATCTAAAATCACTAGATCTGGGTGAAAGCTCTGGAATACAGATCTTGCTGTCTCAACATCTGCGGCAGTTTCTACTTGATAGTTTAGTTTAGTTAAAAAACGCTGGATTAAGTTCCGAACTGCTGGGTCATCATCAACTACAAGAATTTTCCTACGAATCATAAATGTCTCTTTATATGAGAACATATGGCTGCTTGGTTCTATGTAATATAGTTTGGTAAAAGCCAGAGGCTAAAGTAGTGTATTACATCTCTATCAAACCTAGCAAAGGTTAACGGAACTTAGACATAAATACAGTATTGGTAGTGTTAGAATGCTCCCTAGATTAACCGCAGACAAGATTGATATTCAGAAATAATTCAACAGGAGTAAGAAAGTGATGGCTCAGGTTGTAATTGTTGGGGCTGGACCAACTGGTGCAACACTTGCACTCCTGCTTGTGAAACGCGGCATTGAAGTCAAATTAATTGAAGCATCCCGTAACTTTCGGCGAGTTTTTCGCGGTGAGGGGTTGATGCCCAGTGGAATAAATGCCTTAGAACAAATGGGATTATTACCTATCTTAGAACGTATACCCCATCGCGCTTTGGATGCCTGGGAGATTTTAATTAACAACCGCTCACTTTTTCGAGTTGATGAACCAATAGAAGA
Organism: Nostoc sp. T09; assembly: GCF_002154695.1. Taxonomy (GTDB): domain Bacteria; phylum Cyanobacteriota; class Cyanobacteriia; order Cyanobacteriales; family Nostocaceae; genus Aulosira. Next base: position 63,004 of record NZ_MTAV01000032.1, read on the forward strand.
TGGTGGTTGTCCTACTACACTCGTTTCACAGCCAGCCCTTCTGCAAGCGCTGCTCGAAGAAGCAAGCACTTATCCTAATTTCGAGTTTGTGCAGAGCGAACCTGTACAAGATTTGTTGTGGACTAATCAGCGTATTTCTGGCGTGAAGCTGGGTGAAGAACGCTCTATTTCTGCTGATTTAGTTATTGGGGCAGATGGACGTAATTCAATTGTTCGTCTACGAGCCAATTTACCTTTAGAACAACAGTCTCAAAGCTTTAACATTCTTTGGTTTAAATTAGCGAATAGTCCGCTTTTTGACTCTGAGAATGTATTTTATTCAATTGTTAATGGTAGTCATGCATTTGCTGTGTTTCAAGGCTCAGAGGGTAATCTCCAATTAGGCTGGTCACTCCCGGAAGCTTCTGCTTTGGACTGGAAGCAAGTCGATTGGCCGGAAATGTTGGCGTCGGTATCACCTCCTTGGTTAGCAGAGCATTTCCGGCAAAATGCAGAAACGATTGAGCGACCCGTACTGTTGACAGTTGTGGTTGGGCGGTGTCCGCGCTGGTATGTACCGGGGTTATTGCTTCTGGGTGATTCTGCTCATCCGATGTCACCTATCCGCGCCCAAGGAATTAATATGGCTTTGCGGGATGTGATTGTTGCCGCAAATTATCTGGTGCCGCTGTTGCGTTCTAAAGCAGGACACGCGGAGATTGATGCGGTGTTGCCGCAGATTCAAGCTGAAAGAGAGCCAGAGATTTTTCGGGTGCAGCAGCTTCAAAGTCAGGAAGCGGCTCAGGCTGAACTATTGGGTAAAAGCCGACTGCTAGTGTCGGTAGTAAGCAAGCTAGCTTTTCTGCTTCGTAAACCTGTTCGACAGTCTTGGCTGCATCGGCAGATCCAGTTGCGCCACGGAGTAACGCAGGTAAAGTTAATTGTTTAATACGCAGTCGTTTGAGTGAAGCGTCTCCTCTAGCAATATCGTCAACAAAAAGAAAGTGTTAAATCTTCTGCTTCCAAGCGATGAATTGTGATATCAATAGCAGAACCCCGCGTTTTTAATTTAGCGATCGCTGGCGATTTTTCAATAATATTTAGGCAATTTCTCTCCCCACCGTCGCCAGGTTAGCAGTTCTACAATATTCAGCAATTTTATTTGCTCTATCTATTGGTCTGGCTCTCTCAGCTTTTGTCATACTTTGAATATATAGAACTCATTTAATGAGTTTAGTATTAGGGATGCCGATCCTTGATTTAGGGATGTACACCTCTGACCTCTCAAACTAAATCTGCATCTCCAGCTTAGTATCAAATATCGAAAGCAGTTTGAGTACGGCGTACATAATTACTAACTTTATCTGTGGCGTACTTGGCTCTTTTGTTGGTAGTTACAGATACGGAGTATAGCGGTGCGATCGTATTTATGCTCTCAGTTGATATTGCTTTGGTCGCCCACTGAATGTTTAGAAAAACATCTCCAGATGTTTCAGCAATCTAAGTCTACTGCGTAAGTCCATCACCAATTTCTTTTACTTAGCAAGAGAAGGAATCAATACCAATGGCACACCTGTTTGAACCATTCAGTATTCGTGAAGTCAGCTTTCGCAACCGCATTGCCGTTTCACCGATGTGTCAATATTCCAGCACCAACGGTTATGCTAATGACTGGCACAAGGTTCATTTAGCTTCTCGTGCAGTTGGGGGTTCTGGTTTAGTACTAACAGAAGCAGCAGCCGTAGAGCCGCGAGGACGCATTAGCCCCCAAGATTTGGGAATTTGGTTAGATGAACATATCGAGAATTTAGCCCAGATTGTGGAATTAATTCATAACTTTGGTGCTGTTGCTGGTATTCAACTCGCTCACGCAGGTAGAAAAGCAAGCACTGCCAAACCCAGCAAAGGAGGAAAATTCTTAGATGAATCGCAGGAGGGTTGGCGTCCTTTAGTTTCCAGTAGTGCGATCGCTTTCAGCAAAGATGCTCCCATACCAGAAGCCTTAAGTGTTGAAGGCATTAGACAAGTTACTGATGCTTTTGTCCAAGCTGCCAAACGTTCTTTAAAAGCTGGGTTCAAAGTAATTGAAATCCATGCTGCTCACGGTTACCTGCTGCACCAGTTTCTCTCGCCACTTGCTAATACTCGCACAGATGATTATGGTGGTAGCTTTGAAAACCGTACTCGACTGCTTAGGGAAGTCGTTCAAGGAGTGCGAGAAGTTTGGCCGGAAACGCATCCATTATTTGTACGAATCTCTTCTACAGATTGGGTAGACAAGGGTTGGGACATCGAGCAAAGTGTTACTTTAAGTGACAAACTCAAGTCTTTAGGTGTAGATTTGATTGACTGCTCTTCTGGTGGAATTATACCGGGTATTAACATCCCACTCAAACCAGGTTATCAGACTCAGTTTGCCGAACGCATCCGCCGTGAAGCCAATATTGATACAGGAGCCGTAGGTTTAATTACATCTCCTGAACAAGCCGACCAAATTATTAGTACAGGAAGCGCTGACATAGTATTGTTGGGACGTGAATTACTTCGCAATCCTTACTGGCCGCACTTGGCTGCTAAACAGTTAGGACACGAAAAACTCTGGCCGGTTCAATATGACCGAGCTTGGCTGTAATATTAAGTCCATCTAATTAACTATCCATCAAGCCCAACCCACCTCCAACTCATACTGCCTAGCGGCTAGAGATTAGAGGTGGATAAGCTTCTCATACTTTAAATTTCAACTATTAAAGCCATTATTTGATGAAAACTTATCTTTTTCCAATGCCTATAACTCTACCTGAATTCATGTTTTTCAAGATGTGTCACTCATGACACATAAATGACATATGAATGTCATATAGAGTATACTTCCACAGATATATATTTGATAAATTGCTTCTGGTAAAATTCTTCTTAATCTTTTAAGTTTTACAGCCATGTGTACAAGTCTTGGATAAAAACGTAAAAGATTCATTAAAAAAGATGCTACAACTTTACTAGTTTAGTGTTCCTTACTTGAGAAAGGTTAGTGATGATATGAACAAAAAATTTCTGTTGCATTTGCTCTCCACTCCTACAGTATTTACATCTATGCTGTCTATGGTGATGATGGGTCACCCTGCTCATGCAGCTCTTCGTTCAACCGAAGTCATTTATACTGCTGATGGGCGTGCATGTGTACATTCTCCGCACGGTGCTTATCCCACACCTTTAGTCTGTATTCGCCGGAGTAAAAATAATAACGCTGTTGCTGCTCAATCAACACAAGTTGTGGCATCAAACCAAGCAACAACTAGCGATGCTGCCAAACTAGAATTTAGTGAAGCAGAGAGTAATGGAGCTATAGCCTTATTTGGTTGTGATTGCCCTGCTTGCGTTAGTGCTTATCGCAATTTAAAAGGATTACCTGGATTACCCCTCTAGAATTGCATAAAGAATACTTTTAGATTAACTAATATATCTACACTTAAAAGGTAAAAGTAAAAATTTGATTTTTATTTTTACCTTTTTTTATTTTTAATTCTTTCGCTTGTTGGGTCTAAATAGTACACAGAGCCAACCTGTCCAACGGATCAAATTTTTTATTGGCAGGTGAGAGATAAACCGCGTCTACTTTGAAAACCATAGTTTTTCTAGATCGGGTTTTGCTCCCAAATCCTATACTCTTCCCTGTTCCCCGTTCCCTGTTCCCTGTTCCCTTTTGAAAAACTCTAGTTCTCAACTTGGACGAGGTTTAGATATAATTTCTCTCATGTTTTGCTAACAAGTCCATCTGTGTTCAATCGTTTTTTTCCTTTGAGTTTAGCCATTTAGTTCAGTCTAAACTTTAGTTATCACAGACGAAAAGATACTAAGCGATCGCGCCCCTGCTTTTTGGCTGTATAAAGTGCTTTATCCGCTGCATTAATTAGGTCTAGTGGAGAAAATTGTGGATTTGGCACAATACTAACAATGCCTAGACTGACAGTCACACAGTTACAAACACAAGACTGAGCATGAGGAATCGCCAAGTTATGTAATGCTTGGCGAATAACTTGAGCGATATGGATTGCTCCTTGCACCTCTGTAATAGGCAGAATTACAGCAAATTCTTCCCCACCGTAACGAGCAACTAAATCGGCTGGACGCTGGACAACAGTTTTAAGCACATTTGCTACTTGCCGCAAACAATCATCCCCTGCTAAATGACCGTAGGTATCGTTGTAGGTTTTAAAAAAATCGACATCAAACAAAATCAAAGACAAGGGCAATTGCTCTCGTTGATGTTGCTTCCACTGAGCTTCGAGATACTCATCAAATCGACGACGATTAGCTATTTGAGTTAAGCCATCTAGAGTAGCTAATCTTTGTAGTTCTTCATTAGCAACTTGTGTCTGTTGGTAGAGTACTGATTGATGAATAGCGATCGCCACCTGATTTGCCAACTGCTGCAACAAATTAATTTCAAACGTTTGCCAGTGACGAGGTGTAGCACATTGGTGAGCAATGAGTAAACCCCATAAATAACCCCTATTCAAAATTGGTACTACTATAGCAGCCTTGATCTGATAGTGTTGTAAAAATTCAACATCATCAGTTGAAAAATCAGACTCCTGAATATCATGCAGCACTATAGGTAAGCCTTGGACATAATGGCTGAAATATCTTTTGAGCAAAAATGGGTGCATTGTCTGCTCTAAAATCTCGGGGTATTGATCGCCTACTGATTGGGCTACAAAATTGCCACTGCCGTCAGATTGTAACTGGTAAATAGCTACGGAGTCTGAAAGCAAGCACTGCCGAATACTGTTTACCGTCGTATTCAGAACTTCGTCTAAATTCAGTGATTGGTGGATCTGTTGAGTTAGTTCAGTAGTTAGGCGTTCGCGCTGTGCCTGTTGTTGCAGTAGAGCTTCGGCAGTTTTGCGAGTACTAATATCTTCCACTGAACCAAGTATCTGCATTGGAGCACCGTTAGCATCTCTGGCAAATATAACTTCTCGTGTATTTAGCCAACGCCACTCGCCATTTTTGTGCCGGAATTGGTATTCAGTGGAAAGAACTTCATTGTCGCCAAGCCTGGTGAAGCGGCTTGGTACGTCATAGCATAGGTATTGGTCGTTTGGATGAAAGCAATTTATCAACCACTGCGGATCGGCCCCACAAATTTCTTCCATAGAGTAGCCTAAAACTGTTTCACTTCGCTGATTAAGATAGATGCTTGTTCCTTTTAAAAGGTCAAATAGATACAAAATATGCGGTACGGTATTAGCAACCTGTTGCAAGAATTCTTGGCTTGAGCGCAATGCTTCTTCAACTTCCTTGCGCTCGGTAATATCTCGTCCAACCGATTGAATTTCTAGAATTTTACGGCGATCGTCAAATATTCCTCGGTTAATCCACTGTGTCCAACGCACTTGTCCGCAAGCTATAACCCGATTTTCACTAGTAACAACGGGATTTTCTGAGTTGATAGAATTTATGAGGCTAACTACACGCTTGCGGTCTTCCTCAAACACAACAGGTTCGTAGTTCTGGGCAATAATTTCTTCACGCTTCAGTCCAAAAAATCGACAGAAAGCTTCATTGACAAAAGTAATACTCCCATCTGGCAAGGTTCGAGTAATCAATTCCGTTTGATCTTCAACAATGGCACGATAACGCGCTTCGCTTTCTTGCAATGCTGCTTCTGCTTGTTTTCGTGCAGTAATATCAATAAAAGAAGCTAAAACTGCATAGGGAAGAGGCTCACCAGATTGAAACAAAGGTTGGCAGTTAATTGAAATCCAGCTTAAACTACCATCGGGCTTATAGACTCCCATAACCACGTCAAAGCAAGGTTTGCCAGTTAACAGCGTCACAATTGCTGGGTGTTCCTCGCCTGGGAAGGGCGAACCGTCTTCACGAATTGCTTGCCAATCGGGGTCAAGAGAAGTTCGTCCCATCATTTGTTCTGGCGATAAACCCAAAATTTTTTCAGCGCTTAGGTTAAAGGCGTAAATAGCACCATTTCGATCTTGTAAAACAATGCCTTCTGCCATCGCCGTTACCACTGAGCGATAGCGTTCTTCACTATGCCTTAGTGCTTCTTCTAACTCCTTATAATTGCTGATATCAAATAATAAACCTTCAAGTGCCTGCGTTTGTCCATCAACGCAGATAACGAGATTAGCTTGGTCTCGTACCCAAATTGTTCTGCCATTATGGGTAATCATCCGATACTCGACGCTCAAAGGTTCTCCAGTGGAGATTGTTGCTTTTACAGCTTGCCAAACACGCTCACGATCGTTTGGATGAATATAATCCGACCAACTATTAAAAGCACTAGGCTGCCAATCTTCAAGGGCAATGCCCAGTAATTGTTGTATCTGCGGACTGATATAAGCTGCTTCAGCAGTACCACTACTATTAATCGGCAAGATATAAATAATACCTGGGATTTGTTCTATTATGTTGCGATACTTTTGCTCTACTTGATAAAATCTTTGTTCCACTTGCTTGCAACCAATAATATTTTAAAAATTTTTAATAAAGTTTGCCAATTGTTATTGCAAATTTCGGAAAAGAGACATGCTCATTAATAATGAACTACCACCATATAGCTGCTGACTAGTGTTGGCTCATATAGGATGCATACTTGATTTCTGAAATATACGTAGGATGAGCACTGCCCACCAGATTAGGGTTTTGGTGGGCGATGCCCACCCTACATATACGCTGAGTTATCAACACATAATTACTCACTAGTGTTGGCTCATACCTCTTTCATTTTCAGCGAAACTTGTTTTTTCATAATATAATATTAAGCTGAATTTGTAAAAATAATATTTAAAGGTAATTAATACAAACTGGAGTTTAGACTAAATATTATCTAAGGGAAGAATGTTATTTACTTAAGATTTTTATACAGCAATCTGGAGTTTAATAGCGTGTTGTGATTTAGTCATGTGATGTTATAACTTTGGTCAGCGTTTGAGTACTCTTGGACTAATGCGATCGCGAGGCTTCCTTTTCTTACTGCGTCCCCAAACGTCAGCTTCCTATTAAAGCGCTAAGATACTTTTGATAAATATTTAAAGAATCTCTGCTTACAGCAGATAAAAAGGCGTTTGCGGGCTATCTATAAGTAACATCAAACATCTCAAACGCAGTGGAAAGATTTTCTGTAATAGCTCTTAAGTAACCTGCTGCATCAAGTATAAAAATTTAATTACTAAGTAAATTCTAGTAAGACAATTGACCGCTTTCTACTCTCTGCCTAAAATTCAGTAAATTTTCCGAAGTCATTTATAGGTATTGTTTGTAAAAATAAAAGTCTTTTATAAAAACTGTATTTTTTATTTAATCACGTAAAATTTATATTACTTAATTGACACATTTAATTAAATCATTAATATTAGAAATACTATCAGGTCTTTATGAAATGCATAAACTACTTATTAAATAGTTAATTAAGCCATTAAATATTTTTTAGCTTCAGCTATTTTGCCCCTATTAAATTTAGCTATAAATATGTACTGTATAAGTTACAGCAGAATTCAGAAGTAAAACAGTCTTTATGCTTAGGTTTGAGGCTGAGGATCTGTACTTCACTAACTTGAAATTTGCTGTAATTATTCAGATTTTTTTTGGTATTTGAGTATTAACCACTAAATAAATTAGGAATTTCGCACTGTACAAATAGCTGATGGTATGAATTGACTAGACTGTAACTGTAGCAGGTTTTTATAAGTAAAACTTGAAACAATCCTCATAATTTCCTCAGTTTTTATAGATATTCTGAACATCAAAGTTCTAATCAAGGCAAACTCATGCATTCGGCAACGTTTACAGCCAAAGCTTAGTTAATACAAATAAACAACTTTTAGAGAATGCAAAAGTTATATAAATAATTGCGAAAATTGCATTTTTATCCTGGACAAATGTTTTGCCTACTAAAGAATTGAGTTTATAAGTCAGTTCGTATTTGACAACAAGTTTGTGAAGCAATTTAATACTTGAGCCTAAAAATGAAACAGCGTATCTCCGTCCCAATTAAGGCTTTCCCATTACAGATAGTTCTCATTGTTCCGTTTGTTTTGCAAATATTTGGCGCAGTGGGTTTAGTTGGCTACCTATCATTCAAAAATGGGCAAAAAGCCGTAAATCAACTAGCAGATCAGTTGATGGATAAAACTAGCAGTACAGTGGAGCAACACTTGAACTCCTATCTGTCAATTCCCCACAAAGTGAACCAGATTAATGCGGATGCGATTGGACTGGGATTATTAGATGTAGGCGATCGCAAAACCGTCGGCAAATATTTTTGGAAACAAATGCAAGCCTATGATTTGAGCTATATCGGTTTTGGACTGGCGACGGGTGCGGGAGTAGGAGCCGGACGGTACGACGGTAAAACCTTAGTGATTGATGATTGGCCAAATGCTAATCTGCCGAAAAATGTTCTTAGCTACGCCACCGATACTGAAGGCAATCGCACCCGTGTCATTGATACTCTTGATTGGGACAATTTCAAAGAACCTTGGTACATCGAACCCGTGAAAGCAGGTAGACCCATCTGGTCAAGGATTTACAGCCTCAATTATCCTAATCATCCATATATCGCTGCTTCGGCGGGTCGTCCCATTTATGATGCGCAGAATCGATTGCTGGGGATGGTCGCAGCAGATATTCACCTGTTGAAACTCAGTGAGTTTTTAAGGCGTTTGGACATTAGCCGCACTGGACAAGTTTTTATTATGGAGCGCAGTGGTATGCTGATTGCCAACTCTAGCACTCAGCAACCTTTTAAACTAGTCAAAGACGAAATTCAGCGGTTGAAAGCTAGAGAAAGTCCAGATCCGGTAGTTCAAAGCATTGCTCAACAGCTAGAGCAAAAATTCAATGGGTTTAAGTCGATTACCGAACCCAAAAAGCTGCAACTGAAATCGCAAGGAGAGCCAAATTTTGTGTATGTCTCTCCTTGGCGTGACCAATATGGACTGGATTGGCTAGTAGTGGTGAGTGTGCCAGAACGCACTTTTATGGCACAAATCAATGCCAACACTAGCACTACAATTGTGCTCTGTTTAGGGGCATTAACTGTAGCAACTTTGATGGGGTATTTCACCTCCCGTTGGATTACACACCCGATTGTGCGATTAAACCGAGCTAGTCAGGCAATGGCATCTGGTAATTTAGACCAAGTAGTAGATGTCAGCAATATTCAGGAACTCGACACACTTGCTCACTCTTTTAATTACATGGCAGGGCAATTGCGTGAATCCTTTACTGCTCTAGAAAATAGTAAGGAGGAGCTAGAACACCGAGTGGAAGCACGTACAGCCGAACTCAAAAGCACATTAAGTGAGTTGCAGCGCACCCAAGCACAAGTACTTCAGAGTGAAAAAATGTCTAGTCTCGGTCAACTAGTAGCAGGAGTAGCACATGAAATCAACAACCCAGTCAACTTTATTCATGGCAATATTACCCACCTGAACCAATACACTCAAGATTTGCTACAGATGATTTACCTCTACCAGCAACGCCATTCTAGTTATGACCCAGAAATTCAAGCATTAGCAGATGAAATTGATCTAGAATTCCTCATTGAGGATTTACAGAAGATGCTGTCTTCAATGAAAATGGGGACTGAGCGGATTCGTAACATTGTGCTATCACTGCGAAACTTTTCGCGTATGGATGAAGCAGAATTTAAAGCAGTTGATATTCATGAAGGAATTGAAAGTACGCTATTGATTTTGCAATACCGTCTCAAAGACAAACCAGATCGTCCAGCAATTGAAATAATTCGAGATTATGGCAAATTGCCTCAAGTAGAATGCTACCCTGGACAACTCAATCAAGTCTTGATGAATATTCTGGCGAATGCAATTGATGCCTTAGACGAAGTAAATGCAGGACGCACCTGTGAAGAAAACAAAGAAAATCCCAGCCAAATTACTATCTGTACCTCAGTTAGTAATTCACAGTGGGTAGAAATTGCGATCGCTGATAATGGATTGGGAATGCCAGAACAGGTTAAAAGTCGAATATTCGATCCCTTCTTCACTACCAAACCTGTGGGTAAAGGAACAGGGATGGGCATGGCAATCAGCTATCAAATCATCACTGAAAAACATCGTGGCAAATTAGAGTGTTTTTCTGCCCTTGGTAAAGGGACCGAATTTATAATTCAAGTACCTATCAAACAACAATCATGTATTTTAACGGTTTAATAGTTAGTTAATAAAAATTAAAATATAATCGACATGACTACGTTAATAAAATAAGAGGTAGTTAACCATTAGCCCCACCTTTAGAAAAATAAAATAACTAGTTTATAACCCAATACAGTTCAGATAAGCCTGTTTTTTCTGCCCTTGTTCCCCGTTCCCTGTTCCCTTGTCTCCACAGAGGAATTTTCTTAACTGAACCGTATTGGTTTATAACCAATATTCCGCTGTTGCGATCGCAACAATAGCTTCAATCTGCAAATTCAGACAAAACGTTCCCGCGTCATTATTTGTTGCCTTCTCTGGAAGAATTAAAAAAGTACGCTTTATTTATCAAACTATAGTAGTATATACCTATAGTACTGTACAAATACAGGAAATCTAGTTTTGTCCAATACAAATTTAAAATTATAATTCCCTAACTAAAGAAATTCTTACCCATTTTCCTCTTCTAAAATTTGGGTAAGCCACAGGCGGCGTTATAGATTAAATAATGTATCTGCAATACCGGACTTGTACTAGCTCGGTCTCAAAAGCAAAGGTTTGGAGATGTTTACTCTATCGGAAACTTCTATCGTTACGGCAATTGTGCTGGTAGCTTTTGGCATTTTGGGTTGGGGCTTTTATCGCGCCAGACCTTTTGGTAAACTGGGAATCTTAGCCTGGTTACAGTCGGTGGTGTTGATGGCTCCTTGGCTGTTGTTCTTTGGTTTGTTTGCAGCCGGAATTTACATCAACATAGTGGGTATATTGTTCTTGGTAGTAGCTTCCGCTGGGTTGTATATCTTCTTAGGGAAGCAGTTGCGCTCAGCTGGACAAGATGCACTACTTAAGCAAAGAGCAACCCAAAGACTGGCTGCTGAGGCTTCCCCTGAACCAAATACCACACCAGATTCCAACCCTTCCACAGGAGTTGCGGAACTGAAACTTCAGGTAATGCCAATTCCAGAGGATGATTTGAGTACAATTAAAAGCATTTTTGGAATTGACACATTTTTTGCCACAGAAACAATCGCCTACCAGGAAGGAGCAATTTTTAAAGGTAACCTGCGGGGAGAACCGCAAGAGATTCACACTCGTTTGAGTGCGAGTTTGCAAGAGCGTCTGGGCGATCGCTATCGCTTATTTTTAGTAGAGAATACAGACGGCAGACCTGTGGTGATTGTCCTACCCAGTCGCAATGACCCGCGTCCGATGTCGTTACCCCAAAAAGCTTTTGCGGGTATCTTGTTGATCGCGACTATGGCTACAAGTTTGGAAGCTGCGGGGCTACTGCTGAATTTTGATTTATTTGGGCAACCACAACGGTTAGCAGAAACTTTGCCCATAGGGATTGGGATATTAACGATTTTGGTGGCTCACGAAATCGGTCATTGGGTACTTGCTAAACGGCATCAAGTTCGTCTTAGCTGGCCCTTCTTTTTACCTGCGGTGCAAATTGGCTCTTTTGGTGCAATTACTCGTTTTGAATCGCTATTGCCCAACCGCACGGTATTATTTGATGTTGCATTGGCAGGGCCGGCGGTTGGCGGTATAGTGTCTTTGTTAATGCTGATTTCTGGCTTGTTGCTTTCTCACCAAGGCAGTTTATTTCAGGTGCCAAATCAGTTTTTCCAAGGATCGATTTTGGTGGGTAGCTTGGCACGAGTTGTTCTTGGTTCGGCTTTACAGTCACCTTTGGTAAATGTCCATCCTTTAGTAGTGATTGGTTGGCTGGGGCTAGTAATCACCGCTTTGAATTTGATGCCGGCAGGACAATTAGATGGCGGCCGCATTGTCCAAGCGATTTATGGACGTAAAACCGCAGGAAGAGCGACCTTAGCAACTTTAATTTTGCTGGGTATAGTATCCCTTGCTAATCCTTTGGCTATGTACTGGGCAATTGTAATTCTGTTTTTACAACGGGATTTAGAACGCCCCAGCTTGAATGAAATTAGTGAACCAGATGATGCAAGAGCTGCTTTGGGTCTTTTGGCACTATTTTTAATGATTAGTACACTCCTACCGCTAACTCCTGGCTTGGCTGGGCGTTTGGGAATCGGAGGGTAAGAGGGGGACAAGGGAGTGTGGGGAGTGTGGGCAGAAATCGGACAAGGGAAGGAGGAATAATTGTTAACTTGCTTCCTTATCTCCCCCGGCTTCCCTTAGGGTTTCCAGCCTGTTAGTAGATTTGGGTATGCGGTGCGTGTGGGGAAAATTTGCTGGAAGTTGGTTTGACGATCTAAGGGCTTTTCTTGGCTAAGGTTCCACAGGGTTTCATAGAAAAAGAAAGCTACCCCAGCAAAATTGCGATCGCGTACTTTTTGCACTTGTGTTTGAATTTGTTGCATGGGTACAGTTCTGTCTTTGAGTCCAGACAAAATCCCAATACTTACAGGAATATGACTTTTTGCTGCTTTTACTTCTGGATATTCTAATTCACTGATAAAAACATTTAGGTCATTGCGATAGATCTGTAAAACTAAGTCTTCTACAATTCCCATCCGTTCCCATTTCTCCCAGTCTGCCAAAAAGAATTCATAAGAAAAACGTTGGGGATTTGGTGCAACAGATACAATACAGTCTTTTTTATTAGCTTTGATAGCTGTAAATACCCGCTTCATGAAGTCGGTAATTTTATTCGCTCTCCAGCGCACCCACTCTGGATCTTTAAAGTTAGAAGAAGGCGCACGACCACCGTGTTCTTTTTTATAGAGCGCTACTGTGTAAGGATCGTAGCCTAATTCTGAGGGTAAACCAAAATGGTCATCAAATTGAATCCCGTCGATATTATAGTTTTTAACGATTTCAACTATTAAATCTTGGATAAATTTCTGTACATCTGGGCGAAAGGGACTTAGCCAAACTCGATCGTGTGTACCTTCTTTGACAATTCGCGTCCCGTTACTGCGATTAGTTAGCCATTGGGGATGACGTTTAGCTAATTGAGAATCAGCCGGAGCCATAAAGCCAAATTCAAACCAGGGAATAACAGTTAAGCCTTTTTTATGTCCCTCTTCGACAACTTCTTTGAGCATATCTCGCCCTTGAAGTCCGGGTGTAGGGTCGAGCGATCGCCCAATTGCGTTGGCTGCCACTTTGCTAGGATACAAGGTATAGCCCCAATTCCACACTGTCGGGTATACAGTATTAAAGTTAAGTTCACTCAGACGTTGTAAAGATTTTTTTAGGCGATTTTTTTCAAATAGCACATCACTATCAATATTTGTTAACCAGACACCTCTTAATTCCGATCCTGGCGATCGCATAGGAGGATTTTGCGCATTTAAGGGTAACGAGAGCATAACAATAGCTACCATGCTCAAGGTCACCATCATGGCAAAGAATGCCCGTTTTCTACTTTGGTAAACATTCCATCTCAAAAAAGTCACAAACCTCTTCACCAGTTTTTTCATCATTTGCTACAGGCGTCGTAAAACATGAACCATGACTTAAATAGCCAGACAGAAGTTGCATTATTGCCTGCTGGTTAAACATTTATACCAAAAGTTGCTATTAGTTTATGCAGATGATGTAAATTTATAAATATGACCTTTAAATCTTCCCAAACTTCCCATAACTGCCAATCAGCAGCTACTCTGCCAAACCCCAATTATCAGGTATACGCAACTCAAGAAATTTAAAAAATTTGCTCTTTTGTTATTTGTATTACAACCCTACTATCTGTTTTCCCGTAAATACGGGGTCACACACTACATCCTCAATTATTAAATAATGCGTAGGATTACTGTAGGTCATCAAATAAATTGTTATCAAATTTTACCGAAAAATACTTTGGATAACGAGTTGATGAGCGAATTAAACTGAAAAGGCTAAGGTACTTTTAAAGACCAAAGGCAGGATTCTATAATGATCAGCAGCTTTAACAATTCACAGGACGGTATGGGGACTACCGTCGCAGCCACTAAACGACTCGCAAGAGCGATGATGGTTTCTGCTGGTGCATTTTCATTAATTTTGGCATCTTGTAACTCTGCTAATCGGCAACAGCAGGTACTAAATCTGTTAACAGAATTCTCATCAGCGCATATCCAAGAGATTGTGCTACCACCTGGGACTGAAACACTGTATACAACCATCTCAACTACAGTAGGCTTTGAGCAACCTGATGTTTTGATGGTCAGAGGTTTAGAATCTGTGATCGATATCAACGAACTCATCATTAGTACCAATCTGATGCGAGATGAGTTCCGGAAACAGTTTCATTGCCCCTTGGTGTTATGGGTAAATGATGAAATTCTCCGTAAACTAATTTGGCTAGCACCTGATTTAAAAGACTGGGCAGCTAGTACGATTAGATTTGATATGCCGAACAATCAGTCAGTTGAACAACAGGCTCTCAGTGCTTGATAATGTTGCCTATAGTGATGTAGATGCCATGCTAGCACCAGTGAAAGGCTGGGGAAGTAGTATTGCTAGATTTAATGCGCCGACAATTCATAAACATTCAGTGCTTAATACTATTCTGGATTTTACATTTTATATTTACTGAGGCTATTGCTAAGGCATACCTAAAGCCTTTCAGATCACCTTGTATAAATCTAGCTGTAACAATTCAGGAACAAATAATCAACATATAGGCGTCTATCTTCACATCTGCATCAGAAGATTGACGCTTGTTTAATTTCAAGCTGTTTAGTTTTAGGTTTTTATACTTTTTGGTATTTATTTGCAGAGTAGCAATTATTTGACTAGTAACTAAAATTATTACTATTACTATGAAAGAGTCTTTGGGTAATTATTCTACCAACAATCAAGCACGGATTTTCACTGCCTTAGTGTTAACGGGAATTTTATCTGTTGGTAGCGGTTTAACATTCATCAAAAGCAGTACTGCTGCTTCTCTTAGTCCTTCGCCAGAGACAACAAACGAAGTCATCAAAGGCAATCTCAAACAAAACAAATTACCACGTCCAATAGTTAACGTGGTGCTACAAGATTTATCCCAAAGAACGAAAATTTCCAGAAACAAACTGCAAATTATTAATTACAGCCAACAGAATTGGCGCAATGGTTGCTTGGAACTACCTCAACCAGATGAATATTGTACACAAGCCATAGTTCCTGGTTGGCGATTTGTTGTATCTGATGGTAGACAAAATTGGGTTTATCACACAAATAATAATGGGCGTTCCTTCCGGCTAGCTTCAGCAAATACTTCAACTAATAACACCACAACCCAATTACCACAATCTGTCAAAAATCAAGTTTTACAAGCTGCGTCTACACGTTTGCAACAGCCAATTTCTCGGCTAAATATTATTCAAGCCCAACAACAAACTTGGAGTGATGGCTGTTTAGGATTAGGTAATGCTAATGAAAGTTGTATTCGAGCTGTAGTACCAGGTTGGCGGGTAGTTGTAGCAGCTGTTGGACAAACCTTGGTTTATCACACAGATCAAACAGGTTCAGCAGTCAGGTTAAATGAAAAAGCTAGCCAAACTTCAAGTCAGAAATTACCCCAACAAGTTAGGGATGCTGTTTTGCGTCAAGCTTCTCAGGTGTCAGGATTACCAATCAGCGCACTGAACATCGTTGCGTCTAAACAGAAAAAATTCGCTAGAGGTTGCGAACAGGCAACTTATCCTAATGCTTGCGATCAAATACTAGTATCTGGGTGGGAAGTATTTGTCAAATCAGCTAACAGAATCAGGCCTTGGGTGTTTCTTAGTGATGAAAGTGGTTCCCAAATCCAGCTTGCTGGTCGTGATAGGCCAAATGGTAATAAGAACAACCTTACACCAGTCCCAATCCCCAGCAATGAGTTACCACAACCCTTAGATCGAAATGTCGTATTTCGGCAAATCTCTAGTGGCGGCTTGGCTGGTAGTACCTACGAAACTGTTTTACTTGATGATGGCAGCTTGATTCGGGTGAAAATTGGTGATGCTAACGATTCTGAACGGAGAGTTCGCCGGGTTTCTCTGCAACAAGTGCAACAGTTTCAACAATTGTTAACCAGCACAAGATTTGCTCAATTTAAAAACTTGAGTTACCCAGCACCCAGTGGTGCAGCTGATTATATTACCTATACCCTCACCAGCCCAGAAGGCACCGTCAGGTACAACAATATTTCTCAAGATCAACTACCGAACAATTTACGGACTGTGGTGAAAGCTTGGAATCGGCTGCGTAATAGCCCAATTTCTGACAGCAATACAGGTGGCGCAGTACCGATTCCAGCCAATGAAATGCCATCGCCTTTGGATAGAGACATAGTATTTCGGCAAATCTCTAGTGGTGGCTTTACTGGTAGAACCTACGAAACTGTTTTACTTAACGACGGACGCTTAATTAAGGTGCGCATTGGTGATGCGAATGATTCTGAACGCAGTGTTCGTCGCATTTCTCCCCAGCAGGTGCGACAATTTCAGAAGTTAGTAGAGCGATCGCGATTTGGTGAATTCAAGAATTTGAGTTACCCAGCACCGCAAGGTTCGGCTGATTATATTACCTACACCCTTACCAGCAAAGAGGGTACGGTGAGATATAACGATATTTCGCAAAATAAGTTGCCGAACAACTTAATGCAAGTGGTGCAAGCCTGGAATCAGATTGGTAGCATTGCTCAGTAATATTTAAGAAAGGGCGCGGCGATCGCGCCCTAATGGCAAAGCGGAGTTGAAAAACTGAATTAATTAGACAACAAAGTTTTTAGTGCTTAGGCTAGACGCATTGACATTTTCCAAAAGCACAAGCTTCTCGAAGCCACCAGATTTTGCATTTCCATCTACATCAAGATGAACAACAGTATCACTACCCAGTTGTTCAAATTTCAGGTAATCAGCGAATTTATTTGTACTGGAGTAAGATGGGCCAGCTAAAATCTGGCGCAAGTCGATCGCATCTTGATTGGGAGCAAAATCAGTAATGGTATCTCCTTTGTCTTGGAGTTTTTCATAGACGAAGGTATCGCGGCCAGCAGCACCAGTTAAGCGATCTTTGCCTAACCCACCAATAATGCGATCGTTTCCATCACTTCCATTGAGGATATCTTTACCTGTACCACCCCACAACTTGTCATCACCTGGGCCACCAGTCAAGACATCTTTTCCTTCTCCACCTCTAAGTTCTTTACCAGTATTAGAAGTAGGTAAAGGTGTAAGTTCAGAGACTGAATCTAATACAGAGGTTGGTATTTTGCTGGTGGGGTTGGTATCGTTACTACCAAAGTCTTGCACCCAAAAGTTTTTCTCAAAACCCACACCGATTTGAGTATACCGGGGATTAAGGATATTAGCTCGATGTCCTGGGCTTTTCATCCAAGCATCTACCACCTGTTCTGGGGTTTTTTGACCAACAGCGATGTTTTCTCCGATTGTTTGGGCTTCAAAGCCAACTGACTTGGCTCTATCCCTGGGAGTAGAACCATCTGGCCCTGTATGGCTCAAAACACCGCGTTGCGCCATCACTTCTGCATATTTATCAGCCGCATACTTAAGTTCTGCATTTCCTTGGAGTGGTGCAAGCCCATTCTTGGCTCGTTCTTGATTAGTGAGTTGCAGAACTCGTTGTTCAAATGTGGCGTTATTACCCTCGGGGCTGGGTGTTGGTATTGGTGTTGGTGTTGGCTTTGGTGTCGGTGTTGGTTGAGAACCTGAGGTTGGTATATTGCTCTTGGGGTTGGTATCATTGCTACCAAAGTCTTGCACCCAATAATTTTTGTCAAAACCCACACCGATTTGAGTATATCGGGGATTGAGGATATTAGCTCGGTGTCCTGGGCTTTTCATCCAACCATCCACAACCTGTTTTGGTGTAGTTTGGCCACGAGCGATGTTCTCTCCCACGATTTGGGCGTCAAAACCAACTGTATTAACTCTATTCCTGGGAGTAGAACCATCTGGCCCTGTATGAGCAAAATAATTTTTCTGCGACATCAATTCTGCATATTTGTCAGCAGCATAGTTGAGTTCTGCATTTCCTTGGAGTTGTGCAAGACCATTCTTCGCTCGTTCTTGATTGGTTAAATCTAAGACCTGTTGTTCAAATGTCGGGCTATTTGTTGCCATCAATCTGTCCTCCTAAAGATTTGTTCATATGAACTCAGCAGCCAGAAAAATTCCGCTGCAATTTTTGGTAGAAGCAAACCTGAAGAGGGGTAAATAAGGGTAGTTAATGCAAAGCTTTCACAAGCTTGTATGTATCTTGAAGTCTGGGATTAGATACATCAAAGTTACGTGTTAGAGGAAGGTTTTCCTCTGGTGCGACTTTCAGATTCAGAGGTTTGTTTATCTGCCTTAGCGCTGGCAGTGGAATAACGACCCCGCAGGTTAAACGGAAAATGATGTATGTACTAATACACCAGTCGCTTCCCATCAGAATAAAAGATAGAGTAGCTTTTTTTATCCTTGCCTTGTGACGGACAATAAAGCGTCACATAGCAGCTAAATTACATTTTATACCTAAATATTTAATTTTTATTTTTAGATAAAAAAGGCATTTATATAGATGAAATTAGCAAATACAGGCAATGAGTATTTTGATATTTAGTATAATTTTTTACTAAAAAATATATATAAAATTAGTATAATTAATATTATCTGGTAACAAATTACTCTCGAAGCCGTATATAATGTAAAGATTTCGCTAAGTTAAGGGAAAATTAGATCTGAAAAATTTACAAAGACTTATAAAAAAAATTCCGGATGCAATCAAAAATTCCTGAACATGAAAGATAGGTTGTTGAAACCCTTAGTCTCTTTAGCTACGCTCACGGCGTGAAATGTACAGATTTCTGCCCAAATCTTAGAATGGGGAACGTGCTAGTCAGAAATTATGACGACACAAATATTACCAGTAAGTAACGAAATTCTTCAGGCAGAAAAATTACTGTCTTTGCTAAATCGTTACCAGTTGTTACCACAGGTATTACGTGCCAAAGTGATCGACCAAGCGATCGCATCCTACTCTTGCACTCAAGCAGAACATCAAGCCGCGATCGCCGATTTTCGCCAACGTCACCAACTCACCTCACCAGAGGTAGAACAAGCATGGTTGCAAAAGCATAATCTAACGGCAGCAATCGTCGAGGAGTTGGCAATCCGTCCGGTATTAATCCAGAAATTCCAGCTTGCAATCTGGGGCAATAAACTAGAGTCTTATTTCTTGCAACGCAAAATAGATTTAGACCGGGTAGTTTATTCCATGATTCGTACCCAAGATGAAGGTTTAGCCCAAGAGCTGTATTTTCGGATTGTTGAGGGAGAGCATTCTTTCGCAACCATAGCTCAGGAGTATTCTCAAGGAGCCGAAGCGCAGACAGGCGGAGTTGTTGGGCCAGTTCCTCTATCTCAACCACATCCGACAATTCAGCAAATTTTATTTGTCAGTCAACCCGGTCAAATCTGGAAACCGCATTTAATAGCCGATTGGTATGTAATTATTCGCTTAGAGCAATTACTGCCCGCCCAGTTGGATGAAAATATGCAGCAGTATTTGCTAGACGAACTGTTTGAAGCCTGGATACAAACACAAATTCACAGCCATTTACAATCTGCTAACCATTGTGTGGAGTATCTGATGGGATGAAGCCAGTTATCACCCAGACCGAAATTTTAACATTCCTTGTCGACACTCCCCCGTTTAACAAACTCCCATTTGCTACCTTAAAGAGCATCGCCTTTAACTGCCAACTGTTGCAATATCGCACCGGACAATGGATGTTGGTTAGAGAAAGAATGCCAGCACAAGTCATGATAATTTATCAAGGACAGGCGCGGGTATTGGCTGATGACCAATGGACGAACTCTCAAATTAGTTTGACTGTAGTAGAAAAAGGAGAGTTCCTGGGTTGGTTAGGATTGGTGCGTGGGGTAAGTTGCGAGGCAGTAATGGCCTCTACAGAAGTCATTGCCATCACTCTGGAAGCAGCAGAATTTCTGCAATTGATGGACACAGAACCAGAGTTTGCCCAAGCGGTGCGATCGCGTCCCCACATCAGCGAAGTTTTTGAACTCTTAAGTCTGGAAACCCAGCGTCACGCAGATGCAACCACCGATACCAAAGATTTAGCACGCCAAGTTTGGCAACAAACACAGGTGCTAAATTTACCTCCTGGGCCAGTTCATTCCCAGCAGTTTAACAAACGGCATTTGTGGCTAGTCAGTGCTGGCGGTATTGAGGGTATGACTGTTGGCTATCGATTAGCGTTGGATGACTCTCAACAGACTTGGGAAAACACAGCCGAAGTCCGTTTACTCGGCATTCCCTGGCAGTCTCCTAATGAATATGGCGCTAGTTTAAAAATTGCTCCGGCTCCAGAATATCCCCCAGACCCCATAGCCGCAAGTCTTGCACCAGCACAAACTATATTTGTATCGGGAAAGGGTATTATTGACGCTCCTTTAGCCTGTTTCCAGATGTTGAATCAGATATTGGGAGGTTCTTTTCGCCGCGATTTAATCCGCAAAGTCTTGACCAATCAACTAAAATCGCACCAGCAGATTTCCTTGCCAGTAGCAGGCGCAGTTGTGGAAATGATGGGTTTGCAGGCCCAGTTAGTCACAGTTCCGGCTCATGTGATTAACCGCTTGACTGCACCAGCCTTAATTTATTGGCAAGAAAATCTCGCTTTGCTATACAAAATTACAGAACGAGAAGTTGTTGTTGCGGCTCCAGAAACAGGAGTGTGTCAATATTCTCCCGCAGAGTTTGCCCAAATTTGGGGGCAGTCAGGACAAGTTTTGACGATAGAAAAGGCAGAAGGCGATCGCCCCGAAAAATTTAGTCTGCGTTGGTTTTTGCCTTCGATCTATAAATATCGTCTGGTATTGGTTGAAGTCCTTGTGGCTTCTTTTTTTGTGCAAATATTTGGATTGGCAAATCCCATCGTCACCCAAATCATCATCGACACCGTATTAATCCAAAAAAGCCTCGATACGCTGGATATTCTGGGCATTTTCTTGTTGGTGATTGGAGTGTTTGAGGCAGCTTTAACGAGTTTGCGGATTTATTTATTTGCCGACACTACCAACCGCATTGATATTCGTTTGGGTTCAGAAGTCATCGAGCATTTACTGCGACTACCCCTGAGTTATTTTGAGCGTCGCCGCGTCGGAGAATTAGCCGGACGGATTAACGAACTAGAGAATATCCGTTCTTTTCTCACAGGGACAGCATTGACAGTAGTGCTAGATGCCGTGTTTTCTGTGATTTATATCGGCATTATGCTGTTTTACAGCTGGATGCTGACACTCGTGGCATTAGCTACCGTGCCATTATTTGCCATCCTGACAACATTTGTTGTCCCAATTGTCCAGCAACAGTTACGGAAAAAAGCTGAACGCTATGCCGATACTCAATCGTATTTAGTTGAAATCCTGACTGGCATTCAAACAGTCAAAGCACAGAATATAGAATTGAAATCTCGTTGGCAATGGCGCGATCGCTATACCCGCTACATCAGCGCTGGCTTTAAAAATGTCCTCACTTCTAGTACCGCCAACTCCATCAGTGGATTTTTAAATCAATTTTCGAGTTTTTTGTTGTTGTGGGTAGGCGCGCATTTAGTCATCTCTAATCAACTTTCTTTAGGACAATTGATTGCCTTTCGGATTATCGCTGGTTATGTTACCAGTCCTTTGCTGCGTTTAATTCAGCTATCACAAAACTTCCAAGAAGTAGCATTGTCTATCGAACGCCTCGGTGACATTTTAGATACAGCGCCAGAAGTCCAGCCAAGCGATCGCCATAATATTCCCCTACCGGAAATTGAAGGTGCAATTAAATACAATGGCGTTTCCTTTGGTTTTAACCCAGAAGATAGTTTAAAACTGATCAATATCAATTTGGAAATTGCCCCAGGAACCTTTGTTGGGATTGTTGGACAAAGCGGTTCTGGTAAAAGTACCTTGACAAAATTATTACCACGACTCTACGAACCTCTAGCAGGACAAATTCAAATAGACGGTTATGATATAAGGAAAGTAGAGTTAAATTCTCTACGCCGCCAGATTGGCATAGTGTTACAAGATACCCTTTTGTTTGAAGGGACAATTCAAGATAATATTGCTTTGATTCGCCCAGATGCAACTACCGAAGAAATCATTGCTGCTGCCAAAGCCGCAGCTGCGCATGATTTCATCATGGCCCTACCCAACGGCTACAACACAATTGTTGGCGAACGAGGTTCTGCTCTTTCTGGAGGACAACGCCAACGAATTGCGATCGCGCGTACTGTGTTGCAAAATCCCAGATTGTTGATTCTCGATGAAGCCACCAGTGCTTTAGATTACGAATCTGAACAACAAGTATGTCGGAATCTGATGGAGTTTTTTCGGGGGCGTACCGTTTTATTTATTACCCACCGACTTAACACCGTTAAAAATGCCGACACAATCATCATCATGGATCAGGGTGTAATTGCCGAGCAAGGAACACACGCCGAACTCATGGCAATGAAGGGACGTTATTACTGTCTTTTTCAACAACAGGAATCGCAATTATGAAGGGACAAGGGGGACAAGGGAGACAGGGAGGACAAGGAGGAATGACTTTACTAATCGATAATCCATTTATTTGGATTGTTAATCATGTTTACTAGACCACTTAAAACTTGATTGTATGTCTTGTATAGTTCTCGTCCTTGTTCTACATCTAAATAGCCACATTTGACAGCAAACTTTATCCATACTTGAGTTTCACTAGCCTCAGCCTGTCTACGACACGCTACGCGAACGCAATCATTTAATTTAGCTATGAAAGCAGCTTTATATCTACGTTTTCTCCAAGCTTCTGCTAAATTGGCGCATACGGAACGTGATGAACGGCGAATTTGGTGAAGCAGCGCGGTCTTGGGGGTTCCCCCCATGAGCGACTGCTGAACCCGAAGGGTCTATCAAAGCGTATTTTTCTTCTATAGGAAACTTTTTCGACAGTTCAAAGATTGTCATGGCTGTATTAAATGCCAATTTAAATATCGCTAAATCTTCATGGCTCTTAAATGATTCCTTGTTCACTTCTTGATCACCGTATTTCTCAGTCTCTTTAGATACCATTGTCCGCTAGTTTTCCAACTCCCACCAGTCCCCCTTGTCCTCCTTGTCTTCCTTGTCCCCCCTTCCCTCCTGCCTTCTGCCCTATAGAGATGTATAACCATGCCAGATTTATCTTTGTTACTAGCTTGCATACAACAATGTTCCAACGTTTCAACACCTGCTAAGCACTGTCAAGAAATTCGTGTTGCTCAGACAACTCCAGCAAAATCTGATATTGGTGATTGCGTTAGTCAACCAGAAAGCATGGAGTTAGCATTTTCACCGCCTGTTAATCAAGAGACTAGTCCAAAAGATTCGCTAACAGAGGTGCAAGGGCAAGCTGAAAATCAACCATTTTTGCAGCAAAAGAGCGATTATCACAACAATTATATCGATGCTGTTGAATCTCGCCCTTTAAACCTCGAAATGCTCCTATCAACGGGCGGTTTTTTATTCTTGTTTGCAGTTGGGGGAATATTCTTAATCTGGAAGCGGTTCCCTGAAGCCCAGCGTCAATGGCAACTGCTTCTACAAGGGGATGTAGGTGTTTTCGGTGGTTCAGGGCTGACTTTACCCCAGGAGAAAGAGGAGTTCGATCAGCCTGTCATCCTCAAACAATCTCGTGCTTGGTCTCATGCTATTGTCTGGAGCATAGTAGGAGTAAGCAGTTTTGCAGTCATCTGGGCTTGTAATGCCAAGATAGATGAATCTGTTCCTGTGCAAGGTAAACTCGAACCTAAAGGTTTTGTCAAAGAGATCCAAGCACCAGTGGGCGGGGTAATTGCCAAAATTCACGTGCAAGAAGGACAAAGAGTCAAAAAAGGCGATTTATTAGTAAGCTTCGATCGCACCACCAGTCAGGCGAAATTAACTTCTCTGCAAGCAGTTCGCGCCAGCTTAAAAGCGGAAAATCAGTTTTACCTTACCCAGATGCGATCGCTCTCAGCTAATTCTAGTCCCAAGCAGTTGCAGGAATTACCAGAATTAGCAGCGCTGACAGAAAACCGTGCAGCTTTGGTGCAGGAAAATCAACTTTTTCGTGCAGAATTAAACGAAGGACTGGGAATACGCGACTTAAATCCGCGATTTCGAGAACGCTTACTCAATAGACAATTAGAGAGAGAGACTCGGATTGAGTCAGTGCGGTTAGATAGAGAACAGTTAACTCGGCAGTTAAATCAAGTGCAAGTGCAACTGATTAATGCGAGAAGTAGTCTGACGACAAATTTGGAGATTGCCAATAACTTAGACACTCTGGTGCAAAAGGGAGCATTTGCTCGCTTACCTTACCTAGAAAAACGACAAACAGCAGATGCTAGCCGGGCTGAGGTTAATCGCTTAGTGCAGGAAGAAGAACGTTTAAGATTAGCCATCACCCAAGGGCAAAAGAAATTACAAAATGCGATCGCCCTTTCCAAAGAAGATTTACTCAGCAAAATCACCGATAACGAAAAGCGCATCGCCGACATTGATAGTCAACTCACCAAAGTCATTGTCGAAAATAACAAAAAAATCCAAGAACTTAACAGTCAAATCAGCGAACTCCAGTTAAATATGAAATACCAAGAACTGCGAGCTTCAAATGATGGTATTGTTTTTGATTTAAAACCTCGGAGTCCTGGATACGTTTATAACAGTAGTGAATCTATTCTCAAAATTGTGCCGCCAGAAAACCTAGTTGCACAAGTTTTCATCACCAACAACGATATAGGCTTTATCAAAGCCGGAATGCCTGTTGATGTTAGACTTGATTCATTTCCCTACACTGAATTTAGTGATATTCAAGGAGATTTAATCCGTGTAGGTTCCGATGCTTTACCGCCCGATCAAACCCATCCATACTATCGTTTCCCGGCGGAAATTCGCTTAAGAAAGCAATCAATTAATATCAATGGCACAGAAGTACCTCTACAATCAGGCATGTCTTTGAGTGCTAATATTAATGTCCGCAAACGCACTGTCATGAGCATTTTTACAGACAAGTTTTTAGGTAAGGTTGAAAGTCTGAAATATACTCGTTAAAGCAATACAGTTCCAATCAGCCCTGTGGTTAACATCCGGAGCAGACTTGACCACAGTGTTTTTCGCTTGAGTCTGGCGTCAACCAGTAGGTGTTTGAAAACAAGAGTCAAATTTTGCGCCCCAAAAGCTTACTGCCTCTGGTTTTTATCCCTTTTGCACCTAGTTGGAGGTTGACGCAAACTCCTTAACCCTAACTAGACAAGCTTTTGAGCTTATTTTCCTCATGACACCCTTGACAATTTAATGCCCCAAAAGTTACTTTGATTGGAGGTTGACGAAACTGCACCTTGAAAACCGAATACATCGATGCTTCCAACTCTGGGCGGTTCCAATTAATTAAAATCCCTATCAGGGATTGAAACTTGTCATCTCCTATGCCAGTACGAGTTACGCCGCAAGTTCCAATTAATTAAAATCCCTATCAGGGATTGAAACATTGTAGGCAATATCATGCGCCTTAGTAACTGAACGGTTCCAATTAATTAAAATCCCTATCAGGGATTGAAACTAATGGAGTGGTACGCCCAGTGGTATGGAGAATATAGGTTCCAATTAATTAAAATCCCTATCAGGGATTGAAACCTAGCTTTTCCCAAGATGAAAAAACAGACGCGATCGGTTCCAATTAATTAAAATCCCTATCAGGGATTGAAACTTGGTGAATATGTAGCAGGTAAAAAAGCAGCCAAGGTTCCAATTAATTAAAATCCCTATCAGGGATTGAAACCGACCATCAGCAGAAATCACGCTGCCATCATCCCCGTTCCAATTAATTAAAATCCCTATCAGGGATTGAAACCTCTTTCTAGGATTCCTCTTACTAGGATACTGAGTTCCAATTAATTAAAATCCCTATCAGGGATTGAAACACATCTTTACGCAATACCGCAGCTGATAAATACGTTCCAATTAATTAAAATCCCTATCAGGGATTGAAACGGCGCAACGAGCCGGACGTGATGCAATTCACGATGTTCCAATTAATTAAAATCCCTATCAGGGATTGAAACTCGCCTCGGCTCAAAATGAGTTAAAGCTCGCAGTTCCAATTAATTAAAATCCCTATCAGGGATTGAAACGAAATATTGGATGATAATGGCTTTCCGTAACAAGGTTCCAATTAATTAAAATCCCTATCAGGGATTGAAACATAGACCTTGTTAACAGCCTCACTCTGCTGAAGTTCCAATTAATTAAAATCCCTATCAGGGATTGAAACCTGCAACAACAAGTTTCGGTTTGACGACCTTGAATTGCGTTCCAATTAATTAAAATCCCTATCAGGGATTGAAACATCTCAGCGCCAGTAATGGCTTCTGCAAAGTGCGACTGCCAAGTTCCAATTAATTAAAATCCCTATCAGGGATTGAAACAAAAATCATTTGCTCGGCGCGAGGGCGATCGCATTGTTCCAATTAATTAAAATCCCTATCAGGGATTGAAACGGTTATTCATATGGCGATCGCCTCTCTATTTATAGGTTCCAATTAATTAAAATCCCTATCAGGGATTGAAACCGGAGAGCGCTGCTAGGCGCGAGGATTGCCTATTAGGTTCCAATTAATTAAAATCCCTATCAGGGATTGAAACAGTGCGACTCGTTTTTGAGAAAAAAATACAAGTAATTGTATATAGCTCAAAGTGAGAACGACAAGGATGAAAAAAACCTTGAAAATTCCATAACTAATTCTTAGATGTAGGTGCAAACCCTACCCTGGAAAGGAAACAGTGACTCCCAATCTACCCACGCCGAGTAGACTCGGAATTCTACAGAGCGAAGCTGGGAATAAGGGCGCAATCAGAGCCAGAAGCAGATATGGCACACTGGCGCTAAAGGGGAGATAGCATGGATAAACAAGACCTAAAAAAGCGTCTGAATCCCAAGCGGTAATCTGAATTAAAAATACCGACTTAATATTCGATTTCTCGCAACAATATTGTTTCGTTAGTTGCATTCCTTTGAGAAGAATATAGGCGAAATGGTCTGTCCTAAACTATCAAAATAATCACAGAATTGGAACGAGTAAAAATGATGGTGGAGTCCGGGGAAAAGGTCGAAACCCCAGTAGGTAAGACGAGATACGTAAGTCTCCACATCAGGTAGGACAAACCGTAATTGGTTTGAGGCAATCAGAAGATAATTAACGGCGTAGAGTATGGTTGGGCACGTAGAAAACTACAGTGAATCATGGGATAAATTAGCGTGGAAGAAACTCCGCAAAACAAGCTCTGTGAGGTCTAAGTTATGCTCTTGGATGAACGACTTATTTTTACTATTCTAGGCAAGATAAATTTTAAATAATTAACCTTCTAATCAAAAAACTAGAAGAATATCTTGTTATGTCTTGTAATTTAGTCTTCTAAATCAATAATTAACTTCTCATAGCTTAATGTTGGTTTCTTAGATTTGTGCTTAATATTTTTGAGAGAGTTTCTATTAATAGAAGTTATATTTACAGAAATTGTAATGACTGTATGAATAAAAGACAAACTAATTATAAAGGCTAGATGAAGTTTGTACACACTTTCGGGAAAAGACTAACTTCCTACTCTAAGCTGGACTAAGTTTAGTAGCTATACATCTCTTTTTGGAGGCGGATATTATATGAAGAATGTAGCTTTTAAAGAGCTTACTCTTGCTGTTGTGGTAGTTCTTTCTCTTGTAGGTTTGATAAGCTTTTCAATCTTTGATATTAATAGTCGTTCAGCTTTTCTAGACGTTGCAAAAGTGACTATAGGTGCATTTATTGGGTATTTAATCCCTAATGGAAAATAAACCTCCATGATAAATTTCATAGAGGTTCATTCTTTTAACTAGTTTTTACGGGCTTCTGGTGCTGGACACATCAGGAGCCTTCTTTTTTGATTGTAAGCGGCGTTGTTGCGTGAATAGGCAAAATGGTAATTTTTACCTATCGCCTATGTTCGCTCGCCACCTAGCCCAAAGATGAAGACGAAAGCCCAGTACAAAGTTAAGAATTGGAACGCTTATGATGCTGCCCTCAAGCAACGAGGCAGTATAACTTTCTGGGTGAACGAAGAGATCATCGAGCAGTGGCGCAATCAACAAAAAACTGGGAAAAAGGGGGCATCGAATTATTACAGCGATGTGGCGATGCCAGCGGCAACCCGAAGCGGGAACGCCACTATGGGAACGATTCAATCGTTGTTTCATTTAGCTGGGCGACAAGCAGAGGGGTTTTTAGAGTCGCTGTTCATGCTCATGGGGATTGAGTTAGCAGTACCGGATCACTCGACCCTATCTCGTCGTTTAAGCAAGCTGTTGGTAGAACTGCCAGTAATTCCAAAGAAGAAGGCAGTCCATGTAGTCGTAGATTCAACGCTTGGTGAAAGTCTATGGCGAAGGCGAATGGAAAGTGCGTACACATGGGGTTGGGAAAAGGCGGACATGGCGCAAATTGCATCTAGGAGTTGATGAAGAGAGTGGAGAAATTCTTGGCGCAGTTGTCACTACTAATGATGTAGCTGATTGTGAGGTGCTAACAGACATATTGGAGCAGATAGATGCACCGATAGAGCAGGTTTCCGGTGATGATGGCTATGACACATTTGACTGTTATGACACTATTGCCGAGCGCTAAATCAATTAATTAATTTTTTAATATCACCGTAGGCGCGGTAGAATCCACCACTAGCTGACTCGCGTATTTCTTCGACAAGATAACGTTCACCCTCTTGGCGAATATCTTTAGGAAACTGTACTTTCCAGTTGGGGTTATATCCTGGGGAGACAACCCGCACCCTGAGTTTATTCCCCTCTCGAAAGCACTCAACAATTACTCCTTGGCTTGTATCTGTTGTGGTTTCCAAAACTGCGGAGGGTGCTGCGCCTTCTCCTGCTGGTGCTTTAATAATAGCTGCTTGCGGAATTGTACCCAGTTGGGCAGATTGAATGGCGGCTTCACTAGTATCAATACAAGCTAGCGATCCATCGGTGGTGACAATATAAATGCGATTTTCAAAAAACTGCATAGATAAGGCTGAACCGCAACCAGTTCCAAGTTTCCAAAGGCGTTCTCCTGAGTTGTTGAAGCAGTAAATAGAAGAACTATTGTCACCAGCAAACACATACTTCCCATCTAAAGCGGTAGCGCAGGAGTACACAGCTGCATCGCACTTGTAGACTGGGCCAGCCTCACCTTTCTTGCTAAAACAGTAAATCTTTTGGTCGCTTGCACCAGCATAAACAGCTGATGCTTCTTGCCAACCAAATAGTACACCGCCGCCAGTCTTTTGATGCCAGAGCATCCGACCGTCTTTGTTATCATACAAAGTCACGCCTTGACTATGACCGTGATAGATACCAACTTCGTCACAACGTACCATCCAACCAGAATTACCTTGGCTTAAACGAGTCCACTGCGATTCATCATCATGATCGATGGTGGTGACACCACCGTTCGCATCCGAAACTGCTAATAAACCATTTTTGTATATCAAGCCAGAAAATATCAACATTTTCATCAATCTCGTAGGCAATACGTGGTAGTTTGCCTGTGAGATCATAGACGTTGCCGTTATCGCAGCCAGCAGAAATCCAGATATCATCGGCAACTAAACATTTAACCCCATCGGGCAGCTTAAACTGATTGATAACTTTACCTTGGTGATTCAGCGCAAAAACTTGACCTGCTTGATTACCTACCCAGCAACGATCGCTGTCAACAAAAATTCCAAAGGCTGCGGAATTAGAGTTAAATTTCCAAAGCATTGGGGCTTGTTGTGCAGTAGATGTGGTACTGGTGACTGCGCGTCGTGTAACGGGACGCTTCTGGCGTACACCTATAACGGCGTGTTCATAACCTTTTGCCAGTTTTTCTTTGATCTTCTTGTTCGCGTCTGCTTTAGCTTTGTCTGGGGTGGGGTAAGTTTTAGTCTGAGTCTGCCCTGAGTCACCAATGCGACCATAGCGGATGGTTAGCTGCGTATCATTGACGATAACTTCATAAAATTTATGGGAGCTGCCGCTAGCTTCTGAAAGCTCTAAGTAGGTCTTTTCCTCAGCCATGATATTTTCTCGTTAAAACAAAATTTAAAAGTATAGATTCTTACTTTGTTCTAACTGCTACTTTGATCAAATGTCGAACAATGGCGATCGCTTTTAATTAACCGTCATAAGTTCTATTCATCTGTTACTCTGTCAGGGATGACTTAAAGCAAGGTTCACCAAACTGTGAGCCTTTACCAGAACATTCAAATAGATGTAAACCTAGCTGCTGGGAAAGTTCTTCACAAACCTTAACCCCCCGCACACTGTTACCACGCTTATCCAAGGGGGGCGAAAATACTGCAATTCCCATCTTATCGGGGACAACAGCCATAATTCCGCCACAAACGCCGCTTTTCGCTGGAATACCAACTTTGTAAGCCCATTCACCAGCGAAATTATACATTCCGCAAGTGTACATAACACTCAAAATGTCTTTAATATAATTTTTCTGTACCGCTTGTTCGTGTGTAATCGGGTTGATACCTTTGTTAGCTAAAGTCGCTGCCATTACTGCCAAGTCACGACAATTTACTATTACCGCACACTGCTGGAAGTACAGATCCAAAGACTCTTCAATGTTCTGGCCAATCATGCCAAAGTTGAGCATGAGATGAGCCATAGCGCGGTTGCGATGTCCGGTGCTGCGTTCTGAGGTGAATACAGAAATATCAACAAATACATCATGACCGATATATCTTTTGAACATCTCCAGCATTCGGTTGAGGCGTTCAGTGGGGCCAGAACCTTTGATTAAACTGGTAGTGGCGATCGCCCCGGCATTTACCATTGGATTGAGTGGTCGATTTGATTGTTCATCAAGGATAATGGCGTTGAATGCATCTCCCGTCGGTTCCACACCAACCTTGGTCAAAACATCATCTCTTCCATGATCCTCAAGGGCCAATCCGTATGCAAATACCTTGGAAATCGACTGAATGGTAAATAGTTGCTCGAAATCCCCAACTTTGTAAATCTGGCCATCTACCGTAACAATGCAGATGCTAAACAAGTCGGGATTTACCTTTGCCAATTCTGGAATGTAGTTTGTTACTGCACCTTCTTTGAGTGACTTGTACTTGGAATACAAGTCCTGAAGAACATCTGAATAGAGCGATGGGACTGTTTCTAAATCACCTTGAGTTGCCATGAGGCTTACAGCTTGTTCTATAAATCATACTTGATCAACCACTGTAAGCAGAAATGTGATTCTATTTCCTCAATTGGCAAATTAATATACATGTACTTATGACATTTGTCATATTTCTTTTGATATATTTTATATATTTGTAAAAAATATTACATACTATTTTTGGGCTATAAGTTCTTAATATTTCCTTAGTAATACGGTTAATTCAGTAACTTATATAACTGTAATTTAACTGTCATCAGGTTTTCATAGCTATTTTATATGTAGCAACAATAACTTTATGAATTATTGTTAAGGATAGGTTACTTTTAGAATAAATAAGCTGTAACTCTTGTTACAAAATACTTAAAAGTAGACACAAAGATTTATTAAAGAAAAGATGTTTAAGTGTTTATTCGCAACATCTAAAACCTGAAGTTATTAATTTACTAATTTTTATCTAGTCTAATATCGGGTGATAAAGAAATACATACAGGGTCAATATTTGGGGCAATATTTGCAGGTAGCTGGCTCAATTTCATGCCCCGAAAATGTTAATTTTTCATAAGAAAAGTTTTACTTATCAATAAAAACGTTACATAGTTGAAATCCGCATTTGCAAAAGGTTTGAGGCTTGAAAACAGAATTTAAATTTGCTAAAGTTACCAAGACTTACGCTAAAACCCTGATCCCCAAGCTCATGGGTTCGTGTTAATCTGTTGCAGTTATGAACAAAAAGTGAAAGCGGAACGAGTTCGAGTTGTAGGGGTACTCACTTTCCAGTGGTCAAATTCCCACGAACCGTAAAACTTCTGTTCTACAGTCGCTTTAATATCGGACGCATGAATCAAAGACATTTGTGGACTATTGTCGCCCTGTTTCTGACTGTTTTAGGGATGCCCTCAGTCGGTCGCACTCAAACTACCAAGGGAACAGCGCTTGCTTCTCAAGCATCGCCAGCAGGTGATGTTGTCAAGGTAGGAGAGTATCAATCCCCAGCAGGGAAACCTAACTCTGATGCTGCGATCGCAGAAATTCATCCTCACAGCATTGGAGGACATCAGGCGGCAACCCTTTTCATCCGAAATATTCCTGTTCTTACCTTTTTGAGTTCTTTACCTGCTGGGAGTACTAGTAGTAAAGTTGGCTCAATTGAAAACTCTGGGGGCGTACAAATGTACGCCCCTCTTGCTAGCAACTCAACCAAGGTGGCAAGTATTGGGAATGTCTCGGATTTGGGTAACCAAATTACTGCGGCTCAAAATGACCCGGTGCAAAAAGCTGGTGTAATAGCAGCGAAAATCAACCAGTTGCTTCGGGACAATGTGGACGCCAGCCAGATTAAAGTCAGTTGGAAAGGAGGCGGCGAATCGAAAGTTGCCAATCAAGCCCAAAATAAAGCTGCTTCCTCCCAACAAAAAGGCGATCGCTATACGATCAAGGTAAATGGCGAAGAATTGGTGGAAATCAACGAAAATACCCGACTAGCAAATTCCACCAACGATCTTGCGCAAGATGCATTGCAAGCGACTAATCGTATGCGCAGACTCATCGGCAATGCATCTCCTATCAGCGAGATTGCTAATTTACCAGTTCGTTCCCCATTATCAATGCCAAAGTTGCCACAACAAATTGCCATTGGTCCAGTGCGAATTACACTGAGTGGCATCGCTTCCTGGTATGGATATGATGGTTCTGGCAGCCGTACTGCTAGCGGTAAGAGATTTCATCCAGAAGGAATGACTGCCGCCCATCGGAGCTTACCTTTTGGTACACGAGTTCGTGTGACTAACACCCACAATGGTCGTTCTGTAGTGGTGTCTATTACCGACCGAGGACCCTACATTCGAGGTCGAATTCTTGACCTTTCTGCTGGTGCAGCCCGAATTTTAGGAATGATGGGCAGTGGCGTTGCACCCGTGAAGATTGAAGTTTTAGGCAGATAAAGAGAATCTTCACTGCTGACAGTTGATATTCAACCGACAACTGTCAATTTCTTACCCGCTTTCAACTCCCTACGCTCTAGTTTCCAATAGCTATCACTTAATTTCCCCTAGTTCAACATCTCTTCCCCCTATTTCAGATATAAACTAACGGGGGAGGGATCAAGAAAAACTAGGGGTATTTTGTGCGCCTGCTCACAACAGTCGCAGCTTTAAGCTGCTATTTAACTAAACGCCGCTCGGAAAATAAGTGTGCGGTTCTAGAAGATGTGGTTCTAGATGAGATGACTAGTTGGGACCAAACTGCTGTCGGTCTAGTGCCGACAATGGGAGGGTTACATGAAGGTCATTTAAGCTTGATTGAACGAGCTAGGCAAGAAAATTCTACGGTGATTGTCAGTATTTTCGTTAATCCGCTGCAATTTTCGCCCAATGAGGATTTTCAACGCTACCCCCGGACTTTAGAGTTAGACATGCAACTGTGCGAACAAGCTGGGGTAGATCTAATTTTTGCGCCCACTCCGGAACAAATGGGAGTTCCGCAGAAGAGTATACAAGAAGCGAAGGTTACACAAGTAATCCCTCCATCTGCTATGATAACAGGCTTGTGTGGTGGGACTCGGCAAGGACACTTCCAAGGTGTGACCACGATTGTGACCAAGCTTTTCAACTTGGTACAGCCTGACCGAGCCTACTTTGGCCAAAAGGATGCTCAGCAACTAGCAATTATTAAACGGCTGGTAGCTGATTTGAATTTTGCGGTAGAGATTGTTGCTTGTCCAACGGTGCGGGAAGCGTCTGGTCTTGCCTTAAGTTCTCGCAATCAATATTTGACTGCAACGGAAAAAGAGCAGGCCGCGGTGTTGTATCGCGGTTTGCAGCAAGCTGAGGCTATTTTCAAAGCAGGGGTTCGCGACAGCAGCCAGCTGATAGCGGCGGTACAGCAAGAAGTAGCAATGGTCAGTACTGTTTTAGTGGAATATATTGAATTGGTTGAGCCGACTACATTAATGTCTTTAGTAAAAGTTGAGGAGGAAGGAATGCTCGCGATCGCAGCTCGTCTTGGTTCTACACGTTTGATTGACAATATTCTCTTGTGCGATCGCCTACCAATCATCGCCATTGATGGCCCAGCCGGCGCTGGAAAATCTACAGTAGCGCGTCAAGTAGCGAACAAGCTAGGTCTGGTGTATTTAGACACCGGATCTATGTACCGCGCCGTTACTTGGTTGGTGCTGCAAAATAACATTGCCATTGACGATGAATGTGCGATCGCTGAATTAGCCAACTCCTGCGAAATCCAACTGACTCCCAGCCAGAATCTAGAATCTCCCGTGCAGGTTTGGATTAATGGTACGGATGTTACTCCAGTAATTCGCACTATTGAGGTCACATCGAAAGTATCCGCGATCGCCGCACAGAGTGCTGTACGTAAAGCCTTGGTGAAACAACAGCAAAGCTGGGGTAAAAGAGGTGGTTTAGTCGCTGAAGGTAGAGATATTGGCACCCATGTATTCCCGGATGCTGAAGTAAAAATTTTCTTAACTGCTTCTGTCAGCGAACGTGCTCGTCGCCGACTGCAAGACTTTAAAACACAAAACCAGCCTGAAGTTAGTCTAGAGCAGTTGGAACGGGATATTGCTGAACGTGACTGGAAAGATAGCACGCGTAAAGTTTCACCCTTACAAAAAGCAGCAGATGCGATTGAAA
The DNA here is from genome assembly GCF_002154695.1 of Nostoc sp. T09. GTDB lineage: Bacteria > Cyanobacteriota > Cyanobacteriia > Cyanobacteriales > Nostocaceae > Aulosira. Next base: position 97,965 of record NZ_MTAV01000032.1, read on the forward strand.
TTCAAACTGATGGTTTCAGCGCGTCTGAAGTTACAGCCAAAATCGTTACCTATTGCCAACAGCAGTTATCTCAATGGTAATCTCTGTAATTTTGTGTTACTTGCTGACTTGATGTACAGAGGTGAGTGATTTAGCACCCACTCACCATTCTGAAATTCTAGATATCAAAGACTTTACGAAAGATCTGTTTTGAATTGCAGCTTTGTGTATTTGAATATTAGCGGATTGCGCATTTAATTCATCTAGCTAAAGACTGATTTTAAATAATTAAATTCTTATTACCACGGTTAGAAGTTTTATAGTTAGGGAATTTAGCTCAATAGTTAGCGAAAAATAAAGTTTAAAATCCAGGTAATGAGAACTATCATCCGATGTCCATTGCCTAAATTTAATAAACTTATGCCTGTACTCACTACTACAACATCAATAAAATCCTTGCTCTAGCGCCTTTTCACCACTTAATTGTTAAGAGTAGGTTAAATGGCATTAACCCAGGCATCAGAGCCAAAATATAGTTCTATATAAAGACTTTTGAATTTTACAAAAACCTGTCGAGATGGTTTTTTGAGTTAGCAAACTTTTTCTGAAGAATTTTGAAATTCCCCACAGCACTAGGAGGGATTTGACTAATTGCAACAGTCCTGTGTTTGAATCTTCACTTTGGTAGTAAAATGACGATGTTAAGTTTTATGTTCCAGCATGAAGGACATAAAACTTCTCAAAGCAAAACCTGTAATTCCTAAGCTTATAAATAGCTTTAAACTGGAAAACGGTAAAGAGAGGATTTTACACAATGGCATTTCAACAAGCCCCCCTACCCTATGACTTTAATGCTCTAGAGCCATATGGCATGAAAGGTGAGACTTTCGAGTATCACTATGGCAAGCATCACAAAGCTTATGTAGACAACCTTAACAAGCTCACCGACAATACAGAACTGGCTGATAAGCCACTGGAAGAGGTAATCAAAGTCTCTTTTAAAGATGCTTCTAAGGCGGGAATCTTTAACAACGCTGCTCAAGTTTGGAACCACACCTTCTTCTGGAACTCGCTGAAGCCAGCAGGTGGTGGTCAACCCTCCGGCCCACTGGCAGATAAGATCGATAAAGATTTTGGTAGCTTCGATAAATTTAAGGAAGAGTTCTCTAACGCTGCTGCAACTCAGTTTGGCAGCGGATGGGCTTGGTTGATTGATGATGGTGGTACTTTGAAAGTAATCAAGACACCGAATGCAGAGAACCCTCTAGCTTATGGACAGAAGGCACTGTTAACCTTAGATGTTTGGGAACACGCCTACTACATCGACTACAGAAATGCCCGTCCTGCATTTATCAAGAACTATCTCGATCAGTTAGTCAACTGGGACTTTGCTGCTGAAAATTTAGCCAAAGCTTAACTGGCTACAGGAATAGCTTTTGACAATTTTTTCAAGCTGAAAAAACTTATACCTGTTCTATGTGAAGTTGCAGATTAACGCCCGCAAGCTAATAATATGCATTTTCATATCGAAATGGTATTAGTTAGATTATTCATCTTGCCAGCAGTCACGACTACTATCGTGGCTGCTTTTGATTGGCTGCACAGATTAATAGCGCAGTAGTTCCGTTAAAGAAAAGTGGCCACTTATAGCTGCCTCATGTATCTTAAAAAGTAATCGCATTGAAAATATAAATATTATGGATAGCAAAGATTTAGCTCAATACTTGGAAGCAACCGATAGCATCTCAAAACCTTGGCTGTTGGTGCAACTGCGTCTCAAGAAACTACAAGAACGTCAATCCACGCTTTCAGAAGATGCCTATGCCAACGAATTACAAGATATTTACCAAGATTTGATGAATTTAGGAGAATGGTGGCGTGGCGTTGAACATGAGGTATTTTGATTAGTCAATAGTTAAGATATCCGAGATTTACTATTTGGGCGTACTCTTGAGGGATGTAAGTACACCCTGTTTTAGCGAATTGCTCTGGCGATCGCAGTTATAATTTTTTCATCTCTCCTAGATCCTCCCTTGCTTAGCTGTTTGAGGCTGGCAAGGGAGGATCAATTGCAATTAGGGGTGCAGGGGGATGAGGGAGTGTGGGGGACAAGGGGAGCAAATGACAAATGACAAATGACAAATGACAAATGACAAATGACAAATGACAAATGACAAATGACAAATGACTATTAACTCCATTTAACGGTTTACGCCGATTTGATATTTTAATAAAATAATCTCATCAAAAGACTCGCAGAAATATAAATGGACTGGATTACTTTACTGCGATCGCTACAGTCTGATTTTATTAAGAGGTTAACAACTGGTTGTCTGCTTCATTGCGAAACAGAAGCTCAATATAGTGAACTAACTATAATCTCTGGAGAGAGGTTAAAATCCCTCCGAGACTTTTGCTGGCAGATGGCAGAAAAATATAAACGTACTTCGCCAGTCCGTGACGTTTTTATCAACAACTTAAAAGGCAAACTTGGTGAAGAAGTTGTTAAAGAACGTTTAGCTGATTTTATTACAGAAGTGGATTATGAAAAACGATTCGGTGGTGATGGGAAGATTGATTTTACTCTCACTTGTGACCCATCGATTGGCGTTGAGGTAAAATCCCGTCACGGCAGTATTGATAAAGTTAGATGGTCTGTTAGTTCAGAAGAAGTAGAGAAAAATGCAGTTGTAGTCTGTGTTTTAATTCAAGAAGAGGTGCATGAAGCTCAAAGCGAATATCACCTTTTCTTGGCTGGATTTCTGCCTACTCAAATGATTAAGCTAAAAACTGGGAGAATCTCATTTGGTATTAATCAGTTGCTTTATGGTGGTGGTTTATGGTGTTATTTAGAACAGTTACAAGCTACTAAACCTAGTAATCAAAAAGAAGCTTCAATTTATAATTACAATCATCAACAAATTATACCAAGTAATCAAAATCATCATCAGCTAACCAAGCTTTTAGCATATGCCGAAAAAGAAGATGTGTTCTTGGAACATGAGCCTGATTTAAATCTCTTTTATGCAAATTTGGGTGATAAATCTTTTGAGCAAGGCGAGTCTGATACAGCAATTATCAACTATAACCAAGCCTTGCAACTTAACCCACATAATGCCGAAGTTTATTACAAACGTGGTATGGTGCGTTATCACCTAGGAGATTACGAAGGTGCGATCGCAGATTATACTCAGGTTATTCAAATTAATCTCAATCACACCAAAGCTTATCACCAGCGTGGTTTAGCTAATTATCAACTAGGAAATTATCAAGCAGCGATTGAGGATTATACGCAAGCTATCAGCATCAATCCCCATGTTGCCGTTACTTATAGAAACCGTGCTGACGCTCGTTCGCATCTAGGAGACCATCAAGGAGCAATTGAAGATTACACCCAGGCAATCAAAATTAATCCTCATTATGCCATTACTGACAAAAATAGTAGTATTTCGCGTTATCTGCTACTAGAACAGCAGAAATTTACTCAAACAATTAAGATTGATCCTCATGATGCTGGTGCTTACTATAACCGTGGTAAAGCGCGTGCTGATTTAGGAGATTACGAAGGCACAATTGCCGATTATACTCAGGCAATCAAAATTAATCCTCTTTATGCTGATGCTTATTACAGCCGAGGTAACACTCATTTTGACTTAGGAAATTATCAGGCTGCAATCATAGATTATAGTCAGGCAATTAAGATTAATACTAATTATGTAGATGCTTATTATAATCGCGGTCATGCTCGTTTCAGCTTAGGAGATAAGCAAGGCGCACTTGAAGATTTTCAAAAAGCAGCCGATCTTTACTGGAAAGAAGGCAAGATAGCAGAACACAACGATGCACGCGAAAGAATTCTAGATTTAGAAATTGAACAATCTTTAGACATTTTAAATTTCTAAGAAACAAAATCTCTATCTTAAAAATAGGGAACGGGGAGGAGAGTTGTAGGATTTTTCGGTGAAGAACTAGCTTGAAAATCCTTTGTGTCTTTGTGGTAAGAAATCTGTATCCAGAAAAATACAAATAAGCTAGGATTTTAACATTCAACTTGATGCTTAATAACAACATACAATCAAAAAATCTAACAAAAATTTAGCTTGATTAAAATATTTCTTAAACTTTATGGTATTTTGTTTTTTTAAACATCAAGTAATCTAATCAACTCAATTCAATGAGTTATAATCACAAATTGCCAAAAAATTTGGCTTTCCTATCTCTATCAGTGATATTGGGAGCTGATTTAGCGATCGCGGGAATAGCTCCTTTAGCAGTTGCTCAAACTACTACTGTACAGTCATCTATTGGTAGTGCGGTGACATTTACTTGTAATGACAGTGAGGCAACAATCAAAGCTAAAAATGGCCCCAAAGTAACTAATGGATCGACAACAATCTACATAGGTTATCAGCAAGTATCATCTAGTAACAAAGATCCGCGCATCGTCCGTTTTGATAATGGTATTAAAAGATGGTGTCGTAGCGATTATGAAACGACTGGTGATGATGGTTCAGGCTATGGCTTGTTTTGGGATGGAGGAAGCGTTTTATATGGTGTTTTCTCCTCCACGGGTAGCCAGACAGGAAATGATTTCCGGCGCTTTGCTTATGGTCGTTGGCTAACTAGTTATGGTAGTGGTGGCGGGCCTAAAGTAGCAATTATCGCCCGCATCGATCCAAGCAATGGTAACGTTAACTATGCCACATTTTTGACTGCTAAAAAGCCAAATGATGGTAAAACAAATTCTTTACTAGTCACCGGTCTATCATGGAATGGTGCAAATTTAACTGTGCGGGCAACTTCCTGGTGGACTCCCCGCCGCACTAATACAAGTGCAATGAATTGTTCTGGTTCATCACCTTATCAATATACAGCTGTATTTACTGGCGATTTAACAAAGATGAACTCGGCTTCAGCACCTACCTGTAGTTAATCAAGATTAGGAAGACCGAGAAATCAGGTTTTTGTAGTCTAGTCGGCAAATTTTAAAATCAACTCAAAATAAAACCCCTCCTTACACATAAGCAAGGAGGGGTTTGAAGTTAGGGATAAGTTTAATATCCGCCTTCTTCTTCGTATTCTGGCTGTTTCTCTTTGACTTTCTTAGGAATGTTGACGGGCTTTGGTGCATCTTCCCAAGCATCGCCATCTACATCGTCATAATTGTCGTATTCGTCAACGTATGGCTTTTTGTAGGGTTGAGCTTCGTATTTTGCAGGCTGTTGATACCTATCTTTATCCGTTGCCTCACTCCAGTTGTCTTCTTCGTCGTCTTCTTCGTATTGAATCGATTCATACTGACGCGCCTGCATTACTTGGCGCTGTGGTCTTTCTTCTTCCACATAATCCTCATCCCATTCTTCCCGTGCTACGGGTTCGGGGGTGCGAACTTTTGGCTTGGGTGGCTGCAATGGTACACCGCTGGGTAGTTGGTTCGCGGGTGCTACAGTACGCGGAGCACTATAGCCATATTCTTCATCAGCATCACGCTCCCAAGGTGCTTTGCCAATACCCAAACGTTCTAGCAAGCCAACTGTCAACTGGTTGGCGCGTTCTTCGGCTCCCTCAAATACAATCAATCTGCTGGGGCCTGTGCTGACGATTTCATCAATTGAAAGTTCGTATGTACTCAGCACTTGCTCAGGAATTTGTGGCAATCCCAAAGAAGCGATGACTATGGAATGAAGTTTCCCATTTTCACCATTGAATTTGAAACCCCGCACTCTGCCTAGTACTTCACCTGTTTCTGTAATTACTTCCCAGTTAATCAGGTTGCTTAAAGTTTCAACTTCAATATCTTCAATTACGTCCTCGTTATCTACCAGGATTACATCACCAATCTGGCTGATACTGCTAAGGAACATATTGCGCGGTATACCAGAAATAGAGATCAGGCTGTCTCTCAAGCCAAGAGCCACAACCTCTCGTTGGTCAATATCCACCCAGACTTGACTGACGATGCCTACTCGCTTGCCGTTATCGCGGGTAATCACCTGGGTATTTAATATGTCGGAACGCCTAATTATCTGTTCAGAGGTCATTCTATACCGAGTCCTGATCTCGAATCCGGTTAATCTATACACTATTATTAACAAAAACTCAAGCAGATGTATGGTCGGTTTGCAATTTGATTCCCAAAACTTGGGTGTAAGCGCCCCGTGCTTGAGTAACGCCAATTGTGCGTTCGGCTGATTCTATCATCGGTCGGCGCAAACTCACAACTATAAATTGTGCTTGTTTTGCCTGTTGTTTAATCATTCTAGCTAATCGCTCTACGTTTGCCCCATCCAAAAACATATCTACTTCGTCAAAGGCATAGAAGGGGGAAGGACGGTAACGTTGCAGGGAAAAGATAAAGCTTAAGGCTGTCAGAGACTTTTCACCACCAGACATGGAGGCTAATCTTTGTACTGGTTTTCCTTTGGGGTGTGCAACTAAATTTAAGCCACTGTTAAAAGGATCTTCAGGATCGTCTAGTTGTAAGTAGCCGTCACCTTCAGAAAGAATGGCAAAAATTGATTGAAAGTTTTCGTTAACGGCGTCGAAGGCTTCTTTAAAAGCACGTTGACGTAATGTCGTAAAGTTTTCAATGCGTAAAAGTAATTCTGTGCGCTCTGCTTCTAGGGTTTCCAGCTTTTGCGTCAGTTCTTGCAGGCGGTTTTGGGTACGTTCGTATTCTTCCAAAGCCAGCATATTTACTGGTTCCATTGCCTGTAAGCGTTTGGCAAGCGATCGCAATTCTTTCTGCAATTCTTCTAAGTCTACTTGATCGGGTACTTCTGGCAGGGGATTAGGCAATTCTGGCGCTAAGGTTTGCAGTTGCTCTTTGACGTTAACTAATTCTTCACGCCTTGCTACAAGGGTTTCTTGAAGTTTTTGCAGTTCCCATTCCAATTGTTGCTGACGCAGAAGATGCGATCGCAATTCTTGTTCGGTGCGATCGCGTTTTTGCTTTTCTTCGCCTAAATTCTGTTCCATCTGACTCAACCTCGCACGCATTTCGGCGATTTGAGTGCTGAGTGCTGAGTGCTGAGTGCTGAGTGCAGTTACTTGATTTTGCTGTGTTCCTTGCTCCTGCTGGTATTGAGTAATCCGTTCCTCTGCTTCTTGGATTTTCTCTTGCAGGCGCTGTTGCTGATTTTCGAGATTTTTTAATCTTTGTTCGGCTTCGCGTAATGATGTTTCTCTTTGTTGTAATTGTTGCTCTTGATTTTTAATAGTTGCTTGGATTTGTTGCCATTCACTAGGGGTTTGCGATGCTTCCAACTCTGCTAAAGTTTGTCGCAATTGTTGCAATTGCGTTTCTTGCCCTGGTAATTCCCGATCCAAAACTTCCAAACGAGATTGAGCAGTAGCAAATTTTTCGCTGTTTTGAGCTAATTGCGATCGCGTTGTTTCTAACTGTGATGTTAAAGTTTTAATTTCTTTTTGTAACTGTTCTAGTTGCAACTGCTGTTCTCGCCGCGCTTGTCGTGCTTCTGTCACCTCTTGCGCCAAGCGTTTTGTCTTACTTACGAGAGTATTGATGGCTTCACCACAACGCTCTAAAACTCGCTCTATTTCCCCCAAACGGTTTCTTAAGGCGGCGACTTCCTCTGGTTCTGCGGCTTCCACGTTACCAAACCGCAAGGATGAACGCTGGGTGTTGCTACCACCAGTCATCGCGCCGCTAGTTTCCAATAATTCCCCGTCTAAGGTGACGATGCGGTATAAACCTAAGTTTTTGCGCGCCTGTTCTAGGGTAGAAAATACGACGGTGTTGCCAAAAACATAGCTAAATACATCTTTATAACGGCGATCGCACTCAACTAAGTTCACAGCATAGTTGACGAAGCCACTGGCTAAACGTAGTGTGGCATCTTGGGTAAATCTGGGAGCGTTAATTTTATTTAAGGGTAAAAAAGTGGCTCTCCCAGCGCGTTTCTGTTTCAGCAGTTCAATACCGGCGGCGGCGACACCATCATCTTCCACCACTATATGACCCAAACGCCCACCAGCAGAGATTTCCAAAGCCAGCTGATAGCGCGGTTCTACTCTGCCTAACTGTACTACTAAGCCACAAAGTCCGGGCATTCCCGATTGCATGATGACTTTGCTAGCTTGCGTCCCTTGGACTTCCTGCTGTGCTTGCGCCTGCGCTTCTAGTTTATCTAATTGCCGTTGTTTTTCGCGCTGTTCTTGCAGTAAGCGCTTTTGAGTATCTTGTTGAATTTGCAGTTCTTGTTCGGTGGCTGCGAGATTTTGCGCTAAGTTTTGGATCGGTTCGCTAGAGGTGTTAAATTCTGTTTCTAAGCGACTACAATCAGCTTGTTTTGTGGTTAATTCTGGCTCTAAAGTAGCAACTAGCTGGGTTTGCTCTTGAATTTGCTGCTGTAGTTGGCTATTGCGCTCTGTTAACTGCGCTTGCTCAGTGCGTTGCGGTTCGAGAGTTTGCAGCAGAGTTTCAATTTGACGATTTAAGGCCGTTTGTTGCTGTACCCAGGCTTCCGAAGCCGAAGCAATTTCCGCTGCTGCTTGGCGAGAAGTTTCTAAAGCTTGTTGTGTCTCATCCCTTTGCTGCTGACAATAGGTAATCGATTGCTTTTCGACAACCTGAGTTTGGGCAATTTGTTCTAGGGAACGTTGGTGCTGCTGAATTTCTTGCTGGTTTTGCGCCTGACGTTTTGCAGTTTCTTGAATTGCTGTTTCTAATTCGCTGCGCTGACGCTGGAGTTGTTTGTACTCAGCTTCTTGGGTGGCGAGGGTAGATTGTACGGCTAAAAGTTCCTCTTCCCCCAAAGCTTTGACATGAGCATTTAGTTGATCTAGTTCAACAGTTTTTTGCTCAATTGTGGTGTTAAGAGTTGTCAGTTCCGCAGAAAGTTCTTCTGATTTGCGATCGCCACTTTGAATTTGATTAGCTAATTTTTCTTGCTGTGCTTGCAGAGAACGCCATGATAGAACTGCTTCCCAAGATTGTTTAGCCAGATATTCGGCGCGGAGTTTTTGGTATTTTTCGGCTTTGGCTCGGTCTTGAGAAAGGCGATCGCGTTGTACAGTTAATTCTGTCTCAATAATCCGACAACTATCTTCCTTCTCCTTCACCTCATCTAAAGTATCCTTGGCTTGGTGAATCTTGCGATCGAACGCTGCTACCCCTGCCAATTCATCAATAATTTCCCGCCGTTCTCTGGCATTCATCGAGATGATACTGGTGACATCCCCTTGCAGCACAACGTTGTAACCTTCGGGATAAATCCGCAGTGTCTCTAATGCTTCGTGTAATTCTGTGAGCGTGCAAGATGCACCGTTAATATAATAATTCGATGTATAAGTTCCTTGGTGTGTCACTCGCAGCTTTCTGGTGACACTCCACTCTCCCGACGATTCGGGATTGGGAAGTTTTGAATTTGATTTGTCTTCCTCAACTTCCTCAACTTCTACTACTTCTACTACTTCTACTTCCTCGAAGTTATCCTCGCTGCTTTGCGCCTTAGTATCGTTGAGGGAGACTGCATCAGTAATATCAAACGTCACTGTGACACTAGCTTCCACAGTGGCACGACTTTTCGCTGTTTGAGCATTATTTACCAAATCTGGTAGGCGATCGGCTCGCATTCCCTTAGAACTAGCGAGTCCGAGACAAAATAGCAGCGCATCAAGAATATTAGATTTACCAGAACCATTTGGCCCAGATATGACAGTAAATCCCCCCAGCAAAGGAACTTGGGTAGTGCCACCGAATGACTTAAAATTAGTAAGTTCAACGCGCTTTACATGAACCATAGGCGCTCTTTTGCTGGGCTAATGAAGTAAAAGTGTAGCAAGGAAATATAGATTGTCTACTAGTTCAGCGAGAGAATTTAGGATTTATTGAACCACTTCAGGCCCAAAGAACCCAGATAAAAGTCAGGAGAGTTAATTAACACTGCTAATTAATTGGTATATTTTTACTCTAGATTTGAGCATTTCTATTTCAGTGAGTGAGTAAAATCCTCAAGCATCCTCTTGTGATGCTCTTCCTGAACATTTGTACTAGCGCTAATATAGCAGTCTTACTTTATATCATGTTTGACAAATGATTTTTACAAGCAATGAAATTTTATATAATTACTTTCAACTGTTAAAATACATAGATTTTGAAATTTTGTAAAATTATATTAGCTATTAAATAATCACGTAAATTATGCTACTTGAAGATTATTTTAATTTTCAGCGTCCTGATGATATTCGGCTCAAAGGTACAAGAGTAGGAATTGAAACTATTCTTTATGAATTTATCCATAGGAGTCGGACTCCAGAGGAAATTGCCGAAAGCTATCCCTCGGTAACTTTAGAGCAGATATATGCAACTATTCTTTATTACCTGCATAACAAAGAAGCTGTCAGCGCTTACATGACTGATTGGTTAGAGTGGAGTCATAGAATGCAAGAAGAACAGCGACGTAACCCCTCGCCAGTTGTTGCCAAGCTGATAAAATTCAAAGCTGAAAGAGAAGCCATGAAAAAAACAGATGACTCTCAAATATATTCTTGATGAAAATGTCGATAAACTATACAAACGACAATTTCGACAACGTAACCCCAACTTAATGATATGGGTAGTTGGAGATCCAGGCGCTCCACCTAGAGGTACACTCGACCCGGAAATATTATGTTGGTGTGAGGAACACAAGTTTATTTTAGTGACAAATAATCGTAAATCTATGCCTGTACATTTGGCTGAACACATCGCCCAAGGTCAGAATGTACCGGGTATTTTTATTTTGAATAATAAATTAACTATTGGTCAAAATATTAATGAATTAATTATAATTGCTGAAGCATCTTTTGATGATGAATATCAAAACCAAATAGTGCATTTACCATTGCTTCAGTAAAATCAAAGCTAAATTAATACTTATAGATTGGCAGTGCATCGCAACCCTAACAGAACCTTTTGCAGTTAACTGTATCGCTGTTAGTGCAGACAAAAAAATCTTGGCTAGTGCTGGTTACAACTCACTCTCAATTTGGGTCGCGATCGCGTAGTTCATGAAATGCTTGGAGCAGAATAGGCACGCTATCATAACTGCATATTTTTCCTAGCGTTATAGATTACCTGTTTGCGGATGAAGTGATTATTTATAAATACAAGATGCTCTAGTTCCGCAATAATTTTTGACTGTAACAGAGTTTCCCAAGATTATTTGCAAATTTAGTTTGGGTCGATTGTTGTCATAGCAAACTTATTTTCTAACTGCTGCATTATTCTACAGTCTGATTCAACCACTCCACCATAACTCTAAATGCTAGAAAGACACTTAGCGTCTGTGTGTTTGAGTCAGTGGCTTCTAGCTGTGGACTGATATGTGAGCAGCGATCGCGCGTATGTTGCTAAATTAACAAAGAAGAGATAAAATCACAACTAGGTGCAATCCACAATGGTATCTATTTCTACACCGTTTTCAGATATTAATAACCATTGGGCACGCTTATTTATTGAAGCTTTATCAGCGCGTCGCGTTTTAAATGGGTATCCTAACGGGACTTTTCGCCCGGATAACTCAGTGACTCGCGCTGAATTTGCTGCCATCATTGCGGCAGTGTTTACAGTACCTTCAAAGCGGCAATATGTCCCTTTTAATGATGTGCCTGTTAACAATTGGGCCTTAAGTGCTATTCAAAAATCTTATGAGACAGGATTTATTAGTGGATACCCCGATCGGACTTTCCGCCCCAACAATAGAATTGCTCGAGGCGATGTTTTCGTTGCTATAGTCAACGGTTTAGATATTGCTAGTAAGATAAAACCTGACTTGGTAAGTGCATTGCCACAAATCTATAAAGATGCAACAGCGATCGCAGCTTATGCCAAAAATCAAGTAGCCATTGCTACGAGTGCAGGCTTAGTAGCTAGCTATCCAAATATAAAATTACTCAACCCAAATATTGCGGCGACTCGTGCTGATGTAGCAGTGATTGTTTATCAAGCTTTGGTTTATCTGGGGCAAGCAGACAAAATTAACTCTGCCTACTTAGTAATCCCACCAACACCAACGCCAACGCCGATACCCACTCCAACGCCAACGCCAACACCCACGCCAACACCAACACCCACTCCCATACCAACGCCAATACCCACGCCAACACCAACACCTACTCCCATACCAACGCCAACACCCACCCCAACACCTACCCCAGTCCCATCTAATACGGTTAGGGTAAATCATCAACGGGAGTTTAGAGGGGCGTGGGTAGCAACAGTCTGGAATAGTGATTGGCCTTCCAAAGCAGGACTACCTGTTGCACAACAAAAATCTGAACTACTGGCGATTATCACCAAATTACAGCAGCTGAACTTTAATGCTCTAATTTTCCAGGTGCGACCAGAAGGCGATGCCTTGTATGCTTCATCATTAGAACCTTGGAGTGCTTGGTTGACAGGAACTCAGGGTAAAGCACCAGAACCATTTTATGACCCCTTAGAGTTTGCGATCGCAGAATGCCACAAGCGTAATATTGAACTTCATGCTTGGTTCAACCCCTACCGCGCTAAGAGTTCTATTCAGCAAGGGTCGAATGTTAGTCCCCACATAGCGGTGACTAATCCCCAAGCTGTTTACCAATGGGGTAATCAGTTGTGGATGGACCCAGGGTTGAAAATTGTTCAAGACAGGGCTTATAACGTTATTCTTGATGTTGTGCGTCGTTATGACATAGATGGCGTTCACTTAGATGACTATTTTTATCCCTATCCCATATCAGGTCAGGCTTTTCCCGATAGCAAAACCTACGCAACCTATAAAGAAGCTGGAGGTGGACTCAGTTTGGGTGACTGGCGTAGAGAAAATGTCAATCTCATGGTGCTGCGTCTAGCTGAGGGAATTAAAGCCGCAAAGTCCCATGTTAAATTTGGCATTAGTCCCTTTGGTATTTATCGCCCCGGACAACCAGCAGGTATTACTGGCTTGGATGCCTATGATGTACTCTATGCTGACTCGAAGAAATGGCTAGAACAAGGTTGGATTGATTACATTGCTCCTCAACTTTACTGGCGTACCGACCAAACACAACAAAGTTATTCTGCCTTACTCAAGTGGTGGACACAAGTAAACACAAAGCAAAGACACGTTTACGCTGGTAACAATCTCACAGAACCAAGCAACAAAAGTCGAGAGAGTGAAGAGATTGAAAAGCAGGTAATAATTAGTCGTAGCCAAGCTGGACTGTTGTCATTGGGAAATATCTTCTTTAATTTAGGTGTTTTGATTGACAATAGTCAGAGCATTGCTGATAAATTCCAAAGTCTGCTTTATAACAAGCCTGCTCTACCTCCAATTTTGCCTTGGCACGATACAACACCGCCAGCGCCCCCCACAGCACTGCAATATATTAACGGCAAACTTAGTTGGCAACCTGGCGATAATCAACCAGTTCGTTCTTGGGCAATTTATCGGCAAAGTGGCGATAGTTGGGTACTTCAGCGAGTTTTGTCTGCTGGTACAAACTTTGCCACTGTAGGGACGGGAACCTATGCAGTGTCAGCAGTTAATAGGTTAGCAAGTGAGAGTTTAGGGATGGTAATTACAGTCAGTTAATTTTTGGGCGTTGCATAATTGCAGGATGATTTTGGAATTTGCATCTAAAATAATCACCCTTCGGGTTCGGCAGTGACGCTCCTGCGTCGCTACCGCAATCGACGGGAACCGCCAAGACTGCGACTGCCTCACCGCGTCACCGCATCTTCCGGTCTTTGCGTCAGCCTCAATCATTCCCTTATTCAGCAACGCCAATTTTTGATATCTACATCTGTATATTGATGGATGTCGCTTGTAGAACTTCGTGTAATTGTATTGATGACGCGGAGATTTTTTGAATTAGTATTAATTATTTTCCGAAATTTATTTCTCACATCCTGAAGTATCACAGTAGGCTATTTTGGTTATTTTCTCCTTTTACCTCAAATGACTCAGTTGCAAAAGATTAAAGAATAGTAATAGCCAAAGAGCAACACAAAAGTGTTAATGTGTCGATGCTAAATTCTTTAAGAGCGTTGATCAAACCAGCTTTTGCCCTAGCAAGAATGAGCATGAACGAGATGATAATGAAATTTAACAGAATTTGGTTAGAGGAAGTTGGAAATAAAGTTCTTCAACATCACAGTAGCAGCAAATAAATAGTGAATATTCCCAGCAGGTAGTTACAGATTAACTAGAAAAATAGTTTTTTGAAAACAAAAGGGTATGACCCATGAGTGACGATACAAAGCAGGGTGGCTTTTGGACTACAGCGCCTGGCATTCTTACAGGAATTGCAGGTGTATTAGGAGGCGTACTAGCAATTATTAAAGTTTTTCACCCCGATGGTACAGGCTCTCCTAATCCTACTGCCTCTGATGCACCGAATCAAAATGCGATTGCTTCTTTTGTTGTGAACGCAAAAGATGAACAAGGTTTGAACTATTATTCAAATCAAGAAAATGAACCTATAAAGATTAGGTATAAAGCTAAGAAAAATGATTTTTGGGTTGTAGTTCCTAATAATTATCCAGGCAATAATCTCCCAAAAGGAGACATTTCATTAGATGGCGATAGAAATTTTCCGGCTAATAATTCTTATATGCCATGTCCAGGGGTACCTATAGGAGCATTGGTAGTAGTTAAGAAAAATCGTCAGTGCGTTGCCTCAGGTGCAGAAGGTACGTTTTCTCTAGATCCTTCAGAAAGAGCTTCATTCTTAGTGAATGATGTTAAAACTAAATACAATGACAATGATGGTAGCGCTACAGTGCAATTATATAAAACCAACTGATACTAATACCACCTTGAAAAAGGATGGCGACAGATGGATTTACAGGAGTTATGCCCAGAAGGCGATTGTAATCCATCTAAAATCAAAAATATATGATTTGCAGTTTGTTGTAATGACTTGAGATTAATCAGATTATTTTTCTCCGCATAGTCTGTTGTGAACAAATACTACCTATGATTGCAAGTTTGTATGAGTCTAAAACGGCAATTTGGAATTTTATTTCAACGTTATAAGTTATACAAAAATTTTTCAAATATCCATAATATATAAATATTTTTACTTGTTTATTAACTTAATTCAAGTCAATATTATGACTATTCAATCAAACCAGGATTATCAATATGACGATCAATCAAAACGGTATATTAATGCAACCTGGTCAAGGTGATACTTACGTAGTAGCTGTGATGTAATTACTTTTAAAGCAGTCAGTGAAGATACAGATGGAAAATATGCCTTTTTTGAAATTGTTGTAGAACCACAAATAGGACCACCGCCACATATTCATACTCAGGAAGATGAAGCTTTTTACGTTCAAGAAGGTACGTTTGAGTTTCACCTAGACGAACAAACAATTGTTGCTAATGTTGGCACTTTTCTCCACTCTCCCAAAGGTCAACTCCACTATTTTAAAAATATTGGTTCTACATCAGGTAAATTGTTATGTTGGACAACACCAGCAGGTATTGAAAAATTTTTTGCAGAAGTGGGTACTAAAGTAGCAGGTCCGCTAGCTCCACCTCTACCTATTACCCCTGAACTTATTGAGGAAATGCTCGCAACTGCCCATAAGTACGGTATCCAAATTCTTATTCCTAACGCTGATGCTTCTAGTTAGGAATAAAAAATTTGTAGGGTAGGCATTGCCCACCCTACATAAGTATCAATTCCGAATAATTTGGCTGAAGATATCAGGCTCAACGTTGAACAGTCTGTGCAGATTGATTAAATAATAAATCCCGCGCCTTTTCAATATCTAATGCCTGATTTTTGAAAGCTTCCGCCTTTTCGTAGGCGCGAATTGTTGCTGGACGGGCTTTAATTGTCTCAAACCAGCGTTTGAGGTTAGGAAAATCTTCTAGGTTCTGACTTTGAATTTCATAAGCGACAATCCAGGGGTAAGCGGCAATATCCGCAATAGAATAATCACCAGCAACAAATTCTCTATCTGCTAGTCGCTTATCTAACACTGCATACAAGCGTCCTGTTTCTTTGACGTAGCGATTAATAGCATAGTCAATTTTTTCTGGTGCATATTGGCTAAAGTGATGGTTCTGTCCCGCCATTGGGCCTAAACCTGCCATTTGCCAGAATAGCCATTGTAAAACTTCTACGCGATCGCGCACATCTTGCGGAATTAACTTTCCAGTTTTTTCTGCTAAATACAGCAGAATTGCACCAGATTCAAAAACAGAAATCGGCGCACCACCATTTGCAGGTTCATTGTCAACAATTGCTGGAATGCGATTGTTAGGTGAAATCTTAAGAAACTCTGGCTTGAATTGATCGCCAGCGCCAATATTTACAGGAATAATATTGTAAGTAAGTCCAACTTCTTCCAAGAAAATTGTGATTTTATGACCGTTTGGGGTTGCCCAATAATAAAGGTCAATCATGGTGATTTCTCCTGTTTGTCATTTGTCATTGGTTATTCTTACAAAGTTCTGATCGGAGGAAACCTCTGCTCAACGCCAGTTCGTTCAAGTCGGGAAACCCTTTCGGCAGTTCCTCCTGGGGGGAACCCCCAAGATCGGACTGCCTCACCACACGAC
>NZ_MTAV01000242.1 GCF_002154695.1 Nostoc sp. T09
ATAAATTGTTGAGGGGTGACAAGCACACATCATTCGATAACCCGCAACTTGGGTTATTAGTGTTTCTATAATATCGTGATGCTGATTAATTGTTGCTGCTAATAGAGGATTAAAAGCATCGTCTTCCTCAATCCCTAGATTAACATCTGCACCATAGTTAATTAAAATTTCTACGATTTCTCTGTGTCCTTGTGCAGCTGCATAATAAATTGGTGTGGGACTATTAATCATTTTACGGAAATTTGGATCTATACCCTTATCTAACAATTTTCTAATTTTTTCAATATCTCCTTTTTCTGCTACGTAGTGTATGCGTCCACGAGAATCGGTTAAAATCTCTAATAGCATACCCATAATTAACCAAATAATGGCAAAGTAACACCACCAATATAAATATTTATCACTCAAGTCTTCTGCACTAATAAACATTGCCAACATATAGGTCATTTAAAAATCTACTATTTCAACTCATAACCCTGCATTAATTTCTGAACTTTCTTAGAAAATAACCACGCGCCAATAGTGTCAGAACGTTCAATGCCAAATTCAGTTAACTGCAAAATTTCTCCATCTTTTATCGCCAAATTTAAAGTCAGTAATTCAGATAATTCTGGAAAATCAGCGTACACATCACTACCAAATCGCTGACGATAAGCAACCAAATTCAATCCTTCATGAGAAAGCAAAGATAATAGAATATACCGCCGACGTTGTTCATCTGTATCTAGTTGAAAGCCATAGTGCGTGTAGTCAAATAACTCATCAGGTGTTTGAATATATGCTTGCAAAATATCACTGATTCCTTTTGCACTTACCGCATACTCGTTGGAGTAGTGCAAACTATCGGTGTAGGAACGTGCGCCACAACCTAAACCAACCATACCGTCGGCTTGACAGCAGTATATGGGGGAGGGGGGAGATGAGGGAAAGGGGGGAGACAAGGAAGAAATATTACTACCTTGTCCTCCTTGTCCCCCTTGTCCCCCTTCCAGTCGTTGAAACATCCGCATGGAAACCTGGGTATATCCTTGCGATAATAAGAGCGATCGCCCTTGGCGGTAACAAGCTAAACGAATATCGTCCCATTCTTTATCTGTGCGTCCCAAACCTGTTAACGGCCGTACATACAAGGGATACAGATAGATTTCTTCTGGTTGAAAGCGCAAAGCAGTATGTATTGATTGCAACCAAGTATCGACGGTTTGACCGGGTAAACCGTAAATCAGGTCAATATTCAAAGTCGGAAATCCAGCTTCTTTTATCCTTGTTAAAGCTGCTTCTACTTGAGTATTGGATTGACGGCGCTGGGTTGCTAAGACTTCCGATTCGATGAAACTTTGGACACCAATACTAACACGATCTACAGAGTGCGATCGCAACAGCTTTAACTTATCCTGTGTTGCGGTTTCTGGTGAAACTTCTATAGAAATGGGAATTTCCTGCAACTTTGCACCCATAGTATTTTCAGCAATATCGAGAATAGTTTCCAGGTGCTGAATGGGTAATTGAGTCGGAGTTCCCCCACCAATAGCGAACCTAGCAAAAGACGCATCACCCAACACCGCTTTCATCCGTTGCGCCTGTCGCTGTATCGTGCAGACATATTGACTGATAAAATCTTCATTGTAGCTGACTGTAGTAAACAAATTGCAGAAACCACAACGCATTTCACAAAACGGGATGTGGATGTAGAGAAACAGCGCTTGTCTATCTTGCTGTGTCCAAAGTTCAGGAAGATATATCGGCGGAGTGAAAGGACGGTAAGCTGTTTTGTGGGGATAAGAATAAACGTATGCTTGATAGGGAGACTGAGAAATTTTGGATTTTAGATTTTGGATTTTGGATTGGGGATTTTGGGTTTTAATCATAAAATTTCAAGGTTTTCATAAACAGGACTTACGCAACTGTCACAAGCAATGGCGCGGCTACACCGCGCCGAGCGCCAAGCA
>NZ_MTAV01000243.1 GCF_002154695.1 Nostoc sp. T09
TGGCTTACCCAAAAGACCGCCCACAGGCTGTAAGCCTGGGGCTAACGTTACAAAGCCCACGCAGGTGGGCTTTGTAACGTTAGCCGCACCCTTCCAGGGTGACGGCGGTTCATTGGGTAAGCGAGGGGTTGGGGATGAGGACAAAACCTTGTCAACCAAAAGGGTTTCACATTAAGTTGACACGTATGAGCAATGCTGTGCCCTTATTTATTGATGAATAAGTAGCCGAACAGAATTAATTACAAAACGTCATTGGGAACGGAGTGTTCGCGTAGCGTCTCGAAGAGAAGCAATCGCAAGGGTTGGGATTGCTTCTCTCCGCTCGCAATGACTGTAAATATTTTTTCAAGCTAGTTATGTGAACTCTGTTAATGAGGCTATTTGCTCCATTAATGAGGTTATTTGCTCCATTAATGAGGCTATTTACTCCGTGAATGAGGTTATTTGCTCCATTAATGAGGCTATTTACTTCGTGAATGAGGCTATTTGCTCCATTAATGAGGCTATTTGCTCCATTAATGAGGCTATTTGCTCCGTGAATGAGGCTATTTGCTCCATTAATGAGGCTATTTGCTCCGTGAATGAGGCTATTTGCTCCGTGAATGAGGCTAATAACTCCATTAACGAGTGTTCAGGGGTATTACCGACAGTATAATGGGCAAAATTACCATATTTAATACTTATGCTTAATTATCCTGACTTACTTACTGAACTCTACAACGCCTTTAACCCCTTTGAACCCTTACCCGCGGATGACACAAGGTATGTTGATTGTCAGGATGTGCGCGGTGATGCGGATATTCTGCAAGAGTTGGGAAATCGGATGCGATTAGCAAACACTAATACTTGCCAATTATATTCTGGGCATCGGGGCGCAGGAAAGTCTACAGAATTACTCAAGTTAAAGAAGTATTTAGAAAATCGGCAATTCTATGTCGTATATTTTGCGGCTGATGAAGAAGATATTGATTCTGAAGATGCCCAATATACAGACATTCTCCTCGCCTGTACCCGCCGTTTGCTTAAAGATTTAAAAGAAATTGCCAATCCTCGTCCTATACTCGACTGGTTAAAAAGCCTTTGGGGAGAGTTGAAAGATTTGGCGCAGACTCCCATAGAGTTTGAGAAGCTAACAGTAGAAGCGCAAATTGCTCAGTTTGCCAAGCTAACAGCAAATTTAAGAGCCGTTCCCCAATTACGCCAACAGATTCGCCAAAAAATTGATCCTCACACTGTAACTCTAATTCAGGTGTTGAATGAATTTCTGACAGATGCCAAACAGAATTTACCTAATGGCTGCAATAAACTGGCGGTAATTGTCGATAATTTAGACCGGATGGTGTTAGTTAAAGATGGAGATAGCACCAACTATGAGGAAGTTTTTGTAGACCGCAGCGGACAACTCAAAGGTTTGGATTGCCATTTAATTTATACTGCACCTATTTCCTTACTGTATTCTAAACGAGGTACAGATATTCGGGATATCTATGGTGAATGCCTAATTTTACCGATGATTATGGTAAAAACTCTTGATGGAGAAATTTACCAGCCTGGGCTGAAGAAAGTTAAAGAAGTAATTAGCAAGCGCGTTCGGCAAATTGCACCGGAGTTATCACTAGAAAAGGATATTTTTGATAGTCCTAACACCTTAGAAAGACTGTGTTTGATGAGTGGAGGTCATGTGAGGAATTTGCTATTGTTAACTCAAGATGCTATTGGACGTACTGAAGAGTTACCAATTACAGAAAGTGCAGTGCGACGAGCAATTACTCAAGCGAGAGATACCTATCGCCGCACTGTAGAAAACTCTCAATGGAATTTGTTAGCTGAGGTGTCCCGTTCTAAAAAGCTTCCTGGTGATGACCTGTATCGAAGTTTGATGTATAATCGCTGTCTTTTAGAATACAAATATTTTGATAATGAAGGAGAGATGCAGCGCTGGTATGATATTCATCCATTAATTCAAGGAATTGCCGAATTTAAAGAAGCTGTAGCAAAACTTTCATGAACCCAAATGTAGATGATTGGGATGAGGATTTACCCCCAGAACCAGAAGCAGCCTATCAAGACTTAGTTCGCGCACTGAAGCGGAAATCAGGCTTTGGTTTATTTTTTGTGCAATGTACACCTGTGGAAGCAGACCGTTTAATTGCCAAACTTCCACAAGATATTCCTCACAAGCATATAGAAGTTTTGCGCTTGGTGGAAGCGATTGATAATTTATATGAGCGAGTGGCTGAGTTTGTTAAAGACAAGCAAATTGATATTTTATTAATTAAAGGTCTGGAATATTCTTTATATAAATATGAAAAGAGAACTTTTGGCGAAATTACTGAAGGACAATTCAGCAATTTAACAAGCGTACCACATATTTTAAATCACTTAAATCAACAGCGAGAACGGTTTAGAGATGATTTACCATTTTGCTTTGTTTTTCTTTTACGGTCATTTTCGATAAACTATTTAATCCACCGCGCCCCAGATTTCTTTGATTGGCGTTCTGGAGTATTTGAATTACCAACTACACCAGAATTAGTAGAACAGGAATCAACTCGGCTGATATTGGAGGGAGACTATGAGAAATATCTAAAACTTAGCCAAGAACAAAAGATTGAAAAAGTATTGGAATTTCAAGACTTGTTGGCAGAAAAACATCAGACAGAAGATAGTAGGGTAAGTTTACAATTTGAACTAGGGTATTTGCTTTATTCGGTAAAAGAATCTGAAGCAGCGATCGCCGCTTACGAGCAAGCCATCAACATTCAACCTGATCAACACGAAGTTTGGTACAACAAAGGCATTGCGCTGTCTGCTTTAGGACGCTATGAAGATGCGATCGTATCCTACGACAAGGCACTAGAAATTAAACCTGATAAACAGAAAGCTTGGTGTAATCATGGTATTGCGCTATGGAATTTAGGACGCTATAAAGAAGCATTGG
>NZ_MTAV01000033.1 GCF_002154695.1 Nostoc sp. T09
AAGTCGGCGTGATGGGCGAATTGTCAATATTATCGGTGGCGCTGGACGCACACCTCGACCAGCGTTTCTTCCTGGTGGTACAACGAATGCTGCCCTATTGAACTTCACGCGCGGAATCTCTAAAGAACTAGCTCAAGATAATATTCGCATTAATGCCATTTCGCCTGGTCTGACGGCAACTGAACGTGCAGAAACTTTGGCAAAGCAAAATGCTCAAGCTCGTGGTGTGAGTGTTGAAGAAATTAAAACAGAATCCTTGCAGGCGATTCCTTTAGGGAAAATCGTCAAACCGGAAGAAATAGCTGCACTAACTTTATTTTTAGTATCTGACCTTGCCTCTTCGATTACAGGTGCAGAGATTCTTGTTGATGGTGGACACACCCCTGGTGTTTAGATTTAGTCTAGCTGTATCAAAAAAAGTCACACTTGTTGATGAAACTCTTTTATACACCTAACTCACCTTATGCACGCATAGCACGGGTAGCTGTATTGGAACTCAGACTCGGCGATCGCATCGAAATGCAAAAAGTTACGGTACGAGATCCAAATAGCAATCTACTGAACTACAACCCTACAGGTAAAGTTCCAACTCTAGCGACTGACGATGGATTTATCTTGAGCGAAACGCGCATAATATGTGTTTATCTCAATCACTTCAATCCTAAAATCAAACTAATTGCTGACATTTCTCATGCTTTTTTACAGCAACTCGAAGGTATAACTGGTGGGTTTCTAGATGGTATTGCTGTTTGGGTGCGGGAGATCAGGCGTTCACGCAATAGACCTCTTGCAAAAGTAACTTTTGCAAGAGGGGGGAAAGGGAAAAGGTTAAAGGGAAAAGGGTTTTTATTAGCCCTTTCCCCTTACCCTTTTCCCCACTTCTGCAAGAAGTCTAATGAACAATCACCAGGGATAATTGAGTTAGAGCAATCGCGAGCCTTGAGAGTTTTAGACTACTTCGAGAAAATTTCAGATAAACTTGACCAAACTCCTAAGCTTGCTCATATCACCCTCGCGTCTGCATTGGGATTAGAAATTCGTCTTCCGGAACTGCAATGGCGACAGAACTATCCTAAACTTGCTTGTTGGTATGATGAATTTTCTGAGCGACCATCTCTGCAAGTAACTAAACCAGATTCCTAATTCAAACCGCCTATTTTGCTATGCGGTTAATTGTGAATTAGCTTGACATCGACTCATACAAAATTTTAGGGTATAAAGTCTGGCAATTATAACGACGACCTAGTGCTAGGGATCTTATACCCTTAAATGTCTGGTCTGTTATTCCAGTGGTTTCAGCAATACAAGCAGGTCTTACGAAGACTTTTTACCGTGTTGGGCATCCTGACGGTTATTCTATCCTCCTTTTTCTTGTCATTTCACAACGTTACTGTGCGAGTTTTGTTTTCAGAACATCTCGTGCTGGGTTTCTTGTTACTCGGTGGATACGTTAAACCAGATTTGCAAAATTCATTCTTGCTAATGTTTATGCGAATGCTGCTGGTGGTTCCACTCATGGCTTCTCTATCATTCAAGCTATATCCATCTGCTCCTAAAGAATTTCAAGACTTGTTCAGACGCGATGCCTCCAGCGCGCTACGCGATCGCTTGGATGTTATGCTCCCAGCTTTTGGTTGTGGGGTGCTGATGTTTGTGTATATTACTTTACTCTACATTGCTATTGGCTTGATTCCCACTGGAATTGCTCTCACCCTTTTCTTTACCTATCCCGTGTTTACGGCGCTACTATCTTGGAGGTTTTTTGGCCAACGTCCCACGCCCTTCCGTTGGCTGGTGATGGGCATTATTCTGGCGGGTGGAGTTCTCACCATTCCCCCATCTTCTACTACTCACAGCAGTCGTACCATTGCGATCGGTATTTGTGCCAGCGTTATTGCTGGGATTTTTAACGCCTGCTATAACGTCCTCGCCCAAAAATGTTTGCAAAAATTTCATCCAGTTCCCTTCACTTGGATCAGTTTTGCCTCTACCCTGCTGCTCTCTGGTGTTAGTTTACTGTTTTGGCCTCCTGCCAGTGCCCAACTTGATTGGACACCTATGTGGATTGGCAGTATTTTTTCGGGTCTAGTTAGCTTTATCGGACACACTTTCAACAATTTGGGGATTCGTATGGTTGGCGCAACTACCGCCTCTATAATCGGCGCGAGCAGTCCTGCAATGACTGCACTAGTTGCATGGGCAACGATTAGCGAAAGTTTAAACGTGATTCAGAGCGTGGGGATTGGCGTTGTCTCATTGGGGATCGCGTTGCTGAGTGGAGAAGGCTTGATTCAAAAGATGAAAATTAGAAGTTAAAATATGCGTTTTAACGCTATCCTTTTTGATTTAGATGGGACATTGACAGATCCTAAACCTGGCATTACACGCTGTATTCAGTATGCTCTATCTGAACTTGGTCATAGACTTCAGGATGCTGATGAATTGCATTGGTGTATTGGTCCACCCATCAAAGAAAGTTTTTCACAACTACTGAAAACCAAAGATAATACTGTGCTGGAACAGGCGATTTCACTGTATCGCGATCGCTTTTCCACGATTGGATTATTTGAAAATCTTCTTTATCCCCAGATTCCCGAAACTTTAAAAACTATTCGCTTTGCTGGTTATAAAACCTTTGTTGCTACTTCAAAACCATATATTTATGCCACTCGCATTATTGAATATTTTGGTTTATCGTCGCTTTTTGATGGTGTTTACGGTAGT
This sequence comes from Nostoc sp. T09, assembly GCF_002154695.1. Lineage (GTDB taxonomy): Bacteria > Cyanobacteriota > Cyanobacteriia > Cyanobacteriales > Nostocaceae > Aulosira. The sequence goes on from NZ_MTAV01000033.1 coordinate 2,725, forward strand.
GAACTAGATGGAACCCGCAGCGTTAAAGGAGACTTGATTCATCACATTTTACACAGCGAAAATTTTTCACCTTCTGATGTCGTCATGGTAGGCGATCGCAAACACGACATGATTGGAGCCAAATGCCATCAAGTTGCAACCATTGGCGTTACCTATGGCTACGGAACTGAGGAAGAATTGAAAACTCACGGTGCTGATTGGATTGTTCATTCTCCAGAAGATATTTCCAAATTGATAATTTCTAATTTTTAGCTCACAATTATGCCACCATCTTTAACTGTTCTCCATAGCTTACTTCTATTCACTACTACTTTTATTGCAGGCGTGATTGTTTGGCAACAGGCGATTTTAATGGCAGTGGGTGGTTCTTTGGGTGGATATTTAAGCGCCCATTATGCACGTAAACTTAAACCACAATTAATTCGGAAATTTGTTATATTTGTGGCTTTTAGTATGACTATCTACTTTTTTATTCACGGCTAGGGATGCTCATGTTTCTTTGTTACCGATATAAATTTTATTTACAACTATGACTAGCATTACTGAAATTGCTCCGGATATCTATCGCATCTCTACTTATGACTCAAATATAAATCTGCAATTTATCCAATTTTTAGTAAAAGACGAAGAGCCATTATTATTTCATACGGGTTTGAAGAAACTGTTTCCACAGGTTCGTGATGCAGTGAATCAGATTATTGACTCATCACAAATTCGCTGGATTAGCTTTAGCCATTTTGAAGCAGATGAGTGTGGATCGCTGAATGAATGGCTTTCCATTGCACCAAATGCTCAGACAGTTTGTACTCCGATTGCAGCTTTTGTAAGTGTAGATGATTTTGCCATCCGTCCATCCACAACTTTGCAGCACAATGAAGTTTTGAATACTGGGAAATATCGCTTTCAGTTTCAACATACACCGCAACTCCCGCACGGTTGGGATGCAGGATTGTTTTTTGAAACTACCAATAAAACACTGTTGTGTTCAGATCTATTTCATCAGTTTGGAGATGTAGAACCAATAACTGAGTCTGATGTAATTGAGCGTTTCCGGCAAACCATCGCTAATTATGAAGCCAGTCCCTTTCCTAATTACATACCCTATACAACCCATAGCGACCGCATTCTCCAAGAATTAGCAGCACTCAAGCCGCAAACCCTGGCAACAATGCACGGTTCCACGTTTGTGGGTGATGGTGAACATGCATTACAGGATTTAGCATTAGTACTGCATGAAGAGTTGGTAACAAAGCAAAAAGAGGTTTAAATGTGGATTTGTTAAATTGGAATATATTAAAGTCTAGATATCTAGTAAAAGATAAATGGCTTACACTTCGTGCTGACACTTATCAAATGCCTGAGGGACAAATAGTAGAGCCTTTTTATGTTTTTGAATATTCTACATGGGTTAATATCGTCGCCATAACTAAAACTCAGGAAATTGTGTTAGTTGAACAATATCGCCACGGTATTCAAAAGACAGTTTTAGAATTACCTGGTGGTGGTATGGAACCAGAAGATATTTCTCCACTAGAAGCAGCAAAACGCGAATTATTAGAAGAATCGGGATACAGTAGCGACAATTTTATCAAAACAGGAATAATATCACCAAATTCAGCGACTCATAATAACCTAATCCATTGTTTTTTGGCAACAGATGTAGAGCTTGTAGCCGATTTAAACTTAGATCCAACAGAAATAATAAATGTAAAGCTACTGCCATTAAACAATTTAATTCAAAATCTTGATAACGGTATCCTTCTCCAATCATTTCATATTAGTTCATTATTTTTTGCTTTAAAAAAATTGGGTAAGGTTCAATTTTCTTAGACAATTTAAATTTTATTGCCCTTAATCCCCAATCTTTAATCCCCAGTCTCTTCTACCAACATCAAAAAATAGGGTAGTAAAATGCCAGATAAATGGAATCCCGTATTATATGAACGATTTCAAACAGAAAGAAGTCGCCCCTTTTATGACTTAGTAGATTTGCTCAATCCCCAAGAAAACTTACGAGTTTTAGATTTAGGATGTGGAACAGGAAAGTTAACCAAGTATCTCCATGAAAAATTAGTTGCTAAGGAGACTTTAGGTATAGATGCTTCTGAAAAAATGCTATCTGTAGCGCGTCAATTTGCAGGGGATGGGTTGCGGTTTGAGCAAGGAAAAATTGAGGATAGCCCAGGAGAAGGTAAGTTTGATGTCGTGTTTTCTAATGCTGCTTTACAGTGGTTAACGGGACACGAAGCATTATTTTCAAAATTAAGAGACAAGCTACAACCGCGTGGACAATTAGCTATCCAAATACCAGCAATGGATAATGAACCAGTGCATCAGTTAGCAGTGGAAACAGCAAAAGAATTTAGTCAGGAATTAAGTGGATATGTGCGGCGGTTAGAAGTACTTTCTCCTGTAGCTTATGCTAAACTGCTTTATAAATTAGGCTTTGTTAAGCAACAAGTAAAGTTGCAAATTTATGGGCATTTGTTACCTTCACGAGAAGCTGTAGTGGAATGGTATCGCGGAACTTTGCTTACAGCCTATGAGACGCAGTTAGATACCCAAACTTATGAGCTATTTGTAGAAAGGTATCAGCAAAAATTATTCGATGTTTTACCCGATGAGCGTCCATTCTTTTTTCCTTACAAACGCATTTTAATGTGGGGACGTATTTCATAATCCATTGTTGTAGGGTGGGCTTAAATATTGCGTGGCAGCAAAAGTGTTATAAAGTTATACTTTTAACTAGTTCAAAGCGTGAGGAAACCTTGAACTTTTATGAGCAAGCAGGATTAAAGCGCGGTGTGAAAACTAGATTTATCGCCTTACCACCAGAGGAATTATAAAGCTGTGTCCACACTATATTCTCGTTCGCTCTCCAATCTTCTGAATTGCTTTTTGTGCGTAGATACTAACCTCCCGATCGGGATCGTTTAGCGCTTGTTGAAGGGCGTTTAAAGCTTCAGTTTTACCCAAATTACCAAGAGCGATCGCAGCTTCTTTTCTCACATCTGAATATTCATCTGTTAGCGCTGCAATTAGTGCGGGTAAAGACTGTATATCCGGTATTTTCTGCAATACTTGGATAGCAAATTTTCTCACCTGCCAATGTTCATCTTTCAATGCTAATAGTACAGTAGGAATAATTTTGGCATCAGCATGAAGTGCTAAAGATTTGGCAGCATTGCGGCGCACCTGCCAATCTGTATCATTATTTAACGCGTTACTAAGTAAATCTACTAACTCTGTATCTACCAAATGCCCTAGCGTCAGCGCAGCCGCACGACGGACATTGTCATCGCGATCGCTCATTAAAGATAATGCTGGTGGGCATATCTGCACTTGATTGAGATAGCTAAGAGTGGTGACAGCCGCTTCTCGCAATTGAGGATGTTCCGACTCAAAGAAGGATAGCACCGCCGAGAGTGACTGAGCATCGTGTATCTTTCGCAACAGAATTAACACATTGAGTTGCAGATTAATATCCTGTTGCTGTAACGCATCTAATAACAGCAGCAAATCTTCTGACGATACCAACTCACCCAAAGCTGACAACGCCTCACTGCGAATTTCTGCATCTGGTGAAGCGAGACAGGGTAATAAAGCTGGAACAGCAGCGGGATTGGCAAGTTCCCATAAAGCAGTGACAGCGATTTTTTGCACGGCGGTGCTTTCGTCTTGCAGAGCTACAATTAGAGCGTCAATAGCCGCCTCATCCCCCAAGTGTTGCAGAGTTTTGACTGCAACTAAGCGATCGCTTACATCAGGCGATCGTAACATTTCCAACCATTGGTTTAATTCAGAGTCTATATTTGCAGACATTTTGAATCCTGATAAAACTGGTTAATTCTTTTACCAAAGTCTTGTAGTAGGAGTGATTTCAAAAAATTAATTTTTTTTGTATTCTTTACAAAGATTCAATACTATTTAATTAATGGCAAAAAAGAAACGACCCAAAGAGCATATTATAGCAGATTTAAGCGTAAATCATGTTGAAAAATACGTGTTTTTATGTGGTTATTCAGTAGAGCGAGTTGAATATGACTATGGTTTTGATTTAATTATCTTTACATATGGTGTAAATAGTGAAATTGAAAATGGTCAGATCTATCTACAGTTAAAGGCTAGAGATTCTCTTAGAACACTTGCAGACCAAGAAACTATTGCTTTTACAATAGCGCGAGCAGATTTAGAATTGTGGTTGTTTGAGCCTATGCCCTGTATTCTGATTGTATATGATGCTCAGTTGGATATAGCTTATTAGTTATACTTACAAGCGTATTTTGAAAATTTGCCAGGGTTTGACCTATCCAAACTTGGTGAAAGTGTTACTGTTCGCTTGCCTAAAACAAATATACTAAATCAAGAGGCAATCAAAAAATTCGCTGATTATCGGAATTATGTTCTCAAGCAGCTAAAAGGAGTAATTCGTCATAATGATTAGAAATATTCAATTTACTGACCTAGAACAATTACTTTTAAAGATAGGTTTTACCAAAGTACCGACAACTGGATCTCAACAAGTTTATCAGTCTTCATCTTCAGGAGCTTTGATCGTTTTACCAGCTTACGAGCAGCAAGCGTATGTTCAGCCTGTGCATTTGGTAGCTGTACGTCGAGTATTGATAGAAAATGATTTAATCAACACGAATACTTTCGACAGTTTTTTAGAAAAGGTTGCAAGCTAAAGTGGGAAAACTTAATTAAGTTGAGTATTTACCGTTAATTTCTACGTAACCTTCTGAAAGATCACAACCCCATACAGTTGCGACAGCCTCGCCAATATTGAGGCTAACATGAATATTTACTTTATCCTTAGACATAACTTGTCGCAACTGTTCCAAATTTTCCTCATCTAAAATATTAGGATAGACTTTAACTTTATCAAACCTGATTACAACATCTTCTGGATTGATTGCTAGTTCATTTTCACATTTGCCTATAGCCATAGCTACTCTTCCCCAATTCGGATCTGCGCCATAGACAGCAGTCTTAACCAAAGGTGAATTTACAATAACTTTAGCAACTCGTTTAGCTTGTGTATAATTCAAAGCCGAATCTACAGTTACTTCAATTACTTTAGTAGCACCTTCACCATCTCGTGCAATTTTTAGAACTAATTCATGGGCTATTTCTTGCAATGCGCTAGCAAATTCTTGTTCTGAAACTTCGCCTGCTAAACCATTAGCCAAAATGATGGCAGTGTCACTTGTAGAAGTATCGGTGTCGATACTTAGGCAATTAAATGTTTTATCTACTGTAGAACGGAAAATTGAACGCAGCGCATCAGCAGAAATCGCCGCATCTGTAAAAAAGAAAGCTAGCATTGTCGCCATATTTGGCTCAATCATACCAACACCTTTGGCAATTCCTACTAGTTTGGCATTTCCAACTTGTCGCGCCGCTAGCTTAGGTACAGTATCGGTTGTCATAATACCGCGTGCTGCCAAATTAAAATCAGCCGCAGTTAATTTCGTCCCAATTCCTAACAATCCTGTACGGATTTTTTCTATAGGGTAACGTCTACCAATTACGCCTGTGGAAGCTATCACAATATTGTGTGGAGAAATATCCGTTTCAGTTGCTACAAGTTGAATAACTTCTTTTGCATCAGCAGTACCAATGGCACCATTAGCTACATTTGCATTTTTAGATATAACAACAATTCCCTGCGCTTGATGATCTTTTAGGTGCTGGCGGCTAATAGTCACACTTGGCCCAGCAAAAAGACTTTGTGTAAATACTCCATCAGCAACACAAGGAACATCCGATTTAATCAATACAAAATCGTTAGTAGTGTCCTTGATGCCTAAGTTAGTAATAAACGTACTAAATCCTTGAGGAGTTGAAGATGGAGTTAATGACATTTGTTATATAAAACTCTTATAATTGCGTGATTTTATACTAAATTTAGTTTAGCGATCGCCTTTTTAAGGCTCTCATTTTTTAGCAAAAATTAATATCTTTGTAAAATAGGCATTCCCCACCATACTATATTTTGTCTACTTTACCGTAACAAAAAAGGAATTTGCACTGTAATGGCATTTGTCGGACATTCCTTTTCACAAGGTAGACAAAACCAGCATTCGTCATATTTCATATATGCTTTTCCTGTTTCCGGATTTTTCGCTAATACATCGAGCGGACAAACTTCGATGCAAGCTACACATTTTTCTAAACATTTAGATTCATCCACAATCACAGGAACATCTACTCTTTGATTAATTAAAGCCATATCATACCTCTAGGTTTATTAGTTTATGTGCTAGTTTGCAATCGATGCTTTAAAAAAACGGTAACCCACATCAATTTCTGTTAACTGGCGAATCTCTCCATATTTTTTATCCCATTCACCACTACTCAAATCTGCTGCAAGAGATTTAACACCAGATTCAATTAAATTAGGATTCCCTAAAGCAAAAGAAGATATTCCCGCACGCACTTCTGGCTGAAGATACAATTCAGGTCGCCTCCAAGCTGCTGCGGCAAATAAATCAGATAAATCGTAGGGTAACATCAAAGGTATTACTTCAATAATCCTTTGAGTATTCTTCTCAATCAAATTTGTAATTTCATTAACTGGAAGAAATTTTAGTGCATCTTCCCACAACCAAGGGAAATAATCATACAGCCAGATTTTCTGAGCAAATCTAATATCAAAACTTAACAATATAATTGCCCCACCTTTAATAATCCGATGCATTTCCTGAAAAGATTTCTCTAAATCGGAAAAATGATGAATTGTTAAAATACTAATTACCCCATCAACAGATTTATCAGGTAAAGGTAAAGCTTCTGCATATCCAGTCAACCATTTAATTTGGGGATGTTCTGATGCTTGTTTACGCATTACTGATGATGGTTCTATAGCGTAAACAGAAAATCCTTGATGAGCCAGCGCTTGAGAATAACCACCAGTACCCGCCCCAATATCAGCAATAATGCTACCTTGCGGTAAATTGAGTAAGTCGATTATCTTCTGGACAATTCGCGGATCAGGGACGCGAGTTTTTGTATATTGTTTCCCAATGGAATCATAAAGAGGCATTTGTAAAACACCGAAATTTTAATTAATAAATGGCTTACAAGTAATTTTCTGTAGGTGGGCATTAAACCTACTCCGAAGCAATTTTTTTATAAAACGTCATTTGCTGTTTTGTATTGGTGTAACCTATTTTTTTATAAAAAATGTGAGCCTCTGTGCGTTTAATATTAGAACGTACAATAATGCCCTCACATCCAACTAAAGCAGCCCATTCCTCAATATACTGCATTAATGTACGTCCAAATCCTGCATGACGATAATCTTCATCCACCACTAATCCAAAAAGTAATGCTTGATTTGGAATAATGATTAAATCACAAGTGTGAGCGTGTGCCCAACCAATAATATAATCATTTGCTAAGGTAGCAACATAAACAACATGACTTTTGTTATCTTGAATTTGCACAAGACGTTGCTCTATCTGTTGCGACGTAGCAGAATATCCAAGCTGATCGCAAAGCACTGCAATTCGCGCTGCATCTTTACCCTCAGCCAATCTAATCTTAATTTTCTCATTGTTCATTAGCAACAAATTTCTTATTTCTCAGTGCCCCTCTGCGTGAACCTCTGCGCCCCTTTGCGTTTAAAAATGAAATCAAATATTAAAATTTTAGCCTTAATTTACTGACTATGAGTTTATTTCACCGCCACATCATAAACCTCTCTTCCTAAATCCACATCCACAATATAAGGTTCAACATCACGCTTAAATAACACCATTTCTTCTGCTTCATTCTTTCTCAAATTCACATGACAAAACCATTCTTGGTTATTCTTCTCTGGAAAATCTAAATGATAGTGATAAAGTCCCCACCGGCTTTCTCGGCGATATATTGATGCTCGTGCAGCCATCTCTGCACAATCTCTAATAAAATGCACCTCCATACAGCGCATGAGTTCGTGAGGATCGTGCGCTCCCATGTGGGCCAACGTATCATGATAACGAACAAAATTATTCAGTCCAATCTCCATTTTGTAATTTGATTTTGGCGGTTGTAAGTAGTCATTCACTAGTCGCCGCAACTTATATTCAACTTGAGTATGGGGAATTCCACTCGGCTGATTTAAAGGTGCATAAATCCTTGCTTTTTCTGCTGCCAAAAACTCAGGATCGGGTTCCAAATGATCCAAATCTTGGATGTATTCAATCGCATGAGTTCCTGCCAAACGACCAAATACAAACGCTCCAATCATATAATTGTGGGGAACACTTGCCATATCTCCGGCTGCATACAATCCTGGTACTGTGGTTTCTGCCTTTTCATTTACCCAAACACCAGAAGCACTATGTCCACTACACAAGCCAATTTCGGAGATATTCATCTCAATACCATGAGTGCGGTAGTCTTCGCCTCTACCTTCGTGAAAGCGTCCCCGGCTCGGTCGTTCATTTGCCCATAAAATAGACTCAATTTCGGAAATAGTATCTTCATCCAAATGAGTCATTTTCAACTGAATTGGCCCTTTACCAGAGTTCAATTCTTTCCAAATCTCTAGCATCATTTGACCACTCCAGTAATCACAATTAATGAAGCGGTGTCCTTCTGCGTTGGCGGTATATGCGCCAAAAGGCCCAGCAACATAAGCACAAGCCGGGCCGTTGTAGTCTTTAATCAAGGGGTTGATTTGGAAGCATTCAATGTTACTCAATTCTGCTCCCGCGTGGTAAGCCATTGAGTAACCATCGCCAGCATTAGTGGGGTTTTCATAAGTGCCGTAGAGGTAGCCTGATGCAGGTAATCCTAATCGCCCACAGGCCCCTGTGCAAAGAATTACGGCTTTGGCTTGGATAACAACAAAATCGCCACCGCGCACATCAAAACCAACTGCACCGATCGCTCTTCCTTCTTTTACCAAAACCCTTGTCGCCATGACGCGGTTGGTAACATTGACTTTATGGCGCTTTACCTGTCGGGTAAGAATCGTTTTTAGATCTTTACCTTCTGGCATTGGCAATACATATTTGCCTACCCGATGCACTTGCTTGAGATCGTAATTTCCTTGGGGGTCTTTTTGGAACTTAACACCCCAACTTTCTAGTTCTTGAATGGTTTCATAGCCTAGCTTTGCGGTTTGGTAGACAGCTTTTTGATGAACGATACCATCATTAGCAATCGTGACTTCGCGTACATACTGTTCTGGCGTAGAGTGTCCGGGAATGACTGCTGTATTCACGCCATCCATTCCCATTGCGATCGCACCACTCCGACGAATATTAGCCTTCTCCAAAATCAGCACTTCTGCCTCTGGATTAGCCTGTTTCGCCTTAATTCCCGCCATCGTCCCCGCCGTACCGCCGCCAATCACTAGTACATCGGTTTTTATCCATTGGGTACTTGTTTCCATATAATCACCTGAGTTAAATATCGGAAAAGGGGGCAAGGGGGAAAGGGTAAAGGAGAATGCCAGATGACAAATGACAAAAACTACTTATTTCCTTGCCAAATTATGTCCTTCACATTAATTTGTTTTGGTATAAGTTTGATTTTGTAGAAAGCATCAGCAACCTCTTGCTGTTTCGCAATCACTTCATCGGTAATTGGAAGCACGCCATAATCACGCCGCTTTTCTGCTAACTCTAAAACAGCAGCATCAATACCCAATGCAGGCGAGAGGAATTTAGCAACTTCGGTGGGATTACTCTTAGCCCAGTCACTAGTCTTTTTCACTTCATCTAGAACTATTTTCAAAGTGTCAGGATGTGCTTCGACAAAAGACTTGGCAGCAAGATAATAACCACGATTCGGTGCTAATCCTGTTGCATCAGTTAAAGTGCGTGCGCCTGTTGCTTTCTCTGCTACGGCTAAATATGGGTCCCAAATTGCCCAAGCATCAACGTTTTTACCTTCAAAAGCAGCACGCGCATCGGAAGGCTGGAGAGTAACTGCTTGGATGTCAGTATATTGTAGTCCGGCTTTTTCCAGTGCTTTTACTATTAGGTAATTAGTGTTTGAACCTTTAGCAAAGGCAACTTTTTTACCTTTGAGATCCGCCACTGTTTTAATCGGTGAATCTTTAGGAACAAGGATAGCTTCAGCCTTTGGACTCCAGGGATCGTAAGCCACATAAACTAAAGGCGTACCTGCGGCTTGAGCAAATATTGGCGGTGATTCTCCTGTGTAGCCAAAGTCTATACTGCCAGAGTTGATGGCTTCTAACATTGGCGGCCCTGATGGAAATTCACTCCAAGTTACAGAAGCACCAGAAGCTGCCAAAGCTTTTTCTAACTCCCCTTTTGTTTTCAATGCACTTAAAATAGTTCCCGCTTTCTGGAAGCCAATCCTAACAGTATTACTACTAGTTGCTGAACTCTGATTAGGTGTTGTTGTTGCCTGTTCTGTAGGTGTTGTTGTTGCTTGCTGGTTTGCGTTTGAAGAACAAGCTGAAACAAATAAAACTAAGCCAAGCCCAACTGCAAACAGTAAAGAAAAAATCCGTATTCTTCTCTGTTTAAAGTTTTGGAGAAAGCCGATAGAAATGTTTAATATTCGAGATTGTAAGAGCTTGGACAACATAAATACTCTGCTTCTAATGGTAAACACCTATGCAACACAAATAAACTACAGTAAATGGATTGTATAACCGTAGTTAAAAGAGATAAAAATATCACCAACTAAAAGATTATCTCTCAGACATAGCCTAGAAACTGGGGCGAATACTGCTTTTGAAAGCAAGCAATGGAATTATTTCAGCATAATACTACGGTATATGTATCAAATTACAGGCAATTATAGTAAAATTTATTAAGGGTTTGATTATACCCGATGAAAAGCTGGCAATGAAAAATAATATTTTGCAACAACAAATTGCCTACTATCGTGCTAGAGCTAACGAATACGATCAGTGGTTCTATCGTCTTGGTCGTTACGATCGCGGTGAGAAATTAAACCAGCTTTGGTTTAAAGAAGTTGATGCTGTCAAACAAGCTTTACACCAAATTCGACAAGCTGAGGAAATTTTAGAATTAGCCAGCGGAACGGGAATTTGGACACAGGAGCTTTTAAAAATTGGCAAGAAAATTACTGCAATAGACTCTTCCGAAGAAGTACTTAAAATTAATTGCAGTAAGTTAAATTCACCGAATGTAGACTATCACCAAATAGATTTATTTGCCTGGGAACCCGATGCTGAATATGATTTAGTATTTTTCTCCTTCTGGTTATCTCATGTACCGCCAGAATTACTTGAAGCATTTTTGCTAAAAGTTTATAAATCTGTGCGCGTTGGTGGACAAGTATTTATTGTTGACTCGCGCTTTGAACCGACATCTACAGCTAATAACCATATTCTTAATGATGACGGCAGTATATACAAAAGTCGTAAATTAAATGATGGGCAAGAATTTCAAATTATCAAAGTTTTTTATCAGCCAGATGAACTGCAAATGCATCTAACAGAAGTTGGTTTTAAAGCTGATGTAAAATTGACAGAGCATTATTTTATCTATGCAAATGCTACGAAGTTTTAGAGGTTGTTTTAAAAGTATTTGGCTGTGACTTTATACACTTATTGATCCCCCCTACCCCCCTTAAAAAGGGGAGAATTAAAGTCCCCTTTTTCAAGGGTAGCCACTGCATTGGGCGGGTTCCCCGACTTGTAGCAAGTGGCGTGGATTTAGGGGGATCTAAAAGTATTTGCTATATTATCGAGGACTTTTCAAACATCCTCTTAGAATTAATTTGTGAGCATAACTAGGTCGGCGTAAAATAACATAACTAGATTAAATGAATGCTCAAGGCAATCCTTTTTGATTTAGATGGAACTCTACTTGATCGAGAGACTTCACTCAAGCAATTTATTTCTACTCAATACGATCGCTTTGCCTCGGTACTACATGGCATTCCAAAAGACGATTATATTTCTAGATTTATTGCGTTAGATAGTCGGGGTTACGTTTGGAAAGATACAGTTTATCAAAGCTTGATATCTGAGTTTTTTATTCAAAAGCTAAGTTGGCAAGACTTACTCAGAGATTACGAAAATCAATTTATTTTTTCCTGTGTTCCTTTTCCTCACTTGCAAAGTACGCTGGAAGCGTTGAAGACAGAAGGATACTTGTTAGGAATAATTACCAATGGTCTAGAAAAATTTCAGAAACGCACAATTCAAGAATTAGGAATTGAAAATTATTTTGATGTCATTGTTATTTCTGAAAGTGAAGGAGTAAGAAAACCAGAAGCAGAAATTTTCTCTAGAGCATTACGGAAATTAGGAGTACAAGCACAGCAAAGTGTATTTGTTGGAGATCATCCCACAGTTGATGTGTTGGGAGCCAAGAATATTGGAATGAAAGCAGTATGGAAACGCGATAATTACTGGGGCGAACCAGTAGAATGTGATGCAATTATTGAGGATCTAAGTATGCTTCCTGCACTCATCCAAAGCTTTGAGTAAGCAAGATGAGCAACGAAAAAATCAGATTTTTCAACCTCTCCCTACTTTGGGGAGAGGTTTAGAAAAAGGTCTACTTTTGAGCCGCAGCCACAGGGTTGGGTTCACCTAGAACTTTGGCAAATCGTTCAAAATAGAAGCTAGTAGGATTTTCTCCGGCTTGAATGGATTCGCGATCGCGCAGCTTTTTTATTTCTACATGGTAGCTATAGTTGGGTAATGTGGCAGTAGAATGGGGTTTGTGCTTTGGAGTTGTTCCTGTTAATCCTGGCTGCAATTTTGCACTTTGGTAAAAGTTTGAGATAAGTTCAAATTTGCCTTTTCCCGTTCTCCCGTATTTCTAGAGAATTTACCAATGTTGCAATGTTGGTCGAATGAGAATTTCATTCACATTCACACGGGGTGGCTGTGTCAGGGCGTAAACGATCGCGGCCGCAATGTCTTCACTTTCTAAAGGTGTCACAGAAAGACGACGTTCTTCAATTTGTTGTTTAAAAACAGGGTCTGTAATGCGATCGCTTATCTCTGTATTAACTAACCCAGGCTCAATAACCGTGACACGGATATTTTCCTTGCAAACTTCCTGCCGCAAGGACTCTGAAAAACCATTGACACCCCATTTTGTTGCATTATATACACCTATACCAACCCGTGCAGTTCGTCCGCCAACAGATGAAATATTGACGATATGTCCTGCACCTTGAGCTTTCAAGATTGGTAATACGGCATGGGTGACATACAGCAATCCCAACAAATTGAGATTAATCATATCCTTCCAATCTGAGGTATTCCCACCAGCGATCGCACCCACAGCAGCAATACCTGCATTATTGACGAGGATATCTATCTGACCGAATTCCGTTTTTGTCTTCTGGACTAAATTCTGTACTTGAGTCTCGTCTGTAACATCAGTAATTATGGCTAAAGCTGTGCCACCACTGGTAACAATTTTTTTGGCGACGGCATTTAAGCGATCGCCTCTGCGAGCTGCCAGTACTACTGTTGCGCCCTCTGCTGCTAATGCTAGTGCTGTGGCTTCACCAATACCAGAAGACGCTCCAGTAATAATTGCGACTTTGCTATTTAATTTACCTGTCATGATCAATTAACGTTTGATTGCTAAAGTGAGTCCATCTGCTATGGAAATCAAGCTTAAATCTATTCGATCATCTTGATGCAGCTTGCTATTAAAATCTCGGATCGCATTAGTAGCTGGATCTTGGATATCTAGTTGTACCGCACGTCCCGACCAAAGTACATTATCAACGACAATCAACCCACCCGGTCGAATTAACTTTAGCACTCGCTCGTAGTAAGCATAATAGTTTTCCTTATCCGCATCAATAAATGCAAAATCAAAGGTTTCTGCCTCTCCTTCTACCAATAATTTATCTAAAGTATCGATGGCTGGGGCAAGTCGCAGGTCAATTTTTTCTGTTACTCCTGCTTGCTCCCAATACCGACGAGCGATTCCTGTAAATTCTTCGCTGACATCACAAGCTATGATTTTACCGTCAGGTGGTAACGCTAAGGCGACGCTCAGAGAACTATAACCTGTAAAAACTCCTAACTCCAGAGTCTTCTTTGCTCCAATCAGTTTGACTAAAAAACCAAGAAACTGTCCTTGCTCTGGTGCAACTTGCATATTTGCTCTGGGATGACGCGCCGTCTCTTCCCGCAGCTTGAACAGTAATTCTGGTTCTCGCAGAGAGATAGACAGTAGATATTGGTAAAGTTCGTTTGATAGATGCAGTGTTTTACTAAGAGACATAGGGACTGGGGATTGGAGAAAAGGGAAAAAGGGGCAACACCAAATGCCAAACGCCAATTCACGAATACTGAGTAACAATTGGTAACTCTTGATTGAGTAACCAATTACCAATGTGATTGAGTTTGTAATCGACTGGATCGTGGAGGGTAAAAGTTCGCAAGTCTCGCCAGTAGCGGTCAAAGCCGTATTTACTAGCTGTGGATCTGGTTCCTGTAACTTCAAAAATGCCGTTGCTGATATCTAATCCCACACGGGTAACAAAGGCTTTGGCTGAGAAAACGGCGATCGCCACTTCTCCTCTTTCCTCAAAAGTTAAGTCAGATCCTTTGTCCCAAGCTTGTTGAACTTGGGCGGCGGTGCGATCGCTCAAAGCAATGGCGGCTTGCAGTTCTGCCCAAAATTCACCATAATGCCGCAGAATATAGGGGTCTTTGCTGGCGCTGTCTACTCCAGAGGTAATCCAAGGTCTGGTTTGAGTTTTCGTGTACTCTTTAGCCGCAGCTAATGCACCTTCTGCAATCCCTAAATAAATGTAGGTTTTGGTTAATTGAGCGATGATTCCCAAAAATGTAGCAAAACCACTATCAGAAGGATGAGGATATCCCAGGATTTCATCTTTTTTTACCAAGACATCATGAAAGGTGAATGTATCGCTATCTGTGCGTCGCTGTCCGATATTATCCCAATCTTGGTTAGAAACTACCCCTGGTCTGTCTTTAGGAATGACAAACAACCAGGGCGCTTCTACACCATCCTGAAGGGCAGAGAAGACACGCAAATCTGCGATCGCTACACCAGTACCAAAACTTTTTGCGCCATCTACGCGGAAATTTTCGCCATCGGGGGTAATTTTCAGCCTGGTATCTCGCGTATTAATGGCATTTGCCCAAAAGAGATTTTTCTCGGCTGTTTGGCGGTAATATCTTTCTTTTTGCTCTGGTGTGCCAGAAACATGAGCTAAAGTTGTTAAGTTCAGATGATTGCCATACAACTGCCCAATAGAACCATCTGCTGTTGAGAGTTGTTGAATCACCTTAAAAGCTTCTGCCCAAGTTGCACCTGTACCACCATATTCTTTTGGTACGACCAAAGGTAATAAGCCACTTTCCCGCAGCCGTTGAATTTCTATATCGGGAAGTCCAGCTTTTTGGTCTCTTTCCACTGCGGTTGCTGTCAGTTCCGCCGCCAAGGAAGATGCGATTGCAATCCAATCTTGGGATTCTTCTTTAACTAATAGTTGTACCATTGCTCGTCTTAATTACGAATTTTGCTAAGCTGCTTCTGAATTGAGTGCATAAGAAGAGCGATCGCTCTCTTGCTTCGTCATTACCCGTTCTAAAATTGCCTCAACTGTCTTCGCAAACTCTGCATTTCCTCTAGAACGAGGACGAGGAAAATCAATCTTGACATCCAGACCAATTTGACCATCTTCAATCACCACTACTCGGTCTGCTAAAACTACGGCTTCTTCCACATCATGGGTAATTAACAGTGCCGTAAATTGCTGTTCCTGCCATAAATTCTCTAATAATTGCTGCATTTCAATGCGTGTTAATGCATCCAACGCTCCTAGAGGTTCATCTAGCAGCAATAAAGAAGGTTGACTCGTCAAGGCTCTAGCTAGCGCCACCCGTTGGCGTTGCCCACCAGAGAGAACGGCAGGCCACTCATTCGCGCGGTCTTCTAATCCCACTGCCCGCAGCACTTGTAAAGCTCTCTGTTTTGGATAAACTTTAGAATTAGAACCCAGTAATCCCAGTTCCACATTTGCTAACACTCGCTGCCAAGGCAGAAGTCGAGCATCTTGAAACATCATTCTGATGGTGGGATTAATCTGCTGGTGAGATTGTTGGTCATTCAAAAACACACCACCTGCACTCGGTGCATCTAAGCCTGCGATTAGGCGTAGCATAGTACTCTTACCACACCCACTACGACCAACAATAGCCACAAATTCGCCCGGTTTAATTTCTAAATCAATATTTTGCAGAACTGTTTTTGTTCCAAAAGATTTACTCAGCCCTGACAATTTCAAGTGCATTCCATGTGTTTTCAATGCCATGCCAAAAAACCTCCTAATTTTTGAGTGATTTTCTGTGAATATATAGAAATGCAGAAATTTTGCTTACCTGTTTTATTCAAAGATCTACTTATTAGCCATCAATGTTGCGTTTTTGCTTTCTCAGGTAAATCTCTAACAGAGATAAGCAGATAAACTAAATGGCATTATCACCCTAGTTTCTAAATGCGCTTTTGACCAACTATCCTTAGCTGACGAAGATTATCCTTGGCATTGCTGCCTGAAGATTTTATGAAGATTTACACAATAAAGCTTAAATACGGTAAATTGGTAGGTTTTTAGTATTTTGCTAATGAAAGTTTCACATATTTAAAGACAAAAGGCAAGGGTTTTTGTCATTGCTCATTCGGTAAGGATCAATTGGCAATGGGTGCGTAGGCGCAGCCCGTCGTAGGCATCGCTTTCACAATTTCTGGATATAATAAAGCCCATTCTAGTACTTGCAACTTCCTAAAATGTTGCTACACACGATAAAATCGCGATCGCTATCCAGTGCTTTTCCTATAACTCATGGATTTTACGGGAAATTTATCAGTCTCACTTGGGACATTTTCCAAGTGAACGGGAAGTTGAACGTTTTCGTCATCAGTTAATGATTCGCCTGATGCTGAATGAAATCACTCAATCACCTTAGGCATTCCAGGTATAGATACGCTTGACCCTAAAGTGGGGATTCTGGCATCTTAATTCACTGGTTCGGAAATAAAGAAATATTGACTTGAGTTTTATAGAAAATCAAAAAAATGGTATGATTAATTTTAATCTACTATATGTCTATCAATTTTAAGTAGATTTTTCCTTTCACATTAAACAAATATGCCTGCTGCTTCAACTCTCAACAATTGAGATGAAGGAATAAAATGTGGTGAATTCTTTAAAAAAGCATAACTTTCGCGCTCAGCAAGTGTATTCTGCCAGTAGTTTTTTGGTTGCGGTCTCATGTCTAAGTTTGATGGTTACTGGTTGCAGTCAAAAAACAGCAGTTAATCCCCCAGCTAACTCAAATTCTGCCTCACAAGTTGTCAGTAGTAATCAAAATCCAGAAAAAAGCAACGCAGTTCGCTTGGGATACCAAAAAGGCGGGATTATTCCCATCTCACGTCAGCGCGGCAACCTAGAACGTCAGCTATCAGCTCAAAATATTCAAGTTGAATGGACTGGGCCATTTGACCGTTGTGCAACGTTGCTAGCGGCTCTTAATGGTAATCGTGCAGACATTGGTGGTTGCGGTGATATTCCTACCATCTCCGGGATTGCTTCTGGACAGCCACTTTGTATTGGTTCTGTACAGCGTCCTCAACCAGATTCTTTAAGTAGTGCCATCTTAGTTCGCGGTGATTCTTCTATTCGTAAACCTGCTGATTTAGTCGGTAAAAAAGTTGCAGTTAATCAAGGGGGCGCAGGTGAATACCTGTTATTAAAAGTCTTAGAAACAGAAAATATCCCTAAAGAGAAAGTCCAGCGAGTTTATTTATCGCCAAATGATGCTGCACCAGCGCTTTACCAAGGATCTGTTGATGGTTGGGCAGTTTGGGAACCTTATATTTCCATTGCAGAACTAGAACATCAGGCGCGGAGAATCACCACTACGCACCCTGCACCTACCTACGGCATTATGGTTGTGCGAAGTGATGCTGCTAAAGACAATCCTGTAGCAGTTAAATCTGCACTGACAGCGTTGAGCCAAGATGGTGAATGGCTGAATCAGCATAGCGATGCAGCCGCAGATTTTATGGTAAAAGAGCTAAAAGTTTCGGAAGCTGTAGCCAAGCAAGCCACTAAGAATCGTGGCCCAGAGTCTTACGTCTTTCCCAATGCAGATGATATTGGCAAGCTTCAGAAAACAGCTGATTGGTTACTAGAGCAAAAAATTCTTCCTAAACGAGTAGATATTGCAGCTTCGGTGTGTCCGTTAGGAACTACTGCGGCGAGGTAGGAAGTTGGAAGGGAGACAAGGGAGATGAGGAAGCAGAGGACAAATGACAAAAAAGGCAGAGTGCGTAAGTCTTAATCCCAAAAGTTAAATTACAAATCTGGAATTTTATGACTCATACAACTATTCTCCAATCCTTAGAAACAGATGAATGGTTTATTGATAGTCCAGACTTACGTGAGTTTGTGGCGATCGCCAAACAAATTATCTCTAACACAACTCGCGATCGCAAACAAACCCTCAATACCCTAGAACCCCATTTTGCCGCACTCCTGAAAAAACAAGATTGGTTAACAGAGGAATTCGCCCAACCAAATCACCATAGCGGCTTGGGGGGTGGAATTGGGCAATGGTTGCTGTATCGTTCTCAGGATCGTTCTCTTACTATCTTTAGTTTGGTGATTCCGCCTAATTCCATAACTCCTGTCCACGACCATTTATCTTGGGGACTTGTAGGTTTGTATAAAGGCAGACAAGAAGAAACTGTCTACCGTCGCCTAGATAAAGGTGATGTAGAAGGAAGCGCCCAGTTACAAAGTCTCGGTGTCTATAAAGTAAAAAGTGGTGATATTTACCATCTGTTACCGCCTGACGGTGATATTCACTCTGTGAAGGCTACAACAGTCTTTACTCCTTCCATTTCCATTCATGTCATGGGGAATGATACTGGTAATATTTTACGCAACCACTATCACCCAGAACAAGAAACTGTCAGGTCTTTTCGCTCTGGATATTCCAACGCACCATTTAAGGAATAAAAGGAAAACCATGCCGAGATACGATAGACCCCAACCACCAGTTTTTGAACGAGTCGAAGAAGAACGCCTCCACCGCAAACAACGCCTGGCTGCTGCATTTCGCCTATTTGCTCGTTTTGGCTTTAGTGAAGGTATCGCAGGTCATATTACTGCCCGCGACCCAGAATTTACTGACCATTTTTGGGTAAATCCTCTAGGAACATACTTCGGTCATATCCGTGTGTCTGACCTAATTTTAGTTGACACAGAAGGCGAGGTTGTTAAAGGAGATGCTGCCGTCAACCGCGCCGCCTTTGCTATTCATTCCCAAGTTCATGAAGCACGACCTGATGTAGTTGCAGCTGCACACGCCCATTCACTGCATGGTAAATCTTGGTCAAGTCTAGGTCGTCTACTAGACCCCTTAACTCAAGATGCTTGTGCTTTTTATCAAGACCACACCATATTTGATGACTATAAGGGTGTAGTTCTAGATACCTCTGAAGGTAAAAGAATTGCTGAAGCATTAGGAGATAAAAAAGCTGTCATTCTGCGGAATCACGGCTTTTTGACAGTAGGAAGAACAGTAGACGAAGCGGCTTGGTGGTATATAAGTTTCGAGCGTTCAGCTCAAGCTCAACTTTTAGCAGAAGCAGCAGGTAAACCGATTTCCATTGACCATGAAATTGCTACTTTAACCCATAGCCAAGTTGGAACTCATGCGGCTGGCTGGTTTAGTTTCCAACCTCTCTACAACAGGATTGTGCGCGAAGAACCAGATTTGTTGGAATAGTCGGGCATGGGGCAAGGGGCATTGGTTCTCTGCATCATTTTCCTCGTCCCCTGTCTGTAAAATTTTGCTCAATTAGGAAGACTAATGTGTATACCAAGCGGCTGCGTCAAAATTTTATCTTCCCTGTGGGTTACTTGTTGAGTTTAACAACAGTAGCTTGTTCAGAGGTTAATTCTACTAGTCCGGCTAGTCCGGTCAGTTCTGTTAGTTCATCCATTCCGGCAATTACTGCCGCTAACCCTACCCCAACTGGCACAACAGCTTTAAATTCAACTGATTTGCGTGTTGCCAAATACAAAGGTGGTTGGGACTTAAATTTAAAATTAGCTGGGCTGGATAATTTCTCCTACAAAACTCAGTTTACTGAATTTACTGGGGGTAATTTGATGGTGCAGGCAATTAATGCTGGTGCAATTGATCTAGCCTCAGCTAGTGAAATTCCGCCGATTTTTGCTCTTGAATCCAAGGCATCTGTAAAAATTATTGCCTCCACTAAAGGGCCTACAGTTGGTCAAGTTGTACTCATACCCAAGAACTCGGCAGCAAAAACGATCGCGGATCTTAAAGGTAAAAAGGTAGGTTATGTTAAAGCCACGACTGCCCACTACTTCCTAATCAAGATGTTAGAGAAAGTCGGACTCACGATGAAAGACATCAACGCAGTTCCTCTTTCAATACCCGATGGGCTTTCTGCTTTTCGCAAAGGCGATCTAGATGCTTGGGCTACCTATGGTTACTCAATTGGGCAAGCACAAAAAGAAGGGGCGCGGGTACTGGAATCTGCCAAAGATATTTTAAGCGGTAACTTTGTGATTATTGCAGCGCCGAATGCGATCGCCGATCCCCAAAAAAAAGTCGCTATCGCAGATTTTCTCTGCCGCTTGCAAAAGTCACAAAACTGGCGGGAATCTAATCTCAAACAGTGGTCTAAAAGTTATGCAACTGCTATCAATGTTGATGAAGGCATTGTTTACAAGGATGCCCAGGAAGGACAACAACAACGTCCCCAAAAATTACTTCCTGTGTCTCAAGAGGCGATCTCATCTCAGCAAAAAGTTGCTGATACATTTTTCAAAGCAGGCGTAATTCCTACTAAAGTTGATGTCAAGCCACTTTGGGACAACACATTTAACGAAGATATCGCCAAATGTAATAGAGGCTAGTACAGCACGGCGTAAATAAGCGCAAAGTTGAGCCATAACTCTTCACATTTCCTGGCGCGACTTGCGAATTTTTACCCTAAACGACCCCGTAAATTACAAAATCCGCAATATCGGTAACTGTGTACTCTACCATGAACACCCAATAGTCATAGCATATTCCTAACAAAGGTGAACATTATGTTTCATAATACAGAAAGAGAATTATCTGATGGAGAACCTTGGTCATTTGGGCAATATTCCCATTTACCACCTCATCTCCAGTTATTAGTAGAAAAAGAACAGGCAAGACAAGATATTTGGGATTTACCTAACCAAGAATCTAATAGCAATGTCCTAATTCAACCACCTAATCAAAAACCGGATGCGGCTTTTAAACCACGTCCAATTTAACAGCTTAATTTTTTCCAACTTGTATATTATTCGGTTCTAACATACAACTCTAGCTAGAACCGAATTTTTGGTTTTAAACTTTGAATAATTGAAAAATGCAAAATTTAAACAATGTCTGTTTCAGGACTTACGCAAAATTATGAAAAAACGAACCGCAAAGACACAAAGGACACAAAGGAAAGAGGGTTTTAGAGGGTTCTTGCATAAGTCCTATGTTTATATAATAGATTTACTAGGTGAAAACGAATTTAAATGTGAAAACAAATCTAAAATTACAAAATTTTACTGGATAGGGAAAGCAGTTTCAAGTCCAAACTCTCGCTCATATTGCCTTTAAATTTATATTCAGTTTTATTTTATTGGCTAATTAAACCCATTTCTCTATAAATTGAAGATACTATTTTTGTTATTTTTGGTAATTTTCTTATAAAAAAGCCTGCTCCTATTAAACAAGAAATACCACCGAATAATAAAGCATTATCAACTCCTATTTTACTGGTCAATCCTCCAAAAAATAAATTACCGAATGGCAATATTCCTAAAAAACCTGTTGTAAAGATACTTGTAACTCTACCTCGCTTATTTTCATCAACCAGAATTAATTGCACAAAGTTACTAATGGCTGCCAATGTAAGAGTATTTGTCATACCAACTATACAGATTAATACCAGGCAAATCTCTAGATTATTAAAGCGAGAGAAAATTATTAAACCTAAACCTAGAATTGTAGTAGAAACCGCTATAACTTCTAATAATCCTGTAGCTTGCTTCCTTAAAATTAGATAAAGACCTGCAATTATAGAACCAAGTGCAGAAGCTGTCATCAAAAAACCCATAGTTTCTGCATTACCGTTTAAAACTTCCTTCACAAAAACAGGCATGAGATTCACATGAGTCATCACCATAAAACAAATCAAAATTTGTAAAATCAAAACATACCTAATCGGTAGAAAATTATACGAAAAAGCAAAACCCTCTTTTAAATTCTGCCAAATATTTGTTTTTTTAAGTGAATAATTATTGAAATCTGATTTAAGTTGAGCAGTTAATATGGCAGAGATAAAAGGTATATAACTGATGCTATCAACTAAGAAACATGAAGCTGCTCCAACTCTGGCAAGTAGTAATCCTCCGATCATTGGGCTGACAAACTTGGCTGTATTAATTAAGAATGAATGAATAGAAATTGCACTGTAAGTATCTGCTTTATTATTCACAAGCCTAGGAATAGCTACTAGACGCGCTGGCAGATCAAAGGCTTTAACAGTTCCTTGCATGATCCCAATGATAATAATCCAGGTCACAGTAATTTGACCGTTAATAGTGAGAACGGTGAGAGTAGCAGATAGCAAAATAGAGACTAACTGAGTCGTCAGTAATACATAACGTAAATTCCAGCGATCTAAGAACACACCTACCAATGGTGTAATAATCAAGCCCATAAATTGATTAGTAAACCCAACTATGCCAACTAACATGGCTGAATTAGTGATTTGATAAACCATCCATATGAGGGCAATTTGAGTCATCCAAGAACCAAAAAAAGATACGCTTTCTCCAATAACAAAACAACAAACATTTGGAGATTTTAAAGCAGGCGGAATATACAAAAAGGTAAACAATAGTTTGCCTACTTCCGAGCTTTTTTTATTACTTTGTTGCATCAATATTTTCCTTGAGGGACTTGAGCCAATTTTTGGATGAAAAGTTCACTGACTTTGCTACTTTCCCACCGATTACTGAGATACTATTAGAGTGACTTAAATTTAGATATTCATAAAGTTAGCATACTTAACATAATCTGACAAGGATGCTGAGGTTGTAGATTAGGTACTTTCTGAGCTTTGCTGAGGTAACTTATCGTAAATTAAAAGCTTTAAGACTCTCTCTTACAAATTTCTGAGTGCTGGCTTCCGGTGCTTAGACTTTACCCTACAGGAAGCAAGCTACAGTCGGGGTTTAAATCCTCCGCAGTCGCACCCGCAAAGCGCTGCTTCTGAAAATGGCAAATTTTTGATAACTAACCTTTTCCGAACCATGTCTAACCACGAATCTCCCTTTCAGCATCCAGAAGATCAGTTAAAACCAGATACTAATTCTCATCAGCAAGAAGTAGTCAAACTTCTGAAACAGGTTATAGAACCTACCTTAAAAAATGACATCGTTAGTTTAGGAATGGTACGAAATCTCCGTATAGTTGATCAGTATATTTATTTACGGTTATACATTGGTTCTCATCAGCACCAATTACATACAGAAATTCAATCTGTATTATCATCTCTATCTTGGTGCAAAAAAACTTATCTTCAAATTTGTACAATTCCTGGTGTTAGAACAACTCTAGCAGTTTCTAGTGGTAAAGGTGGCGTAGGCAAATCAACAACGGCCGTAAATCTAGCCGCAGCCTTAAGATTACAAGGTGCAAAAGTCGGGCTGTTAGATGCTGATGTTTATGGGCCGAATTTACCGCAAATGTTAGGTTTAGGCCAAGCTGATATTCAAGTGATTAATACTTCTACAGGGGATAAGTTTTTACCCCTGGAAGTTCAGGGAATAAAACTAATGTCAGTCGGTTTACTTGTAGAAGCAAATCGCCCTTTGGCGTGGCGAGGCCCTGTGTTGCATAAAATTATCACGCAATTTTTACAAGACGTGGAATGGGGCGAATTGGATTATTTATTAATAGATTTACCGCCCGGTACAGGTGATGCTCAAATCACAATTATCCAAGAAAGCCCAATTTGTGGAGTCATTCTAGTGACAACTCCTCAACAAGTGGCGATCGCAGATGTACGACGGAATATCAATATGTTTCGCCAAGTCGGTGTTCCTGTCCTTGGCATCATTGAAAATATGAGCTATTTAATCTGTGGAGATTGTGGTTCACGCACACCAATTTTTGGTAGTGGTGGCGGCGAACAACTGTCCGCAGAATTACAAGCACCTCTGTTGGGGCAAATCCCCATTGATCCTGATATTTGTAGCGGTGGTGATACTGGAAACCCGATCGCCATTGGCTTCGACATAGCCCAAGCGAAGCATCGGACTTCGCCAGCTAGTGAGGTTTTTGCCAAAATTGCTACTGCAATTAACGCAACTTTTCTGAGGATAGCTGAATAGCTTATTCACCCAAAAGAATTATGAAAAACTACACTCACAAGGGGATTAAGCCTGATAAAAGTAACCCACCTTTGTTGATTTAACACCAAAAACGAATGGGAGTTTGTATGGATGCGCCCCAATCAATAACTCAGCTATATTTGCTTTCGATGGCGCGAACAGTAAGTTAAGTCTTCTGCGCGATGCGCTGCTGGAAAATTACGACCAGAAGGAGGAAGCCGCCGCGGAGGACGAGCTGCCACCACGGAGTAATCGTCCCTTCGAGATTCAGAAGGTTATACATCATTCCGAGCAAAAGGACACCGGCAAGCGTCGGAAACACGCTCCCTTGCCCTCCTCCGAGAAACGTTCCTCCCATGACAGCCGCAGCGATCGCATCCGTCTCCCAGCCAAAAGCGGCCACAGGCTGACCCGCCCCTAGACGACCCGCGAGAATAACACCAGCAAGCCCTGAAAGCAGACCGCTGATTGTGTAGACCGCAAGCTTTACCCGATCCGGGTTCACACCCATGAGCCGGGAGGACTCCTCGTTGTCACCGACAGCGAATATATGCAACCCTAATAGGCTTCTGTGCAACATAAACCAAGCTGCGAAATACAAAAGCGCAACCATCAGCACAGGGACAGGAACCGGGCCAATGAACCCCCTACCTAGCCAAACAAGTTCCGAAGCAGCCGATGATATGGCAATCGACTTTTCCTGAGTGATGCTCAATGCCAGCCCACGCGCAGCGCTTGCGGTAAATAAAGTCACAACGAATGGCTGGATTCTGGCACGGGACACGAGAAGACCGTTGACCACACCGAGCAAGGTGGTGCTGGCAATACCGCCGGCGATTGCCACAAGGCTTCCCTGTCCGGCGAGCATTGCGGCGACGACACCGCCTAAAGCAACGAGACCACCCACAGACAAATCAATTCCTCCACTCAGGATCACAACAGTCATGCCCAGCGCCACGATCGCGAGCATACTGTTCTGTCGCATGATGTTCATCAGGTTAAGCGGTGTCAGAAAGGTTTCATAACGAAACGATGCGAACAGAGCTAAACAAAAAAGCAGGAGCAGCGCACCCTGCGAGGTAAGTAGCTTCGCAAGCCGCGTACCGACAAGCGCAATCCTTGTGGCAGCCATCCCCGTTAGACCTCCCTAGGACGCTGTAAAAAAACAGCGAAAAGAATAATTACGGATTTCAAAACCAATGACCAGGTGAAGGGAATCAAAAGCATATTGAAACTTGTGGAGATCACCTGCATGATCAAGGCTCCCACAACAGTTCCGAGCACATTTGCACGGCCACCAGAGAAGGGCGTGCCGCCAACAACAACAGCCGCGATCGCATCGAATTCTGCGTTAACACCAATCTTACTGGGATCGCCCATAGCCAGCCTTGCTGTCTCGATTAACCCAGCCAATCCAGCCAGCAGGGCGCTAATTATATAGACGATGGATTTCACACGCTCCGCACGGATACCCGCCAGCCGTGCAGCCTGTTCGTTACCGCCGACTGCAACGATGTAACGCCCAAAAAGTGTAGACCGGATACAGAAGAACGCGGCTGCAATTACAACTGTGGCAATCACAACCTGAATTGGGATAGGGCCGAGATAGCCCTTGCCCAGCGCTTCAAAGGTGGGATGGGCAAAAGGAACAATCTCGCCGTCCCCGATCACTTGAGCAATTCCACGCCACACAATTAGAGCCGCCAGAGTGGTGATTAAAGGCTCCAGTCTCAGCCGTGAGATCAGAAAGCTGTTAAGCAGACCAATCAACAGGGCACTTCCCAAAGCAGCTAAGAGAGCGATCGCCATCCCATACTTGATCAGCAATGCCACAATAATTGAAACCAATGCCATAGTCGAACCAACCGTGAGGTCGATACCGCGTGAGGCAATAACGAACGTCATCCCAATGGCAACGATCATCGTCGTAGACACCTGGAGCAACATATTCAGGGTGTTGCTCACCGTAGCGAAACGCGGAGTCAAAACGGCGTTCGCAACATAAAGAATGAGGAGCGCCGCGGGTGCGCCGAAGTTTGGGTTCCACAGGGTTCTCCAACCCGAACTGAGCTTTTTGCTATTCATTTGCGTCTTGCTCTGTTTCACGATCTGCACCTTCGGCCATAGCGTGCAGAATTGCTTTGATATTCTTCTGCTCGCCACTGAGTTCTGCAACTGACCGCCCATCACGCAGAACGACAACATACTGTGAGCCTTCAACAAGTTCTTCCACTTCCGATGAAATCATCAGAACTCCCAGCCCTTGCTCTGCGAGTTCGGCAATCAGCCGCTGAATTTCGCGCTTTGCACCAACGTCGATTCCGCGAGTTGGCTCGTCGAGGAGAAGAAGTTTCGTATTCTTGCACAGCCATCGCGCCAGCAGAACTTTCTGCTGATTGCCACCTGAGAGTTCGTGGATCTTCTGCTCGGCGCTGGCGGCCTTGATGCCAAGACGCTGCATAAAACGATTGACGAGTTCGCCCTGTCGTTTTTTGGAAACGATGCCCCATTGCGTAAGAGAAGGTAGGGCAGCGAGTGTGAGGTTTTCACGCACCGAAAGCTCAGGGATGATACCATCCGCCTTGCGGTCTTCTGAGAGGAAAGCCATTCCCGCGTCGATGGCGTCATGGGGACTACGCACTTCCAGAAGGCTACCTTCGAGTTTTACGGTTCCACCGTCAAGTGGTTCGGCACCGAATAGAGCGCGCGCCGTTTCGCTGCGACCAGAACCGAGCAAACCCGCAAGCCCAACGATTTCGCCATGCCGGACTTCAATTGAGACACCAGCGAGTCGGTTTTGATATTTGAGTGCTTCCGCCTGCAACAGCACTGGCCGACCTGCTGCGTTTTGCGATCGCTCAGCAAAGGCTGTAACTCCTTCGCTCACCTCATCGGGCTGGCGGCCCAGCATATGACACACCAGATCCAGGCGATTGAGCGTGGTCAGCGGCTGCGTCACGATGTTGCGCCCATCACGCAGGACTGTCACGCGATCGCACACGGCGTAAAGTTCTTCAAAACGGTGGCTGACGTAAACGATGGCTGTCCCTTCCGACTTGAGCCGGCGCATAACGTCAAAAAGAACAGCAACCTCGGTTTCCGTAAGCGAACTCGTAGGTTCATCGAGGATCAGCACACGCGCACCAAAGGATATAGCGCGGGCGATCGCCACCATCTGGCGATGGGCAATATTGAGCGAACCAACTACCGAGCGCGGATCGATATGCAACCCCAAGCGCCCCAGGATTTCGACCGCTCCGGTATTCATGCGCTCTCTATCGATGATGCCAAAGCGATGTGGCTCTCTGCCAAGAAAAATATTCTCGGCAACAGTTCGGAAACCCACAAGCTGAATCTCCTGGTAGACGGCTACGATACCTGCCGCCTGCGCTTCGGTCGGGTTCTGGAATGCAACGCGTTCATCGTCGTACTCTATAATGCCTGAGTCCCGTCGATACGCTCCCGTCATAATCTTAATCAGCGTTGATTTGCCAGCGCCGTTCTCGCCAACCAGCGCATGAATCTCGCCTGCCTTGAGTTCAAAATCAACGCCCCAGAGCGCTGGCACGCCGGAAAAACTTTTCTTGATGTCCGTCATGCGAAGGACAGTTCGAGTAGCCTGATTCATCGGCTTTACCTGTTTTTGTCCTGATTGCCCATAGTGGATATCCTTCACTTCGCACGATAGTAATCTTTGTCTATCGTGGAAGCTCAGGATAATTCCAGGTTATCTTTTCTTTATTTTAGGGCGGGAACTACTTAGTACTTCACCACATTAATTTTGATGGAAATCTTTCCTCGCTAATCCTCAATGCCCCATGCGCCATGCCCAATAGACCACTAGTATGCTTCATGCACAAAATCCTTGGCGTTGGTCGCGTCGAAGAGTCTATCCTTGAGAATGATCCGAGGAGGAATTTTTTCACCGACAAAATACTTCTCCATCGTGGCGAAAACAAGCGGCCCAAAACGTGGATTTGACTCGACACTGACGCCAAGCTCGCCGCGGATAATCGCTTCGAGCGCAGATTTCTGACCGTCGATTGAACCGATGATTACATCCTTACCCGGCTTCATGCCTGCGGACTTGATAGCCTGGATTGCACCCAATGCCATTTCATCGTTGTGAGCATACACTGCGGTGATCTCAGAACCCTTAGCCTGGATGATGTTTTCCATTACACGCTGGGCCGCAGCCCGTGAAAAATCTGCCGTCTGCGTGGCGATGATTTTCATGTTGGGATAAGGAGCGATCGCGTTGCGAAATCCCTTAGCCCGATCGATTGCGACCGATGAACCCGCCGTTCCCGTGAGTTCCACGACGGATGCCTTACCGTTGGTCGCCTTGGCCAACCATTCACCAACGCGGCTGCCTTGCGCGATGAAATCCGACCCCAGAAAGCTAATGAAGTCCTCGCCTGGTTTTCCCGCAGCTTCACGGTCAATGAGAAACACTGGTATCTTTGCCGCTCTCGCCGCTTCCAAAGCTGGCGTCAGACCCTCATACTCACGTGGTGCGAGGAATATGGCATCGACTTGCCGTGCGATCAGATCCTCAATGTCGGCGAACTGCTTCGATGTCTGCCCTTGGGCGTCTGTCATCAAGAAATCGTAAGTTTCCTTACGCTTGGCGGCTTCGGCTTTGATGCTATTTGTTTCCGCGACGCGCCACGGGCCAATGTTCTCTGTCTGCGAAAATCCGACAATCTTTTTCGTTTTCTCGCGCACGCAGCCAGCCAGCGAGAAAGCCGCTACGGTAATCGCAACGTAAGCGCTAAATACCAGGAACCTTGACATATAGACTCGGACAGCTGAGTATCCAAAACAGGTTTGATTGTTCATAGACCCATTAGATCTCCTATCCATCGTGTCTGAGCGCTACTTAGAGCTTATCTTGAAACAAAGACTAGTGATGTGGAAATATCTTTGATGCGATCGCCCCCCAAATATACCCCAATCACGGCATCTACACCCTGATGCAATCAAACTCCCCAACTGTGCTAAATGCCAAATGACTAACTAAACTGTTGCGCATAAAACCGTGCATAGCGGCCATGAAGCTCTAAAAGTTCTTCATGGGTTCCTGATTCCACCATTTGTCCTTGTTCCAGCACTAAAATGCGATCGCATCTTCTCACTGTACTTAAACGGTGGGCAATAATTAACACTGTGCGACCTTGCATCAGTCTTTCCAAGGCTTCCTGTACCAGTGCTTCTGACTCCGAATCTAAAGCCGATGTCGCCTCATCCAAAATCAAGATTTGTGGATTGAGAAGAACAGCACGGGCGATCGCAATTCTTTGTCTTTGTCCCCCTGATAAATTCACCCCACGCTCACCTACCCAAGTATCATAACCCTCTGGTAGCTGGCTAATAAACTGATGGGCGTTAGCAATTTTCGCCGCTGCTTCCACTGCTGACATTTCAAATGAGTCTTGTCCAAAAGCGATATTTTGGGCAATAGTTCCAGAAAACATGATGGTTTCTTGGGGAACAATTCCTATTTGTCGCCGCAGACTATGGAGTGTGACATCTCGAATATCCACACCATCAATCAGGATTTGACCAGATACAGGGTCATAAAAACGGGGTAGGAGATTCACAAATGTAGTTTTACCAGCACCCGAAGCACCCACAAGAGCGATCGCTTCTCCTGGTAGTGCCAACAAACTGATATCTTTTAATACAGGTTCACCAGGCTTATAAGCAAAAGCAACACGAGCGTATTCCACCTTGCCTTGCACAGGAGGAAGAACTATGGCGTTTGGCTTTTCTAATACCGTCGGTTGAATTGCCAATAATTCAAAAACTCGGTCAACCGATGCCTCACCTTGCTTAAATTCGTTGTAATTATTGGTAGTATGTCCAATCGGGTCAATTAATAACGCCGCCGCCGCCAGGTAGCTGAAAAACTCTCCTACTGTTAAATTGCGTTGAGAAATTTGCCAGCCTCCCACCATTAATAGCGATAAAGCACTCACCGCTTCTAAAAATCCCACGATAGGGATTTGAATTGCTTTGAGTCGTTCTGCTGAGTATTTGGCTTTGAGGCTGCGTTCTGCTTCTCGGCTAAATCTGGCAATTTCGTAGTTTTCGGCAGCAAAAGCTTGTACTAAACGAATCCCACTAAAAACTTCTGTAAGTATCGCAGATAAAGTTGATACACGATTTTGACTACGACGAGAATACTTCTGTAACCGTTCGCCAAACCAGCCAATTAAAATCCCCATTAGCGGCGCAACAATCACCGTTGCTAGTGTCAGCTGCCAATTCAGACAAATCATGTAGATGGGAATTGCTAGCAGCTGCAAAACACAAGGAATAAAATCGTGAAATATTTTATTGACTACTTCCCCTACCCTGTCAATATCCTCAGTCAGGCGGTAAGATAAATCACCTGCTTTTGCTGTTTCAAAATAGCTGAGATTAAGTTTTTGTAGATGGGCATAAACTTGCTTGCGGAGATTAAAAGCTACTCTTAAAGCAGCTTGCGCCATATATATATCTTGCACAGACTGAAAAAAGCCGCGGACAAGAAATACTACAGCGCAGATTCCAGCTATTTGTGCGATCGCTACTACATTACCGTCTCCAAAAGGAACTGCCAATTTACCTGCGAGATTAATCAGCGTTAATGTAGCTAGCACATATCCTAAAATGCCAATAAATCCCTTAGTGATGGTTTGCCACTGGGGTTGGATATAAGGTAGCAGTTGCCAATAATTAGATCGCGTTTTCAATCTGTCACATCCACAATAATCTTTCCTTTGTCTGACGCTATCAGTTTTTGTGGAGTTTCTGAATAGTTATCGATAATTTCCGGCTCGGATCAATTTTAATTACCAAAACTATTTTGCGATCGCAAAAGACTGCACTTGAGAGTGTTGAGTTCTAGTTTCTATAAAACGACTAAGAAAAAAAATTGTGTGGTGCGATGCGATCGCGTCCATTAGTCAAAGAAATGGTTAAGGTGAACATCAAACCCTTGCAACTGAGGCACTGCAAACGCTCCCTTCCTTAATTAAGCGATCGCCAATCTTCTGTAGGATGCAAGCCAAAATGCTCTTGGATAGCTGAGTTCAAGCTCTCTGGTATAAAGCTTTCATCGCCTCCCCTAAAATTTGGGTATGTTTGGGGATTCTTATTTATCTTTTGGTAGTACAATTGTTCTAGTAACAAACTTTATTTCCCAACTTCCACTAACTTGAGTGCGATTGCCTTCTAGCAAGAACCTAAGGCGATGGATTTGTTGTGCATATTGGGGATTTTTTAGGAGGTCAACATCATGATCACACAAGTGCAGAGTGTAATTCCAACGCAGGTTGACTCTAAAGCCATTACAAAATCAGAGTTTGAGCAATACGCTCAAGAAAAAGCCAATGCTCTCAAAAGTGTTGGTGGAGAAAAATTCTCCTTACTTTCACTGGCTGATGTTACCAAAACAATTTTACATCATGCCTTTTGGTTAGCCGAACAAAAACAGAAGCTTTCACTGAAGCAGTACAAAAAACTACTTGTTGACCGAGGCTGGATGGGTGAGGAAAAAAGGTATCTGAAGATTGCGGCGGTATTTGATGAATTTTCGCCCCAAGATTTAGCACAAATTGAACCCTTGACTGTATATCAGCTCGCAAATAACAGTAATAAATACAAGCAGGTAATAGACGCGCTTTTAGATTTGAGCACCATTACCCAAGAAGCGGTGCGTTCTTTAATCAAAGAACATCGCACTCCCAAAGCACCAAAACCGGAAAAACCAAGTATTTGGCGGCGCACTAAGAATGGCGGAAGATATTGCCAAATTCCTGCCATTCATGAAGAGGATGAGCGCACAGGGGTAACTCTGCAACGCATGATGGATACAGAGGGTTTAAGCGCCCAACAAATCGTAGCAGAAGCTATAGCCTTACGACAGGCATATCAAGAAGGACAGCTAGTTTTGATCAACGAAGACAAAAATTGAGCGAAATTATAGTGGTTTCGACTTATGGTAGAAGCAAAATGTTTGTTTCATCTCTACTATTAAGACCGTAGAAATAAACCGCAGTCTAACTGCTGTGTAAGTATGGACTTTAAATACAGATGGAAAAATGGCGCTCCGCCAAGTCGAGATCAAGCAGCACGGAATCGGCATTTACTTGATGAAAGTCAGTTTGAGAATGAGCAAGACCGTAGCTTAGCAGAGGAAATGGCAAGAAAACATTTAAACGTACCTCTGACAACTTCAGATGAAGACCGTTCTGTATTGCCACAAGCTGCTCCCCCTGAAGAGTAGCATTAGTAGTGAATTTTTAGGTTGGTGACTGAACCTAATTATGATTAATTCCTCCCATCCACTGTCCTATTTCATGGCGGCTAGTATGGGTAAATGGCTTTGGGAGGAAAACTAATCCTTAATGAATTAGCCGAATGCGATCGCTTAATTTTTGATAATTTATTTTTTGATATTTTTTAATTTCTCTACCTGCTCACAATTTGTAAAAGGCAGCATAAAGCTAACTGATGCACCATCCTCAACAGCATCAATTCGGATCTCAGCAAACTCAGAC
Organism: Nostoc sp. T09; assembly: GCF_002154695.1. GTDB lineage: Bacteria > Cyanobacteriota > Cyanobacteriia > Cyanobacteriales > Nostocaceae > Aulosira. The sequence goes on from NZ_MTAV01000033.1 coordinate 35,697, forward strand.
AGACGATCTGTAGCTTCACCAGCTTGCATCTGTACAATTTCATAGGTAAAGTTAGGCATAACACAATACGATTCAATTAAAACTAAAAAGCTAATTAGAGATGTGAGATATGGGAGATTGAACAAGTTGTCCACTACCTCTATTTTTTGGCTTTTTAGAACGAAACGTGGTTGCTTTGTATCTATGGAGACAACAGTGAGAAATCTTGAAGATGCACCAAAGTTAATTTCCATTTTAGGAATAACCGTCAACTTACACAACTTTGAGGCTTAACTGAACCGTATTAGATGATGAGCTTCCTATATCCTAGGTTTTGTTAGGTTTTTCTATTGCCACATCCCAGGTAATACTTTTTATTTTATAGAGAGAGATTATTAAAATAATAACAAACAGTATAATTCAATAACTAAGATTGTTCATTTATGGACTTGAGTGATGATGATTTAATTTCGTCTTTTGTCAGCGATGCTCAATTTTATCAGGCTCAAGGTTTATACGATCAAACTTTAAGTTGTTATATACAATGTCTAGAATTTTCTAAAAATCGTTGGGGAGAAGAACATCCAGCCGTTGTTACTAGCCTCAACAACTTAGCATCTTTCTATTATTCTCAAGGTAGAAACGGCCTTGCTGAATATTTTTACGTTAAATCATTAGAACTTACGCGCAGACTGTGGGTAGCAGAACATCTTGATGTCGCTACTAGTCTCAACAATCTAGCATCTTTCTACTATTCCCAAGGTAGATACAGCGAAGTAGAACCGTTGTACATCGAAGTCTTGGTAATTAGGCGCAAGCTGTTGGCAGCAGAACATCTTGATGTTGCTACCAGCCTCAAAAATCTAGCATATTTATATTGTTTCAAAAGTAAGTATAGCGAAGCTGAAACTTTGTATATCGAAGCCTTGGCAATTAAGAGTAAGCTATTGGGAAAAGAACATCCAGATGTCGCTACTAGCCTCAACAAATTAGCAGAAATTTACTGTTACCAAGCTAAATATAGCGAAGCCGAACCTTTGTATATTGAAGCTTTAAAAATTAGGTGCAATTTGCTAGGAGAAGAACATCCCGATGTCGCTAATAGTCTCAATAACCTAGCAACACTCTACTGTTCCCAAGGTAAATACAATGAAGCCGAAACACTCTATGCCCAAGCATTAGCACTCAAGTGTAAACTGCTGGGAGAAAAACATCGTGATGTTGCCACTATTTTTAACAACTTAGCAACACTCTACCGTTACCAAGGCAGATATAGGGAAGCTCGATTATTGTTCACTCAAGTATTAGCACTCAGGCGCAAGCTGCTGGGAGAAGAACATCGTGATGTCGCCGTTAGCCTCAACAACTTAGCAGCACTCTCTTACTCCCAAGGTATGTACAGGGAAGCTGAATTATTTATTATACAAGCTGGGTCAATCATTAAGAAGCTGCTGGGAGAAGAACATATTGATTTTGCCACACACCTCAACAACCGAGCAGAAATCTGTCGTTTCCAAGGCAAATACCAACAAGCAGAACAATTTTTTATGCAAGCCTTAGCACATAAGCGCAAGCTACTGGGAGAAGTACATCCCGATGTGGCTAATATCCTCAACAATCTAGCAGTTGTCTACTACTCTCAAGGTAAATTCAGCGAGGCTGAACCTCTGTTTATCCAGGCTTTAGCAATTATACGTCAGTTGTTGGGAGAAGAACATCCAGATTTTGCTACTAGCCTCAACAATCTAGCATTTTTTTACTATTCCCAAGGTAGATACAGCGAAGCTGAACCTCTGTTCATCCAAGCTTTAGATATTTTAGAGCGACGATTAGGGACAAATCATCCCCATACTTTTAGTGTGCATTACAATTTAGCAGATTTGCACGATTCTCTCAACTCAGAACAGTAAAATTTAAGTTTCCAGCCTCACCAATCAAGCTTTTATCTCCAAGTTTTGGATTCTGAACTCAAAGTTTCGAGTTCCAAAAGAGAATGTTTCTTTTTTAAACCAATACAGTTAAAAATAATTATTAAACAGCGAAGACCGAATAACACTAAAAAAAAGTCTTTTAAAATATCACTTGGACAGTTGTAGGTAAGCATTATCAACAATAAGTCAAATATCTGAGCAATGCTACGTAGAAAGATTTCACAAATTAAATAATAACGCTATAAAAGCGGAAAAATACTTAGTATTTATTTTTATGAAGCAGCTTTTGAGACGTAAAGCTAATTCTGATATCTTTTATAGACATATTACTAAAAACGCAAATTGTCTGTTTAATGACATTGCAAGGATATTTTAATGCAATCTCAGAATGTACCAAACTATTTGCCGCAAGCAATTTTAACTACGCTTTTCTGCTGTTTACCGTTTGGAATTGTGGCGATCGTTTATGCGGCTCAAGTAAATACAAAGTTGCAAGCCGGGGATTATGAAGGTGCGATGCAAGCATCTAAAAGTGCTAAAACATGGTGTTGGGTATCTTTTGGTTCAGGACTCGCTGTGATATTAGTATATTTTCTCCTAGCAGTTTTGGTATCTTTAGCCCCGCAACCACGCTAAAAGTTATGTAATTAAAAATTGAAAAACTTTAGCAAGAAAATTCCTGAAATCCGAAAATGAACATAATTTATCGTCGCTCATCTTCTGTATCTACAAAAACTTTGAAAGTAGCAGCCCTTTCCGGGATTATCGTTTTAGCTGCAATTATTTTATACTTTTTTAATCCCAGCAATTCCCCTGTTTACCCCCCTAGTCCATTTCGGTCGCTGACTGGCTTATATTGTCCTGGCTGTGGCACGCTAAGAGCTTTACACCAGCTACTTCACGGGCATATACTCAAGGCTTTTGAGTTGAACCCCTTGATGATGTTAGCCATGCCATACTTAGTTTATTCTTATGTATGCTACAGCGCGCCTATAATTATTGGTGCAAAAATTCCCCAAATTTTTATTAAACCTGCTTGGATTTGGCTGGTTTTGAAAATTATTCTTGGCTATTGGGTATTAAGAAATATCCCTTTTGCTCCTTTTTCTTGGCTAGCACCTTGAAAATATACCGATAGCAATTGTCTATAGGAATTCCTTAAACTATTAGATATTAGGATGTTCCTATTTTTTTTATTTACAAGCGCCAGCAAACACAGTTCCACTAATCAACTTGCTTGCCAAATCCTAATAGTCTTATCTTCGCCAGCGCTGGCGAGGGTTTGTCCATCGGGACTGATATCGAGAGCTAGCACGCTAGCAGTATGCCCTGTCAGAGTTTGCAGCAACTTCCCAGTTTGTAAACTCCAAATCTTGATTGTGCGATCGCCACTACCACTAATCAGAGTTTGCCCATCTGGGGTAACGATCAGACTTTGAATTAAGCCATTATGTCCTTCCAGACGCTGCTGTAGCTGTCCTGTGTAGAAGTTCCAGAGGTTGATAGTTGCACCGTAGCCGCCACTGGCGATAATTTGCCGGACTGAGCTAATGGCAACAGCACGCACAAAGGCAGGGTTATCTGTAATCGTGCGTAGCAGTTCGCCATTGTCCAACTGCCAAATTTTAATTGCCTTATCGCTACCAGCACTAACGAGAAATTTACCATCTGGGCTGATAGCTGTGGTGTACACAAAGCCACTCTGTGCGGGAAGGGTTTGCTGTAAATTTCCTGTCTCCAGTTGCCAAATTCTAATTGTTTTATCCCTACTTCCACTCACAAGAATCTGCCCATTAGGACTGATGGACAGCGAGTTAATTAAGTCAAAATGTCCTCTGAGGACGCGCTGCGGTTTGCTAGCGCCCAGATGCCAAACTTTAATTGTCTTATCGCTACTACCGCTAACAAGAGTCTGCCCATTGGGAGCGATCGCCGCCACTACCCAAAGCCCAGTTTCATAAAGCACACCTTGCACTTTGCGTGTTTGTAAGTTCCAAGTCCTGATTGTCTTATCATTGCTGCTACTAATCAGGGTTGGGTAATTCCTACTGAAGGCAACAGACCTCACAAGCTGGGAATGTCCACTTAAAGCATAGGCGAAAGCAGCTTGTTGAAATTGCGGTTGAGACTGCACAGGTGTATGGTGGCGCTGCATAGCGATAATTTTCTCCCGACCTTGAATTGCCTCTACAAAGTTGGGATTGATGCTCAAAACGCGATCGAAGTCTGCAAGTGCAGCATCATACTTGCCCATTTGGAAGTAGACATTACCTCTGTTACTCCAAGCTTCAATATAGCTAGGATTAATCTGTAAAGCTTGATTGAAATCAGTAATAGCCCCTTGGTAGTCTTGGCGTTGTACCTTATCTAATCCCCAAAAATTGTAGGCTTGAGCATTAGCTGTTGATTGGGAAAAAATTGGAATTGTCGGTGGCACACTAGATGTAGTATTTTGCAAGTCTTGCAAAACTTCTGCTGCTGTTTGATACCTTTCCTTGACAAAATGTTTCAGTAACTTATCGAGAATATGTCCTAAATCATTACTAATGCTTAAACCTTGCTCTTTAAGTCGTTCCCGCCACAACCACCGCGCCTCGTTGACATCATAAAGAGTATCAGCAAGATTGCCATAGGCATCTTGTAACGGTAAACACCGCGTTAACAGCCGCGCACAAGTCGCACCCAATGCATATAAATCACTTGCAGGATAAGCGTATCCTTGCATTTGTTCCAAAGGAGCATAACCAATCGTATAAATTCCCGTTCCTTGGCGGGCTAAGGTAGTTTGTGTAACTTGCTTAGCACCGCCAAAGTCAATGAGTACTAATTTGCGGTCATATGCCCTGCGAATAATATTTTCTGGTTTAATATCCCGATGAATTACATTGCGATCGTGAATAAATTGCAGAATCGGCAATAAATCAGCTAACAGTTCTCGGATCTGGATTTCACTAAAAGTGTGTTGTTGGAGTTCTTCTGATAAAGTTTCCCCAGAAATAAATTCTTGCACTAAATATAAATTTAATCCTTGCTCAAAATAGGCAACCAGTCGCGGTATCTGGGGATGATTTTCTCCTAGCTCAAATAAGCGCCTTGCCTCTTCCTTAAACATTTCTGCTGCTTTTTTCAGTGCACCTGTTCCCTGTACTTGTGGTACAAATTGCTTGATTACGCAAGGTGCATCTAATCTATCTATATCTCTTGCTTCATAGGTTTTACCGAAACCACCTTCACCTAATAATCTGTTGATCCGATAGCGGTTTTTGAACAACACACCAAAGCTGTTTGAACCACAACTGGTGCAAAATCTATTGCCGTCAAGGTTAAAGGGATTTGAGCAATTGGGGTTTTGGCAGATTTGCATATATTAATATTGCTGTGCAGAATTCAAAATTTAAAATTCTCTAAGGAAAGCCTTAGCGGCGTCAAAAAGTTTTATTCTATACTTTTAAGATTTTTTAAATTGTAAAATTCTTACTACCTTACAGTAATAGTTTACTTTTAAAAATTTTGTAAAATCTTACTAAAATTTTCTGTGTCTTCTCCTGCTTAGCGTACTTGGAGGTTATTTAGAAACAATTTTCACAAATCAGAGAATTTTTGGATTTCGTAAAATGGGCATCGCCCACCTAGAGTTTATCTGCTGGATATTGAAGTATTGGTGGGCAGTACCTAGGCTGTTCACTTTGATGGAATTTTCCCATTTTTGGTTCATGCAACTTTTCTGTCTACTGGAAAGTCTCCCTTTAGTCATTGCGAGCAAAGCGTTCGCAATGACAACACATATTTTGCATGATTTTTCCACTCCTAAAAAGGCACAGAGTCAACAGCCTAGGCAGTACCCACCCTACTAGTTTGGTTTGAGAACGAATAAATAAATTATCAATATTTAAATACACCATCTTCAATCACTAAATCGCAAAATTTATTTAGGATTTACTTTTAGGAATCGACCCTTCAATTCCCTCAACATACCAATCCATTTCCAGTTGTGCTTTATTATCCAACACTTTACCCTTTGGTACTCTTACAACTCCCTTTTGGTCTTTTACCGGGCCGTCAAAAGGATTGGCAGTACCCTGAATAAACTGATTGCGTTTAGTATTGACTAATTGCTGAACATCGCTAGGAATCACTGGATTCATCGGGGAAATATCTACCATGCTTTGAGCAATACCATGCCAAATCGCTTGCGGCTTCCATGTGTTGTTTATGACAGCCAAGGCTGTATCTATATAAAATTTTCCCCATTTATTAATTGCTGATGTGAGGTGTGCCTGAGCACCAAACTTACTCATATCGGTATTGTAACCAAAGGCATAAATGCCTTTCTCTGCTGCGAGTTGAATAGCAGCCGCAGAGTCAGTATGTTGGCTTAGTACATCTGCACCTAAATTAATCAAAGCTTGGGCGGCGTCCCTTTCTTTTGCAGGATCGTACCAATTTTGTACCCACATCACCCTGACTTTTGCCTGAGGATTTGTTGTCCGCAGTCCTTGGGTAAATGCGCCGATCCCGCGAATTACTTCTGGGATTGGATGTGCCCCAATAAAACCAATGACATTAGATTTGGTCATCTTACCCGCAATCAGACCGGTTAAATAGTGCGGTTCTTCAAAGCGTCCTGAATAAGTACCGACATTGGCAGCAAGTTTGTATCCTCTACAATGTTCAAATGCAACATGAGGAAAGTCTTTGGCAACTTTAATTTTGGAGTTCATGTAGCCAAAGGAAGTTGTAAAAATTAATTTATTACCGTCTAATGCTAGTTGCCGAATTACTCTCTCAGCATCAGCACCTTCACTAACATTTTCCACAAAGGTAGTTTTAACCTTATCTTGGAGATTCGCTTCCATTTCTCTGCGACCTAAATCATGGGAGTAAGTCCAGCCAAAGTCACCGACAGGCCCCACATATACAAATCCCACTTTTAGCGGTTCGTTGACTACCACAGGGGAGGCTGTTGGCACTAGTTCGCTTTGTGATTTGGAATTTTTACCTTGAATACAGCTAGTCAAGGCAAAGCTAGATCCTGCTAAAGTCGCATACTTGAGAAAATTCCGACGATCCATTGTTAAGCAATTTAAAATTCAACAAGGGTCAAGAGTCAAGGGTCATTTGATTACTGATAACGGTAGACGTAGCCTAGTACCGCTTGGCGGAATTTAATGATTTACTGATGATAGCAATTACCTAGTAGAGTAGGCGATCGCATCTCATAATCCAGCAATTTATCTAACAGCGATCGCCTCTTCATCTCTCCACTCTCACAATGGATCTCTAAACAGGAATTTCTAAAGAAAATCTAATGTAGCAAATGGTGCCAGCTACAAAACCTGATAATGCATTAGGATTTACTAAACTATCAACCTTAAAGCATTTATACCTATGACATATACACCTAAAATTCTAGCCTTTGCTGGCAGCACCCGCGCAGACTCTTACAACAAGAAATTGGCTAAAATCGCAGCGAATGGTGCTAAGACCGCAGGCGCGGAAGTAACTTATTTAGATCTGCGCGATTTACCGATGCCTCTTTACGATGAGGATCTAGAAAAACAAGAAGGACAACCTGAAAACGCAGGTAAATTTAAGGAGTTGCTAATTTCGCATCAAGGATTGCTAATTGCTTCGCCTGAATATAACAGTTCGATTTCAGCAGTTTTAAAGAATGCGATCGATTGGGCATCCCGTCCAGCGCCAAATGAACCTCCTCTAGCAGCTTTTTCAGGCAAGGTGGCTGCGCTGATGAGTGCTTCACCTGGGGCACTAGGTGGTTTGCGGGGGTTGGTTCATCTGCGCAGTATTTTAGGAAATATTAGAGTCTTGGTGCTTCCCGATCAAATAGCTGTACCCAAAGCTTACGAAGCTTTCAATGCCGACGATACATTAAAAGATGAGAAGCAACACCAATCTATTGAAAAGCTGGGTGAAAGCTTAGCCACAATTCTGGCAAAGCTCAACTAAATTTTTCAGCGGTTAATTAAATAGCGAGCACCTAGGAGTAGCAAAAAGATACCATACAGTTTTTTCATTGTCTCGCTGCTAATAAAAGGCTGATTTGCAAACAATGCTCCAAATAAATTGCCCACTACTAAACCAACTGCAATAATCACAGCATATTTGATATTCAGCTGACCATTGCGATAGTAAACTGCGGCTCCTAAAATACCAATTGGTAATATCTGTGCAGCAATGGAAGTACCTGTGGCGAACTTCTGATCCATACCCATCAGTAACACCATTGCTGGCACCATTATTGCTCCGCCACCAATACCAAACATACCTCCAGCAACACCAGCAACTAAACCAATTAGTAACAGTTGGATGAGAATATTAGACATAATAAGTGGTCTCTAGATGTGAGGTTATAAACTAATTGTCTGAGACAAAATTGATTTAGGTAGCATACCATGCACTCCTTTTTGCGGACTATTCACAACTTGAGTAATCCGAAAGTTTACCGCTAAACTACAAAGTACATATGCATCTTCTGGTGATAAATATGTGAAGCGTTCTAGAAAATCAATCATATTTTTCAAAGCTTTTTCTAAGGCTTCATCTAAGGTTTGACCAAAGCCCATTGTGATGATATCAGTAGGAGTTTCCCCAATTGGTGTTGTTAAATGTAAGTCTTTACGAACTGTAAGTTTAATTGTACCGTTCATAGAAGTTTCAATAGCAGTAACATTTACTTCACCATCTCCTTGTGCTGCATGACCATCACCAAGAGAAAATAACGCGCCTGGAACAAAAATCGGTAAAAATAACCGAGAACCTGCCTGTAATTCTCGGTTATCAATATTACCGCCGTAACTACCAGGAGGAATTGAAGTTCGAGATGCTTCTGGAGTAGCAACACCAAGGATACCAAAAAATGGTTTGAGGGGAATTTTGATGCCAGTACCTTGAGGAAATTCAGCAATTTTGTTTTCTAGATCGAGGGGAATAAATCTTAAAGCAGGTTGATGAAACTTTTCAGGTAAAGCTCCCCAACCTGTACGAATTGCATTGAAGCCTACAGGTAAACTCGGTGCGATCGCTTCTAATTGTACTTCCAAAACATCTCCTGGTTCCGCACCCCGCACATAAATTGGCCCTGTCAGTAAATGTGGCCCTCCTGCAATTTTGCGTTCTGACGGCAAATTTTGGCAGATATCAAGAAATTCTTGGTTAACAAACTCAGGTGGTGCTTTCTCATATACATAATAACCACTGTAAGTTTCCACCTCAATAGTGTCACCAGAAGCAACAGTTAGCACGGGTGATAGCAAATGCGAAAAACCACCGAGATGAACTGTTTCTTTAGTTGCTTTTAAAATGTGATGGGTCATCTGAGCATTATTCTGATTCAGCAGTATTAGTGAAATTTAATCTAATTAATGCCGTTAAGTACTGCTAGCTTGGCATAAATTTGCAGCTAATTAACAGATGCTTATAAAAAGTATGAAATACTATAAGTCTACGCATATTTATATCAATCATAAAACTGTAAGTAAGAGCCAGTGCAAACTTGTTAACTCATTCAAACTTGGTTAAGCTTCTGTGAATAAGTAACTTATACAGTGTAAGATGAATCTCATTTTTACAAGCAACCTAGAGTAAACATCTTCGCTAGATTAACTTGTAAAATCTGGTAAAATTTTTACTTAATTTAAGACAATAAATTTCTACTTTTTGAGATTGAGAATTTAAAAAGGTATATCTGTAAAATCAAATTTTCCAGTATACCTATAAACATTTTTTAGGAGCTTTCCTGTTTCCAATTTTATTTTTCTATTATTTTGTATTTTTTCAAAAATATGCTCTGGTAAATGTAAATATATTTCTAATATATTATTTTTGTTATAGCTAAAGGAGCAATCATGTTTATTTACCTGTAAAACATGAGTTACTTTATCAAAGAATAAATCATGCAACTCAAAATAAATACTATTATTTTTATTATTAAAATATCCTAAAATAATTTTTTTCAATTTATAATAAAAAACATCAAAAAATAATATATTTTTATGATTATTAATTGCAGCATCAGTGTAAAATAAATTATAATGCTCTCTAAAAAATAAACAATTTTCGTTGTGAAGATTATCATATTGATTTAATTTTTCTTTAAAAGCAGATGCTTGTATAAAATGTATACTAGCAAACGTTTGCTCTTTTTTTATAATATATCTTGCTATATAATTATCTTCTTGTATCTCTGAAGCATTAATATTAGTCTCTTCAAAATGGATTCTTATTAATTTTGAATCAATTAATGATAAAAGATTGAATTGGTATATTGTATTAGGTCTTTTATCATTTCTCTCTATTAGAGAATTCATTTCATATGATTGAGCTTTCATTAAAGAAGTTATTGAATCATAGATAGCACTATCATTTTTCGGTTTTGCTTCCTGAATATCCATTTCTTGAAACGCAAAAATATGAAATTCAGGCACTTTTATAGCGCTTTTAATATTTTTTGTCTCAATATAGCTATAATATTTATCTTTGAAATTTTCGTGTGAAATTATAAAATTCAAAACTTTATTATTTGTCCATATATGAACTGGTTTTAATTCTAAATTAGGATCTTTTACATCTAGATTTTTAGAAAGTAAAGCCCATAAATTTTTTTCACTCTTTTTACAACTTATAACTAAAGTAGTGTATATAATAAAATCATCCTGTACCTTTGATGCTTTATAAGCTATTAAATCTATTTCACGAACTTTATCTTCATAATCATCTATATAGTATTTATTGTTTATTACTGTCCACCCATTATTACGAAGAGTTTCAGATATCCTGAACTCCAATTCAAATCCAGTTTTACAGATATTTTCTTTAAATTTGTCAAGATTCATAGATTAAATAATAATTAAAACTTACTTATTAACCATAAAACTTTATAGCTATTATAAATTTGCTTTTTACAGTAGGATAAAAATCCTTACTTCAAATTGAGGGTATTGTTTAAATTAAATAGTAAGTCTGTAAAACTTAGTATTTAATTATACTATAATTTACTAAATATTGATAGCTTAAGTATTCCCTTTAAAGATTTTATTCCAACATTGTTTGCTTTACTGTAATGATTTTCATGACCAGGCAGATTATATAGCTTTAGTAACATTAGGCTCCGGGAGAAGTTAATTTGTGGCTTCGTAAGCCATAATTAAAAATTCCAATATAAACCACAGCATATTAACTTCAATCTTAGCCGTGTATAGTCACGCGATCGCACAACTCTCTGTCTAATATTCATAGAGTAAGAGCGATCGCTCACACTTACTCAGTAAATGGACAGCAGGGGATGAGAGGAGAATTTGCTAGATAATTGTACTTTTTACTCAATGTTTAAAGAAATATAAAATTTAATTGCGGTATTGTAAAAGAGGCTTTTCGTTAGATAAGTTATGAGCCAGTCAGAAGACAAAACTGCCCAAACTGCTTCTTTGACTAATCACGATCGCAAACCAATTCATATCCCTGGCTCAATCCAACCTCATGGTGTACTGCTGGCTCTTAGTCCCCAGCTAGATATTCTGCAAGTTAGCGATAACACCCTGGACTACTTGGGCAGAACTACTCAAGAATTGCTTGGTCAACCCCTAAACACCTTGCTGGCTCAAGAACAAGTTGCAGCCATCAGGCAATGCTGGTCAAAAAAAGTTGATAGTGTCACAAGTTACAAAGTATCAATTATTACTTTAAATCAAGAGCGATACTTCGACTGTATTGTCCATCGTACAGAAGATGTTGTAATTCTTGAACTAGAACCGATTCATTCTAGAGATGAGGTGAGTTTCTTAAGTTTCTATACTTTAGTCAATGAAGCGATCGCCCAAATGCAAAAGACATCAAACCTGACAGAATTTTTGCATCTGGTGGCAACAGAACTTAGAGAAATTACAGCTTTTGACCGAGTGATGGTCTATCAATTTGATCGTAATGCAGCAGGTTCCGTCGTTGCCGAAGCCAAACGTGAGGATTTACCACCATATTTAGGGCTACATTATCCCGCTACAGATATTCCCGCACAGGCTAGAGATTTATACACGCGTTCTTTGCTGCGATTTATCCCTAATTTAACTGCTCAACCAGTCAAGCTAGTTCCCATTGAAAATCCCATCACACATCAACCTCTAGACTTAAGTCTATCTGTACTCAGGAGCGTTGATTCATGTTGTATTGAATATCACCAAAATATGGGCGTAGCAGCACTGTTGGTAATCTCGCTGATTCAAGAGCAGCAGCTTTGGGGTTTAATTTCCTGCCATCATCACACGCCTAAACATATTTCCTACGAACTGCGTCAAATCTGCGAGTTTTTGGGACGGATTGTGTCCTCAGAGTTAACGCACAAAGTTAATCAATTGGAATTAGATTATAAAGTCAAACTTAAATCTCTACAGTCTGAGTTTATCGAGTCTATTTCCCAAGCCGATAATTTTATTGATGCTTTGATTAAGCCAGAACTCCGCTTGCTAGATGTTGTTAGCGCCTCTGGTGCAGCAGTTTGTTTAGATAATGAAATTACACTTGTAGGAGCAACACCCGATATTGAGCAAGTTCGTGCCCTAATTGAATGGGCAGATACTCAAGTAAAGGACAACCTATTTTCTACAAATTCTCTACCGCAGCTTTATCCTGATGGCATTGCCTTTAAAGATACTGTCAGTGGCTTATTACTACTGCGGATTTCTCAAGTCCGACGCTATTACATTCTCTGGTTTCGTCCCGAAGTTATCCAAACAGTAAATTGGGCAGGTAACCCCAATGAATTTATTCACTTAGCAGATGATACTCTCACCCTGAATCCGCGCAAATCCTTTGCCAAATGGCAGGAAACGGTGAGATTAACTTCCTTACCTTGGAAACCATGTGAACTTGATAGTGCGATCGCTCTCAGGAATGCAATTGTTGGTATTGTGCTTTCTAAAGCAGATGAGTTAGCCAAAATTAACCTAGATCTAGAACGCAGCAACCGCGAACTAGCCTCTTTTGCCTATGCTGCTTCCCACGATCTGAAGGAACCTTTGCGGGGTATCTATAATTACTCAACAATTCTGTTGGAAGATTACGGACTAGTTCTGGATGATGACGGGATTGAGTGCTTAGAGACAGTCGTGACTTTATCGGTGCGCATGGAAACTCTGATTAATGCGCTGCTGCGACTCGCCCAGTTAGGAAAAGCACAACTGCGCAAGCGAGCCATTGATTTTAACGAATTGCTCAACCAATTAATTGATGTCTTTCGTGCTAGCCGTCAAGATTCTCAGCTTTTGGATATTCGCATTCCTCGACCTTTAGCAACAGTTCAGTGTGATTCAGTTCTCGTTAACGAGGTCTTTAGTAACCTGATTGGCAATGCATTCAAATACAACGATAAGGCAGAGCAATGGGTTGAGATTGGCTATTTAGATCCCGATGAGCAGCAGACAAAAGAGCAAACTCCAGTACCCCCGCTGTTTTATGTACGAGATAACGGTATTGGCATTCCAGAGCATCACCGCGAAACCATCTTTCGACTTTTTAAGCGACTCCACTCCCAGGAAAAGTACGGTGGGGGAGTAGGTGCAGGGCTAGCTATTGTTAAGAAGATTGTAGAGCTGCATAACGGCCGGATTTGGGTTGAATCTACCGTAGGCATTGGCTCGACGTTTTATTTTACTCTGGAATAGTTTAAGATAAGTAACAAAAATCTTTTAATTATTACATTTTGTTAAGACAACTGATGACAAGGAAACTTCATGAACCTCTGCTGATAGTTGAGGACAGCAATGAAGATTTTAGGATATTGCAACGCCTAATGCGACGCATGGCTGTCCAAAACCCCATATATCGCTGTACAAATGGGGACGAGGTTTTAGACTTGCTGTATAAAGAGGGCAGCAATGAAAATTCTCATGTAGCGCTCAGACCCTCTGTTATCCTGCTCGATCTAAATTTGCCGGGTATTGATGGTCGTGACATTCTAGAGCGACTCAAGCAAGACAGAAGTTTCAGAGAAATCCCTATAGTTGTTTTCACTACATCAGCTAACCCTAGGGATATTGAATTGTGTTACCAAAAGGGCGCAAATGGCTATCTTGTCAAGCCAATGGATGCGCAAGAACTGCAAAAGACGATTCAAGCATTTGTAGACTATTGGCTTGAGGCTAATACTCCGCCAGCCTAAAACTGATTTGTGTCGTTCTTGTAGATGCGGTAGTCGGAAGAAAAGAAGGCCGTGGAGCGCAACACAGGAGTAGACTGTATGCGTCTGTTGAGGCTGGGTTTTGATACCCATATGGCACAAAGGCTCTCAGCGAGTCTGTTTCTCTGCGTCTTCGCGATCTCTTCGTTCTCCGCGTCACCTCGTATCCCCCTGTTAGTGTCGATTTCTGGATTTTCTTTACTACTAATTGCTTACGACTTAATACCGACGTGGTTTTTCGGGCACGTTAGTCAATCGCTTTAAGTTGTTTCAATAAATTTTAGATTTTATTTATATTTATTTTAGATTATTTTTAGAATTATGCAATAGATCGCAACCTGCTCAAAAAATCTATATACTCTCCTGCTCCTCATACTTTTATGCTGGACATATCGACGTTACTGATAATTGATGATTGTGCAGCGGATCGGAAAATTTATCGTCGATATCTTTTACAAGATCCGTACCAGTCCTATCAGATTTTAGAGGCAGACTGTGCAGAGAATGGACTGGCTTTGTGCCAAAAAAATCATTGCCATGTAATTCTGCTGGATTTCTGCTTACCTGATATGAGTGGATTGGAATTCTTTGACAAATTAGCACAAGAAAGATTTGATCCTCCGCTAGCAGTGATTATGCTAACTGGACGGGGTGATGAAGAGGTCGCCGTACAAGCAATGAAACGGGGTGCTCAAGATTATTTGGTCAAGCATTACCTGAAACCAGATGTACTGCAACTAGCTGTGCGCAATGCAATCAAGCAATCGTGCTTGCAAGCCCAGCTATGTAAAAATCGAGAACGACAGCGCTTAATTGCTACGACTGCTTTACGAATTCGTCAGTCTCTCGATCTGGAGCAAATATTAAATACGGCGGTGGTGGAGGTACAGCAACTTCTCAAGTGCGATCGCGTCTTGGTGTATAAGTTTGCCGCAGATAATGGCGGTAAGACTGTAGCCTCCTCTGTTGAGTCATGGGAGACTGTGACACAATGCAATGATATCCAAGCTATCTGTCATGAGGTAGGAGGCGAAAATCATCATTGGGGATGCAAGTTAGCTATTCCTCAACTCTCCGAAGCTGGTTTGAGTCATAGTTACCTCAACCTATTAAAACAATTTAATCCAAAAATAAATTTAGTAGTTCCGATTAATTTGAGTAATAATAGCAAACCAGAAGATCAGATCTGGGGCTTGTTGATTGCTCACCACAAGTCGGGAGAACGGCAGTGGCAAGCTGATGAAGTAGAAATACTCAATGAATTGTCAGTGCAACTAGCGATCGCCATCCAACAGGCTGAATTGCTTGCCCAAACTCAAGCGGCGCTTGTGAAAGAAAAGCAACTCAATACATTTAAATCCCAAATCGTAGCCACAGTTTCCCATGAGTATCGCACGCCGTTAACTTCAATTTTGGCTGCTGCATCAACTCTGATCAAACATAGTCAGCGATTGGATGAGCTTAAACAACAGAGGTTACTAGGAATTATTGAGCAGAAAGCTAGGTCTATGTCGAAACTCGTAGATAACATGCTGATGGTTAACCAAATTGAACTAGACAAAACCAGATTTCAGCCCATCCCACTCGATCTGCTGCAATTTTTCTGTGATCTAATGGAACAAGCACAAGAGACATTAACTGAGCGCCATGAATTAATTTTTAACAGTAGTGGAAATAACAAAGGCTTCTGTGGCGATCGCGGGCTTTTGCAACAAATATTTGTAAATTTAATCTCCAATGCTATTAAGTATTCTCCGCAGGGAGGTAGTGTAGAGGTTTACCTACTTGGCAGAGAATTAGATGTGATGTTTTACATCAAAGATGAGGGTATTGGGATACCGATGGCAGATCAACAAAAGTTATTTCAATCCTTTAGTCGCGGAAGTAACGTTGGTACAATTTCTGGAACAGGTTTAGGGCTAGCGATCGCTAAATCTTGTGTAGAGTTACATGGAGGCAGTATTACTTTGTCTAGTCAAATAGGGCAAGGAACTAAAGTGACAGTCAGCTTACCCAAGCAACCTCCTTTTAGTGGTTATAATACAGCGTCTAATCAAAGTTAGAAATGATATCAAGCCCGATTTATTAGTTATAATTCTCGCATCTATGCAAACATCAGAAAACTCTTTTTCTCCTTGTTTTCCTGCTGTCTTAATGATCAGTCTTTCACCGAACAAGATATCACTTCCCTTGCAGCAATTGGGCATAATTTTAGATAATTGCTTCTTTTTGAGCGACAACTCCCACCGTGGCGTGATAGATGGCCCAAGTACTTGGCTCATCTGCAAATTGGCAATATTGCTCAATGTCATGATCAGTTGCTTGACCAGTTGCAATGTAATTTTCTGCAAGTTGTATCGCAGACATTTTCATCACTGTTGCTATCCCAAAACCACCATTGGCTAAAGGTGTATCGTTCTCTACAGATAAATTTTGTAATCCTAGCCTTTGGAAGATAGCAGGTAACTTCACACCAAGAGCATAATCAAGTCCTTTATTTGCAAACATCCGCAGGATAGCTTGATTAACTCGATTCACAGATTGGAGTGCTTCTGAATTTCCCACAATTGCCCTCGCAGCAGCAAAGTCAGGCTCCTCAAGCACAATCCATCCACCTGGTTTTAGCAGGCTCAACATTTGGGATAAAGCAACTCGAAAGTCGGGTATGTGGACGAGAACGAAACGTGCATGAATCAAGTCAAAAGATTGGTTCTCCAGCACTAGATGCCGAATATCCTCTTTTAATACTTCAACATTAGATGGCTGTAGCTCTGTTAAAAAACGAGTATCTACATCTACAGCAACAACCCTACCGCTTTCTCCAACTATGTCTGCCATCCATCGCATGACTGAGCCAGCCCCCGCGCCTACTTCCAGACATCGCCAACCTGTTGTCAATCCTGTTGCTAAAATTCGTCGTTGGCTTGCTGGATCAAATACTTTTTCAATTGTTTGAAGTCTTTCAAGCTCTCTAAGATGTTGGGAATTAGCAAAAACGTAGCTAGACTCTGGCACACTCATGTTAACCTATTCCTTATTCAACATACCCTTAGCAATCTCAAGATTTAGCTGACCGACGCTAAATAGCTAGAAAATACGTCTCCAAGAATGAAGCAATCCGTTCGGTACTGTAATCTTTTAGACTAACAATACTTTTTTAACACATAGATTATAAATGAGTCTAAGCGAACATACTCTTAATCTGGCAGCCACTTGTTTTGTTAGATAAGTTCACTAGCTTAAAGATAAAGTTGAACCGAGCTTTATAACTTAGAACTCAGCGCCACTAAATATGTTAGGTAATATCCCATGCTTCTCGGTTGATGCCATAAATTAAAGCTTCTCTACCAAAAACTGTGGTCTTTCCTTCAAGTTTCTCTCCTAACCGCTTAGCGACTTGGATCGATCTGATGTTATCAGGATAGATGAGGCTAATGACATGCTCTTGACCTAGCTCGCTAAAACCATAATTAAGTGCGGCTTTTGCCCCTTCAGTGGCGTAACCTAATCCCCAATAAGCTGGCTTCAATACCCATCCAATTTCAAATCCAGGCCAGCCTTCAGGGTAAAAAAATCCGATGCGACCAACTAAAATTCCACTTTGACATTCTTCAACCGCCCACATTCCATAGCCTCGTAGTTGCCAATGTCCCAGCATGACAGCCAAACTACGCCAAGCTGCAAAGCGTGACAAGGGTTTGCCATCGCCAAGATAGCGGGTTACTTCAGGATCGCTAAATATCGCAGCATAATCATCGAAATCTTCTTCACGGAACATTCGCAGCAGCAGACGTTCTGTTTCGAGAGTTACCATATACCTTAATCGTTTATGTAAAACTGCTATTCAACAATACTTAGCCCCGATACTTTAATATAAAACTTCAACGCTGACTTGATGTATTGATATTTTGGAGAGCCATCAAGCTGAGTAAATATCTCTACTACATCCCCCCGATCTTCAAACCTGATTTTATACATCACAGTACCTTCCATAAGGTAATCATAGAACTCTTGCCAATTATGGAATAACTCTTCTGGGGTTATAACATTTCTGCTAATTGCTGTCGGCATTGCTGAAAAAACTAATTTTCCATCATCCCTGATTACAAAAAGCTTTGATATCACTTCTTGTTTTGTTCCAGCAATTTTCATTCCAACAGCCATTGATAGGCCCCTATCTAAACAGGTTCATACTGAGTGCGATCGCACTCAAGCTTTCCTTCTAGCGAATGCTAGCATTGGCTTAAAGTTAACCAAGCAGGTGTTCAGCAATGACTGTGGCACAAACTCAGCCCAAATCAAAGCGTACAGTGCTGCTTTATCCCGGCGAAGATGGATATTTTATTGTTGAAGTCCCAAGTTTACCAGGTTGTATTAGTCAAGGGAAAACACGTGAGGAGGCTTTAGTAAACATCGAAGAAGCAATTACTCTCTACATCGAAGTTTTACAAGAACAGGGTGAACCTGTTCCAGAAGATAGAGTTGAAATTGTTTTGGTATGACTAAGCTACCTGTTGTCTCAGGTGCACAATGCATCAAAGCTTTGGAAAAAATTGGCTTTATTGTGACTCGACAACGGGGCAGTCATATTATTTTAGTTCGTGAGGAGCCTAAAACAACTGTTACTGTGCCAAATCACGATGAACTAGACCGAGGTACTCTACGTGCAATCATTCGACAAATAGACTTGACCGTTGAAGATTTTATTGCGCTGTTGTAGTGTAGGCACAACCGAAAGGTCAGATCGCACTAGTAAATGTGACAGTAGTCTCAGGAGTTTAGAGTAAAATTTTTGGTTCTCCGATATTCATCGTGCTAGACTAAATAAAACCGATCGGTCGGAAAAGTTTTAATGTCTAAAGGCGAAGAAACAAAAGCAAAAATTCTCCAACAAGCAGCCGAACTGTTTAACCAACAGGGGTATGCTGGCTCGTCAATTTCCGACATTATGCGTGTTACTGGTTTGCAGAAAGGCGGAATATACAATCACTTCCAAAGTAAAGATGAACTAGCATTACAGGCTTTTGACTATGCGATCGCCTGCGTTAGTCAGCATACCAGAGCTGCATTGCGTAGCAAACATCATGCGATCGAACGTCTGCAAGCAATAATTGGAGTATTTAGCAGCTTTGTAGATAACCCCCCGATTAAAGGAGGCTGTCCACTACTGAATACTGCTATTGAGAGCGATGATGCGCATCCAGCATTACGAAAACGCGCTCAACAGGGGATGGATTCTTGGCGTCAACTCATTGGTCTAATTATTGAAAAAGGAATATCTAGGAATGAAATTCGTTCTGGAGTTGATGCAGATGAAGTCGCCACGGTCATAATTGCAACTTTGGAGGGAGCCATTATGATGAGCAAGCTATATGGAGATTCGATTCACATGCAAAGAGCAATTAATCACCTGAATCAATATATAGGAAGTCATCTTTGAAATTTTTTTGATAATTAACAGACAGTTCGGTTTTATTTATGAAATTCAGGAGTAATTATGTCATTAACTGATAACTTGCACAGACCACTAGAAGTAGAGCTTGCTATACCTGTAAGAACCTATGATATTGATTTTGCTGGCATTGTCAGCAATATAGTTTATATCAGATGGCTAGAAGATTTACGCTTGAAATTCTTAAATGAACATTTACCTATTGAGACACAAATCGCTCAAGGATATGCACCTATACTTGCAGGCACTGAAATTGAATATAAACGTCCTGTCAAATTGATTGACCAAGTGATTGGCCGTTTATGGTTAAGTAATTTGGGGCGGTTAAAATGGACTGTACAAGCAGAAATTTTAGCTAACAATGTTATAGCAGCAGTAGCTACACAAAAAGGTGCATTTGTGAGTTTTCAGAATGGTCGCCCTGTGCCAGTTCCCGATGAATTACAACAAAAATATAGCAATCCGATTTGATTACTGAAATTATTTACGTAGGGAGGGAACAGGGAAGAAGGAATAAAACTGTACTGAGTTTTTTTCAAAAATCAAATATGAGTCCTATATGTGAATTGCCAACCAGTAGATCAATAAATTTGAATTGTATATTTATTAGGGTGGTCATTTGTCATTTATATTTACAAAAGACAAATAACAAATGACCTTCTTCAGAAAAATATCTGCGATTTCAACGCACATTAGCTTAGGACTCGCTGGCTTCTCCCAAGCGATCGGGATTTTGCACACCAGTCAACCGATTCCAAAGCTGATAACCAACCTCGGTCTTCGGTACATACCAATTATTAGGGCCAGCTTCCATTCCACCCATTGCAGTCAACTCTCTACGTTCTGGATCATTCAGGTCAATTTATTTTGCACCTTGTTCTAGACGACTTCCGGGGGGGTAGCACTGTAATTTGCTTGAGTTCGTCATCTGTATAATCTGAGAGTTGCTGATGCAGTTCCTTAACCTCATAAGCATTCAGCTCTG
This sequence comes from Nostoc sp. T09, assembly GCF_002154695.1. Classification (GTDB taxonomy): domain Bacteria; phylum Cyanobacteriota; class Cyanobacteriia; order Cyanobacteriales; family Nostocaceae; genus Aulosira. Next base: position 56,231 of record NZ_MTAV01000033.1, read on the forward strand.
CTTTCTCTGGATGCGGTCCCTCAAGACCATGATTTCGGCCAGCCATAGGCTGCGGATTTAGGTCTTGTTGCCACTCATCTGGCTTAGCATCAGTTGGTCGGCCTGGTTTTTGAGTTTGAGCCATTGAAGTTTTCTCCTTTGGGCAATAGAAATTCCGAAAAAGTAATGAGTAAATCTACCAAGCAGAGCGAATCATACTTTCGCTTTACTATTAGTACGCCTCACGAGAATTACAATGCCGACTGCCAAAAGAAGGAATTAAAAAGTTATTTTTTCAGATAGAGCCTTACTTTACTCCCTGTCTCTAAAAAGATTGCAAATTAAATCTGCGAAAGCTTATTAGCCCGTAGAACGAAGATTCATATCTGAATCAGGGTTCCATCTTGAGTCAGGATGCTTGCTTGGTGGTAAGCGATCGCTTGATTATCAATAGCAAGATACTGGAGACTGGGGATTTGACTAGCTTCGTTATCTCTAAACACTGTTTACAACTACATATATACGCTGTATGGTTGTAAAAATTTTCACAGGAACTGATTTGAAGCAAACAAATTCTTAGATTTAGTAGTTGTTAAATAATTTCCATAATCACAATTTCTATGAAATCAGGCACTAAAATATTTGCCATCTCACTGCTACTGACAATTTCTTGTAGTGCTTTTGCGGTTCTTGATCGCATCTTTGGAGGAGAAGGCGTTGGTGAAGCGATCGCACAAATTCCATCTAGTCCCAAATTTTCAGCTATTGAAAGTGTGCAAGCGGCTAATCCCCCAACAGTAGCTACAAAGAAATCTTGGCAAAATGCCCGCCTAGTTCGGACTCTACCTCCAAGTTACGGTTATCCAATTTTGAGTCCTGATAGTCAAATTTTGGCAACATACCGCAGAGGGGAACAAAAAAATCCTGACAATAGCATCAGTCAAACTAACGAAAATATTATTACTTTAACAAGTATACAAACAGGTACAGTAACTCACATTCTTACTTATACTTCGCCTTCAGAAATTAAGTCTTTAGTTTTTAGCCCTGATGGAGGCGTTTTGGCGACTCAGAATTATCATCAAGGGGTTTTAACAATTAAATTATGGGATGTGGGTAGTGGAAAAGAAATTAAAACATTGCGACGTATGATCAAGCCTAAAAGAATTCGCGGAACTGGCTCAGATCCTTCAGAAAATTCTGTAATTGCTTTTAGCCCTGATGGTAATTCGTTAATTAGCTTTTCTGGTGGTAATCCAGCTATTCAGGTTTGGAACACTACTGCTAGTTCAATGGCAAAGAAAGAAGGTAGTAATTCAACTAAGTTAACTCCTTCATTAATTGCAGAAGATAAAAATTCTCTAACCCAGCCTACCAATAAACAAATACAAGAATCTGTAGCAAAAGACCGTCAGCGCTATCCAGATGATGAAGTACTTGATTACGATATTGTCACAGATGCACTTGACGCTGGTAAGAATTTTTCTGAGATTGAGCAATTGTTGATAAAACAAAGTAAGATGGTGCAACGATGGCGAAAGACTGAAGCCAAAAATATTTATCAAGCAAAAACAAACTACTATGTTGATTTAATTGCTCGATTGCAAACTATCAGTTATGTACATTTGCGTACTCGCCTTATTTTAGACGAGTTTGGTACAGATACAAGTGAAGGTAAGCGCAGATTTACAGGACAAGGTTATTTAATTGAAAGCAGTAATAATAATTATTTGGTAGCTGATAATAATAGCAACAGAGTAATTATGAAAATAAAAGATGGCAGTTATGATTTAAATACTAACCCATCTTTTCAAGACGTAACTCAAATTAAATTATTGATTAGCAATTTACTCAATCAAGGTTCCTTTCAATTTAATCTCACAAGGCACACAGACGAAATCACCACTTTTGCTTTTAGCCCTAATGGACAAATTTTAGCAAGCGCCAGTGCTGATAAAACAATTAAATTATGGGATTTGAAGACGGGCAAGTTAATTAATACCATCAAGAGTAATAATGCATCTGGTATTACTCAGATGTCTATCAGTTCTAATAGCCAGGTGTTAGCAACTGCTGGAATAGAAGAAAACTCCATGAAATTGTGGGATTTAAAAACTGGCAAGCTGATTCGCAAAATTTCAGTAAATGGGTTTGCTAATTCTATAATTTTTAGCAAAGATAGCAATCAATTGATGGTTGTAGCTTCTAAACCTTTTGATAGTATGAAAGTTGAGGTTTGGAATGCAAAAGATGGTAAATTAATTCATCGTGGTTCTGCAATAGGCACTCCTAAAAATACTTATGTGGGAATTGACATTAGCCCTGATGGTAAAACTTACGCTGTTACCGGAGAGGAAACATATTTACAGTTACAAGTTCGAGATTTAATGACAGATAAAGCTATTGTTAACTTTGGTAAAAATGACGACTGGGTAATTTACACTAAAGATGGCAAAACTCTAGTATCAGGCGGGAGAGAAGGAATTAGAATTTGGCAATAAGAAGTTAATTAAAAGCTAAAGATCTTTCATACATAAAAGAACAGTCATTCCAAAAATGCATCCTCTAGTTCCCCAAGTTTAGACTACAATTATTACGTTAAGCACAAGAACCACCACACAGGTAGATGATATTAATTATTATTGTCTTGGAACCCAACGCTTCTATCTGATGGGTCTGCTCATCAATCCTCAACTTTACCGTGCATATCAATTAGAATATATAGCAGTCTTGAACGTCTTGAACTTACTCGTAGGGGTAGGGAACAGGGAACAACAAAGAAGGGGAGTAGAGGTTTACCTAGACTTTGCAAAAATCAAATAAGAGTCCTATATAAGCTTATGTCTGGAGTAGGATGCAAACTAAAAATGTCAAAAGATAATATAGCACTCCTGAAGTATTTGCAAAAAAAAATCTATAGCCTATAGCCTACCTCCATGAGTAAATTCACAAATAAAATATTACTGCTATACAATAGACAAATAAATCTATTTTTATATAAATTACATACTCATTGTGACCAATGAAAGCTCTGAAAATATGCTTAATCTTCAGCTAGAAACGGCATCGAATAATGGCTATAAGTTTAGCTGGTTTGATTGGTTTTGCCTATGCTATCCTCCAGGTTGGTTAATTTTATTTAACCGCCACTGGCAGCATTACCATACAGATCCAGATGGTTGGAATTGGTTGGAATATATATTATTTTTGTTACCCGGTGGGTTTTATATAGCGCTGCTGATTCGATGGTTGCGTCTTGGATGCCGTTCTCCAAGAAAAGAAATTGATGAATTTGATCCAAATTATCAACGAGCTTTTCGCGAAGAAGTTCTTACTCCTATCGTTAAACATTATTTTCAAGGGGAATTGCACCAAGTTGAAAAATTACCACAAACAGGGCCATTGATTGTGGCAATGAATCATGCAGGGATGAGTTTTCCTTGGGACTTTTTGACTTTGGGTTATTTATTAAGTCAAGAACGCGGATGGGTAGTGCAACCGCTAGCAGGAGTGTCATTGTTTGAGCATCCTTGGGTAATTTGGTGGTTACCGCCTGGATGGTCACGCGTTTTAGGTGGTGTGCGCGCAGAATTAGATGATTTTGAAGCCGCTATGCAGCAACGTAAAATTCTGCTTTATGCACCTGAAGGTTTACGCGGGCCTTTGAAAGGTTGGAGAAGACGCTATCAATTACAAAAGTTTGATATAAGTTTTATGCAGTTGAGCGATCGCTATCAAGTTCCCATTCTCCCAGTTATTTGCATCGGTAATGAATATTTGCATCCTTGGACGGTAAATCTCAAAAAATTGCAACGATTATTTAAATTGCCATTCTTACCTTTATCGCCTTTGATGCTGCTGTTGATACTATTTCCCTCAATGGGGGTATGGGCAATGAAAACTCGCCTACGTTATTTTATTCAACCTTTAGAACAGTTAGATAAAGAAGCAAATTTAGAAGCTCAGTCAATAAAAAAGCGTGCAAATCTATATCAAAAAGTGCAACAATTTAGAGACAAGTTACAAATGCAAATCAATCAATTGGTGATTAGTAAATAACGATAAGCCACAACCTATCCGGAGCTATTTCACAAGCGTCTGTTGAAAAGTCTTAATAGCATCCACATGATTTACCATATTAATGCAACGTAACAACAAATCCAGATCGATTCCTTTCACCTCTTCACTACTAGAAATTCTTTCATAGTGAAGCGCATTTGCCTCTGCCCGGAGGTGATAGACCTCTAACACGCCATCTTCCCAAAACCACACTTCCTTTATTTTCAGCCGCTTGTATGCGTCCAGCTTGTCGATACCCCCACTGGTAAATACCACCTCAATTGCTAAATCGGGACGCACTCGACTAGGGGCAAGTTTATAAGATTCATCTGCCTCTCGCTTGACAGCACCCGATTCACTTTCCAAGGTCATTAAACCAGTGGGAGTAAAGTCAAATCCTGCCATAAGCAAGTACAGTTCCAGCAATGCCGCAATTCTCTTCTTAACGGTTTCGTGTGGTTCTCCAGACATTCTGCGTATCTCCAAAACTCCATCCAGGAAAGACAGTCGATATCCTGGACGGTCTAACAACTGCTCAACCGCTTTGAACTCTCTCCAGGTCAGTCCCTCAAATAAAAGGGATGATTCCTTTTTTGGTGTGGCAATTGTTGCTGGGGTCATAGAAGTCTCCCGTCTGTTTTCAGATGAGAAATAATGAGGTTTGAAGAGCAATTTTCTAATTGTAACTTCTTTAAGAATCGAGGGTTAGAGCGATCGCATCTTTTTGCACAGTTCGGTTACTAATCCTACTCTCCCGTAACAGCGCCAAAACGATAGCCTTTGCCATAAACAGTGTGAATTAACTGACTTTCGCCAGCAACCTCAATCTTACGGCGCAGTAGGCGAATTAATGCAGCAATCACATTGCTACTTGGTTGTTCCTCATCTTGCCAGAGATTTTGCATAATCTGGGCGTGAGTCAAAAGTTGCCCACTGTGTTCCATGAAGTATTGCAGCAATTGGCTTTCTTTTTGGGATAGCTCAATTACTCGTTCGTGACGATAGGCTACTTGGTTTTCAATATCTAGTTCTAAATCAGCTACTATCAGGCGTCCTGTTGTGGTGCTGTATGTCTCGACGCCAGAACGACGTAACAAGGCGCGGACTCTGGCTAACAATTCCCGCAATTCAAAAGGTTTTACCAAATAATCATCTGCACCTGCATCTAAACCTTCAACTCGGTCATCTAGAGTATCCTTGGCTGTCAGAAACAGCACGGGAGTGGTTTTACCTTGGTGGCGTAATTCCTGACAAATTTCTAATCCTGTTTTTCCTGGCAACATCCAATCTAAAATTAGCAGGTCATAACTGCCTGTTTGTGCCAGATTGCTGCCACTTGTTCCTTCATAAGCCGCATCTACGGTATAACCCTCACGGGATAATATCCGACTCAAGGGGCCAGTTAGTTCAACTTCGTCATCAACTAATAAAATTCTCATACTGCTTCTGGTCAGTCTTGTTAAAGCCTGAATACATAAGGCTTTCACAATTCTGAATCTTTTTCGCTACTCAAATGCTACTCAAAACAGGCATTCTTATCCTAATATTTTGCGATCACTCAGTGCGATCGCGCTACCCAAATGCTACTCACCGCAAAAGTTAATAGAGTGAATTTTAACTAATGCTTAAAAAAAACCAAGCTCAAGAACTAATAAAAATTTTTGAAAAAGCCTGCCAGGGTATGGAAGAAAAAAGATACATAGATTATGAATTTGTTGGTATGGAATGGGACGACGAGACAGATACATGGGAAGTAACTTTTTACACTGAATACGGTAACAATAATTTTCCAGTGATGTGCGTTGCGCCCGTAAAGAATGGCTACAGGTTGGCGGGACGAGTGTACAAGGATTGATGAGTCTGACTAGAGTGAATCCCCAGCTTAATCACACACATAATGACATGATGTTAACTGATGATATT
>NZ_MTAV01000244.1:0-420 GCF_002154695.1 Nostoc sp. T09
TACTCTGATTAGTTTCGGCGCAGTTTACGACGCTTTAGGGGAAAAGCAGAAAGCCTTGGAATATTACAATACTGCACTACCACTGTATCGTGCGGTGGGTGACAGGGGTGGGGAAGCTACTACTCTGAATAATATAGGCACAGCTTACAATGCTTTAGGGGAAAAGCTCAAAGCCTTGGAATATTACAATACTGCACTACCACTGTATCGTGCGGCGGGTGACAAGAGTGGGGAAGCTAATACTCTGGTTAGTTTCGGCACAGCTTACTCCGCTTTAGGGGAAAAGCCCAAAGCGTTGGAATATTACAATACTGCGCTACCACTGTATCGTGCGGTGGGTGACAGGGGTGGGGAAGCTACTGCTCTGGTTAGTTTCGGCGCAGTTTACGACGCTTTAGGGGAAAAGCAGAAAGCCTTGGA
>NZ_MTAV01000244.1:430-851 GCF_002154695.1 Nostoc sp. T09
GGTGGGGAAGCTACTACTCTGATTAGTTTCGGCACAGCTTACTCCGCTTTAGGGGAAAAGCAGAAAGCCTTGGAATATTACAATACTGCGCTACCACTGTATCGTGCAGTGGGTGACAGGGGTGGGGAAGCTAATACTCTGATTAGTTTCGGCGCAGTTTACGATGCTTTAGGGGAAAAGCAGAAAGCCTTGGAATATTACAATACTGCACTACCACTGTATCGCGCGGTGGGCGACAGGCGTGGGGAAGCTAATACTCTGGTTAGTTTCGGCGCAGTTTACGACGCTTTAGGGGAAAAGCAAAAAGCCTTGAAATATTACAATACTGCGCTACCACTGTACCGCGCGGTGGGCGACAGGGGTGGGGAAGCTTCTACTCTGGTTAGTTTTGGGAAAGTTTACTCCGCTTTAGGGGAAAAGC